>NZ_WQGE01000003.1:0-496281 GCF_013034525.1 Ruegeria sp. HKCCA5929
ATGCGATCAGCTCGATCTCGTCGCGCTGACGGCCCAGCTCGGACGTGATCGAGCCGAAAAGCTCAGGGTCACGGTCCGATAGGGACTGGGTGAAAAATCCGTCTGTACGGTGCGGCGCATTCACGGGTCAAATCTCCTGTGTAAAGGGGTCGATGAGGTCCTGAGGGCCGCATCGACAAATTCGATTGGTACGTTGGGTGGGTCAGATCACCCGATCGCGCGGCTCTCGGCCTTCAAAGAAGTCACTTAGGTTATCCAAAACCCTGAACCCCATTGCCTCGCGCGCCTCGCGGGTGGCGCTGCCAAGATGCGGCAGCATCACGAGGTTGTCGCACTGCAGCAGATCTGCACAGATACGGGGTTCACCATCGAACACATCCAGTGCTGCACCGCCGATCATGTCGAACATAAGCGATTGGACCAGCGCCCGTTCGTCGACGACTTCACCACGCGCCGTGTTGATCAGGAATGCGTCAGGTTTCATGAGGTCCAACCTGCGCGCATTGATCATGTGGCGGTTCGCAACCCCGCCGGGGCAATGAAGTGAGACGAAATCGCATTGCGGCAACAACTCATCAATTGACGTGACCTGAGTGGCATTGCATCGCGCCAATACAGCCGGGTCCACCGGGCTACGGTTATAGACCAGCACGTCCATGCCAAAGCCGTGATGCGCACGGCGGGCCATCTCCTGACCGATGCGCCCATAGCCGATGATGCCAAGCGTCTTACCGCTGACTTTGGTCCCCACCAGATGCGTGGGCCGCCAACCGGTCCAGTTGCCGGAACGCAGCTCGCGTTCACCCTCGCCCGCCCGACGCGCCACCATCAGCAGCAGGGTCATGGCGATATCTGCGGTGCATTCTGACAGAACATCAGGCGTGTTCGTCACGGTCATACCCAGTTCGCGGGCAGACGGCTCACAAATGTGGCTGTAGCCGACCCCATAATTGGCAAGGATTTTTGTCTGCGCACCAGATACGTCCAGCGCCTCGGCGCTGAGCGTATCGGTTACCGTAGGCAAGACCGCGTCATAGGATTTCAACGCCTGCCGGATTTCGGACGGGGACAAAGGTTTGTCCCCGGTGTTCAGCACGGTGTTATAGTTCTCGGCCAACTGCGCCTCGACGGCAGCAGGCCAGCGACGGGTCACAAGAACCGAAGGTTTGACCATCACGCAGCCTCCATCACACGCGCAATTGTTTCACCAATCACGGCAGGGTTTTCCGCCACGGTCACTCCAGCGGCAGACAGGATTTCGACCTTCTCGCTGGCGCTTTCGCCAAAGGCCGAGATGATCGCACCTGCATGGCCCATGGTCCGCCCTTTCGGAGCAGTCAGGCCCGCAACATAGGCGATCACCGGTTTGGTGATGTGGTCACGAATATACTCTGCCGCCTCGGCTTCCTGCGGGCCGCCAATCTCACCAATCATGGCGATGACATGGGTGTCTTCGTCCTCTTCGAACCGTTGAAGGATGTCCTTGAAGGATGACCCGTTGATGGGGTCGCCCCCGATCCCGACGCTGGTTGAAACACCAATCCCGCGCTCTTTCAGCTGCGCTGCGGCCTCATAGCCCAGCGTGCCAGAGCGACCGATGATCCCGACATGCCCCGGAAGGTAGATGTGACCCGGCATGATCCCCAGCAACGCTTTGCCCGGCGAAATGGTGCCCGCGCAGTTCGGACCGGTCAGAACCATACGTTTGTCCTTGGGATAGCGGTACATGTAGCGTTTCACCCGGATCATGTCTTGCGCCGGGATACCGTCGGTGATGCAAACGCAGTACCGGATACCGGCATCCGCTGCTTCCATGATCGAATCCGCTGCAAACGGTGGGGGAACGAAAACAAGGCTGGCATCTGCGCCGGTCGCCTCAACGGCTTGTTTGACGGTGTCAAAAACCGGAACGCCTTCGACGGTTTCACCTCCCTTGCCGGGAACGACGCCACCTACGACATTCGTGCCATATTTCAGCATGTCTTTGGTGTGAAACCGCGCCATCCGGCCGGTGATGCCTTGTACGATGACACGCGAGCCGCGATCGAGAAGAATGCTCATTACACAGCCCTCATCTTGGTGCCTTGGGTAAGGTCGTTTTTCCATGCGCCCACGGCGCGTTCTGCCGCTTCCATCAGTGTTGTGGCGCGAATGATCGGAAGGCCGGACTTGGCAAGGATCTTCTGGCCCTCTTCGACATTGGTACCAGCGAGCCGGACCACGACCGGAAGGTCGATATCCAATTCTTTCAACGCCTGAACGACGCCCTCGGCCACCCAATCGCAACGGTTGATGCCAGCGAAAATGTTGACGAGGATGGCCTGAACATTGGTGTCCGACAGAACCAGCCGAAACGCCTTGGCGACCCGTTCTGGCGAAGCCCCGCCACCGATATCAAGGAAGTTTGCGGGCTCACCGCCGGCCAACTTGATCGTGTCCATCGTGGCCATTGCCAGACCGGCACCGTTGACGATGCAGCCGATGTTTCCGTCCAAACCGACGTAAGACAGCCCCCGGTCCGCCGCACGGCTTTCGCGCGGGTCTTCCTGGCTTTTGTCGCGCAGCTCGGCGATCTGCGGGTGGCGGAACAGAGCGTTGTCGTCAAAGCTCATCTTTGCATCCAACGCCAGAACGCGGTCGTCGCCGGTGATGACCAGCGGGTTGATCTCGACCATGGTGGCATCCAAGTCGCTGAACGCGGCATAGCAACCCTGCAGTGTGCGCACCATCTGCTGGATCAGCTTGGGTTCAAGACCAAGCTTGAACGCAATTTCACGCGCTTGGAATTCCTGAAGCCCAACTGCCGGTTCCACAATGGATCGCACGATGCTGTCCGGACGGTCGGCCGAGATATCCTCGATCTCCATACCACCCTCTGACGAGGCAACAATCATCACCCGCTGGCTGGATCGGTCCAGAACAAAGCCCAGATAAATTTCGCGATCAATCGGCACGGCGGCTTCGACGTAAACGCGGTAGATCCCTTTGCCTTCCGGCCCCGTTTGATGTGTGACCAGCTTGCGACCAAACAGGTCATCACAGGCCTGATAGATCTCGTTTTCAGTGTTGCACAGCTTGACCCCTCCGGCCTTGCCGCGCCCCCCGGCGTGGACCTGCGCTTTGACGATCCACTTTTCACCGCCCAGCTCGCGCGCCCGATAGGCCGCCTGTTCCGGGCTGTAGGCAAGCGCGCCCGCAGGGACGTCCACCCCGAAATTTGAAAGAAGTTCTTTCGCTTGGTATTCATGAATATCCATCTGCAATCCTCCCGTTCATGCAGTGTGGTTAAGCAGCGATTGAAGTGCCGTAGCGGCTTTCAAGCAAAGCCTCGATCGCATCTCGATCAACCTCTCCGCCAAGCTCGCGCAGGGCTTCGGCGAACAGACGTACGATCCGGCTGACCGAGTCCCTGTTCAACTGATTGAGGATTCCGATCCGTACCTGTACCGGAGCGCTGAGAGTCGGCCAGATGCCAAATCCCCGTGCGCGGCAGTTCTGGACCAGCTCCATCTCACGCCCCGCCAGTTCCGGCGGCAGGTTCAGAACAACAAGGCTGGGCATGTCCGATGTCACTTCGCAGCCCATTTCGATCGCCGCATCGCGCAGAACCTTCTCATGGGTGCGGTAGGCCATGGCCCGCTTTGCCAGGCTTTCTTGCAGGGTCAGACGCAGGGCTTCGTGGAACGCCGCAACGGCGTATCCCGAATGCGTCCGGTGGTATGTGCCTTTCTCTACGTCTTGCCCATCGACAATGCCCCAATGGCGCGCTTCAAAGATCGGATTGTGGACATAGGAGTATGCACCTGACACCTTCAGGCTTTCGATATAAGCATCCGTAAAGCTGACCGGCGCGTAGGTCAGCGGCAGACAGCACAGACCTTTTTGCGGGCAAGACGCCCACCCGGCGATCCCGGGGTAATCATCAATCGAAAAGTCATCCGCACCCAACGACGAAACCGCGTCGATCAGACCCATGACACCATTGCGTTCACAGGCATCCGAAAAGCCGCGCAGATCATTGACACGCCCGGATCCGGTTTCCCAATGGGCCATGAACGCCCATTTGGGCTGGTGCTCAGACAAAGCAGCGTCAACTAGTTCACCTGTCACCGGCTGACCGTGCGGAACCTCGATCACGGTGACACTGGCGGCTTGCGGGTCAAGCGGGTTGGACGCGTGTTCTTGAGGTGTAGCTGCCTTGATCCGCAGGGTCAGAGCGTCGATACCCGAGAATGTCCCGTTGGCAAACGCCACAACCTTGTCGCCAGGCATGACGGCAGAGAACATAGCGTCCAGAGCGCTCCAACCGGTGCCTGCGACCGCGAAAGTATAGGTGTTGGACGTGCCCCAGATCTTTCGCAGCATGTGTTTGCACTCGATCATGCCCCGCAGAACGTCACCCTGCATGTGATCCGCCACGCCTGCGCTGCTGAAGGCGCGCAGGACACGGGCGTCGGTGTTGCCCGGTCCCGGGCCAGCGGCCAGAGTCTCGGGGATCTCAAGAGGAGGGAAAATCTGAAACGTCATTGTCTGTCATCCTCGGCGTTGGTCGGGCTCTTGGACCCGTCGTGTTTCGTTGCCGGACAGAAAACGCCGCCTTGCGCGATGACGCAACGTAACTTACTACTGCTTTAGGATGGCCAAAAGGATGGGGAATTTCCCACCCGAATTGGTAAAAATACCAAGGTATACTGAGTTTTCACCTACCCGTTTAGGTAGGAAATTGCGAAAGTTGGGTAAAAACAGATGATTGGCGCGCCAAGTACCCCTATTGATGTCATGCTGGCAGACGGCAATCCGCTGGTTCTGTCTGCCATGTCTGAAATCTTTGAACGTGACCCGCGATTCTCGTTGGTGGCGACGTCAGCCACCGCCGAAGGGTTCCTGGGAACCGTCATGCGAGTTCCGGTTCAGGTCGGGGTGGTCGACTGGAACCTCCCGGTGCTCGGAGCAGCAAAGCTGATCGAGGTTCTCCGAGAACAGGCCAATGCACCCCGGTTTGTGGTGTATGGGGATGTCACCAGCGAAACGCCGCGGCTGGCCATGCAAGCCGGGGCTGCCGGTTTTGCGGCGCGATCCGGCGAGGTCGAAGGCTTGCTTGAAACCTGCGCCGATGTGGCGGCTGGCAAAATGGTCTTTCCATTCATCGACGTTCGGAAAATGCAGCAGGACCCAATCCAAAGCCTGTCCCGCAAAGAACGCACCATTCTTGAAGCCTTGGCCCAAGGCATGTCAAATCGGGACCTTTCAAAAGAGCTTCAGATTTCGACGAATACGGTCAAATTTCACCTGTCCAATATCTATGACAAGCTGGCCGTGAAAAACAGAACTCAGGCCATAGCGTTTTACTATTCGTCCAGATCCGCACTGGATTAGGACCATGGTCCGAGGTCTGCTGTCCAGAATGCCCAGCGGCGCAGTGCTCACTAATTCCGTTTCTCCAAAGCCCAATCGTCCTTTATCCTGATCTTGAAAAAGCAGGAGCACCCCGATGGACATCACACCCCTCACCGGCGGCTTAGGCGCCGAAATCGACGGCGCCGATATTCGAGACAACGGGCAATTCCCTGATATCCACCAAGCCTTTGCCAAGTATTCCGTTATCGTCTTAAGGGGTCAAACTGCCACCCCTGAAGACCATCTGAACTTTGCTCGCAGCTTTGGCGCGATCAACGTCAACCGTTTCTTCAAACCGGTTGACGGCCATCCCGAGATTGCGACCGTTCTCAAAGAAAAAGACCAGAAAGAAGCGGTGGGTGAAGGGTGGCACACCGATCATTCCTATGACGAAGCGCCAGCCATGGGATCGATCCTGCATGCGATTGAGATGCCGCCTTATGGCGGAGACACGCTGTTTGTGTCTATGGCGGCCGCGTATGAAGCGCTCTCGGCCCCAATGCGTCAGTTTCTAGACGGGCTGACTGCTGTGCATTCTTCACGTCACGTCTTTGGTGCCACCATACAAGACAGCGAAGCCGCCAAGAGCGGTCGATTGGGCAACGCAGACGCCGCAACACAAGATGCGCACCATCCCATTGTCATCACACATCCACTCAGCGGGCGTCGTGGTCTTTTTGTGAACCCTGTCTTCACAACGCATATCGAAGGGCTCAGCAAAGACGAGTCTAATGCAATTCTTGCGATGCTGTACGAACACTGCAAACAACCCGAGTTCCAATGCCGCGTGCGCTGGCGCGCGGGCGACATAACAATGTGGGACAACAGAGCCACATGGCACAAGGCAATCAACGACTATCACGGTTTTCGACGCCTGATGCACCGGGTCACGGTTGAAGGCGTGGCTTTGTCCAACCCTGCTGAAAACAAGGACAGCTAAGGAACAAATCCACTGGGCAAGCCAAAAATCGGTGCATCCACGCTGGAGCCTGTCAAAGCGTCCATAAAAGCGACCAGATTCTGGATTTCCACTTCCGAGAGTTCAATCGGATCAATGTCAGTTTTGCTGCGTTGGCGTTCCATTTCCAGTCGATCATCCCAAACCAGAAAGTCAGCGTCGTGCAACCAGGGAACCTCGGGCAACCCGGCCATATCGGGCGTCCAGGCATCAAAGCTCGCCTGAGGGTTAAGATGATGGCGGATGACGCTTTCAAGGTCGGGGAAAGCCCCGTTGTGACCGTAAGGGGCCGTCAAAGCAACGTTGCGCAACATGGGGGTGCGAAACCTGTAGGCATCTTCCAACCGATTGCTTTCACCCATACGACCAACGTCACGCGCATACGGATCCCATTGACGGGTTCGACCCGGACCAAAAGGAGGAATGGCCAAAGCATGGAATTCCTGATCGGACATCAACGTTCCCGCGTGGCACGCGGAACAGTTTGCCTTACCATAGAACAGATCCATCCCGTCTTTTTGAACGGTTGATAACGCATTCGTGTTTCCAGCAAGATAGCGATCAAATGGGCTGTCGGTGCTCCTCCACTCGATGGCCATGAAAGCGGCCAAAGCGTTGGCAACTTGGGTGATTGTGATGTCTTCCGTGGTTTCAATCTCATCAAACGCTGCGACCATTGCCGGGCCGTAATGGGGATCCGTTCTTACGCGTTTGGCAAGGATCGGCCACCCTTTGTCGATCCGGTCGTGGACAGCCCCGGTGACTTGGTTTTCGGCCACATTGCCTGCCATTTCGAATTGCGAGGTCAGCGGAAAAAGCGCTTGCGCAGCGAGTAGTGAGTTTAAGCCTTCCGGTAACCATTCCTGCGCGGGTGAGTTGAACCCGTTGCCGTAGACATCCGAGATGCTCAATCGGCCATCGTGAAACACCGTGTGGATGTCTTTTGCCCCTAGGTTCCAAAGCCCCGGCGAATTTCGGGGAATGCGTTTTCGAATCTTGTCTGCACCGATGCCGGGTGTGCGCTCTGGCCCCAACCCCTGTCCGCCTTCTCCGATGCCCAGCGACACCCCGTCCGAGGTACCGAAGTCCGGGTGGTGGCAATGGGCGCAGGATATATTCCGATTGCCTGACAGGATCGGATCGTAAAACAGTTGATGACCGATGGCGGCCTGTTCCATATCAAAAGGCAGGAAGTCATCATCTGTCAGAGGGCGCGGCACATCCTGTGCTACCGCGCTCCCGGCCAAGAGGAAAGCAACCCCATGCGCCAGTTTGTACTTGCCCTTTGTCTGCTTGCCAGCCCGGCGCTCGCCGAACTGGAACAGGCGCGCGATTTGATGGAGGCCGGCGAGTTTGAGGCTGCGCGCAAAGAACTGCTGCCCGCCGCCCGCTCGGGCAATGCCGAGGCCGAGGAATTGATCGGCGTGATGTACGGGCTGGGCCTGGGCGTCGAACGGGACTATGAGCGCGCATTCGAATGGTATCTGCGCGCCTCGATGAAGGGGCATCCGGGGGCCCAGTCGGGGGTTGGCTGGTATTATGAGCTGGGTCTTGGGATGCCCGCGCCTGATCTGGTCAGGGCTTACATGTGGTACACGCTCAGCGCCATTGGCGGCGATCCCGACGCAGCGATCAGCCTTGAGGAAGTAATCAAGAAAATGTCGCCGGAGCAGATCGAGAGAGCGCATGTTTTGGTCAATGATTACAAAGGGTGGATGTACCCGTTTCGGTAAGGGCCGGGCCTTAGGGGCCCGACCCGGAAGCTTAGTTCAGATCCGCATCACGCGACGCGTTCACATCGGCCTCAGCCGCCGCCACCGCATCTGTCAACGCAACAAAGATCTCGTCTCCACGCGCGACATTGGACTGGAACCAGTCATAAACCGGCGTTGCGGCCTCTTTGAACGCAGCCTTCTGGTCAGGTGTCAGCACATAGAGATCGCCGCCACCAGCGACAAAATCCTCATAGGCTTGGATCGACTTGCGCTTGGGCGAGGCAAACGTAGCCTGTTGCAGCGCATAGAACCCGTCGACCACGACGCGGCGCATGTCCTCGGGCATTTCCTGGAACTTGGCGTTGTTCATCCACCACAGCGCACCCATGTAAGCATGCCCGTCCAGCGTGACATATTGCAGACCCGCATCTGGGAATTTCATGCCCATGATGTCGGTGATGCCGTTCTTTGAGCCTTCAACCACTCCGGTCTGGAAGCTGGTGAACAGTTCGGGCCACGGGATCGGGGTGGGCGATGCGCCCAGCGCTTTGACCAATTCCTGCGGCAAGTCAGCAACCACGGTGCGAATTTTCAAACCTTCCATATCCGCAGGCTCCGCGATGCGGCGCTGCGTGTTGGCGAAGTTGCGCCAGCCTCCGGTGTTGCCAATGGTCATCAGACGGATCGCGCCGCCCGAGTCCTCAAGCGCCATGTTGCGCATGGTACGGGTGAAGTCACCGGACAGAACATGTTCGGCAATGCGGTCGTCAGCCATCAAATAGGGCAAATCCAGAACCTGCACGTATGGGAAAATGCCCGACGCACCGCCAGAAGTGGAGATGTAGATGTCGATGGTGCCATCGGCCACACCCTGCAAGCACTCGGCCCCGTTCGAGCACAGTTGTGTGCCGATAAACAATTCGACTTCAATCGCGCCGTTCGAGGCGGCCTCGACATAGTTCTTGAAGACGATCAGGCCGTCATAGTCTTCGTCGTTTTCGTTCGAATTGGCAGTGGCGCGCAGCGTGTAGTCGGCAGCTGTTGCCGCGATGGCAGACGCGGCCACAAGCGAAGTGGCCACCGCTGCGGTTTTGATGAAGTTTCTGAGCATGCGTTTCCTCCCTGTGGAACTCAGTTAGTTGGCAAATCCCGTTATCCTCGGGATCGTCATGGATAGTGCGGGGATATAGGTGATCAGGAAGATCACGATGATTTCGACCGCCAGGAACGGCAGGATCGCTTTGGCGATGGTTTCGACCCGTTCGCGCGAGACAGCAGCAGCGACAAACAAGACCAGCCCCATTGGCGGGGTGGCGAGGCCGACGGTCAGGTTGACGCTCATGATGATGGCGAAGTGGATCGGGTCAACACCGAGGCTGGTGAAGATCGGGCCAAGGATGGGACCAAGGATGATGATCGCAGGGCCTGCATCCAGAAACATGCCGACGATGAACAGCAGCAGGTTGATAAGGAACAGCAGGATCAGTGGGTTTTCCGACAGGCTCAGGATCAGCGAGGCCAGTTGCTCCGGCGCATGGCTGAGGCTGACGACCGTCTTGAACGCCATCGCCGCGCCGACCAGCAGAAGCACAACGGCCGATGTCATACCTGCGTTGCTGAGAACCTCGGGCACCTCTTTCCATGTCAAAGTGCGCAGAACGAAGAAACCGATGATAAAGGCATAGCCTACGGCGACGGCTGCAGCCTCGGTCGGGGTGAAGATGCCGCCCAGAATACCGCCCAGAATGATGACCGGGGTCATCAGAGGGAAGAAGGCTTTAAGGCTGGCCTGACGCCGCTCGGGCCACGTGTATTTTCGGCTGGCAACGGGGAAGTCATATTTGTCAGCCATCAGTTTGATCATCAGCATCAGGCCGACGCCCACCATCACGCCCGGCACGATACCCGCAAGGAACAGGGCGGCCACGCTTTCGCCCATCACATAGGCGTAGATGATCATGATACCCGAAGGCGGAATGATCGGTCCGATCACAGAACTGGCCGCTGTGATCGCAGCGGCGAATTTGCGGGTATAGCCCTGTTTCTCCATCGCCGGGATCAGCATCGACCCCAAAGCGGACGTATCGGCCACCGCAGATCCCGAGAGGCCCGCGAACAGGATCGAACTCAGCACGTTCACATGCGCCAGACCGCCACGCAGATGGCCCATAAGCGCCTGTGAAAACTCGACGAGGCGGATGGTGATGCCGCCTCGGTTCATGAGCTCTCCGGCCAGCATGAAGAAGGGGATCGCCATCAAAGGAAAGCTGTCCATACCGTTATAGACATTGCGGTAGAGCAGCGTGATGTCGTTGGTCTGGCCGTTCAGCCAAAGCAGGATGCCCGGCGCGGCAAGCAATGCGAAAAAGACCGGCAGGCCGATCAGCAGGAAAACCAGAAAGGTGGGCAGGAACCAGATCAGCATTTATTCGGCCCCCACTGCCGCATCAGGAATTTCGGGCAACAGGTGACCTCCGCCCAGCAGAGTGATGAAGGATCGCAGGATCAACTCGATATTCACCGAGATCAGCAAGATGATCCCCACCAACAGCGAAGCCATCATCCAGCTGCGCGGGATGCGGTACCATTCGTCGAACCCGAAAGATGTGGGCAGGTACAGCGCGGCGGTGGCGAACCTACCGCCAAAGCCAGTCACTTCGGACCAGCCGATATTGACGGCGACCAACAGCACGGCGAGCGAGATTACCAGCAGGAACAAGTTCAGCGTTTGGCCAATAAAACGCGGTAAAAAGCGCTCTAGCATATCAATGGCCACAAAACCCCCGCGCCGAAACGCCGTGGGGGCCATCAGACCGGTCATCCACAACATGCAGAACCGCGCGGCCTCATCTGGCCAGGGCAGAGCATTGCCCAGAACGTATCGGAAGAACACCTGAATCAGGATTGCGATTACCATGAGTGCAATCGCAACGACACCAACCGCGCGGCCCAGACGCAGCACGGTTTCGTTCACGAATGCAATCGGCGCAAGCACCGATGCCAGTCCGCCCATGCGGATCCTCCCTTGTTCAGCCGCGGGTATGCCCACGGTCGTCAGATCGCGCTTAGTGCTGCGCGAATTGGCCGAGTTTCCCGGCGTAAAAGGTCAGCGCGTCTCCATCCGCCATGCTGGCCCGTAGAACTTTTCCTACGACAATAACGTGATCGCCCGCGTCGTGATACGCATGTTGCTCGCATTCAAACCGTGCCAGACAATCCGACAGTAACGGCGTGCCGTTTTCGCAGCGCTCATGGGCGATATCGCGCAGGGCAAAAGCGTCTTTCGAACAGCCAAAGCACAGCTCGGCCTGTTCCGCCGACAGCACATGGACGCTGAAATGGCGGGCTTTGTGGAAATAGGGGAAGCGGCGTGAGTTGCGGTCGCCTGCCCACATGATCAGCGGCGGGTCCAGCGACAGCGACGAAAAGCTGTTTGCGGTGATGCAAACCGGGCCATCTGCGCTGTCGCAGGTGACGATGGTGACGCCGGTCGCAAAGCGGCCAAAAGCGTCACGAAGGGTGCGGGTGTCGTCCTTACGCGGAACGAAAGTATGGGTCATGTCCTTTGAGATTGCGTTCATCAAGGTACCTCATGTCCCAGCGCAGCCTCATAGAGGCGATACCAGGTTTCGCGATCCAGTTTGACCTTCAACGCGTCTGAGGCGCGCTTTATCCGATCCAGATTGTTGGTGCCCATCACCGGCAGGATGTTTGCAGGATGCGCCAGCAGGAACGCCACGGCTACGGCGGCGCGATCCACGCCGAACTCGGCTGCGATCTCGTCTGCCACAATTCCGACCGGAGGGTTTCCGGCCATCAACAGACCGCCACCCAGCGGAGACCACGCCATGATCGGGTGCCCATGCTGCTGGTGAAACGCCAGATCGCCATTGGTGAAGGGGCTGATCTCGCCCAGCGAGATCTCGATCTGGTTGGTGACCAATTTGGTCTTCATGGCCGATTGCAGCAACGACCAGTCCCAGGGGCGGAAGTTCGATACACCCACAGCACCGACCTTTCCGCTGGCAACAACTTCGTCCAGCGCGGCACCAGTTTCATGGTGGTCCATCAATGGATCAGGGCGGTGGATCAACAGCAGGTCGATATGGTCAATGGCCATTTCTGTCAGCGAGGTATCGACCGACTTCACGATATGCGCACGCGACGTGTCGTAGTATTTCACCTTCGCATCCGCGTAACGGCCGACCGGGGCGATGATGTCACATTTGGTGACGATCTCCATCTTCTGGCGCAAGCTCGGGTTGGCGCGCAAGGCATTGCCCAGAACAGCTTCGGCTGCGTAACCACCATAAATGTCGGCCTGATCGAAGGTGGTGATGCCCTGATCCAAGCAGGCTTGAATCTTGGCCTCAACATGGCCTGTGGATGTATCCGCGTCATCGCCCAGCCGCCACATGCCATAGACAAGGCGGCTCATCTCAAGCGAGTCAGATAGTTTCACACGTTGCATCAGCGGCGTTCTCCGTTGCCCAGTGGGGTCGCTGGGGTCATTGCTGGCACGCGCCCGTAAGCTTCGGGCAGCGAGCAGGTTTTCAAGTTGGGCAGCACCCGAGCACCAAAATGCTTGGCCTCATCCATGTGCGGGTAGCCCGAGAAGATGAAAGCGCGGATGCCCATCTTCTGGTATTCCTCGATCTTCGACATAACTTGATCAGTCGATCCGACCAGAGCGGCACCGCAGCCAGACCGCGCCCGGCCAACACCAGTCCAGAGACCGGGTTCGACATAGCCGTATTCATCTGCCAAATCGCGGTTCTTGGCCTGATGCGCAACACCCAGCGACGTCGCGTCCAGCGCCCGTTCGCGAATGGCACGACCGTATTCGTCATCCAGTTTCGAGACGATGTAGTCCGCATATTCCTGCGCCTCAGCCTCGGTATCGCGGACGATCATGTGGACGCGCAGTCCGTAATCCAGCGTTCGATTGTAATTCTCGGCAACTGCGTGCACGGCTTTCATCCGTTCGGCCAGTTGGTCCTTGGTTTCAGGCCACATCAGGTAGACGTCGCAATGTTCACCGCACAAGTCCAAAGCCGAAGGTGAATATCCACCAAAATACAACAGCGGGCCGCCGGTCTGATAGGGTTTCGCAGGATCGGTCGTCAGACCCGAGAAATTGTACACTTCGCCGGCGTGGTTGATCTCATCCTGCGTCCAGGCCTGTTTCAAAATCTCGACCACTTCGCGCGATCGCTGATAACGGAATGCACTGTCGGCTTTCTCACCGGGGAAGTCGGATGAGATGATGTTGACGGTCAGCCGCCCCTTCAGCATGTGATCCAGCGTTGCGATGGTGCGCGCCAGCATGATCGGTTGCATCTCACCGCAGCGTACGGCGGCCAGCATGTTGATCCTGTCGGTGATCGGTGCGCAGCCAGCGACAAAACTCAGGGTGTCCTGACCAACTTGATACGAAGACGGGCACAGGATGTTGCGGAATCCCTGTGCTTCGGCCTCTTTCACGATGCCCGAGCAATGCTCCCAACTGGATCGAAGATCGCCGTCCGGCACACCCAGAAATTGATAATCGTCCGAGCAAAGTGCCGCAAACCATGATACTTCAGCAGCGTCCAGATCAGGGGATGTGATGGGGACGATAGTCATCTGAGTCGGTCTCCGCGCAGCGTTTGCTTTTTCTCTTGCGTAGCAATCGCTTTGATGTAGATCAATAGTGTATCAATTTTTCCCGCGACCAAGTGAAGCGACTGACTGTGCCCTCTGCCAATCGAAATCCGAACGCACTTCCGGTTTACATCCAGATTGCGGAACTGCTGATCCGCGATGTCGCGGCAGGGCGGCTGATGGATGGAGAGCGCCTGCCGCCCGAACGCGAGATGGCCGCTGATCTGAATGTCTCGGTCGGGACACTGCGAAAATCGCTCGCCGAGCTTGAAAAAAAGGGAATGCTGGAACGCATCCAGGGTTCGGGAAACTACATTCGCGAAACGGGCACGCAGAGCAGCGTCTATGCGATGTTCCGGCTTGAACTGCCCGAAGGCGGTGGCCTGCCACGCGCCGATGTCCTGTCGGTTGATCACCTGGATAAACCATCCGATCTGCCGCAATTCGGTAAGTCGAGCCGGGGATCACGCGTGCGCCGGATGCGCTATTTGAATGACACAATCATAGCTGTCGAAGAAATCTGGCTGGACGAATCAGCAGGTTTGATCGACCGGACCCTCTTGTCCGACTCTCTTTACCGCTACTACCAACGCCAATTGGGATTTTGGATCATTCGGGCCGAAGACAGGGTCTCGGTCCAATCGCTTCCCGATTGGACGCCCGAAAGTTTCACCAAACCAGCGGGCCAAACAGTAGGGTATATCGAACGTTTCAGCTGGTCAGAGACCGCTGAACCCGTTGAATTCTCGAAAACATGGTTCGACCCGGATCGGGCCAACTACGTCCAACGTTTGAAGTAAAAGGAAACACGCATGACCCGGACCATCAACTACGGGCTGATAGGATGCGGCATGATGGGGCAAGAACACTTGCACAATATCGGCCTGTTGGAAGGGACACGCGTGGCAGCGATTTTTGAGCCGGATCCGGTGATGGCAAAAGCCGCCAAAGCCATTGCGCCGGACGCCACGATGGTGAGCTCGGTCAAAGAGCTTCTGGCTGTCGAGGACTTGGATTGCCTTGTCATAGCAAGCCCCAATCACTTGCACGTGGACCAGATCTGCGAAGTCGCGGAAACGCGACCCCTGCCGCTGCTGGTGGAAAAGCCGTTGTTCACCGACCCACAGGATGCGGCCCGGTTAGAAGAGGTTGAGCGTAGCTATCCCTGCCCAATCTGGGTTGCGATGGAATACCGATACATGCCCCCAATTGCCGCTTTGATCGACAAGGCGGAAGCAACAGGTGGCGTGAAGATGCTGTCTGTCCGCGAGCATCGTTTCCCATTTCTGGAAAAGGTCGGCCACTGGAACCGGTTTAATCGCAATACCGGAGGCACCTTTGTTGAAAAGTGCTGTCATTTCTTCGACCTCATGCGCTTGATCCTGCAATCCGACCCAGTGCAGGTTACCGCAAGTGGGGGGCAAGCCGTCAACCATCTGGACGAAAGCTACGAAGGCGAAACACCGGATATTCTGGACCACGGGTACGTTATTGTCGATTTCGCCTCGGGCGCACGCGCCATGTTAGAGCTGTGCATGTTTGCGGAAGGCTCTCGGTATCAGGAAGAAATTTCGGCTGTTGGACCCGACGCCAAAGTTGAGGCACTGGTTCCCGGACCAGGACGCTTTTGGCCTGATCATCTGGGGGAACCGCCTGTGCCCAAGGTTATCGTAAGCCCCCGCAACCCCAAGGGGCCCACGTCAATAGACGTCCCCGTAGACGCCAGAATACTGGCGGCCGGAGACCACAATGGATCAACCTATTATCAGCACCAAGGATTTCTGGCCGTGCTGCGCGGCGAAAAGGCCCAACCCGATGTCAGCCTGAAGGACGGTCTTTGGGCTGTCCGGATGGGACACGCCGCACAACAGGCGATGGAAAGCGGTGAAACCGTACGCTTAGGCGGCTGACAAAAGCGTCATAAAGGGTTGAGTTCTCAAATCGTTTGGAACTCAACCCTTCTCATACGACCGCCCGAAACCATTGTGGATGTTGCTTGCACGTGATCCGCAAGCACACTTGGTCAAAGTTCATTTGGTCCGCGATGGTTTCCTCATCGGACGCGCATCCGGGCCTTTTTTTGCACGCACTTTAAAGGTCTTGGGCTTATCGCCGTCCTGTCGACTTTTGTGGCGTTCGGTCCGAGACCCCATCGGTTTCGACGGATCGGCCGCGTTTTTGCGCCGTTTGTTTTCCGCACCGCCGCTTTTACCCGTTGGTTTCTTTCCGGGGTTGCCCTGACTCTTGCTATGACCTGCCTTTGGCTTTGCAGACTTTGGTTTGCCCGGGTTTTCCCGGCGCTTCTGCGGCTTTTTCGGGCTCGCTGCAAACTCAGCTGGTTTCGACGCGCCAGCGGGCTTGCTGTCTCGACGCGATGTGTCCTCTTTCCGATCTGGGCGTGGCGTTTTACGTAGTGCTTTCGGCGCAGCCGGGGGGCCTTTGGGCGAGGCGTCGAAATCCGGAACGCCCGGCAATTCGGTCAAGCGCGCGCCCTGTTCAAGATCAAGCTCAGGGCCAAGCTCGTTCTTCATCGCCGGTACTGCGTCGCTGAGGATTTCAACGAATGTTTCCTGATACTGGACACGAATGGCCCCAATCGCATCTTTGGAGATCCCGGCATTTCGACACAGCATCGGCAGCAACCAACGCGGCTCAGCCCGCTGTTTGCGGCCCAAAGACAACGAAAACCAAGTGCTGGGCCCGAAATCCGAAGCCTCTCGCTTTTTGCGGGCACCCGGTTCAGGCACATCACCCAAAATCTCGGGCGCGGAATTGCGCTCGCGGTAGAGCCGCAGAAACGCCGCCGCAATTTTCTCGGCTGAATGCTCTTGCAGTAGCCTTTGCGCGAAAGCCCGTTCTTCAGCGCTTGGGGACTGATCCCAGCCCGGATCGGACATCAGCCGTTCTTCATCGCGCGCAAGGACTGCCTCGGCGGAGGGTGGCGTGCCCCATTCCGCCTCTAGTTTGGCGGATTTCAACAGGCGTTGTGCCTTTGACCGTTGGCGCCCAGGTACAATCAGCACCGAAGTGCCCTTGCGTCCGGCGCGGCCTGTTCGCCCGGATCGGTGCAACAGGGATTCCGCATTGGACGGCAGATCCGCGTGGATCACAAGTTCCAGCCGGGGCAGGTCAATGCCGCGTGCAGCCACATCTGTTGCTATACATACACGCGCCCGCCCGTCGCGCAGGGCCTGCAAAGCATGGGTGCGTTCAGACTGGCTCAGCTCGCCCGAAAGCGAAACCACCGAAAACCCTCTGTTGGAGAACTTCGCAGTCAAGCGGGCCACCATAGACCGGGTATTGGCGAAGATGATCGCCGTTTGCGCATCATGAAAACGCAAAAGGTTGATGATTGCCTTTTCGATGTCTGACGGGGCCACGGACAGCGCAAGATAGGAAATGTCCGCGTGCTGGGCGTCTTTGTTTCCGACCTCTATCCGACGGGCGTCTTCTTTCTGATAGGTCTGCGCAAGCTTGGCGATACCGCGCGGTACCGTTGCGGAAAACAGCAAAGTCCGACGGTTTTCCGGAGTGTGATCCAGAATGAATTCGAGATCCTCGGAGAACCCCATGTCCAGCATCTCATCCGCTTCGTCCAGGACAACCGCTTTGAGATCACCCAGATCGATCACGCCTCGCGACACGTGGTCTCTGAGACGACCGGGCGTGGCGACGATGACATGCGCGCCACGCTCAATCGCTCTGCGTTCCGTGCGCGCATCCATACCACCCACGGCAGATGCGGTAACGATCCCGGCTTCAGAGAAAAGCCAGTCAAACTCTCGCTGAACCTGCATGGCCAGTTCACGTGTGGGCGCGATGACCAAGGCCAAAGGGGCTGCCGGTCGATCAAATCGGCCGTCTTTGTCCAGCAGGTCGGGTGCAGTTGCCAACCCAAAGCCAACCGTCTTTCCTGATCCGGTTTGTGCTGACACCAAAAGGTCAAGCTGGGCCAGCTCAGGCTGCGTCACCGCCACCTGAACGGGCGTAAGTTCGCTGTAACCTTTGTTGGTCAACGCCTGCGAGAGCGTCATTGGCAGGTCGAAGAGGTTGGGCATACATCACCTTGCAGAAGAAAGATCACGCCCTTAACGACGATGGCAGAGTTTGTACAGCCTCGTTTGGGCCTGCAGGTCCGATCAGCAATGAAACAAACCGGAACCGGCAGGATTTAACTTTTTGAACTGTTGATGCTCGCAGTCTTGAGGCTGTCAGTGAAATCCGCGCGGAACGCTTTCCGTCCACTCTTTGACCAAGACTTCGGCACCCTCTGCGCCTTCGGTAGCCCGCAGTTTTCGTGTCAGGTAGAAATTCTGCGCATCACAATGCATCGAACTCTCGGTCTCGATCTCCACGTTCCAGTCGCCCCGCTCGAAGGTGAAACGCCACTGGCTGTTGAAACGGGCGGACGCAGGGTCGTCGGGATGGATGCTGTAATGCATGGCGACATGGCTGCCAACGACCAGTCCGTGATAGGGATCGCGCGCTTTACCATAGTCGTCGAACGTGTCCAGAACGAGGGTCCCATCCTCAAGCACATGCTGATCGGATCGCCCGGACGGCGCGCGCAGTACTTCTGTTTCCAGTACAGGAAAATCCCGTGCCGGACCCGGGTTCTGCGGTTCGATTTCCGCCTCAACCTCGCGCACGGGCAGTTGCAGAACGCTGCGGTCCAGATGAAGCGTGACCTTGGCCTGTTCCGGTGCGGGCCAGACAACGGGCCAATAGCTGGTCGACAGCGCCAGCCGCAACCGGTGCCCTGCGTGCAGGTGATGGGCGCATTCGTTTAGCAGGATTTCCGCCTCGTAAACCTGTCCCGGCACAAGGGTTTCGGGCGTTTCGTGACTGGCATAATGGCAAAGATTGAGCGGCCTGTAACTGATACGCTGGGACACCCCTTGGGGAGAAACATCACACAGCCGCGCCATCAGTTGCGCGACCGGTTTATCCACGCTGAATGCAAAGCGCAGCCGCGCCCGTCCCAAAATCTCCAAAGGTTCATCCAGCACGGCAGTGTCAAAGCATTGCGACAGCACATCGTCGGGGGCCTGATCCCCGCACAATTCATTGTCAAAGCGCATTCCCGGGCAGAAATATCCGCTGGTTGCTCCAACACTGGCCAGGCTGCTTACGGTGACTGTGCCGTTGGTAGGTCCGGCACCAAACCCGTCCTGCGTCAGGTACAGAAACCGATCCTTCACATTGTCCGACGGCCAGTTCTGTTCGGCAATCCAGCGCCCTTTGCGTGGGCCATTCTGTTTGGTCGGTTGGAAGTGTTCCTGCATGAAAGTACGATAATCTGGCAGGTCCTCGGCCCCGTTCTGCCGCCCTTTGAGCCAGCGATCAAACCACGTAATCACTTCCGAGTGGAAATCGGATGGTGCAAGTTTTGAGATGTGTGGATAACGATGCTCCCAAGGGCCAACCATTGCTTTGGCCGGGACTTTCAAATGGGTCGCAATCGCGGAGGGCGCGTTGACATAGGCATCAGCCCAGCCTGTCATGGCCAGCACCGGAACTTTGATTGCATCCCAGTCCTCACACACGGATCCGTGTTTCCAAAACGCATCACGCGTGGGATGCCGCAACCAATCCACTGCGGAAAAGGGCAGCGTTTCCATCCGGTTCAGCCAATCCTCACGCCAATCCTCACGCAAGTCCGGATCCGCCGGTCGCGACAGATAGGCAAACATCTGACTGGCCCAGTTTGCATTATCGCTCAGCAGACAGCCGCCTATAAAATGGATGTCATCAGCATAACGATCCACGGTCGAAGCAACGGAAACCACGGCCTTGAGCGCCTCAGGCTGACGGTACGCCAGTTGCAGCCCATTGAAGCCACCCCAGGAGATCCCGATCATACCAATATTGCCGTCACACCAATCCTGCGCGGCAATCCACGCCAAGACCGCCTCGCCATCGCTCAGTTCCTGCTCGGAATACTCGTCATCGAACTGCCCGTCGCTGTCACCGGTTCCCGTGATATCCACCCGGACACACGCATAGCCCGCGCGGGCAAACACGGGGTGAGTAGATTCATCCCGAGGTGCCGTGCCATCGCGTTTACGATAAGGCAGGTATTCCAGAATGGCCGGGCTTGGCCCGCTTACCGGCAACCAGATCCGAGCGGCCAGATTGCGACCATCCGCCATTGGGATGAAGACGTTTTCAATTACGCTATGATCATTTGTCACGAAGTATTCCCCTAGCGATTCTCTGGCACCCTAACGCCTTTGGCTACCGCACTTAACAACACCAGCGACACCGAAGCCCGAAAAAGACATTTAAAACAGAAAGTGCAGATCACGACTGGCCCGTTTGTCGGCAGGGATAATGACACCACTGAATTTAACAGCTTCCCTACGGAGCGGCGGCAAGCACCTCGACTTCGACCTTGAACTCCGGCCTCGTAAAACCGCTGACTATCAACAGCGTCGAGCTTGGTAAGCGGCTGGTCGAAGCAATAAATTCATCCCGGGCGCGCATGTAGCCTGACATATGCGATCGGTCGGTTACAAAAGCTTTGATATGCGCGACATCCCCTGCACCCATACCCGCTGACCGCAGAATTTTTTCGATGTTTTGAAAACAGACAATCGCTTGCTCGTACGCGCCTTCCGGGACGCTTTCATCGGCGCGAATCCCCAATTGCCCTGAGGTTTGAACAAGCCTCCAATCGCGGGGGATTTCGACGCCATGCGCATAGCGCGCGAACGGAGGTGACATATCGTTTGGGTTTAACTCTTTCATTTTCCTGTACTCTTTTCTGAATTGTAATTTTTCTTGCGAGTTCAAACTTTCTTTGCAAGTCTTAGCGCACTTCTCTGGCACGGATAATCCAAGGGCCACGTATTCCAGTTTCGTCAAGGAGGGCGATATGGGCAAACGTGGTCATTTGCTGTGTGACGTGTACGCACTCTACTTCAATTTCGGTCCAATACCGGGGATCCTCCCGACTTGTCATAAATCAGGGCGGGCGAACGAAGTCACCCGGTTGATAAGCGAACACGGCCGACCACCATCCAGTCGTTTCTGCCGTTCATCGAGCCGCCTGTTTGGGAGGCCCGTATGAGCATCCAAGGCTATTGGACCAATCACAAAGCGCCGGATTTTCGCGATCTGCCAGATGATCTGGTTGCCGTTCTGCCAATCGGAGCCACAGAACAACACGGTCCCCATCTGCCAGTATCCGTTGACAGTGACCTGGTGGCCGCTGTGGTCGAGCGTACTTTGCCTCGGCTACATGCCGAACAGAACGTGCTGATCCTGCCCGGTTTGACCGTCACCAAAAGCGGCGAACATGATCGGCATCCCGGAACCCTCAGCCTGTCTGCGGATACTTTGCTGGCGGTGTTGCACGACATCGGGGCCTCGATCTCGCGGGCAGGTGTACAGCGGCTTGTTCTGTTCAACGGCCATGGGGGAAACACAGCCGTGTTGGAAACCGCCGCGCGTGATTTACGGATCGCGCATGAGATGATCGTTGTTACATGCTCGTGGTTCGGTTTTTCCGATTGGGAAAGCATCCTCGACCCCGATGCTGCCTCGGTCGACTTGCATGCCGGTGAGTCTGAGACCTCCTCTATGTTGGCAGCTAAACCGCATCTGGTGGATATGAGCCGGGCGCAGAACTTTGTTCCCGCCATCCGCACATGGGAAAAGCAATTCAACCATATTGGTCTGACGGGGCAAGCCGCGCGGCCGGGCTGGATCATTGATGACCTGCATCCGGATGGGGCTTGCGGGGATGCCTCTGCCGCGACTCTGGAAAAGGGGGAACGCCTCTTGGATACAGCCGCCGACAATTTCGCCCAATTTCTGGCCGAGTTCGCCCGGTTCGATCACCGGAGTGGCGCGACATGAACATGCTGAATGCAACAGATTCGTATGTTGTCGAGAACGTGCTTGTCCCTGTCTCGCTCCTCTTGGACCCGCATGGTTTTGGGGGCACGCAGATTTCGGATTGTTTGGCGGGCGATCTGATTATCCGGGGCGGACAAGCGGTTTGTTTGCGCCCCAACACCGCGCCTAGCCATCCATCAGGTTTGATCACCCCGCGCCTGACCGAATGCCATGTGCATCTGGATAAATGCCACACGATCTCAAGAATGGGCCGGATTGGCGGAGATCTAAATGCCGCCATGGACGCCCAGCGCCGCGACCGTATGTTTTGGACGGAAGACGACCTGCGTCAGCGGGCCGAACGGGGACTGCAAGAGTTGATGTCCTCGGGGTGCGGCATCGTTCGAAGTCATTTCGACTGGGCCGCTGATCCGGAAAGCACCTCGCCGCCTTTGGCATGGTCCGTGCTACAAGAGCTCGCGGTGGATTATCAGGATACAGTCCACCTACAAGTCGCTTCGCTGTTGAACACAACCGATTTGGCCGACCCGGCCAAGGCAAATGCAATAGGTCGCGAGATCGCCCGTGGCAATGGGGTGCTCGGGCTATTCGTTTTGAACCAACCGGATCGCCACGCCGCGATACAAGTTGCGGTTCAGCTGGCTGAAAAGCATGGCCTCGCATTGGATTTTCACGTTGATGAAGGGTTGCACCAAGGGCTGGACGGGCTGGAGATCATCGCAGACACCCTCATCGAGACCGGGTTTCAGGGCCCCGTGCTATGCGGTCACGCCTGCAGCCTGATCAACGTCGCGGGCGAGCCTTTGCAAGCGCTTTTAGGCAAGATCGCACGGGCCGGTCTGACCATAGCCAGCCTGCCAACGTCCAACCTGTATCTGCAGGGGCGCAGCACAGGCACACCAGACCGGCGTGGGATCACGCGGATCGGCGAGTTGCGCACCGCAGGTGTGCCGGTTGTCGTTGGCACCGACAACGTGCGCGACGCTTTTTGCCCCCTTGGACGCCATGACCCACGCAAAAGTCTGGAACTGGCAGCGCTTACGGCCCATCTGGACCCGCCATTTGGTGATTTACTGCCCATGATCACCACAAATGCGCAAACAGCGCTGGGTCTGTCACCAACCACCGTGGATGGGGCCGCAGTCGAAGACCTGCTGATCTTTGATGCCGCATCAACCTCGGACTGGCTGACCGGGACATCCGCACCCAAACCCTTGAAGCACGCTCTGACAGGAGAGATTGCATGACGTCGATTTCAGGAAAAAGCGATCTGGACTGGGTCGCGTTTACCGAACGCCTCGCGCCGGTCGAAGTGATCGACGAACCCGTTCTGGTCAAGAAACGGTCGCGCGATTTCTTCTGGTACAGCCCTATTCTGAATCAACAGCTCAAACGCAGTTTTGGCGATCTGGTCGCCCTGCCGAAAACCGTTGACGAGATGGCGCATTGCCTGAAAACTGCGTATGACGCAGATGCCCCCGTCGTGCTGCGTGGCGGCGGGACGGGCAATTACGGACAGGCCGTGCCGTTGCACGGTGGTCTGATCATCGAAACCACCCGGATGAACCACGTATTGGAAATCGGAGACGGCTTTGTCCGCGCCGAGGCAGGCGCGCTGATGGCGGATGTCAATGCAACACTGATGGCGCAAGGGTGGGAAATGGCCATGTTCCCGTCGACGCAGGATATCGCGACGATCGGCGGGTTTGTCGCGGGCGGTTCTGCGGGCATTGGCTCGATTGCGAACGGTGTTCTCAGAGAGCCCGGAAACATCCTGCAGCTCAAGGCTCTGTCCGTTGAAGAAAACCCCCAGGTGTATGTGTTCGAAGGTCAGGACGTTCTGCAAATCCACCACGCATGGGGCTTGAACGGGGTCATTACCGAAGTGACGCTGCGCACGGTCCCTCACCCGGATTGGATCGGGTGCATGGCGACGTTCGACAGCTACCAAGACTGCTACGCCGCCGGGTACGCGGTTGCGACCGACGATCAGATCGGATGTAAGCTGGCCAGCACTGTCGACGCGCGGATCGTGGAGTATTTCCCCCGGCTGAAAGGCCACGTCCGGCCTGATAAACACCTTCTTGTTTCGCTTGTACCCGCGACCGATATGGCCCGGTTTCGCGGCCTCATTGTGGATCAGGGCGGAAATCTTGATCTGGAATTGACCGAAGATGACCGGAAGGCAGCATCACTGCCCCATGTGTTCGAATTTGCCTATAACCACACCACTCTGCAGGTTCTGAAAGCGGACCGGTCAGCGACCTACCAACAAATCGGCGTACCGGATGCATCCGACGCGGGCGCGGTTGCAAAGGTTGGTGCAGCCTTGGGTGACGATGTCTGGCAGCATCACGAATTCTCGTTGCTGAACGGCGAGGTCGTCGCCTTTGATCTGCCAATCATCTGGTACTCCACCGAAGATCGCCTGCGAGAGATCGGTCGAATTTACGAAGAACACGGGCACGGCGTGTTTGACGCCCATAGTTTCCATGTGGAAAGCGGTGGTTTGAAAACCGCTGACTATCTGCACCTCGCCTGGAAAAAACGACTGGACCCAAAGGGTTTGCTGAACCCCGGCAAATCCCGCGCCTGGGATCTGGTCAAAGATCTGCCACCCGAAGAAATCGAAGCCAAAGCAACCGTGTAAGAGGTCGCCATGTCCGCATTTGAAACACGCCCCCTGAACCCGCATTTCGGAGTTGAAGTGACCGGGATCAATCTGACTGACGCAACCGACAGCCGGTTGTTCGGGCAAATACGCGCGCTATTCGAAGAACATTCAGCCCTTTTGTTCCGCGGACAGGACATCTCGGACGCGCAGCACAAGCAACTGGCCGAACTCTTCGGCCCCATCGAAGATCGCAAAGCTGACGAGCGAAAAAAGGGCGAAAAATTCGAGGTTCCAACCGTTTCCAACGTGCGCGACGACGGTTCGATCACCGAAGAAATGGACCTGCACACGCTGAACCTGAAATCGAATTTTCTGTGGCATTCCGACAGCACGTTTCTTCCCACACCGGCGCTGACGAACATCCTGATCAGCCGTGTCGCCACGACCGAGGGCGGTGCCACGGAACTGGCCAGCACCCGCGCAGCCTGGGCGAACATGCCCGAAGACATGAAGGTAAAGGTGCGCGGACGCGGCATCTGGCATCGCTACAGCCATTCGCGCCGCAAAATCTCGCCCGAACTGGCCGAATTGCCGATGTTCAACAAATGGCCGGACCAGCATTGGAACGCATTGTGGCGCAATCCGGTCAACGGGCGCGAGGCGCTTTATATCGCGTCACACGCCTTCAAACTGGATGGCTACGACGAAGCCGAAGGCCAGGCGATCATCGAAGATCTCATCGATTTCTGCACGCAACCGCAGTTTGTCTATTCCCACAACTGGCGGGTTGGCGACGTACTGATCTGGGATCAGCGTGCGGTGCTCCATCGCGGCACGCCCTGGCCCTACGAACAGCCGCGCGTGCTGTCGAGCATCTGCTCGACCGTCACGGAAGCCGACGCAATCGAAACCATGCGCAGATCACATTAGAACCCGGCAACCTGGCCGGGCACCACATGGCGAAACCACGCCGCACACACCGAGGGGTCCACCTCACGACCAACAGAGAGGAAAACACATGACTTTCAGAACCCGTACAGGGAAACCACTGCCGCAAGTGATCACCGATCAGGCCAGGAAGGTCGGCAACGATGCGGTGAACCGCCGTGAATTTCTGGCCATCGCCAGTTCATTCGGGGCAACAGCAGCCACAGCTTATGCGATGCTGGGTCTGCCCGCGCCCGCCCAGGCTGCCACTGAACCAAAACAAGGCGGTACGGTGCGTATTCAGATGGATGTACGCGGCCTGAAGGACCCGCGTACATTTGACTGGAACGAAATCGCGAATTTTGCCAAAGGCTGGCTGGAAAACCTTGTCGCATACGAAAACGATGGAACCTTTTCGCCCGCGCTGCTGGAGAGTTGGGAGATTTCGGATGATGCGCAAACCTATACTCTGAACGTTCGAAAAGGTGTGACCTGGAATAATGGCGACGAATTTACCGCCGACGATGTGGCGCGCAACATCACCGGTTGGTGCGACAAGTCGGTGGAAGGGAACTCCATGGCCGGGCGTTTCTCGGTTCTGGTCGATCCGGAAACAGAGCGCGCGCTGGAAGGTGCTATCGAAGTTGTCGACACTCACACGGTTCAGCTGAACCTGCCGCGCCCGGACATTTCGCTGATCGCCGGCATGGCAGATTATCCAGCGGCCATCGTGCATCCGACGCATGACGCGGAAAATATGCTGGGTAACCCGATTGGGACCGGTGCTTACTTGCCGGAAAGCCTTGAGGTTGGCGTAAAAGGCGTTCTGGTCCGCAATGACGACCACACCTGGTGGAATGCCGGCAACGGCGCCTGGCTCGACCGCATCGAGTTCATCGACTTCGGAACCGACCCATCGGCCCACCTTGCGGCGGCGGATGCCGGCGAGATCGACATGGTCTATATCTCGGAAGGCGAGTTCATTGACATCCTGACCGGGCTGGACGGCTGGGTTGAAAACGAGGTCGTCACCATGGCGACTATCGTTATCCGCCCCAACCAACAGGCCGAAGTTGACGGCGTGCAGCCTTATGCCGACAAACGTGTCCGTCAGGCTATTTCAATGGCAGTGGATAACGCCGTTCTGCTTGAACTTGGGTATGGCGGAAGAGGAGCTGTTGCCGCCAACCACCATGTCGGCCCTGCACATCCGGAATATGCCGATATCGGTATGCCAACCTATGATCCTGCCCGAGCACTTGAATTGATCAAAGAAGCCGGAATGGAAGACTATGAGCACGAGCTGCTGTCAATCGACGATGCGTGGCGCAAAGACACCACGGACGCCGTTGCTGCTCAACTCAGAGACGCCGGTATCAAGGTCAAGCGCACGGTTCTGCCGGGATCGACGTTCTGGAATGACTGGGCAAAGTACCCGTTCAGCTCAACCAACTGGAACCACCGTCCGCTGGGCGTCCAAATCTGGGCGCTGGCCTATCGGTCAGGTGAGCCATGGAACGAGTTCGGCTGGTCCAATCCGGACTTCGACGCAATCCTCGAACAAGCGCTTGCGACGCCAGACGTTGAGAAACGTCGCGAATTGATGGCGCAGGGCGAACAGATTGTCCGCGAAGACGGTGTCACGATCCAACCGTATTGGCGGTCGCTTTATAACCACACGCGCGAAGGGCTTGGCGGTGCAGCTCAGCATATTTCCTTGGAAATACGCCCGGCCCAAATGTACTGGAGCTAAAACGCGACGGGGTGGCACAGACCACCCCGTCACATTGGCGGAGTAGGTTATTTTGTTAGAAATAATGGTCCTCGTTGCGCAATCCGCAGCAGTATTTTTCCTTGCGGCTTGGTTGAGCACTGGGTTCGTCGAGAACGTTTTGCATCCGGACCTCAACGAAACGTTCACCGCGCAAGTGCTTAGCATGGAGCGGATGCAAGAAGAGTACCCCGAGGCGTATGAGGTCGTCGCCCATCGCAGCATCGAAAACCCCGCTATTCAAAAGATTCTGTTCAAACTGATTGTTTGCTGGGAGGGCCTCGCGACGCTTACGCTTTGGATCGGAGTCGCTTCGCTGATCCTCGCCACCATAGGTGTGATTGAACCAGCCAACGCCAGAGCAATCGGGGTGCTGGGGGTTTTGTTGTTCACCGCCACCTGGGCTGGCTTTTTGATCGTAGGAAACTGGTTCTGTTATTGGTTTTGCCACGAAGGCGCGCAGAATACGCACTACCAGATGACGCTATGGGGTCTGGCAACGATAGTGCTCTTGATTGTCTTTTGAATCGTCACACTTGGTTTCACCCGCAAGCCAATTGCCACTAATGTCGCGATTATCCGCTGGGTCCAAACGCTGCCAAGGTTGTACGCCATGCAAAATGCGCGGTCATGATCGTGCAGGGCTGAAATCTGGACGCGCTGTTTAAGCGGCCTCAATCGCTAACCACCCCAGGTGTCTGACAGTCTGAAACCATTTGGAAACGGGTCGCTTGGATCCAATCCGATCTGGCTGATCCCATAGATCCAACATTGCCCGGAAACACGGTTTTGGGTGGCTTGATAGGGCCCCACTTTGGTGAGGCTCAACAGCTCGGTTGTGAACTCTCCGCCGATAATCGAACGTGACACGACCCTGTCGCCGGGCAAGGCCAACCCCGTTGCGTGGCGCACTGCCATGTTGGCATTCGATCCGGTGCCACAAGGCGATCTGTCCGCGCGGCCCGGACGCAGTGTTGTGCAGGTTCGCACAGCGCCATCAGGATCTGTCGACCGGAACATGACATAGGCCAAACCGTTCAGGGCCGACGTGGTCGGGTGCGGAGCGTCCTCGATTTCGGCAATCAGATTGCGCAGGGCAACGCCCTGCGTTGCAAGCGCGCGGGCGTTGTCCGGCGTAATCGACAACCCGACCTGATCCACATCGACCAGTGCATAGAAGACACCGCCGAAACACAGATCATAGCGGATTGTTCCCCAATCGGGCGTTTGAATTTCAACGTCCTTCTTGGCCACAAAAGCGGGCGGCATATCCAGCGAAACCCGCGTTACCTTCCCGTCTTCACATGTGGCCCGTGCCCGTACAAGGCCCGCCGCTGTGTCCAGCGTGATAACGGTTTCGGGGCCGGTTATCGGGATCATCCCAGTTTCCAACAGAGCCGTCACAGCGCACATGGCGTTCGAACCTGACATCGCGTGCGCCTGATCCGGCTGCAGCACAATGAACCCAATATCTGCCTGCGGATCGCAAGCTGGAACCAACAGGCAAAAAGATCCTGCCGGGGCAGAACGAGGTTCCGAACAAAGCAGCTGGCGCAAGCTGTCATCGACCTTGTTCAGATGGTCCAGCTTGTCAGCCATTGTTGCGCCGGGGATGTCCAGCACTCCTCCTGTAACCACCCGGCCAATTTCACCGGCACAATGCACATCGACTGTTTGCAGCGTTCTGGACCAGCGCATGGTTTCTCCCTTCTCGTTACTTCAGGCCACCGCCTGAGCACCCGTGATTTCCACCACCGACCCACACAGATATTGCGCCTCGTCCGATGCCAGGAAGGCAACAAGCGCGGCGATCTCATCGGGCTCGCCAATCCGACCAAACGGCACCAGCGCATTCAGGTCATCAAGACTTCGGCCCGAACGCGCCAGATTGCTTTCCAACATCGGTGTCCGAACCTCGCCCGGGGCCACACCATTCACCCGAATGTTGTCAGGCGCATAGTCGCGGGCCAGATTCTGGGTAAAGGCCACAAGCGCAATAGCCCCCTGCCCGAGATCGGTCGCCAGAGCGTCAGCACCGGCTGCATTGCTGTTATAGTGCAGCAGAACACGCGCGCCTTCAGCCGCCAATTCGCGTGCGATGGCCTGGCCAATCGACCCGGTAGCCCCCGTCAGCAGAACGGTTTTTCCGTGCAGATGACGCGTCATTTGACGCCTCCACCAGATGTTTTGCGGGCATCAGACAACCGCTGCAAAACGCTGTCGAGCCCCGCCTTTAATGCGTCGGGACCACGGGCATCTGCAAAGACTTCGAACAATTGCGCGTTCAACCCAGCCGGGGTGGAGTGTTCAACCCGCAGCGTTTCATAAGGCTTGTCACGATCTTCCATCATCGTGTGCGCCAGCCCAGAAAAAACGCCGCTCAGATAGCGCTGCGCGTCCACCCGCCCAATCCCATTGGATTGCATCCAGTCCGCGGCTGCACCCAGCACGCCAAAATACGTGCCCATCAGCGCGCTGGCTGCAGCAAAGGCATCGAACTCCTCTACCGTTTTGGCACTGACCACTGTGCCCAACGCACCAAACAGATCCTCACCCAACGGGTCATGCGGAAACAGGACCGTGACACCGCGATGGTGGGCGACCGATGGCAGAGGGATTGATCGAAACAGGCGCACGTGCGTGCCAATCCAGCCTTGCAAAACTTCATGGGTCAGCGTGGCGATCAGGCTGCACACTTGTTGTCCTTCGGAAAACGTCAGCGGAGACAGCACTGAACGGGCATCTTGCGGACGGACGGCCAGAAACACCAGATCAGAGCAATCAACAACCGCCTGAGCGGACGCGTGAACCTGCACCCGCGCGCTGCTGGCGGCCAGACGCGCGGACACTTCTTGGTTGCGTTTGGTTACGTGAACCTCTGCTATTTCCAGATCGGTCGCCAAAAGGCCGGTCACAACCGCCTCGGTGATCACTCCGGTTCCGACAAATCCCAAACGCAACTGTCGGGCTGGCTTTTCGACCTGCATGATCCGCTCACATATGCCGGGTGACGCCACCATCGACGCGCAAGGATTGGCCGGTGATATAGCTGCTGTCGTCGCTCAGCAGGAAGGCAGCCGCCTTCGCTTGTTCTTCGGCCCTTGCCAACCGGCCCAGCGCGGACATTTCCGCAAATTTATGCGGCAGATCCAGACTGTCGGTGAATCCCGGCAACAAACAGTTCATGCGAATATTCGCCGGGCCATAGCGATCTGAAAACTGTTTGGTAAAACTGGATACACCCACACGATAAACACTTGAGGTCGGAAAGGTCAGCGACGGTTCGAAGGCTGAAAATGTGGTGATATTGACGATTGAGCCACCACCCTGCGCCTCCATCACCGGGGCCAGAAGCTTGGCCATGCGTATAACGGGTTTCAGAACCATCTCATGCGCGCGGTCCCAGTCTTCTTCGGGAATATCCAGCAAATCACCCTTTGGCGGACCCCCCACATGGATCAGGCAGGCATCAATACGTCCGTAAGTGGCCATGGCCAGATCGAAGGCGGCCTGTGTATCGGCGGCATTCTCTGCCTTGCCTCGATGCGCGACGCCGCCCAGTTCCTGCGCCAGTAACTCGCAGGAGTCCGAAGGCGACATCAGCGCCAATTGGTACCCCCGCGCGTGCATCTCGCGTGCCGTTGCGGCACCCATCCCGCGTCCACCACCAATAACTAAACATGTTTTCTCGGCCATGATCCGCTCCTGTTTCAGTGTCAAAATCGATCTATCCGATAGGGGTTCAAATCGATATCGGGCAATTCACCCGAAATAAGTTGTCCCATCAGCTTAGCGGTTGTCGCCGCATAGGTCAGGCCCAGATGGCCATGACCTGTGGCATAATAAACCCCGGAAACCTTGGCCGACGCAGACATCACCGGCACCGTGTCCGGGAAGGCAGGGCGATGGCCCATCCATTCGCTGGAATTGTCGATCCTGAGGTTCGGCAGAGCCTTGCGGGCACGTCCGACCGTGATCTTTGAACGCCGCCAATTCGGGGCAGCGTCCAGACCGGCCATTTCAACCGTGCCGCCCACCCGGATACCGCCAGCAGTGGGTGACACCATGAATGCCATGGCAGGCCAGATGATCGAATGATCCAAACGGATGCCCGGCGCGTTGATCTGGGTGTGATAACCGCGCTCAGTCTCAAGCGGGATGGGCTCATCCAGCTTCTTTGACAACCGAGCCGTAAAGGCTCCGGCGGCAAGAACGACCTGATCCGCTTTTATCTGGCGCCCATCTTCTAGCCGCACGCTGGTGAGCCGCTCGGCTCGCTCAAAACCGGACACCTTGCCGCGTTGAACCTGACCACCCCGGCTCACTAACGCCTCAACCAGACGGGTTACAAAGGCATAAGGATCGCGCACCGTTCGGTTATCGGGCAGCAGTACCGCCTTTTGAATGACCGGAGAGATTTCGGGCTCCAGATCGTGCAGAGCATCCCGGTTCAGCATCTCTTAGCCAAATCCATGGCGGTCCAGCATATCCAGCCGCTCCTGATCTGCAATGAACTCGGCCTCACTTGCATAAAGCGACAGGCAGCCTGTTGTGCTCAGATCACCGGCCAAGCCCAGCTCGGCCATCAGGTTCTCGGTATCGGCCAAGGAACGCTGGCACAGGGCCGCGCCTTGTGCTTCCAGTTGGCGCAGTTTCGATGGCCGCCCGGCCCAGAAAAACCGGGCAAACCAGGGAATCAAATGCGGTGCGTATCTCGGAGAAACACGTATCGGACCTTCGGGATGCAGAAGCCAGCCGGGCGTCTGCCGCCAGACTGACGGGCGCGAGACAGGCATAAACTCCGTCACTGCAATCGAGGCCATGTTGCCGTAAGACGCCCCGCGACCCGGCGTATCGGCGTCGATCAGCGTCACCTGACCACCGCGTTTTTGCAGCTCATACGCTATGGCAGAGCCTATGATACCTGCTCCAACAACAACGCTGTGTTTAGACTGATCCGATTGCACCTGGCGCCACCCTCCGCAGACTGAGTGATGACCTGTCAGAGCCATCACTCAGAGATGCGATTACATCGCCAGAATGGGTTGCATGGCCTCAGAAAACTCGGCTTTTTCCGCCTCGGTCAACGGGCCCAGCGGCGCGCGGCATTCACCCACATCCAGTCCCTGCAACTCAGCCCCAAATTTGATCTTCTGCACGAACTTTCCGCTCTCAAGAATGTTCATGGCCCGATACAGCTTTTTCATGAGGTCTTTGGCAGCCACCAACTCACCCGCCTTGTAAAGCCGGTCCAGCTCGCAGCAGGCCCTGGCCATGCAATTCGACGGCCCGCAGATCCAGCTGTCAGCCCCCCAGAACATGAAGTCCAACGCGATGTCGTCAGACCCCGAAACCAACTGAATTTTGCCCTCATAACGTGACGCGATGTCGATCGCGCGCTGCAAAACACCCGAACTTTCCTTGATGCCAATCACGCGCGGATTGTCGGCAAAATGGTCCATCAGATCAAATGAGATGTCGGCACCATCCTTGAGCGGATAGCTATAGAGCACGATGTTCACATCGACCTCGGCCAGAACCGTTTCGTAATGCTTGATCAATTCGTCCTGCGTGGGGCGCGTATAAAACGGAGGCGCGAGCAGAACGTTGTCATACCCGATCTCTTTCGCCATTGCTGTCTGTTGGATCACTTCGCGGGTAGCCGGGGCATTGGTGCCTGCGATCAAGATCTCATCGTCCTTGGCGAAATCCTTGACGAATTTCAGCACCTGACGGCGCTCATCGGTGGACTGGCTGAAATATTCCCCGGTCGAACCGTTCGGGACCCAACCGGTCACACCCGCGTCGCGAAAATGGGTCAGCAGGTTTTCAAAAGCAGTGAAATTGATTTGGTCATCCGCACCGAAAGGAGTGACCAATGCAGGCATGACACCCGAAAGTTTGACGTTAAAGCTCATTTACGGTCCTCTTTTCCTCGCATCGCAAATCCCCCTGCCGCCCAACAGTGGGGAAGAACCACCGTCAAAACGCGCAACCGATACTGGCGCTCTTTTCAGAGCGGGAACACGGCAACAGCAGTCGACCGGGGACTTGATTCCTTTGTGGTTCCTTTCCGTGATTTCGCATATTGTCGATTATATGTCGACAAGATTCACACGCGCGAAACCAACCAAATGGAGCTACGGAACGGCACAGGTACAACTTGGTGTTTGTGTTACTGGCCTCCTGCATAAAACCGCGCCACGATACGGTGCCTCAGACAGCAAGCTACCGTTTGTCAGCCGATGCCTTGTCAACATCCTGCCTAAATGCTTGTTGTTGATACAAACCTCTTCTCGGGTCTTCGCTTCACTGTGGGAAAAATGGAAATGAGCAGAAAACAGATGGAAACGAAGAAACGCGCCAAGGGCGGAGGGTCAAAATTCGTCTACGAGACCCTCAAACACGAGATTCTGTCCCTGGCGTTGAAACCAGGAACGCCACTCGATGAAACCGGCCTGTCGGAACGGTTTGCCATGTCGCGCTCGCCCGTACGCGAAGCGCTTGTCCGTTTATCCGCCGAAGGGCTGGTGGTCATGCTTTCGAACCGCTCGACCCTTGTCGCGCCGATCAACTTGACCGAGTTTCCCCGTTATGTCGAAGCTTTGGATTTCCTGCAGCGGATCAACACAAGGCTTGCCGCGCAAAACAGATCCGACAGCGAGATAGAACTGATGAAGAAGGAAGCAGAGGCGTTTGACCAAGCCTGTGTTGCAAACGACTATCTCGCAATGTCCGCCAGCAATCGCGACTTTCACATGACCATCGCCCAGGCAGGTAAAAACCCGTATTTGGCGCGCGCCTATGGCCAGCTTTTGGACGAAGGCCGCCGTATCCTTCATATGCACTTCGACTATATTCAATCTTCAGCCACCGACACCCTATTGGGGTCAGAACACGAGGACATGATCACAGCGATCCGGGACCGTGACATCGCGCGCGCGGACCATTTGGCCCATGAACATACGCGACAATTTCACAAACGGTTCGTTGACTTCCTAAGTGCGCAATACAACGAAGACTTTGATTTCGCTGTGTCGACTTTGACCTAGAAACCTAGGCGAAATCAGCATGTCGTTCTATTGACCGCGCCAGTCCGCACAGGTCAGCGTTTCAATCACTGCCCCGCGCGGCTTGAACAGACATCGCGTCGGCGTGCTCAGGTTTGCGAAGCAAATCAAGGCTTCGCTGTATCTCGGGTTTGCTCAGGTTGCGGCCAATCAACACGATACGTGTCCGCCGGTCATTGCCGGTCCAGTTCTTCAACGGAACTGGCGGGTCAAAGATGTGCTGGACACCGTGAAACGCAAACGGCGTCTCGATCCCTTCGAGAAACAAAATACCTTTCACGCGCAGGATGTCGTAACCCTTGTAGGCGATCAAAGTGTCAAACCACTTGTCAAAAACCGCGTCATCCAACGCCTCGTCCAGAACAATCGAAACGGATGAGATATCAGTGTCATGGCGACTAAACTCGGATGTCGTCACAGGTTTTGAGACGGACGTTGCCATCAACCCTGAAAGGTTGCCCAGTGGATCGTTGACCACCTTCGGTGTCGTCCAGGAAATAGCCTCGTGTTGATGCGCGTCCTCGCGCATGCTCGTCAGGTTCCAAAGCTTTTTCAATGCGAATTCATGATCTGACCGGCGAAGAATGTCGGCCGTCGGATTCAGATCGCGCAGTCTGTCAGTCACGGCTTTCGCTGAAGCTTTGGAAACAAGGTCTGTTTTGCTCAGCACGATCAGATCGGCCATCGCGACCTGCGACACGGCCTCGAATTGGGCATCCAGTGTCGCGGGTCCGTTCACCGCATCCACCACCGTAACGACACCATCCATGCGTGTATTGCGCGCAAGAAATGAATCCACCAGCAGCGTCTGAAGGATCGGTCCCGGATCTGCCAGCCCTGTGGTTTCAATCACCACCCTGTCAAAGCTGAGCATACCTTCATCCCGCCGCGCGAGCAGTTTGACAAAAGTGTCCGACAGATCACCACGGATGGAACAACACAAACAACCCGACGACATCAGCATGACATCGCCGTTCACCGTTTCGATCAGGTCATGGTCCAGCCCTGCTTCACCAAACTCATTCACAATGACCGCAATGCGCCCCGAAGATGAATCCGAAAGCACCTGGTTCAGCAACGTTGTTTTCCCTGCCCCCAGAAAACCCGTAAGCAACGTCACGGGAACGCGTAGGTCGTCAGTTTGCTCTGGCTGAGTTTGGGAGGCATGGGTCATAAACATCGCAAGCTCTGTTTTGTAATAACATTACATCACTAAAGCGATTCAATTGTGCTGTCCAGTAAGGCACAGACCAAGTTGCTCAAGCGGCCCGGGAAAGGAACGGACATGCCAAAGACCAACGCCTTTGGTCCTCCTCACTGATCGGTCACCGGACGATCAAGCGCGCCGAAGGTGCTATGGAAATAAAACAGTGAACCGGTACTCTCGTTTTGCCGGATATTCACCACGCGACCAATCATGAGCCTTTGATTGCCACAGGGGTGCACGTCTTCAACAGCGCATTCCATGCACACCGAGAAATCCGGCAGGATCGGAAGCCCTTGCGTGCCAGCCTGCCATTCCAGATCCCTGAACTTGTCGTCGCTGCGACCAGCAAAATGCGCGGCAATCTCTTTTTGTTCGTCGCGCAGAATATGAACCGCATAAAACCGTGCGCGCGCAAAGCTGTCGAAGCTGCGCGATTTGGGGCCGATCGTCCAAAGCACCATCGGCGGCGACAGTGCAGCCGAGGTAAAGCTGTTTGACGTCAGCCCAATTGGCCGCCCCTCAACATCCAAAGCGGTGACAATCGCGACACCTGTGGGAAAGTGACCGCAAGCTTGGCGGAACGCCGTTTCGTCCACGGATTCGTGTTCCGAAGCCGTTGTTTTTGGGGTGCTCATAACTGTGCAACCTTGCGTGAGACAGAGCCACGCGCGCAACATTGCGTGGCGCGTGACCCTTGATTGCCTGGCAGTAAAGACAAGAAAACCTGAACCCTAACCTGCAGTTCCGGTTTCTTTTTCATACCGTTCCGTGGCTTCGGCCACTGCCTTCAGTTGCTTCTCTGCCAGCCCATCACGGCGCGCTTGCGCACGGTCTGCGGCTGCATGCAAACCGCCACCGGAAGACTGGAAATGCGGCATGACTTCGCGCGCAAAAAGCTCAAAGCTTTTTGACGTCGCAGCCTTGTTCGCCCAGTTATGCGCAAGCGTCAGGTAAGCACCGAACCCGCCATTGCTTTGTTCGACAAGTTCGTTGATCTGCTTGACCATCATTTCGGGCGTGCCGATTACACCCAGACCGCCATTCACGAAATCAATCATCTCATCCAGATTGCCACCTTCGACAGCCATCTGCGGGAAGGCTGCCACGTTCTGGAAATACCTGAACCATTGGGTCATTCCGTATTTCACATCTTCGCGGGCCTGTTCTTCGGTTTCCGCAAGGTGCATCAACCCGACCAGCCGCCATTTCGCACGATCCGCGACCTGACCATATTCTGCCGCTGCCTGTTCCTGAATGGTCCAGTGATGTGCAAGAACATCCATGCCCACGGCAACGGTTGCGCCCAATGACAGCAGCCCAGCCCCGTAGCGCCCGGCCAGTTTTGCTCCGGAAGGCGAGGCCACGGCAGCTACAGCCAGATCGAACAACGGATCGGAATACGGACGCAGATGCAGCCGCGCATCTTTCAACGTCAGGCGATCAGACTGGTAGTTGACCGGTTCGTCCGTCGTCAGCAATTTATAGGCAATATCAATGTATTCCTCAAAGATCGGGCGCATCTGCTGAGGTTCGAGGCCAAGCATGGATGCATCCGTAGGCAGGGCACCTGGCCCCATACCGAACATCACGCGCCCGCGCGTGAGATGGTCCAGCAGAACCATGCGTTCTACTGTCCACAGTGGGTTGTGATAGGGCATCGACACGACGCCCGTGCCCAGTTTGATGCGCTGGGTGCGCTCGGCGGCGGCCATGATGAAAATCTCAGGGGATGCGATGATCTCGCTACCAGCGGAATGATGTTCCCCGATCCACGCCTCATCATAGCCCAGCGTGTCCAGATGCTGGAGCAGTTCAAGATCGTCTTCCAGTGAAATCGTTGGGTTATGCCCCGGCGCGTGAAACGGAGCCATGAAAATCCCGAAGTTCATCCGCATAGGTATCCTCCCGTTAAGTCCATGCGGCGCTGCTTGCGCGCAGCGCACCTTACTGCCGCTGACGCGGGATCACCCGAAACGTCAGGGCACAAGATCCGCTAAGTCAATCAAGCTGGCCCGATAAACTCTTGGAGGATTCTGTGAATTTCTTGCACAATCTTGCACAGGCTCGCGTTATCCCTGCCCTGCGAGTGGATCGGGAAAAACGGTTCACGTTCTGCGCAAAGATCCTGGTGTCACGCCCTTTATTTTCTTGAACACACGGTTCATGTGCGGTTGGTCATAAAACCCACAATCCAAAGCTATGTTCTTTATGGGTTTGCGCGTGTTGCGTAATTGGGAAACCGCACGTTCCACCCGCTGCGTCAGGACATAATCGTGAAAGGAATGCCCGAAGGTCGATTTGAACTTGCGCATGAAATTCCAGTCCCCAAGGCCCATTTCGGCCGCAGCTTGTTCGTAAGACAATTTCTCGCGCAGCTGGTCCTGAACAAAAGCGACAACGCGTTTTGTTTCAGCCCGCGAGAGTTTGCCAAAACGTGCGGCAGATCCAAACCGGGTGTCAGCATATTTCCGCAGCAGTCTGACCGACATCTCCCGTGCTGCAGCTTCGACGATCAAAGAGCCCCCAACACTGTTTTCTCCGACCTCGGTTTTGATAACCGAAACGCATCTGGAAATACCGGGGTCGCGCGCCTTCAAAGTATCCCGTAAGCGAATGTCGCTTACATCCTGTTCGTAGACTTCGTTGGCGACGCTCTCGACCAGTTCCGCGCTAAGATAGACATGAGATACTTCAACCGTTTCGGACCACGCCCATTCCGATCTGTCTGACTTATTCAAAAGTGTAAGATCACCCACTCCAAGGCTGTAGTCGCTCCAAGTGTTGCCCACTTTTCGCTGCACAGGTGTGCGGCCTTTGTCGTAGGCAATCACCAGAAAATCTTCCATTGGCGGCAGCTCGATTTCCATCCCAAGATGCCTGTAGCTTCGGTAATTGATGCCAGACCATCCGCGCCCGTCGCCACTGCCCAACAAATTTCCCGGTGCGTAGTCCGGGAGCTGTTTATAGGAAATTTCGCTCATTCTCCCTCCTCCTGAAGCTGAGCGCACAAAGGCTCAACAGGCAATCGGTCGACAAACGTGTCAGGTCAGGCAACGGGTGGATACCTGACAAAGTAAACTATGGCCCCTCTCGACCTGTCAAGTTCAGGCATTGACAGTCGGGTCACCGCGAACCTCTCCCGTTAGCGTAGACTTTATCTACTTGGATTAGTCTTTCCCGTTCAGTGAAGGCTTTTGGTCAAGACCATTTCACATCAGTCCGGCAGGCTTCACTCGGTTGATTCCACGCGCACAACTCTGACAGCGGGATCCACCCGGCTATACGCCGCAAGCAAACGCTGGCTCCACTTTTGCGAGATGTAATCGGCCATGAACCGTGACGGCGCATAAAGGGTCACAGACCCCCCTGCCCTTTCACCTTCGGACAGGTGCTGAAACCAACTGGCCCATAGTTCAGGATCGCGACCGTGAAGAATCGACTGAACCTGTGACCAGACATCACCCTCGCCAACTTCGCTGGTTGCAGGCTTGATCGCGAAAGGCACGATGTTTGTTTCCGATTCAGGCTCATCTGTCATTCGTGCGTTGAAATCAGAACCTATGACCGGCCAGACCTCTTGCGTGTCGATCATGATCTGCTTGAGGTCAATTTCGTACACCGCAACTCTGCCACGCGCCGCGGGTCTTTTGACCGTTACCCAGCCTAATGCGCGAAATTTGGACATTTCGCGCTTTACTGTCCTTTCGTTCACTGTCCAAAGGCGCGCAATTTCTTCACGCCCGATCGACAATTCATTGCTTCGCCAGTTATATCGGGTCGTAATCAAAGCAATGATGCGCAGGATACTGCGCTGTCGATGTTTGTCTCCGGACAACGCATGAACGGTCAGCGCAGAGAGTATATCATATTTCAAGGCCGCTGCGTTACGCCCGACCGGTTTAGCCAGTTGCATACCCGTTCTCACCGCTTCATCTGCCTCAGACGGGTTTTCCCCGCCGTGTTCGCGCCGTTTGCCAACGCTTTTCGTCATCTTGGCCTAATTAGCGTCCAAAGCTTCGATTCTGTCAAGAAGAGTCTGAATTCAGGCGAAATTTACGCCCATTCCAATTCAAATTTAAAAAGAATCTGGTGAAGTATTGGTGAGGGGGGACATCTTGGTTGTCCCCTTATTTGCCCTTTGTGTCCCCCTATATATGGGTTTAGGGCCTCAGGCGTCCCCCTAAATACCGGGGTGTGAGGGTCTGTGTTCCATGTGGCGGCACGGTAGGGCTGCCGAATCGATTCCAACCCCTAAAGGCTTTGTTTTCTTACCCGTGGGTAAGATTGCAGTCTCATCATATTTTCTTTTGCGTAAAGTGCAAATCGGTCGTAAATAGAAAACGAACAGAAATTTACGTTCCAAACAAAGAGACCCGAGGCATGTACACGCACGAAGACCTGAACGCATTGCGTAACCAATCCCTTAAGCTGCAGGGTTGGATCCGCCAGCAGACCTTTAGCCCCGAGATGGAGAAAACCCTCCGCCGGTTTTCCAGCTGGGAGGTGTCCGAGCTGATCTTCCGGGTCAATCAATCGACCTTCCGAGGCAAGCTGGCGGCGGATCCTTCGCTGCCTGGTGGCGAGGTCGAGCCCGACGGTCGTCAGCGCTGGTTCAGCCTGGAAGAGGTGAACGAGTTGCGCCGCCGCCTCAAAGTGAACCGCAAGTCCCTCATGCCCCCACGCCCGGAAGGCAAGCGCGCTATTCGTGCGGCCGTCGCCAACTTCAAGGGCGGTGCCGGTAAATCGACCGTGGCGCTGCATCTTGCGCATGCGTCAGCGCTGGACGGGTATCGTGTTCTGGTGGTGGACTTTGACCCGCAAGCGACCTTGAGCCATTCGATGGGCCTGACGGATGTTGCAGAAGACTATACTGTCTGGGGGATCATGGCGCGTGACCTTATCCGCGAGACGGAGCGCATGAACAACCGCCCTGTCGCCGCGCAATCGGGAACCGCCCTGCCCCGCCGCGAATTGCCGCCAGCAATTACAGATATGGGTCTTGGCGATCTGAGGATCTCTGACTTCATTCGCAAGACGTCCTGGTCCACCATCGATGCGATCCCGTCCTGCGCTAACGCAGCTTTCGTCGAGTTTGCCTCGGCCCAGTACCGGCACCTAAACCCCGAATGGTCATTCTTTGCAGCCGTGTCTCGATACTTGGATCAGATTCCCGACGACGCGTATGACCTGATCATTTTCGATTGCCCGCCGGCCATTGGGTATCAGTCGATGAACGCGGTTTTTGCGGCAGACATGCTGTATATCCCTTCAGGCCCCGGATATTGGGAATACGATTCCACCACGTCCTTTATCGGTCAGCTTGCTGAAGCTTTGGAGGATCTGGCCTACGGTTTCGACAAAACCTTACCCACGGGTAAGATCGGCCTGCCGAAAACGTTTTGCGAGTTGCGGTTCCTGCTGACGCGATACGAGCCGGGTAACGCCCTTCACCTGGCGATGTTTGAGGCTTTCAAGAAAGTCTTTGGTGAGCATGTCGCCGAACATCCGGTCGAGATGACGCGCGCGGTTGAACAGTCCGGCCGCTTTCTCAGTTCAGTATATGAGATGGACTACCGAGAGATGACGCGGGAAACCTGGCGCCGCGCTCGGTCGACTTTTGACAATGTGTATGAGGAATTCCGGGGCGTCATGCTGTCGGCCTGGGACAAGCTGGAGGATGAGGCATGAGCCGCAAGCGCAGAATGTTCGATATCGATATACCGGCCATGGACGACATTCCTGTTGGCAAGGTGCCGGACAAAGTTCTGGAAAAGCGACGCGGCCCTATGGCCGCAGCGATTTCAGAAAACGCTGACGCGTTGCGGGATCAGCAATCAACAGAAGAAACTATTCGTGCCGAAAATGATGCGCTGGCGCATGAACTGGTTCGTTTGCGGAACGAAGGGCTTGTCACAGAGCATGTGGCACTGGCAGACGTTCTGACCGAAAAACTGACACGAGATCGCAAGCCGGGCCCTGATCCTGAATTGGACGAACTCAAGGCATCCATTCGCGATATCGGATTGTCCAATCCGATACGGCTTGAACGTCGTGCAGACGGTCGGTTCGAACTGATTCAAGGGATGCGTCGACTATCCGCATATCGAGCTCTGTTTGAGGAAACCGGCGAAGAGATATACGCGAAGATCCCTGCCGGTATTTCTGAGGCAAGTGACCTCGACAATAGTTATCGGCGGATGGTGGATGAAAACCTGATCCGTAAGGATATCTCATTCGCTGAAATGGGTGCGTTGGCGCGTGCTTATGCTGAAGACCCCGCAAATGATTGTCCCGATGTGGACAAGGCCGTGTCGAAACTTTTCAAGTCAGCAAGTTATACCAAGCGCAGCTACATACGATCTTTTGCCAGTTTGCTGATGATGATGGACAAGGCGCTCATGCATCCGAATGACATTCCGCGCAATGTTGGAGTAGAGCTAAAGCGAAAGCTCGACGCAACGCCAGGTTTGGTACGACGTGTGACCGACACGTTGTTGAGTGAGCCGGATCGTGATGGTGCTCGGGAAGTTGCGATACTGCGGTCGTTCTTGGAAGAGCAAGAGCCCAGTGTAAGCAAGAAGCCGGCAAATGAAGGCAGCAGCAAGCCACGGCGGGCAAAAACGACGTTCCAGGTTTCGGGACGGGCAGGGGTCGCAAAATGCTCCGCCTCGAGCGGGCGCATTGAGTTGAAGTATGATTTGGATTTTACGCGGGTGGATCGAAGCAAACTGGAAGAAGCGATTTCGGCTTTCATTGAAGCACTGCCCGAAGAAGACGATCTTACCCACGGGTAAGATTTCAAGCCTACATTTTCAAAAGTGCGCGGACACTTGTCCGTGCCTTTTTTCAACCTGTCGCATTGGTTCCCTTGCCCGGACCCAACCAGTTGCAATGGCGCACAGCGTCTCAAGAGACACCGCATTTAATTCACAGTGACGAGCAAGGGCTTTACGCAAGTTGACGAATGAGGCAGTTGCAACCGGCTTGTAAGTTGCTTGTGCGCTTGATGCTCAAACATACGCCTTCAGAGGAACCAGAACCAAGGTACGCTTCTTGAAAACGCCGCGCTGGACATGCAGCATGTCGTTGGTTCCAACTGATGCAGGCGTTTGAACATCACGGTCACCGGCGCGTGGTAAAGACAGGGGCTGATACAGAAGAATCTCATGTAGTCTGAACCTTCGTCTCACACGAAACGACGCCATCGAGAAGGTGGTCATTTGTCGGCCAAGACAACGCGTCGCGTTCATCGGAACTGGGGGTTGCCGAGTTTTGGCCGAACCTCATTCTTAAGGGGAGCAAAGGGTAGGGCAGTGGCTGATACCGTTCGTAGTGTTTGTCTCAACGGCGCACTTGCATAGTGCGGCGATAGGTAAGCCGCCAAGGACGGCAATGAGACGCCCCATGTGGTGTGCAAAAAAGGTAAAAAAAGACCATTAAATTTCTTGCGGTCATCCGAATTAAACCGTGTCGCAGGCATTGATGTGCAGTCATCACCAAGTGAACTTGTGCACCTAGGGCGAGGTTGATTGGTGAAGGTCATAAGCAGAAAGCTTGCTCATGCCCGCTTAAAAAGCTGCGCGGTTTCCGAAAGAGGGTGTTCCATATACAGAATTCCGCTTTCTTCGATCAAGACTGTCCTGCCGTAATATGTCAGAATCTCTGACCTACATAATTGTTCAGTTGATCTTCTCTGTCATTGTTGCGCCACCAGCTTACTACGAAGTTGAGAGGGAACTTCTTTGAAACACGATCGCGCGCGTCCAGACCAAAAGCAGAATGGGTCCCACCGGATGACATGTCCAAGAAACTGTCCGCGATTTGACGCTTCAACGTCAACCGGCATTTGGCATCGTATTCGTAGGCATTCTGAACAGAACCACGCCGTTGCAAGGTTGGGCTGCCGCAAGGATGGTACCGTGTTTCGGTCTCGACCCCGTTGACCTGTTCAAGAATACCTGCGGTATAGCGTTGTCCAAAACTGTCTACTCCGATCCGGTACTCTGTCCTGCGTTCGTCATAGGGTTCTTCACTGGCTTCCGATTCAAAGGTGCGAATGAGAGTGTAATAGTGATCGACGAGCCCTTCTTCCGCCACCGGATAGTCGCCGTAGTCGTAAGTTGTGACGCGGCCCTGACGCGTTTTTTGCCGTGCGATGTACTGTGTTTCGGGGTGGTAGGACATCAACAGGCTGGTGCCATCTTCGTAGGTGATGCTGGTCGTGTTCACTCGGGCATCATATCCAAACTGAAACGTGTTTCCCGCAACATCCGTCGAACGGACCAGGTGATTGCCGTCCGAGTACACATAACGCGCCTCAAGTTCGCCGAAGCGTAAATTCACGATTTTTCCGTCTTCATCACTTTCCACGCGAATTCGGCGATCATCCTCCAAAACGATCTCGCGCAGATGACCCTGCGCATCTCGGTTCAACCGAAAATAAGCTTCGTCCCTAAGCGCGGTTTCCATCAATTGCCCGCGTTCGTTGAAGCGTTCAAACCCATCCCTACTGCGTCGATAAAATCCGCCGGGTTCGCGAAATATTTCGACGCCCGCCTGTTCCCCGGATGTCGCGACAAAGCGTGTTCCCACTGCAATATCAACAGGTTGGACGAGCCCCTCGCGCTCAAGCGCCAGATACACACTGCGGCGTCTTTCGGCGTTGGTCAGCAACTCGCGCCGGGTTTCTTCGGCTTTGAGATCGGAAGACAACCAACCGCCCGCCTCCATTCCCGAGATGATGTCGTCCAGCAGGCCGTCCAGCTGTTCCCTTGTCTGTGACGCTGGCACGTAACTATAGATTTTTCCCGAACCAATTTCCTGAACGGACACACTGCCATCCCCACCGATAATTAATCGGGTGTCCAGAGCCGAGCCCCAACCGTAGCCAAAGGACAAGTTTTGCGCCGATTTCGAATTGTAGGTCCGCGATAAACTGAATTCGTCACCGCCAACCATGACGATGATATCGGTGTACGTGATATAAAAGTTGCCGTTTTTTAAATTGACGCCCGCATGTCCCGGCCCTGCAATTGCAATAAGCACGTAGGCAGCAAACGAGATTGAAATCATGCAATGGAAAAAAATCGACGCACCCGCGTCGCGAGCAAAACACAACACCCTGTTTCGGAACACCACTCAAACTCCGATTTGGCTCACCTGTGCCCAGACGGTACTGACGGACCCCAAGTCAAGCAAGCGCTTCAATAGCTAATTTGCGAAAAACTATAATCAAAATGAGAATTGCCGCCTTCATTTGACATAATGATTGATACATTGCGTTCAGGTGGCGCTGTTGGGATCAGTTGGTCAGGATAAGCTGTCATCCAAAAGTTATTGTCTTTTATATCACCACATTCATACCGGTGTTTAGGCGGGATACTGGAACAGAGAGCGATCAGAATGGCCATTGTCGAAGGTAAAGACGCCACCCTCCAAAAAGTCGACGATTTAATCCCAAGTGAACGCGAAGCCGATCCTTTGGATTTGCCCGAAGGTGAAGCATTTGATGAATTGGATACTGCAGATTTGGACAGGGTCACGGGTTTTGGTGGCAGATATCGAAAGACGATCGCAATGGGCGTTTGCGGGTAATCCGCACTGAATAGACTGCGTTAAGCTGTCATCCTTTGCGCCTTGGCAAAACCAATCAGATTGCACATAGCGCCACAATGCACTGACGGGTTTAAGAAACCGTTTTCGCATGAGTAGCGGTGTTCAATTGGTTCAGCGCCGCATTCCCGAAAGGCTTTATTTTTCAATTCTTTAAGGGTCTTTCGCGTTGCCATATTCAAGCCCACTTGAAATTGAGGCGCATTGTAGAACCTCTAAGGTGTCCCGTGCCTGCATAGATTTCAGACGCGTATTTGAAATCCGAAAAAATGCCACTGTGATTTTTCCTTAGGTCTTTCTAACCGGAATTGTGTGTGGACAGTTTGTCATCGGAATCAGTTCGCCTCGAAATCCCCAGCCCCCCTCCTTTCGCCAGCAGATCCACGATTGTGTCGACCCCATTTCTGTGGCGAAGCGACGAGAACACGAAAGGTCGTCCTTTGCGCATTTTCTTGGCATCACGTTCCATAACCTCCAGCGAAGCGCCAACATGCGGCGCCAGATCGGTTTTGTTGATGATCAGGATGTCCGATTTCGTGATTGCCGGCCCGCCTTTTCTGGGGATTTCCTCTCCCGCCGCGACATCGATGACGTAGATGGTTAAATCCGCCAGTTCCGGGCTGAATGTGGCCGACAGATTGTCGCCACCGCTTTCAATCAACACCACGTCGAGATCGGGGTGGCGTGCCTGCATTTCAGCAACGGCCGCCAAATTGATCGAGGCATCTTCGCGAATTGCCGTATGCGGGCAACCACCGGTTTCAACGCCGATGATCCTGTCCCGCGGCAGAACCTGCATGCGCATCAGTGCCTCGGCGTCTTCCTGCGTGTAAATATCATTGGTGATAACACCCACAGAACAAACATCGCGCAGCGCTTCGGACAAAGCAGCGGTCAAAGTGGTTTTTCCGGCTCCGACCGGGCCTCCGATACCGACGCGAAGTGGGCCGTTCATACTGGTCATGTGCGAAAGATCCTCGAATACTGTGTTTCGTGTTTCATGGACGCCAGATCTGCCAGGAACGCGGTAGAGCCCAATTCGTCAAGACTTGCCTTTTGTGCCCTTGCAGCAACCTGAGCACACAGCGGCGTCAACTGGCGGATCACGCTTTGAGCATCAGTTTGCCCCAGTGGCACGAGGCGAGTTGCACAGGCGACAAGGTTACTTGCGAATGCTTGCAGAAACATTTTGGTTGTTAGCGCAACAGGAAGGTTTTGTAGTCTTGCAGCCTGACCGACAGAGACCGGATATGTGAACTGTCCAAGGTCCAGTTCCCAAACGCCCTTCGTGACATTTCCGAATGCCTGACCCAGTAGATCGGTTTCCATAAGCCTTTCGGATGTGGCGCAAAAGGCCCGCGCGATGCTATCGGTATTGATGAGCTCATCTTTGTCCTGCGCGTTGTACGCAGCCACCAGAAACACTGCGTCATTCCACCCAGAGCCATGCTCAAGCACATCTGAAATCCAGGCTTCGGTATCCCGAGAATTCGCGACAGTTCCCGCGTCAATCGCCGCCTCCAGCCCGTGCGAATAGGCAAATCCCCCGACAGGATAGGCAGGAGACAACCATTGGGTCAGCGTCAGAATGTCAGCGTCAGTGGGTGTGGCCATGGGTCCTGCCGTGGCCGTAAGCTCCGCCTTCGGGGGTGAACGGTTCATGCACTTCTTTTACCGATGCACCAATTTTCAACAGCATGTCCCGGATAACGTGATCGACCTGAATCAAAAGTCGATCCTTTTCGATCTGGCAGGGCGTGTGGCGATTGCCGATATGCCATGCGATACGCGTCAGATCCGGGGCATTTACTTCAAGCAACGCTTCGGGTGCGGCCTGTATCTCCACTTCGCGACCGTCATCCAGAACCAATGCGCCGCCGTGGTTCAACGACGTCGTTTGTGCCAGATCGATAAGGATCTGTTCACCGCTTTCACAAGTCAGAACCTTGCGGCGCAAAAACCGGTCATCGTAAGTCAGAGACAAGCAATCTGCCGGATCGCCATGTGTGTGATCCGAATAACGATGCGCAGTACAGAGCAGGGCGGTCATACCAGTACCTCCTCTGTAGAAGTGTTGGTCAGAGCCAGATTGAATCCGCAAAGACCCGGTGCACGATCCGTTCGCGTGTCAGACCGCGTTTTTTCAATTCCTCGTCGCTGAGCGATTGCAGGAATTCGACTTGCCGGACGCGTGATTGGGCTTCGGCTAACCTGGTCAGAGCCGAGTAAATCGACGACCCGACGGATGCGATCAAACCGGGCAGCGAAAAGCGCGCGTTTGTATGTGTTGTTGAATGTGCCATTTGGACCCTCGTAAACGTTGGTCCTCCCATGGGGTCTAATATTTGTCATATCGGCCTCACTCAGTAGATAGTGTTTGGTCATTTCCGCCTTGCGCGTGCCGCAACGCCGCACAATTTCTGGTCAGAATAAAAAGTATCGTTGCGCCATTGGCAGCGTTTCGGCGGGTTGGCAGGTCAGCAATTCGCCATCTGCCCGGACCTCGTAGGTTTCAGGGTCGACTTCGACATGAGGCGTCGTGTCGTTCAGCAAAAGATCCTGTTTGCCGATCTCTCGCGTGTTTTGGACGGCGACGGTCTTTTTTGCCAATCCCAGTGTATCACCAAGCCCGTCTGAATAGGCTGCTTGCGAGACAAAAGTGATTGCCGAATTTTCTACCGATCGCCCATACGCGCCGAACATAGGGCGACTGTAAACTGGCTGCGGCGTAGGGATCGACGCGTTCGGATCCCCCATCTGCGCGCAGGCAATTGTGCCACCCAGCAAAACCATCTCTGGTTTCACCCCGAAGAAAGCAGGATTCCAAAGAACAAGATCAGCGCGTTTACCTTCCTCGATGCTTCCGATTTCGCGGCTCAGGCCATGGGCAATGGCTGGGTTGATGGTGTATTTCGCGATGTAACGACGGACGCGAAAATTGTCGTTCTCACCGGTTTCCTCGGGCAGTCGCCCACGCTGTTTCTTCATCTTGTCCGCAGTTTGCCAGGTGCGGATCAAGACCTCTCCGACGCGGCCCATGGCCTGACTGTCAGACGCGATGATCGAGAAAGCCCCCATGTCGTGCAGGATATCTTCGGCCGCTATAGTCTCTCGCCGGATGCGGCTTTCGGCAAAGGCCACGTCCTCGGGGATGGATTTGTCGAGATGGTGACAGACCATCAGCATATCCAGATGTTCCTCAACCGTGTTCACGGTGAAGGGCCGCGTGGGATTGGTCGAGGACGGCAGAACGTGATTTTCACCGCAGATCTTGATGATGTCCGGGGCGTGGCCGCCGCCTGCGCCTTCGGTGTGGAACGCATGGATTGTGCGGCCTTTCATGGCGGCTACGGTGTTCTCAACAAAGCCCGATTCATTGAGCGTATCGGTGTGGATCATCACCTGCACGTCCATTGCATCAGCGACCGACAGGCAGCAATCGATGGCGGCGGGGGTCGTACCCCAGTCTTCGTGCAGTTTCAGGGCACAAGCACCGGATTTGACCTGTTCTTCAAGTGCTTCGGGCAATGAGGCGTTGCCTTTGCCTGCAAAGGCCAGATTCATCGGAAACGCGTCCGCTGCCTGCAACATCCGCCCGATATGCCAGGGGCCGGGTGTGCAGGTAGTCGCCAGTGTCCCATGCGCCGGTCCGGTGCCGCCGCCCAGCATCGTGGTCAGGCCGGAATGCAGCGCGTCTTCGATCTGTTGTGGGCAGATAAAATGGATGTGACTGTCGAACCCGCCTGCGGTCAGAATGCGACCCTCGCCCGCGATAATCTCGGTGCCGGGGCCGATGATGATGTCGACGCCGGGCTGTGTATCGGGATTTCCGGCTTTGCCGATCTTGGCGATACGCCCGTCTTTCAGCCCCACATCCGCTTTGTAGATGCCGGAATGATCGACGATCAGCGCGTTGGTGATCACCGTATCCACCGCCCCTTCGGCGCGTGTGACCTGAGACTGCCCCATCCCGTCACGAATGACCTTGCCGCCACCGAATTTGACCTCTTCGCCATAGACGTCTTCGCGGTGGCCGGTTTCGCTGAAACGCGCAGCTGTTGCGCGCTCGACGATCAGGTCTTTCTCGACCTCGATAATCAGATCGGTATCTGCCAATCGTACTTTGTCGCCGACCGTTGGGCCGAACATGGAGGCATAGTCACTCCGGCTGATCTTGCCCGGCATCTTTCAGAGCCCCCATAATATGTGCATTGAAACCATAGATGTGGCGGCGCCCGTCGTAGGGTACCAGCATAACTTCGCGCGTTTGACCCGGTTCAAATCGCACAGCAGTGCCTGCCGGGATGTCCAATCGCATCCCCAAGGCCACATACCGATCAAAATCCAAGGCAGAGTTCGCTTCGGCAAAATGGTAGTGGCTGCCGACTTGTACCGGTCGATCACCCGTATTGGCGACAACAACAAGACGACTGCTGCGCCCTGCATTGAGAGTCAGTGAACCTTTGGCAGATATGATCTCGCCAGGAATCATTTCGGAAGCTTCGTGATCACGACCAGTGCGGCCAGCGCGATAACAGCAAGGCCAACGCCCAACGCGGCGTAGTCTGTGGCATGGGCGTGGATATGTGTGTCCGTATGGGCCGCAGCGGGGCCAGCAAGGATCAGGGCGGGGAAAAGCATACGTGTCATAATTGTGGTCCTTTCTTAGCGAATGGGATTGTGGACGGTCACAAGTTTGGTGCCATCGGGGAAAGTGGCCTCGACCTGCACCTCGTGGATCATTTCGGGCACGCCCTCCATGCATTGGTCTCGGGTGATCACTTCGGCCCCGGCTTGCATCATATCAGCGACAGACCGGCCATCGCGCGCGCCCTCGACCACGGCGTCGGTGATCAGGGCGATGGCCTCGGGGTGGTTCAGTTTGACGCCGCGAGCCAGCCGTTTGCGGGCGACCTCGGCGGCCATGGCGACCAGCAGTTTGTCTTTCTCACGCGGTGTCAGGTTCATGTCAGAGCATCCAGCATCGGGGTAATGTGTCGGTGTTCAGTCGCCGCAGCAGGGGCAGCAGGCTTTTGCGGAGGGTGAAACCGTTTTCGGCCAGCAGCCGGATCACCAGCAGGTCGGGCCGGACCAGGCTGGCCCCGGCTGTATCTGGCAACATCTTGCGGATCGGGACCAGTTGGCTCTCGGCGGTGGGGGAGGCAAGCGCGACCAGTGCCATGGCACCCGCGCCATTGGCGATATGGGGTCTGGCCAGATGGGCGGCCAGGTCGCCGGTGAAACGGGTGGCGTCCAGAAACACCATGACCCCGTCGCGCCTAATCTCGATCCGATCGCTCAGGCGGATGTCGGTCAGTGTCTCGCCCATCGCCGCGCGGCCAAAGATCAAAGGCTCGACTATTAGCGCCGAGGCGTCCTTGGCCAGGTCAATCTGCAAGCGCCGTGTCAACGCGCTGCCATTATACAGGATCGTCTCTTGCGGCAGCCAGTTCAGTCGCGCCTGCGGCCCGACGCTCAGGGTGTTGACGATCCGCGCCGTCTGACCGGGTTTTGCTTTGTACGCCCGTTCACAGGCCTGAGTTGTTAGTGTCAGGCCCGTGCCCTCACCGGCGTGGCCCAAAAAGTGGAACGCGTCGCCGCCGGTTACTCCTCCGGCCGTGTTCAAAAGCACCGCATTTAGATGGGTGTCGTGCCCCCGTGGAAACAGGCATTTGAACGAACCCGCCTGCCGCAGACGATCGATTACGTTGCGCCCCCGAAACAGCTTGGCGGACAGTGTAACCCGTCCTTCGGCGCGCGGCGGCGTCGCATGTGACGCAGGCGGTATGGGTGCGAACTGATTGATGGCTGCGGCTTTCACGTCGTGAACATCAGGCGTTTTTCACCGCTTGGGTGTCGAAACTCTATCCGCATGGGCTGTTTTTTGATCAAAGCTCGTCCGGGAAGCTCAATTTTTGAACACACCCGCAGCATGTAGTCTAAAAATTAAGCATTAAGGTCTGTCTCGCTTCAGTCGGGATATGCCGGGCCCGACCAATTCGCCGCAGCAAGCAATCGAATTTGACTATGAAAAGACAAAACCCCGAACGCGTGGTCCGGGGTTTACTTGAACGAATGTTTTGGGTGCCGCTGGACGCTTTTGGATTACCCGGCCACAACGTCTTGTCGCTGTACGCCCAAACCTTCGATGCCAAGTTCCATCTTGTCACCGGGTTTCAAATAGGTCTGAGGGTTCTGACCCATACCAACACCCGGAGGCGTTCCTGTTGAGATCACGTCCCCGGGCTGCAGCGACATGAACTGCGACAGGTGTGAGACCACCGTTGCAACGCTAAAATGCATCGTTTTGGTCGACCCGTCCTGATACCGGTGCCCGTTCACCTCAAGATACATCGCCAGGTTTTGAGGATCAGGCACTTCGTCACGTGTCACAAGCCAAGGGCCAATCGGACCGAACGTGTCGGCGGATTTTCCTTTGACCCATTGGCCCGAGCGATGAAGCTGAAAGTCCCTCTCGGACAAATCGTTGACCACGCAGTATCCGGCGACGTGGCTCATGGCTTCGGCCTCGGAGACGTATTTGGCCTCTTTGCCGATGACGACGCCCAGTTCCACCTCCCAGTCGGTTTTGACCGACCCGCGCGGGATTTCGACCGTGTCGTTGGGTCCAATGATGGCAGAGGTGGCCTTGAAGAAAACCACCGGCTCAGCTGGTAATTCCATGCCGCTTTCTGCCGCGTGATCCGCATAGTTCAGACCTATGCAAACAAATTTGCCGACATTGCCAACGCAGGGACCGACGCGCGTATCGCCATGCACCGCTGGCAGGCTGTCCACATCGAGTGCACGCAATTTGCCAAGAACGGCATCGCCAAGAGCGTCGCCCGAAATGTCATCGACCACACCGGATAGATCGCGAACAGAGCCGTCCGACGCTAAAATACCGGGTTTCTCGGCCCCCGTTGGGCCGTAGCGTAGCAGTCTCATTGCAAGGTCCTTCCGTTTAGATCGTCCAGCCGCCATCAATGGCAAAGGGCTGACCCGAGGTGTATTTACTGGCGTCACTGGCCAGGTACAGTGCCAGTTCTGCGATCTCGTCCGCTGTGCCAATTCGGCCCATCGGTTGACGGGCGATGAAATCGGTCATTGCCTGTTCATAATCTCCGGTTGCGCGCAGCCTGTCATGCAGGCTGGGGCTGTCGACGGTGCCGGGGCAAATCGCGTTGCACCGAATGCCTTGCGTGACGTAATCGGCTGCCACGGATTTTGTCAGGCCAATGACCGCAGCTTTTGACGCGCAATAGGCAAACCGGTTTGGAACGCCTTTGATGGACGATGCGACCGAGGACATATTGATGATCGATCCGCCACCATTTTCCAACATCCCTGGCAGGGTTAGTCTGATCAGTCTGAACATGGCCTTGACGTTGAGGTCGAAACTGAAATCCCAATCCTTCTCTGGGCACTCAAGAATTGACCCTGCTGCGACGTAGCCCGCGCAGTTAAACAGAACGTCGAGGTGCGGCAGGTCGGCGACGGCGGCTGTCACCGCTTCATTGTCAGTGACGTCCAGCTTCAGCGGCTCGATACCCGCAATACTGCCCAGTTCGGCAAGCGAAATACCGTTGATGTCGCTGGCAATCACATGTGCGCCTTCCATTGCGAACAGTTCGGCAGTTGCACGGCCGATGCCTTGTCCTGCAGCTGTAATCAGGGCGGTCTTACCTGCAAGTCGGTTGGATGGGTTGAAAGTTGTCATTGGTGCCTCACAGTTTTTCGGGCAGCAGGTCAGCTGGGATGTCCTGATAACAAACCGGCCGAAGGAAACGGCGGATCGACAGAGTTCCTACAGACGTCGCGCCAAAGTTGGTTGAAGCAGGGTAGGGGCCGCCGTGAACCATGCTGTCGCACACTTCGACGCCGGTCGGGAAGCTGTTGGCCAGCAGACGCCCCGCCTTGCGTTCCAGCAGCGGAAGCAGCGCCTGAGCCTCGGGTTTGTCACCCGCGTCCAGATGCAGTGTGCAGGTCAGTTGCCCTTCGATGGCCCGCGCGATCTGATGCATTTGCGAGACGTCTTTTACGCGCACGATGATGCCCAATGGGCCAAAAACCTCTTCCTGCAGTTTTTTGTCGGCCAGCCAGTCATCGCCGGCAACAGTAAACAGGTAAGGGGCCGCATCGCGTGTCGCGCAACTGGTGCCCATAACTTTTGAAACACCTGTTCCGGCGGCAACACGCGAAACGCCGTCCCGATAGGCTGAGGCAATACCGTCGGTCAGCATTGTCTGGTCAGCGACCGAAGACAGCCCGGTCTGGGCTGCGGACTGAAACGCGTCGGCATCCGGACCTTCAATGATAACGGCGATACCGGGATTGGTGCAGAACTGACCGGCACCCATCGTCAGCGAAGCCGCCCAGCCTGTGCCGATCTGGGCCCCACGCGCAGCAGCGGCTTGTGGCAGAATGAACATTGGATTGACCGAACCCAGTTCGCCAAAGAATGGGATGGGTTCGTCCCGTTGTGCGCACAGATCGAACAACGCGCGTCCACCTGCAAGGCTGCCGGTAAAGCCCACCGCCCGGATCAAAGGATGTTGCACCAGACGCGTGCCCACATCGCGTTTGCCGCCTTGAACAAGTGAAAACACTCCGGGATGAACTCCGGTCGACTTGATGGCGGCGTCAATGGCCTGAGCCACGATCTCGCCCGTGCCGGGATGGGCCGAATGGCCTTTGACGACAACGGGGCATCCGGCGGCAATTGCCGCGGCGGTATCGCCCCCGGCAACCGAGAAAGCCAACGGGAAATTCGACGCGCCGAACACCGCAACAGGACCCAGCGGACGCTGGATCATGCGCAGGTCGGGGCGGGGCAGGGGCGCGCGATCCGGCATGGCCGGGTCGTGGCGTATGTCCAGATAGTCGCCCGCTTCGATGTGATCGGCAAACAGACGCAGCTGGCCGACGGTGCGGCCACGTTCCCCTTGTAGGCGCGCCTCGGGCAGGCCAGTTTCCTGAGTGCCAATCTCGGTGATCGCATCCCCGCGCGCGTCGATCTCATCTGCGATCATGCGCAGCAGCGTGGCGCGCTCGGTACGCGAGGACCACCCGAACGTGGCAAACGCCGCCTCGGCCGCTTCTACTGCGCTATCGACCAATGCCGCTGTCCCGACAGAAAAGTCGTGGCTTGGTCCATGCGCGGGTTCGGACGCAAAAGTCGCATCTGAGCCGACCCATTCGCCGGCGATCAGGTGTTTTCCAGTCAACATGTTCGTTCTCACTTAAAGCAGGCCGCGATGGGCAAGGTTTCGCATCAGGTGTGACGCCCCAAAGGTCCATTCAGGGCATTCCGTCGACAGGCGCACTGTGTTTGTAAGTGTCCCAAGTTGTGCATTGGCGATGGTGACGACGTCGCCAAGTTTGTGTGTGAATCCACCACCCGGAGTATCCCGGTCCTGGGTCGGAGCAAAGAGCGTGCCGAGAAACAGCATCAGCCCATCAGGATATTGGTGGTGGCGTCCGATTGTCTGCTTCACAAGATCGGCAGGATCGCGGCTGATCTGGGACATGGATGAGCTGCCGTTCAGGACAAACCCATCCGGTCCGGTAACGGTCAGCGTCAGTTCGGCTTGCCGTACATCGTCCAGTGTGAACCCATCATCGAACAACCGGATCATCGGCCCGATCGCGCAAGAGGCATTGTTGTCCTTAGCTTTGCTCAGCAACAGAGCTGAACGCCCTTCGACGTCGCGCAGGTTCACATCGTTGCCCAGCGTTGCGCCTTTGATCTCGCCCCGTGAGGTAACGGCCAGAACGATTTCGGGTTCGGGGTTGTTCCATGTCGAGATCGGGTGAAGCCCGATTTCCGCACCGAACCCGACTGATGAAAGGACCTGCGCCTTGGAAAAAACCTCGGCATCGGGGCCGATCCCGACTTCAAGGTACTGACTCCAGAGACCTTCGGTGATCAGTGCTTCTTTGACCTCTGCCGCCGCGTCCGATCCCGGAACAATGTTGGAAAGGCTTTCCCCAATCCGGCCCCCGATGCGCGCCCGGATCGCGTCGGCTTTGGCGGGATCGCCTGCAGCCTGTTCTTCTATCACGCGCTCGACCATGGATCCGGCAAATGTAACTCCGCAGGCTTTAACCGCTTGCAGATCACACGGTGCGAGCCATTGGTGGTCGGCGTCCAAGGGGCCGATATCTTCACCTTGGGCGTTGCGCACGTAATCCGCTGCGTCTTCGCGTTCCAGAATGTCCCGGACGGTTGGAGCCGTTTTCGATGTGATATCGACAACCCGACCATTGCGCAGTGTTACCACGCTGGGGCCGACCCCGGCACGCTCAATACGGCCGAGCCACAGCCCGTTGGAATCCAATGTGGATATGGTCATTTCAATCCCTGAGGTTATAGGCGCGGGCGGCATTGCCACCCATGATCGCCTGGCGTTCTGTGCTGTTTAGCTGGTTCAGCAACGTGTCGGTTGTCTCACACCAGCGCTCGTAACTGCTGGCCAATGTGCAAACCGGCCAGTCGCTGCCCCAAATCAGACGCGACGGGCCGAAGGTGTCCAGCAGGTGATCCACGTAGGGACGCAGATCTTCATTAGTCCAGTCTGCAGAAGCCTCAGTCACGAGGCCGGACAGCTTGCACCATGCATTTGTATCGCGGGCCAAGACCGCCATGTTGTCGGACCAGCCGTCCAAGATCGCGTCTTTGATCAGCGGTTTCGATCCATGGTCGATGACCACACGCAAATCGGGCTGACGTTCCAGAAGTTGCCTGAGTGGGCCCAGATGTTGAGGTAAGGTCAGTGCATCGAATGTCAGATCGTGCTGCTGAACTGCTTCAAAAGCGGGCGTTAACGCGTCACCGAGCATCCACAAAAGGTCAGCAATGTCCTGTATCATCGGACGGATACCAACGAATGCCGGGTGGGCGGCCAAGGCTGCAATCTGCGCGTCCACATCAGCGGCTTCAAAATCGACCCAGCCGACAACACCTTTGATGAACGCATGCTGGTCGGCCAGAGCGAGCATATATTCGGTCTCGGCCACTGTGGGTGCCGCCTGGACAAGGACCGTGCCTTCAATCTCGGCAGCTTTTAACAGTGGCATTAGATCGTCCGGCGTAAAATCACGGTAGATCGCGCCCAGATCAGGCGTCAACCAGCCATAGTCGCCCCGCGCCAAAGCCCAGAAATGCTGATGCGCGTCGATTCTCATCCGATCACACCCTTTTTCAGGATGATGTTGCCGTAAAGCCTGCGTTCGCCTGTCTGAACAATGGCAAAAGCGTTTGCCGCCCGCGCGTAAAAAGCAAACCGTTCCAGCCCCTGTACTTTGGTTGGGTTGTCGGCGGTTGCGTCTATGATGCGCTGAAAGTCCGCGACTGCGTCAGGAATTGCCTTTGGGTCGCCCACAACCTGCATGCTCAACGCCGGATCAGGTACGAAAGTATCCAACGGCATCACGGATAAAACAGCTTGCAGCACTTCACTGGCCGAAGACCCATCGGCCCGGATGCAGTCCGGTCCGCTGCTGGAGCCGGGGAAATTCGCATCTGCAATAACGATCTCGTCCCCGTGGCCCATGGCCCTGAGGGTATACAGAAGTTCAGGTGAAAGGATCGGGTCGATGTTACGCAGCATTTGCAGCCTCGCTTGGCAGGGGCGCGTCCGAACGGATCAGGCCCTCGGACCGCAGATCCGACCACAGGCCGGGTGGAATGTCGCGCTCCATCAATGCGACGTTGGACTGGACTTCGGATGCGTTGACGGCCCCCGGCACCACGGTTTTGACGCAAGGATGACCCAGAACAAATTGCAACGCCGCGGCGATCAGCGGAGTATCGTGCGCCGCGCAAACGGCTTCGATCTTGCGTACCCGCTCGAGTATATCCTCGGGCGCGTCGGCGTAGTTGTATTTGGCACCTGGTACAGCTCCGGTCGCGAGAATGCCCGAATTGTAAGGTCCCCCAAGGATAATGCCGACATCGCGCTGCTCACAAAGTGGCAGGAAACTGTCGAGGGCTTCCTGTTCCAGCAGTGTGTAGCGCCCGGCCAGCAGGAAGCCGTCGAAATCCCCGAGTCCAAGCAGTTTTTCGCAAACCTGCCATTCGTTTACGCCCGCCCCAATTGCAGCGATTTCACCTGCATCGCGCAACTCGGTCAAAGCCTTATAACCGCCGCCATCAAAAAGCTCGCGGACCTTGGCATCAGACACTTCCTGACTGCCTTGACTGAAGACACAGACATCATGGACCAGAAGAATGTCAGAGTTGGCCACGCCAATTCTGTCGCGGCTGGCCTCGTAAGATCGCATGACCCCGTCGTAAGTGTAGTCGAACACGATCCGTTTCTGCGGCACATCGACGAAAGCTTCGGGTGTCACTTCATGCGGTTCGCAATCCAAAAGCAGCCGGCCAATTTTGGTCGACAGTTGAATGTTTTCGCGACCAAACCGGCTAATCGCCTGCCCAAACCGTTGCTCTGACCGACCAAGCCCATATTGGGGCGCGGTATCGAAAAACCGGATGCCGGCGTCATAAGCGGCCTGCAATGCCGCCTGCGCGTCCTCATCCGAGACTTTGCGATACAGGTTTCCCAACGGCGCCCCGCCAAACCCCATGCGGGTCAATGGAACAGGCCGCGCGGTCCGATTGTTCAGCAATTCTGTCTGAGAAACTGTCATCCTGCCTCACTGTGCAGTTGTGGTGTAAGGTTGAACAAATGAGGCTTTTGCTGTTCCAGCAGTTCGATGCGTGGCATCAATTGTCCAAGGTGAGTGCGCATAGCATCCTGCGCAGCCTGTTCATCGCGATTGCTGATTGCCTCGAAAATGGCCCGATGTTCTGCCAAAGTCTCGGCGATCCGGCCGGGGGTGGGCAGCAGCAGCATACGAGCGCGACTGACCTGCAAGGAAACGGTTTGGGCCACATCTGCGAGGCGGCGAAAGCCAGTGAATTCCATCAGCAGGCCGTGGAACTCTTCATCGGCCTGATAAAAGCCCGGAATATCCTCGTCCTCGATCAGCAGTTCCTGCAGGCGCATATTGCGGCTTAGTCTTTTGCGCTGATCGTCGGTCAGATCGCGGGCAACCTTTGCAACGGTCGCAAGTTCTAACGCTTCGCGGAGGAAGACGCCTTCGCGAATTTCATCCATCGAAAAGTAGGACACACGGGTGCCCGATTGCGGCACCACATCCACCAACCCTTCCGACGCCAGACGTGCAATCGCGTCGGCCACAGGCGCGCGCGAAACACCCAGCCTTTCACACACGGGTGCCTTCCTGAGATTCGCGCCGGGTGGAAAATCCAGCGATAGAATCGCCTGTTTCAGTGAGTGGTGAACACGCTGCGCAAGCGGCCCTTCGATTGTCGTGATCTCAGGCAGCAGTGCAGCGTTTATGTCTTGTTGCTTGCTCATGTTTGGTAATTTAGCATTCTAACATGTTAGTTGACAAGTAGTGAATTTGAGATTAGCAACATGAGCCAAGCAAGCGGGGAAGAGATGCAAGCACATAGCGGCATAAATGTTTTGGAAGGGGCGACGCGTGATGTCGTGAAGCTCAACCCGCGAGACAATGTTGTCATTGCATTGCGCGATCTGAACGCAGGCGAGCAGCCCGTATTGGTTCCCGTGCCGCTGACCGCATCAGTCTCTCGTGGTCACAAGATCGCCGTGGTCTCAGTTCAAGCCGGGGAAAATATCATTCGTTACGGTCAGATTATCGGTCAGGCCAAGTGCGATATCGCGCCGGGCGAGCATATCCATGTGCACAACCTCGGCATGGGGGCGCATCAGCAGGATTATGCGCACGCAAGCGCCAACGCTCCGCTGCCTGCCTTGACCGAAGAGCGGACGTTCGACGGTTACCACAGGTCCGACGGCAAAGTGGGCACTCGCAACTACATCGGGATTCTGACCACCGTGAATTGCTCGGGATCTGTGGCGCGTTTCATTGCCGAGGCGGCGGAAAAATCCGGGCTGTTGGACAGCTTTCCCAATGTTGACGGTGTGGTCCCAATTGTGCACGGAACCGGCTGCGGCATGTCCGCCAGCGATGAAGGCTATGCCACCCTGTTCCGGACGCTGGCCGGGTATGCGCAGCATCCGAATTTCGCAGGCATTCTGCTGATTGGTCTGGGGTGTGAGGTCATGCAAGTGGCCGACCTTGTCGGTGGGCGACCAATCCGTGCTGACGGCGCCCTGCGTTACATGACAATTCAGAACGAGGGCGGAACCCGGCGAACCATCGAACGGGGGCTGGAGGAGCTGCGCGGCATCGCCGAGTTGGCTGATCAGGCCGAACGCGCGCCTGCGCCGATCAGTGCCATCACGGTGGGTATGCAGTGTGGGGGATCGGACGGGTATTCAGGGATCACGGCAAACCCGGCTTTGGGATACGCCTCGGATCTGCTGGTGCGCCACGGCGGTACAACGATCTTGTCTGAAACCTCGGAAATCTACGGGGCAGAGCACTTGCTGACGCGCCGTGCTGAGACCGTGGAGGTCGGTGAAAAGCTGATCGACCGCATCCATTGGTGGGAGGATTACACCGCCCGCAACGGTGGTGAGATGGACAACAATCCAAGCCCTGGCAACAAGCGCGGTGGCCTCACGACCATATTGGAGAAATCGCTGGGGGCGGTCGCCAAAGGGGGCACAGCCCCTCTGCGCGACGTCTATAAATTTGGTGAGAGGGTGGACAAACACGGGTTCGTTTTCATGGACAGCCCCGGTTTTGATCCATGTTCGGTTACCGGCCAAGTCGCCTCGGGCGCGAACCTGATCGTGTTCACCACTGGGCGCGGCTCGGTTTCAGGGTACCAACCAACGCCCTGTATCAAGCTGGCCACCAATTCCGAAATGTACGCGCGCATGGCCGAGGACATGGACCTGAACTGCGGTGACGTCGTGACCGACGGGATCAGCATCGAGGCCAAGGGCGAAGAGCTGTTCGAAATGCTCATCCGCGTCGCCTCGGGTCAGAAAACCAAAAGCGAGGAACTTGGCTTTGGGGGCGTTGAATTCGTCCCCTGGCAAATCGGCGCGGTGATGTAGTGCGCGCTGGGCCCAAGGGAGAGGGGCACATGGGAGGGCAAATGCAAAAATTGGTCGAAATGACGGGGATTGATAAATTCTTCCCCGGCGTGCACGCGCTGAAATCCGTGCAGTTCGATCTTGAACCGGGCGAAGTTCACGCGCTGATGGGTGAGAACGGTGCCGGTAAGAGTACGCTGATGAAGATCTTGTCGGGTATTTATCAACGCGATGGCGGGACGCTGAAGATCGAAGGGCGCGACGTCAGCCCGACAACCCCGCGTGAAGCGCAGGATCTGGGCATCGGGATCATCCATCAGGAACTGAGCTTGATGAACGATTTGACCGTCGCTCAGAACATCTTTATCGGGCGCGAACCGCGCAAAAGCTTTGGTCGTTTGGACGAGGCTGCGCTGAATGCGCAGACCGCCGAAATCTTTGCTTCGATGAACCTCAGCCTTGATCCAAAGGCGTTGGTGGGCAGTCTGACCATCGCGAAACAGCAGATGGTCGAGATCGCCAAGGCGCTGTCCTTTCGGTCCAAGGTACTGATCATGGACGAGCCCACGGCTGCCCTGAATGACGCCGAGATCGCCGAGCTGTTTGTGATCATTCGCCGCCTCAAGGCCGAGGGCGTGGGCGTAGTCTACATCAGCCACAAGATGGACGAGCTCAAGCAGATCTCGGATCGCGTAACGGTCATGCGCGATGGGGAATATGTCGGAACGGTTGGGGCCGCTGAAACCCCGATCAGCCAGATCATCGCCATGATGGTGGGGCGCGAGGTCAAAGAAGAACCGCTGGACGTGCCCGATCTGGGTGACGCCGAGATGTCTTTGCAGGTCACCGGGCTGAGCCGGGACAAAGAGATTCAGAACGTCAGCTTCTCGGTCCAAAAGGGCGAAATTCTGGGTTTCGCCGGGCTGATGGGAGCTGGTCGTACAGAGGTTGCACGGGCTATCTTCGGGGCCGATCCCAAGGATAGCGGCGAAATTCGGGTACATGGTCAGGTGGTGTCGATTAAGTCACCGACTGACGCTGTCAAAGCCGGGATCGGATACCTGTCCGAGGACCGAAAGCATTTCGGCCTCGCCACCGGCATGAACGTGCGCGACAACATAGCGCTTGCCTCGATGGACTTGTTCACGGGCGCAGGCGGAGTTCTGCACGATGGTGAAATCAGCGACACCGCCAAAAGCTACATCCAGCAATTGGGCATTCGAACGCCGTCGGATGTGCAGGAAGTTCGACTGCTGTCAGGCGGGAACCAACAGAAGGTTGTCATCGCCAAATGGCTGCTGCGCGACTGCGACATACTGATCTTTGACGAGCCGACCCGCGGCATCGACGTTGGCGCAAAATCTGAAATCTACAAGCTGCTGGAAGAACTGGCGGGGCAGGGCAAGACGATCATCGTGATCTCATCCGAACTGCCCGAGATCATGCGCCTCAGCCATCGCATCGCGGTGATGTGCGAGGGGCGACTGACCGGAATACTGCCCGGCGGAAAAGACACCACTCAAGAAGACATCATGCGTCTGGCCACGCAACGTAAGGCGGCGATGCAGGTAACAGGGACAGTTCAATGACCACAGCAACCGATATCGAAAAGAAAAAGCCACTTGCGGGGCTTGCGGACAGCGGCGCCTATCAAAAGCTGTTGGCTTTCGCCAGTCTGATTGTGCTGCTGATCGGGTTCTCAATCGCATCACCCAACTTCATGCAGACATCGAACATGATCGCCATTCTTCAGGCGACGTCGGTCAACGGGGTTCTGGCCGTCGCGGCAACGTTGGTCATCATTACCGGAGGAATTGACCTGTCAGTCGGAACGCTGATGACGTTCTGCGCAGTCATCGCTGGCGTGGTTTTGACCTATCTCGGGATGCCGCTGCTGTTGGGTGTTATTGCAGCAATTGCAGCAGGCGCATTTTGTGGGCTGTGTTCCGGCACTTTCGTCGCCAAGATGAAGATCCCGCCCTTCATCGCCACGTTAGGGATGATGCTGATCCTCAAAGGTCTGTCGTTGGTGATTTCGGGGACGCGACCAATCTACTTCAACGATACGCCGGGCTTTGACCAGATTTCGCGCGGCTCGCTGATCGGAGAGGTCTTTCCATCGCTGCCCATTCCCAACGGTGTGCTGATCCTGTTTCTGGTGGCCATTGCAGCGTCTTACATTCTGGGTCGCACGGTTCTGGGTCGCTACACCTTTGCGCTGGGCTCTAACGAAGAAGCGGTGCGCCTGTCCGGCGTGAACACCGACATGTGGAAGATGCGCATTTACGCCCTGGCCGGAGCGATCTGCGGCATCGCCGGTATCCTGATCGCCTCGCGTCTGAATTCAGCGCAGCCGGCACTTGGGCTGGGCTACGAGCTGGAGGCGATTGCAGCGGTGGTCATCGGCGGTACGTCTTTGTCCGGCGGGCGCGGGACTATCCTGGGTACGCTGATTGGCGCTTTGATAATGGCGGTGCTGACCAACGGGTTGCGCGTGCTGTCCGTCGCGCAGGAATGGCAGACCGTTGTGACCGGTGCGATCATCATCCTGGCCGTCTACGCCGACATGGCGCGACGCAAGAAATCGGGGTGACCAAACAACTCAATCAAAGGCTAAAACGACCAACTGGAGGAGAAAACATGTTATCACGTCGTTTCATTCTGGGTGCGCTGAGCGCGGCTACCCTGGCAGGACCCGCCTCGATGGCGGCAGCCGAAGAAATCTACATCCCACTGGTGTCCAAAGGTTTCCAGCATCAGTTCTGGCAAGCGGTGAAGTCGGGCGCGGAACAGGCGGCAGATGAGTTTGACGTCACCATCACCTTCGAAGGCCCGGATAACGAGACCATGGTGGACCGCCAGATCGACATGCTGGCCGCAGCTTTGGCGAATAACCCCAAGGCTATTGGTTTTGCGGCTCTGGACAGTCAGGCCGCGATCCCGCTTTTGAAACAGGCCAACGATAAGGGCATTCCGGTCATCGCTTTCGACAGCGGTGTAGACAGCGACATTCCGCTTTCTACCGCGACGACGGATAACCTTGCAGCAGCCGGGCTGGCCGCAGACAAGATGGCCGAAAAAATCGGAGGCAAGGGTAAGGTGGCGGTTGTCGCTCATGACCAGACCAGCCGCACCGGGATCGATCGTCGCGACGGCTTCGTCAATCGCATGGCCGAGAAGTACCCGGATATCGAAGTTGTGACGGTTCAATACGGCCAGGGCGACCACCTGAAGTCGACCGAAGTCACCAAAGCAATTCTGACGGCAAACCCTGATCTGAATGGGATCTTTGGCACCAACGAAGGCTCGGCCATCGGTGTGGTAAACGGCGTTCAGGAATTGGGGACCGAAGGTCTGGTGATCATCGGCTATGACAGCGGCAAAGCCCAGAAAGACGCAATCAAGAGCGGCCTGATGGCGGGTGCAATCACGCAAAACCCGGTGGGCATCGGTTATGAAACGGTGAAGGCAGCGGTTGCGGCCCTGAACGGAGAAGAGGTTCCGGCGCTGATCGACACAGGCTTCTACTACTACGACGCCTCAAACATTGACGACCCGAAGATCTCGGCCGTTTTGTACGACTAAGCAGAACCACTCACTTTGTCCGGCCTGCCTGTTTAGGTGGGCCGGAGCGAGGCTCTAAAATACCGTTTGCGAACGAACTATAAAAGGGCAATTGAAAGATCACTTCGATCTTCAGCATGGTCTAACGCTGGGATGACTCAGCGGCACAGATCATCACATCGCGGAATAGCCGCCGTCTACGGGATATACGGCACCGGTTACGAAAGCGGCTTCATCCGACAGCAACCACGCTGCCAAGGCTCCGACCTCAGCAGGTTTACCCCAACGGTCCAGCGGTGTACGGCCCAGGATCGGCTGGTTGCGGGCCGGATCGGCACGTAGGGCTTCGGTCATTTCCGTTTCGATCCATCCCGGTGCTACGGCGTTGACGCGGATGCTGTCAGCGGCCCATTTTCCGGCAAGCGCTTTGGTTAATTGCGCCACACCGCCTTTAGACGCTGAATAGGCCGGAACAAGGGGCCCGCCGAAATAGCTGAGCATCGATGCGGTGTTCACGATTGACCCACCCGACGCAGCCAACAAAGGATGCGCAGCCAGGCAGCAGCGCATTGTGCCGGTAAGGTTAATGTCGATCACCTTCTCGAAGGTTTCGAGATCATATTCTGCGCCTCGCGCCAGTATTCCGGCGCAGTTCACCAATCCGTCCAAGCGCTGCATATTGGTAAAGAAGGTGTTCACGGCAATGGTGTCGCGTACATCAAGCTGCGTGCACGTGTCATTTGGATTCAGCTTCGCGTGGCGGCTCACTTCGTCTGCACCAACGCCCGTAGCTGTGATACGCCACCCCTTTTGTCGCAACGTGTCAGCGATCCCGGCGCCTATCCCGCGCGTTCCACCAATGACAACAGCGTGTTTCATGGGTCAGTCCCCTTCGGCCAAAAACGCCTCGACCGCGTCCTTGTACGGCATTGGAGCAACCGCGCCGTATCCTTGGGTCGACAGGGCAGCAGCAGCGTTCGCGTAGCGGGCCGAGGTGAATGGGTCGTCTCCGGCAACAATACGCGACAGGAAAGCCCCGTCAAAGGTATCGCCAGCAGCGGTGGCATCCACAGCTTCGACCCGGCGGCCTTTGACGCGCTCGCGTTTGTTCGGGGTGGCTACCAATGTGCCCTCTGCCCCAAGGGTCAAGGCGACGATATTTGCGCCAAGGTTCAGATAGAAATCTGCAATGGCATCCGGATCAGACAGCCCGGTCAGCTGCTCTGCGTCATCCAAACCCGGAAGCGCAATATCGCATTGCGCCATCGCCGCATGGGTCACGGCGCGGGCGCGCTCGATCGGCCAAAGTTTCAGGCGCAGGTTGGTGTCGTACGAAACCAGACCGCCGGCTTCTTTCACTATCTTGATGGCGGCGAACACGGCATCGGCGGCAACGTCCGAAATCGCCTGGCTGATGCCCGTAACATGCAGGATTTTTGCCGACTGCAAGGCCTTGACGGGCAGGTCTTCTGCTCTCATCCGGCTACTGGCGGAACCAGCCCGGAAATAACTGAATTCGTGCCCATTCGCGCCGTGGGTCACAAAGTAAACGCCGGTATGGGCGTCTGTCACTTGGCGTACGGTTGAAGTGCCGATGCCTTCCGCCTTCCACAGATCCATGAATGAATTGCCGAACGTATCGGCTCCGATATGTGTCACAAAGCCCACGGACGCGCCTTGGCGGGCTGCAGCGACGGCACAGTTCGACGTGTCGCCGCCATGTCCGGGCAGGTAATTCCCGTCGGGCTGCTGGTTGAACTCCAGCATCGGTTCGCCAAGACATAGAATATCAGGGGTCATGGTCATCTCGTTCTCAAAAAGGGTCAGTCAGGCCGGGCCGACCAAGGCGTTAGGGAGGATTATTCGGTCGAACGACTTTCGCCAATACCCGGACTCTTCCCGGTGCGGAAATTCGCGATTACAGGGTCTCGAAAATTCATTTCGCCATCGCCCTACATGTGCAGGTGTCTCCAGACCACATACATTTCAGCTTCCAGCCCCCATGCCAAGGTATCAGGCCAGTTCGCTTCGGGGTGATGGGCGAAACGGCTGAAGCAGAATCTTTCAAAAACCAGGCAGACCGGTGCAAGTATCGCATCCGCCGCCTTCGTATCTTTCATGTCATCGGGCTTGAGCCCAACCAGACAGATTTTGGGAGATACCGCCATGAAAACCCTCGCCCTTAACACCGCCGCTGCACTAATGGCTTCGACTGCCGCGATTGCGCAGGTCGAAACCCGCACTGTAACCTTTGAAAACGAAGGGGCTATCCTGACCGGCACGCTGTATTTGCCGGAAGAACGCGGTGACGCGCCTTTGCCCACAGTTGTTGTCACCGGGGCCTGGACATCGGTGCAGGAACAGATGCCTGCCAACTACGCCCAGGAAATGGCGTCGCGCGGGTTCGCCGCCTTCACCTTCGATTTCCGTGGCTGGGGCAAGTCGGGCGACCTGCCCAACAATGTGCGCTACGTTGAAAGCCCCGAGGCCAAAACCTCGGACATCAAGGCAGCGTTTGCATATGTTGCGACCCTGCCCGAAGTGGATGCCGATCACATCAACGGGCTTGGGATCTGTGCTTCGGCCGGTTACATGGTCGATGCCGTTTCCGGAAATCCGTTGGTTCAGCGCGTCGGCCTTGTCGCACCCTGGCTTCAGAATGAAGAGATTGTTGAAGCCGTCTATGGCGGCAAAGAAGGCGTTGCCGGGTTGATCGAAGTCTCCCACGCTGCCGAAGCCGCGGGTGGGCAGATTATTCCTGCGGCCGGGCCGGAAGGTGCCGAAGGTGTTCTGATGCCGATTGGTGGGTATTACTATGAGGCCGACCGTGGTGGCATCCCCGAATATGACGACAAGTGGAACAATGCAGGCTGGGAAGGTTGGTTGACCTATCACCCTGCCGACAATCCGCAGCGTTTGGACAAACCGCTGGCTATTGTGCACTCGGAAAGCGCGGCCATCCCGCAGGGCGTACAGACTTTCCTTGCAGGGTTTGCGGGCAATGCGACGGCTCAGTGGCTGGAAGACGTCACGCAGTTCGACTTCTATGACAACCCCGAGGATGTGACCCGTGCGGCGGATACCGTGGCCGATCACTTCCGCGCTGATCTGGACAGCTGAACACCTTATCAGGCGTCGAAGTTGACTTCGGCGCTTGCCCTTTACCCCGGAGTAGACCGATGCCCAAAAACCTTACAGCCACACTTGCAGCTGCCACCATGATCGCAAGCGCAGCCTTCGCCGATCAGCAGGCCACCATCTCAACCACGATCACCGATATCGCAGCGGGTGCTGACCGTCACGACTGGGCCCGTGTGCGCGGTGCCTTTGCCGATACGGTGACGACCGATTACACCAGCCTTTGGGGCGGTGACCCGGTCACCCAACCCGCCGACGACCTTGTCGCAGGTTGGTCTGCATTCCTGCCTGGGTTTGAAAGCACCCACCACATGGTCACCAACCATACCATCACGTCACTTGCCGAAACCGAAGCCACGGCGCAGGCTGATTTCACCGCAACCCACCGCATTGAGGATGGCTTGTGGGTTCTGGGCGGACGCTATGATTATGCGTTGGAAAAATCCGGGGACCGCTGGGTTGTAACCTCTCTGACCATGACGGCGCTTTGGGAAACCGGAGATCGCGGCCTTGTCGCCATTGCTGCCGAGCGTGCAAATCAAGGAAATTGATAGATTGAAGGACTGCTACACCGTTCCACTTTTAGGAGTGGACCGGTGCTGGCTGCATTGCCACGATCTATTTTAGATATGCCGGCTGACACAAAGTCATAGGGATCTGCATGACCAACCAACGCATCGCACTTGTAACCGGCGCCAACCGAGGCATCGGAAAAGAAGTCGCCAGACAATTGGCCAGAGATCATGGGGTAAAAGTTCTGCTCGGTTCTCGAGACCTGGATAAAGGACATCGGGCCGCAGATGAGATCGGGTACGGGGTGGAAGCCTTTCAGCTGGACGTATCGAACCCGGACTCTGTCGCTGCCGCCTTTATTCTGAAGATTGAACCCAGCTACGGGCGTCTCGATATTTTGATCAATAACGCAGGTGTGGATTACGACACGGATCAGCAGGCGCATTGCGCCGACCTGCATCGCGTGCGGCGTGCCTTTGACACCAATCTTTTTGGTGCTTGGGATACCATAATCGCAGCGACTCCTCTGTTGCGACGTGGTGAGAGTGCCCGGATCGTCAATGTGTCTTCCGGTTCAGGCGCGCTGAGCGACATGTCCGGTGGCACGGCAGGTTATGGTGTATCCAAGGCAGCATTGAATGCGCTGACCATCAAAACCGCAGCCGAGCTGAAACACGAAGGCATTCTTGTCAACGCCGTTTGCCCCGGTTGGGTTGCCACGGACGTGGGCGGGGGTGGCCGCCCGGTGTCTGAGGGGGCGAGGGGTGTTGTTTGGGCGGCAACTCTGCCGAACAACGGCCCGACAGGCGGTTTCTTTCGCGATGGGGCGCCAATCGAATGGTAGGCGCTATCCCGGTGCCATGAAATCAATCAATGCTCTGACCCGCGCGGGCAGCAGGCGGCGGCTGGGATAAACGGCGAACATTTCTCGTGTCAAAGGTCGCGCATCCTGAACCTCAAGCTCGTGCAAATCTCCCCCCATCATGTCCAGAGGCAGCATTGCAACGCCCAGATTGCGACGCGCGGCGAGTGCGATGACGTCAAGGTCGATTAAACTGTGGGCGACATTTCTGGGTTGCAGTTTGTCGCCGTTTTCCAAAACCCAAGGCTGGCCAGCGGTAAGGGCAGGTAAGCTTTGAAAAACCTGCCGAGAAATCGCGCCCTTCAATCCGTTCTCCTCAATAAAACCCGACCCGGCGCAAAAACAGTAAGGAACCGACCAAAGGCGTTTTGCGACAAGGCTGGAATCAGTCAGTGGACCGACCCGAAAGGCCAAATCGATATTGTCGCTGAAAAAATCCAACATGACGTTCGTGGGTGTCATTTCCAGCTGCACATGTGGGTTTCGCTCTGCAAACTCCAGCAAACGCGGGCCAATCGTTGCACGGGCGGCCAGGGGCGGGGCCGTAATGCGTATGGTCTGGCGTCTGGTTTCGTCGGCAAATCCCGCAACCTCTTGCAGTGCTTCGAATGGCTCCTGGCAGCGATCCAGAAGGCGGCGGCCTTCTTCTGTCAGACGTACTTGGCGGGTCGTGCGCTCAAACAGCTTGGTGCCGAGGTGGTTTTCCAATTCGGCAACTCTTCGGCTGACCCGGCTCAGAGGGATACCAAGTTGGTCCGCAGCTTTGGAAAAGCTGAGATGGTCAGCGACAAGAGTGAACAGGGCAAGGTCGTTGTAGATCATAATCCTATTTTTGAGATAATAACTCCTGAAATCAACGATTATCATTACGACTGACGGTCTCTACTTTCTGCGCAACAGAAGGAGACACGTTATGTCCTATGCAATCGAAATCACGCGAAACGGTGGGCCCGATGTTCTGCGCAAATCCGACCGCGCCGTTCCTCAGCCAGCCCCCGGCGACGTCTTGATCCGTAACCATGCCGGAGCCGTTAACTTTATCGACACGATCATCCGACGCGGAGAGATGCCAGAAGGTATGATGCCTGCCCTGCCGCACGTACCAGGCGTCGAAGGCGCCGGAGTTGTTGAAGCGCTGGGCGAAGGGGTCGAAGGCTTTGCCATAGGCGAACGTGTGGCTTGGATGGGGCCGATCGGTGCGGGCGGTTATGGCACGCATTCCGTGATTGGGGCACCTTACGTGACCAGGCTATCTGACGATGTCACCTTTGAAACCGCTGCCGCGATCCCGGTTAATGCAATGACCGCCTATCATATGCTGGTCAATCTCGGTGGTGCAGTGGCAGGAAAATCCGTGCTGGTTCACGCGGCGGCGGGCGGTGTTGGTACGATGGCTCTGCAAATCGCCAAACATCTGGGTATGACCGTGATTGCCTCTGCCAGCACCGACAAGCTTGGCTACGCATATGAGCAGGGCGCTGATCACGTTATTGATTACCGCCAAGAAGACGTCGCTGCGCGAGTTTCGGAGATCACTGAAGGACGTGGTGTTGATCTGACGTTGAATCCAATCTCGGGCGAAACACTGAAATCGGACCTCGACGCGCTGGCACCGCTAGGTACGGCCGTATTGTTTGGGTTCCTTGCAGGACCGCCCGCAGGTGGCTTTGCCGAAGATCTGACAAAGCATTTCCAGAAATCCGTTTCAGTGCGGGTGAGCGATATCTACACGTATTTCCTGAACCGCCCCGATGCCTTCAGCGCTGATATGGCGACCGTGTTCAACCTGCTGGAAACCGGCGTTCTGCGTCCTCAGATCACCATGTTGCCGATTGGCGAAGCTGCTGAGGCCCATCGCCGTCTGGAAGCAGGCGAGACGACCGGCAAGCTTGTGCTGAGCATCAACTGACCCGAACAGGTAACCCTAAAGACAAGGAACCAACACAATGAGTACGGTTTTTGAAACCGCCCTTGCAGGCAAACACGTCGTCATCATCGGCGGCAGTAGCGGTATGGGTAAGGCTACGGCCAAGATGGCAGTCGCCCTTGGGGCAAAAGTCACACTTGCCAGTCGCAGTCTGGCCAAACTTGAGGCGGCGGCGGCAGAGGTCGGGGGTGTTGTGCAAATCGCGCCCGTAGACACTACGGATGAGGTAGGCGTGAAATCCTGGGCCGCCAATCTCGGGACGGTGGACCACTTGGTGATCTCGGCCTCAAGCGCTGCGCATGGGGCCTATGAAGAGCTGCCCACTGACGCATTGCGTGGTATGTTTGAGGCCAAGTTCATCGGCCCGTATGTGGCCGCGCGTGAGGTCCTGCCTGCTTTGACCCAAGGTGCCTCCATCACATTCTTTTCCGGTGTGCTCAGCCGCCGCCCGTCTGCCGGGACAACAGGTCTGGCTGCGGTAAACGCGGCGGTTGAAGCTTTAGCCAAAGGGCTGGCGCTGGAACTGTCGGGCCGTGCCCGTGTGAATTGCATCAGTCCCGGTATGGTTGACACGGAAGCCTATGCTGCAATGCCAGAAGAGGCACGAGAGGCCATGTACGCGCAAGTCGGCGGCAGCCTGCCTGTCGGCCGCGTAGGAACCGCGGAAGAAGCCGCACAAGCTGTTGTCCTGTCCATGACAAATAACTTTCTGACCGGCACCGTTCTGGACGTGGATGGTGGGCACTTGGTGCGCAGCTGATCCGGTCAAAACGGCGGCAAATTGTATGGCTGGGGATATTGGAAACGGGTCGAGCAGGTTCCTGGGACTTGCTCGCCCGGATCGCCATTTCACTGGCCAAGGTGCCAGAGCCCGAAACAACACCGACAAATCCGATGGTGCCAAAAACGGTTTTAAGACTTTCAGTTGCGCGCGCGGGCTTGCAAAAACTATGGGCCGTGCTGCGCTGCCAATACATGTGCGGCCACTTCCATAAGGCCGGGCGTGAAATTGCGGATGTACGCGATCAGTAGGTCGCTCTTCCGCCTGAAAGATCAAAAACGGCACCAGTGTTGAACGTGCAATCTTCCGAGCTTAGCCACATCACCATGCGTGCAGCCTCTTCAACCCAGCCCAGGCGTTTCATTGGGGATTTGTCGATCATGATCTGCACGAATTCTGGCGTCATTTGATCCAGAATCGCCGTTTTGATGGCAGCAGGTGCGATGCAATTCACACGGATTTCAGTCTGGGCCAGTTCCTTGGCCAGCGACTTGGTAAACCCGATGACGCCCGCCTTGGACGCCGAGTAGGCCGAGGCGTTGGGTGTGCCTTCCTTGCCCGCAAGCGATGCCATGTTGATGATCCGACCAAAGCCGGCCTCTTGCATGAGTGGAACAATGGCGTGAGCCAAGTGAAATGTTCCGGTCAGATTAACCTCGACGACGCGCGCCCAGATTTTCGGGTCGCTCTCCACGACGCTCAGGGTCGGCCCGGCGAAACCTGCATTGTGCGACAAAAAATCAACGCCGCCGAAGGCGCTTTTGGTCTTTGCAACGGCTGCGGCGATTTGGTCTGGGTCACTTATGTCTACTTTGCATGAGATCGCGCCTTCAGGGGCGTCGTCGGGTTCTGACAAATCCCAGATCGCCACGTTGGCGCCTGCTGCTGCATAGTGGCGTGCGATTTCCGCCCCGATCCCGGCTGCCCCGCCTGTCACCACAGCGGTACGGCCTGTAAAGTCGTATGATACGTTGCTCATGAGTGTTACCTGATGAAGTTCTTCACGTAGTCAGCGCCGAGGCCGACTTTCTCGAAATGCGCACGGCACATGTCGATCTTGGTAAAAACATCCTCATAACCGAGGTGATTTCCATCAGGATCACAATAGTACATCACCCCATTGACCTGAAAATAAGTGATCATTTCCTCGACATCATCCGGCACAACCAGAGTATGGGTCTCACCCGGAGGCTCATAAACATAAGACCCTTCAGTGGCTTCCCAGTCATGCTCAAGATAATGCCAGCGGCCTTTCAGAACAAAGCCATGTACGGGGTTCGGATGGCGATGGCGGGACAGAACGCCTGCCTTGGTCACCTTCAAAAGGTTCATCCAATAACCTTGACTTACGTTCAAACACAGTGGGCGGAAAAACACCGTCTCGGTCTGCTGGACCCACATACGGGGGTCATTTTCGGCCAGCGCGTTGGGCACCACGATTTCCGGCAGGGCATCCTGCGGCATCGGGTGTTTATAGGGCACCATCGGGTTTTCGTCTGTATCGGTCAGTGGCATTTCGGCTTACCTAATTTAGCAGTTTGGAATGACCACATTGTGGACAAAAGATTCATTATATGGAAATATACATCGTTGATATGTGCCGTCAATCTGAGAGGCCGGAATGGTAAAACAGGTCCAAGGAACCCAGAGCTTTGCGCGCAGCATCGGGCTGTTGCAGCACATTTGTGACCGCAAAAACCCGCCAACCCTGGCCGATCTTTTGGAAGAATGTGCTTTTACACGCCCGACTCTGTACCGCCTGTTAAACAGTTTGGAAGCCGAAGGGCTGATCGTGCAACTCAGAGACAAAAGGTACAAACCCGGCCCACGTCTGGTCAATCTTGCCCGTCTTGCCTTAGCATCGTCGGACATTCGGGACCGCGCCCGGGATGCCCTGGTGCGCGTCAGGGATCAGACAGGTGAAACCGTGCACCTTGCCGTGCCAAGCGGTGAGGGACTGGTCTATATCGACAAAATCGAAAGCCTTGAGACGGTGCGCATGAACTCGACAATAGGCACCTTTGTTCCGCTTCACTCCAGTGGGGTCGGCAAAGCCTATCTTTCGGCGCTGTCGGACGAAAAGCTTTCAGCGCTATTGGAAGCTTCGAGCTTGCAGCCGATCACCCCGTTTACAACAACTGATCCAATCAAATTGCGCGCGCAGATCGATCAATGCCGTGCCCAAGGCTTCGTTTTTGACAGTCAAGAGAATGAAGTTGGTATCGCTTGTTTTGGCGCGGCCATCCTGGACGAGAACGCCTGCCCGATTGCCGCCGTCAGTATATCCGTACCGCTTTTTCGGCTGAGGGACGACAAATCTCATTACACCGATGCCTTATTGGACTGCGTTCAGGAATTGTCCCTTGGTGAGGTTCACCACTGAAGCGCATCTTATTCCGTGTTTTCCTATTGCGTGGTGCCGCTGGACCGGGGTGTCGACAGATGTTTATCAGCGCCGACACTCTCGTTTCGAAAACTTGTTTCTGTGAGGGATCGACAGTTATGACTCTGGTTCGCAGGAACGTATTACTTGTGGCGTCGAAAACACGCGCGAAATCCTGAGGACTGAAGGCGTGCAGGGTTGCTCTGAAAGCGCTGGGCCCCAATGCCGGCGGTAGGTCTGATAGGTCGTGAACCGTTCAAGGTCTTTGAATTTCCAACACGTTCCCGCTCGTGTCACAAACCTGTCATATTCGTGCGCTAGGCAGAAATCGCAAAAAAGAGAAAACATAGGAGGCTCCGATGACCTCTCTCAATACTCAGCTATGGGAGCTGATTAAGTCGCATAAAATGCCTGATGATGCGACAGGCGCGCCATTCATTGATCAATTGATGGCCGAAAACTGCATCTCTCCTGATACTGCTGCCGTTGCGATCACTGAATACAAGAAATTCATGTATCTTTGTGCCACGCGATCAGAGCGAAACGTCCCCTCGAAGGCGGTCGATTTGGTGTGGCACCTGCATATGCAGCACAGTCGCGATTATTGGGATGTCTTCTGCAAAAAGCTGGGCAAACCCGTGCACCACAACCCCGGCGGTCAAGGCCCCAGACATCTGGACGACTACAAGGCCACCGTCCGAGCGTACAAAGAGCTATTCGGAACTCCTCCGAAAGGCATCTGGAAGATGAAAAATAAAGTTGGAACTTTCATAATGCTGGTTTTCTTGATCGTCTTCATTTGCACCGGCGCCAGCTCCATCATTCAGAGTGGCGATCTATTATTCGGTGCGCTTTGGTTGAGCGTGCCGCTGGTCTGCTTTGCAATCACCCTCAATAGCCTGAGCTCTAAAAGTGAGCTGACGCTGGTGTTTGAAAGTCATGACCCTTTTGCCGACGAAGATGCAGGCGACTGTGGCTCGGGAGACGGCGGTGGCTGTGGTGACTGATCTGCAAGACGTTCAATCTGATTGATTTTGAACCGGACCAAGGCTCGGCCATCGGACAGCAGCTTAGCCCCCAATCCGTTACCCCCCAAAATCACGTTCTTGATCTACCCAGTCAGAGTTTGTTTTGAGGGTGTTGGGAGGCGCGGATAGCCATTTCCTTGTTTGCAGTGTAAGCGTCGATTGCCAGAGTTTTGCGAAAGGTCCAGGAACTGATTTATGGCGCGCGTAACAAAGTCGAATTCAACGTCTCAAACCGAAGCGGCGAATGCCAATGCTGGAGTTGGCCACGAAATCCGTGGGGTGCGCCGCGCGATGGGTATGACGCTGGCCGAATGCGCAGAAGCGGCGTCTTTGTCGGTTGGGTTTCTGAGCCTTGTTGAAAGGGGGCAGAAGCAGCCTTCCTTGGACGCGTTACAGCGGATCAGTGCAGCTTTGGGGATCGAGGTAGGCTGGTTGTTCCCGCCTTCGCCCAATGATGATCCTGTGGAAAACGAGTATGTCGTTCGCAAGGGATTTCGCCGTAGAATTGACTTTTCACGCCTTGCCGGCACCGAGTATCTGGATCATTCAGTGTATTTGATGTCGCCCGGCATCGACGGTCAGATTGTTATGTCTTTGATGCAGTTTTCTCCAGGAGGTCATTCCGGCGACAACCCGTTGAGCCATGAGGGCGAAGAGGTGGGCTATGTCCTGTCCGGGCAGTTGACTCTGGAAGTAGATGGCCATGTTTTTGTGCTGGAAGAAGGCGACAGTTTTGGGTTTTCCGGCGATAAGCCACATAAATACATTAACAATGGTGAGAACGATTTGCAGATCGTTCACACCAACACGCCCGTGATCATGAAGTCCCGTTAAATCGTCTCGCTATCCGCCATCAGTTCAATGATTTTGCGGGAATAGGCCAATGTTGGTCCTTCCCAATGCGGTGACAGACGGCCGCCGTCGTATCCAAAGCAGCGGCGGCCATTTTGAAGCCCTTTGAGGACCGATATGTCCTCGACGTTCAGATCGTCCCACATCTGGATCAGGTCTTCGCGTTCCTTGCGGTATTTGTCGCCGGTTGCGGCCTCATCTCCGATGACGAAAACGTGCAGTTCCTCTCGGCATCTGTCCGGCGCTTCGGGGTAGGCGACCAACACAGTAAACTGATCGGGATACACCTCGACTGCGAAATGCGGCATGGTCAGGAACCACTGTCCCTGCATGCGATCCTCCTCGGACAGGCCGGGATAATGGGGCAGGCCCTGGCCGCGGCCTTCTTCTAGTTTCGGGAACCGGTAGCCATTGACGAAGGTCGAACCACGCCATTCTCCGGACCACCGAACGTCCATTGGGGCAAAGTCCAGCAGGCGGGGATGCAGGGCAAAAACGTGGTAGCCTTCCATATAATTCTCGTAAACCAGCTTCCAGTTGGCCTCGACCGTAAAATCGCGCTTCCCGGCCCAGCGGATGGCTGACAGATCATAGCCTTTGAGCTGATCCAGAACCGGGGCCATCCACACATCCAGCGGATCCGCGTCGCCCGAAACGTTGACGAACAGACAGCCAAAGAACTCTTCTACCCGGACCGGGATCAGGTCCAGCTTGTCGCCGCCGCCGTCTTTGAACGTGCCGCTGGAATTGGGCCCGTCGAAATGCGGCCGGGACCGCAGCTTGCCGTCCAGCCCATAGGCCCATCGGTGATAGGGGCAGGTCAGCGTGGCCTTTTTGCAGGGTTCGGTGACCAGTTGCATGCCGCGATGGCGGCAGACGTTCTGGAACCCCCGGATCACACCGTCGCGGCCATGGACCAGAACGATCGGCGTGCCAGCGATGTCGATGGGCTTCATGTCGCCGGGTTCGGGGATTTCCGCGCGCGCGCCGCCGAACACCCAGGAGCGGCGAAAGATCAGTTCCTGCTCCATCTCGAACCATTCGGGCGACCAGTATGCCGCGTTTGGCAGGCCTGCGGCTTCGTCAATGTTGCGAAACAGCTGCGCGTACCCGTCTTCGCCCAGAATGCGCCGCATGCGATCCTGGTTGGATTCTCTTACGACTGCACCGTCCATTGTGGTCCTCCGAATCAAGTTATTGGCAAAAAGATATACTGCAGGAAAAAAATGTGGACAAAATTTTTCCGATGCGGAAGTGTCTCCGGCAGGAAACGCGGAGAACTGTAATGGAATCGGCTCGGGTCGTTGTAATCGGCGGTGGCAATATGGGTGCCAGCGTCCTGTATCATCTGGCTAAGGAAGGCTGGACAGATGTTGTTCTGGTTGAAAAGGCGGAACTGACGTCCGGGGCTACTTGGCATGCGGCGGGATTGGTCAGTCGCATGACGGCGGGCCATGCGTTGGGGATCTGTCACGATTACGCGGTGGATCTGTATAAAACCATTGAGGATGAGACCGAGCAGGGCGTCAGCTGGCACAATTGCGGGTCCTTGCGCGTGGCCGCAACCGAGGATCACCGTGCCTGGCTGATGCACACGCGTGACGCGGTTTTGGCCCGCGGGCAGGAGTGTCGCTGGGTTACCCCCGAAGAAATCGCCAAGCTGAACCCGATCTATGACACGTCGCATATCATCGGCGGGACTTATACGCCCGATGATGGCCATGTTGACCCATCCGGCACCTGTCAGGCGATGGCCAAGGGCGCGCGGATGCGGGGGGCCAAAGTGCTGCGCCGCAACCGGGTGACGGATGTGCAGCAGATGCCCTCGGGCGAATGGAAGGTGGTGACCGAGCAGGGCGACATCATCTGTGAGCATGTGGTCAATGCCGGTGGATACCATGCGCGCCAGATCGGGGCCTTCAGCGGGCTGGACCTGCCGATTGTCCCGATGCAGCACCACTATGTGGTCACCGATGCGGTGCCCGAGTTTGAGGCGATGGGTCATGAAATCCCCGTCACCCGCGATGATTACTTTACGGGCTATCTGCGCCGCGAACAGGGTGGGGCGCTGATCGGGCTGTATGACACCCATGACGCGCTGGCCAAATGGCGCGAGGGCTGCCCCTGGGACAGCGAGAACGAACTGTTTGAACCCGACTATGACCGTATTATGCCGTGGTTGGAGAAGTGTTTTGAACGCTATCCCTGCCTTATGGAGCGCGGCATCAAACGCATCGTCAATGGCGCAATCACCTATACGCCGGACGGCCACCCGCTGGTCGGGCCTGCGCCGGGCTTGCGCAATCACTGGCTGGCCTGCGGTGCGACCGTGGGCATTGCCTGGGGGCCGGGACTGGGCCGGGCGCTGGCGCAATGGATGGTGCATGGCACGGCCGATATCTCGATGCGCGGCTTTGATCCGCGCCGGTTCCATAGCCGTGTGGACGAGGATTATATCTATCAGCGCTGCCGCGAGAACTACATGACGCGCCTGTCGCTGCCTTATCCGCAGCTGCAATATGAAACCTGCCGCGAGATCCGAAACTCTGGCGTGCATGACCGGACCAAGGCGTTGCATGCCGTGTTCGAAGAGGCTGGCGGCTGGGAGCGTCCCCGCGTTTACGGCAAACCCGAATGGGGTGGCAAAGAGCTCGAGTCCTGGAAACGTGGCCCATCGTGGGAGGCCGCCCTGGCCGAGGCCCGCGCGGTACATGAAGGCGTTGGCATCGGCGACTTCTCGGCCTTTTCCAAGTTCGAGGTCACCGGCCCCGAGGCGGAGGCGTATCTGAACCGGCTTTGCGCCAACCGGATGCCCAAAAAGGTGGGCGGCACCTGCCTGACGCTGCTGTTGAACGAACAAGGCACGATCGAGGGCGAGGCAACCATTGCGCGGCTGGCCGAAGATCGGTTCTGGTTTGTGACCGGCGGCCCGTCCGAGCGCCGCGTCTGGGACTGGATCACCGTGCATCAGCGCGGGTCCGAGGATGTGAGCATCCGCAACCTGTCCGACGATTGGGGCATTCTGACCGTGGCGGGTCCCAAAGCCCGCGAGGTGTTGGCCCCGCTCAGCGATGCGTCGCTGGAAAACGCCGACTTCGGCTGGCTCAAGGCGCGTGAAATGTCGGTTGCAGGGGTCAACCTGATTGCGTTGCGCCTGTCCTTCTCGGGCGAACTGGCATGGGAGCTGCACGCGCCCATGGATCAGCTTGGCACTGTGTGGGACGCGATCTGGGATGCCGGCCAGCCCCATGGCATGGTGCCGTTTGGGTCAAAGGCGCTGGAAATGATGCGCATGGAAAAAGCCTATCGCGGTGGGCATGAGCTGGCCAATGACGCCAGCCCCGTGCACACCGACCAGATGCGCTTTGTGAAGTTCGACAAGACGTTTGTTGGCAAAGAGGCGCTGGCCAAGCTGGCCGAGACCGGCAGTTCTTCGGTCATCGCCTATCTGGACATCCAGATGGAGGGCACCGATGTGCTGGGCGGTGAGGCGGTTTATCTGAACGGCGAAAAGGTCGGTTCGATCTCGTCGGGCGGCTTTGGTCCGGTCACAGGGCGCAATCTGGCCTTTGCCTTCGTCAAACCACAGGTCGCGAAGCCAGGGACCGAGCTTGAGGTGATCGTGTTTGGTGAAATGCACAAAGCCAAAGTCCTGCCCGATGCGGTTCTTGACCCGCAAAACCTGCGTCTGCGTGACGTCGCAGCAACCCTAGAGGTAGCGTTATGAACGAACACGAACCCTTTGCCGAGTTTACCAAGGCAGTCCTGCCCGCGCCTGACATCAATTGGGACACGATGAACGATTACCGTATGGGCCGTATCCGCGAGGCGATGGCGGAACGGGATGTGGACCTGGCCGTCATCACCAACCCGCTGACCATGCGCTACGCGGTGAACTATCACGAATACATGCAGTTCCAGGCACGCATCCCACTGATGATGCTCATGATCTTTGCAGACGGTCCGGTGGTCTTCAGCGGCGCGTTTATCAAGGATCTGGACCACGTCACGGAATATGTGCCGATGTTTGGGCTTGCGCCGTTCTTGGCAGGGTTTGATCAGGTAGAGAACACGCGCAAATTCGTGGATTTTGTCAAAGGTCGGCTTGCGGGCAAAGGTCGCTGCCGCGTGGCGCTCGACCGTCTGGATGCCTCTGCCGTGCAGGGGTTGATGCAGGCCGGTTTCGAGGTTGTAGACGCACCCGGTTTTTTGGAAAAAGCCCGTTCGATCAAATGCAAGGAAGAGATTGCGTTATGCCGCTATGCCATTGACGTGGCGCAGCTTGGGATTACCAAGATGCACCAGGCCTTCCAGCCCGGTATCTCGGAAAACGAACTTTGGAGCATCCTGAGCCAGATCAACATCGCCCATGGCGGCCTGTGGTCCGAGGCGCGAATGCTGGCCTCGGGGCCACGCACCAATCCTTGGCTACAAGAGGCCGGAGAGCGTCGTGTACAAAAGGGCGAACTACTGGGCTTTGACACCGACATGGTCGGCCCCTTTGGCTATATGTCCGACATCTCACGCACATGGTACTGTGGCGATGGGAAGGCCCCGCAGGAATACCGCGATCTGTTCAAGCGAGCCTTGGACGAGATCGAGCACAACAAGGCCAATGTGCGCCCTGGAGTGTCCTTCAAGGAGCTGGTCGACAAAAGTTTCCGCCACCCCGAGGAATTCCATGCGCATCGCTACCCCTGCATCATGCATGGCGTCGGGATGTGCGATGAATACCCCTATGTGCCCTACCCGCTGGATTGGGACGATATCGGCTATGACGGGATAATCGAAGAGAACATGATGATCTGCGTCGAGGGCTATGTCGGTTCGGACCGTGGTGGAAGCGGCGTCAAAATCGAGCATCAGTTCCTTGTTACGGCAAATGGTCTCGAACAGATTGACGACTATCCTTACGACGAAAATCTGCTGAACTGATGTTTGCTTCTGCAACAAGGACCCTGAAGATGAGCACTGTTCCCGAGAAAATGCGCGCGGTTGTGCTGGTTGGCCATGGCGGGTTGGACAAGCTGGAATACCATGAGGATTGGCCAACCCCGCAACCCGGTCCGGGTGAGGTAGTGATCAAGGTGGGGGCCTGCGGGCTGAACAACACTGATATTAATACGCGGACGGCGTGGTATTCCAAAACCGTCACTGATGGTATCACTGAAGACGGCGGCAAGGGCGGCTTTGTCAGCGCTGATGAGGACACCGGCAGTTGGTCCAACGCGCCACTGACCTTCCCGCGCATTCAGGGCGCGGATGTGGCTGGGCGCATTGCAGCTGTGGGCGCGGGCGTGGACCCATACCTCGTTGGTCAGCGGGTTCTGATTGACCCCTGGCTGCACGGCCATGGGGATTGGCACCTGCCAGAAAACACGTGGTACTATGGCTCGGAATGTGATGGCGGCTTTGCCGATTATACCAAGGTGCGTGCTGAAAACGCCATTCCGGTGACCAGCGATCTGTCTGACGCTGAGCTGGCGACTTTCCCCACCGTGCTGACAACTGCCGAACATCTGGTCTGGCGCGCGGCACCGCAGCCGGGCGAGTGGGTGGTGATCTCGGGCGCATCGGGCGGGGTCGGCACAACGGCGATCCAACTCTGTCTGGCGCGCGGGGCGCGGGTAATCGGGATTGCCTCAGCGACCAAGGCGCAAGACCTGCTGGATTTGGGCTGTTCTGCAGTGATTGACCGAAACGAGGCTGATCTTGAGACCCGCATCCGCGACGCGGCGGGCGGCCCGGTCGATGTGGCACTGGATGTGGTGGGCGGGGCAATGTTCATGCCGCTGATCAACGCGCTGAGGCAACGTGGGCGCTATTCCACATCCGGGGCCATTGCCGGGCCGATGGTCGAGTTTGATCTGCGCCAGCTGGTTTATAAGGACATCCAGATGACCGGGGCCACGATCACGCCGCCGGGTCTGTTCTCGCGCGCTGTTCAGTTGATCTCTACCGGGGCGCTGCGGCCCTTGCTGGCCGCGTCCTATCCGCTACGGGATCTGCACAAGGCGCAAGAAGCCTTCATTGCCAAGGCTCATACCGGCAACATCGTGGTCACGATGGAGTAACAGAGATGCGCATTGCTCAGGTCACGGATTTGGAGTTCACACCGATCTTCTTACGCAATTGATACGCAATCTCTTTTGGTCGGCAACCTGGGCGGGGTTAGCGGAGGCGGGAGCCTGCTGGTCGACCGACTTTTGAACAAAGAGAGAAACGGTATGTAAGTTATGACCGATTGGGTTGCTCGCGCGCAAATGGTGATGCCCGCCGGTGGGTTGGGAAACTACGACCACAGCGTCTTTGTAAAAGAAGGGCGCGGCAGCCGCATCTGGGATCAGGATGGGCGTGAGCATGTCGATTATCTGGTCGGTTCAGGCCCGATGCTTCTGGGGCATGGGCACCCAGAAGTGCTGGAGGCTGTGCTGGAGCAACTGCCCAAAGGGATGACTTTCTTCGCCAACAATACAGCGGCGGTCGAGTTGGCCGAAGATATCTGCAACGCGCTGCCCTGCGCTGAGCAGGTTCGCTTTCTCACGTCAGGTGGCGAAGCCGATATGTAAGCGATGCGGCTGGCCCGCGCCTAAACCGGTCGCGACAAAATCCTGAAGTTCGAAGGCGCCTATCGCGGAATGTCCGCCGAGGGGCAGATGAGCCTTGCCCGGAAAAGCTGATCAACTTCCCACAAGCAATGCCCGACAGCGCTGGTATCCCCGAAGCTGTGCGTGCCCAGATGCCGGTGGCCCCGTATACGATCCCGAGTTTTTGGTCAGCCTTCTGAAAGAACAGGCTGACGAGATCGCGCCGATTATAGTCGAGCCCCTGCAACGCTTCATCCCACCCCAGCCTGGGTTTTACAGCTGCTGCGCGACCAGTGCGACACGTATGGAACCGTTTTGTTATTTGACGAGGTGGTGACGGGTTTCAGCCTTTCCTATGGCGGTGCTCAGGAAAATTACGGTGTCACGCCCGACCTGTGCACGCTTGGCAAGGTCGTCGGTGGTGGTTTCCCGCTGGCAGCGCTTGCACGGCGTAAGGATTTTATGGACCACTTCGACAAAATCATCGTGGGACCAGACAAGTGGTTGATGATGGTTGGGACCCTTTGCGGCAACCCATTGGCCGCTGTGGTCGGTCGCAATACGATGGAAACACTGCGCCGGGATGGAACCTATGAACGGCTTTATGCCAATGGCAAAAGACTGATGGGGGTGCTTTCTGGATCGTTGGAAGCGGCGGAAATCTCCGATCAAATCGTTGGATACCGGTCTTATTCGATGCCGCTCTGCGTGAGCAGGGAATATTCAGAGTCGCGGGCAAGTTTTACCCCCACCTTGCGCTGACCGATGAGGATTTTGAGCAAAGGCAGAATGCAATCCGCGCCGCTGTCGCAGCAATTGCCGAGCATTGATTTCACACGACCGGATCAGGTTCCGGCCCTGCGGGCAAAAAACTGTGGCGCAGGATATGTGCGGCGGTATTGGTATAGGTCATGAATCTGTGTGCATGGGCAGGGTTGTGTCTTGCCGCACCTAGTTAGTGAGAAGAACCGATGGCCCCATTGGATGGATTGAAAGTCGTAGAACTCGCCCGCATTTTGGCTGGACCATGGGCGGGACAAGCCTTGGCCGATTTGGGTGCCGAGGTCATCAAGGTCGAAAGCCCCGATGGCGACGACACCCGAAAATGGGGCCCGCCCTTCGTCGAGCGAGATGGGGATAAGACAGCAGCGTACTACTATTCTGCAAATCGTGGAAAAGACTGCATCACCTGCGATTTCCGAACCCCGGAAGGGCAGCAACAGGTGCGTGCGCTGATCGCGGATGCGGATATTTTAATCGAGAATTTCAAGGTTGGCGGGCTGTCCAAATATGGGTTGTCTTACGATCAGGTCAAAGATCTGAACCCTCGGCTCATCTATTGCTCGGTCACGGGGTTCGGGCAAGACGGACCTTACGCACAACGCGCAGGGTATGATTTTCTTCTTCAGGGAATGTCAGGTCTTATGTCCGTAACAGGCGATCCAGCTGGTCAGCCTCAAAAGCTGGGCGTAGCTGTGACGGATATCCTGACTGGCCTTTATGGTACTATCGGAATTCTGGCCGCCATTGAGCAACGCCACCGCACCGGTAAGGGTCAGCACATCGACATGTCCCTTCTGGATTGCGCCGTCGCGTTGCTGGCCAATCAAGGTATGAACTATCTGGTCACCGGGGAAAGCCCGCAACGCCGGGGCAATGATCATCCCAATATCTCACCTTATCAGGTGCTCCCTGCGGCGGATGGGCACTTCATCCTGGCAGTGGGCAATGATGGCCAGTTTCAAAGGCTTTGCGGGGTTCTGGGCCTCGACCATCTCAGCGCTGATCCCAAATTTACCACCAATCCGCTGCGCGTGGAAAACCGAGCGGTGTTGACCCAACAGCTTGAGACTGAGACGCGCAAATGGGCAAAGGCCGAACTTCTGCAGGCGCTTGAGGCCGCGACGGTGCCTGCAGGTCCGATCAATTCGATCCGAGAGGCTTTTGAGGATCCGCAAATTCAGTCTCGCGGTATGCAGATTTGCCCTGAAGGTGTTCCTGGTATTCGGGGGCCTTGGGTTTTTTCTGATGCGGAACTGTCGCTGGAGCAGACCGCTCCAACTCTTCCGCGGCATGAAGATGGGGCCTGACGCTTTGCAGTTTGGTTTAGTTTTGGCGCATTGGTGCGTTTTCGAAAAGTTCGGTTAGAAAGGCGAGGCAATCCTGGGCGGATCTTTTGTTCTGGCCTTGCTGGGTACACCGCCCCCACAGGCAGTTGTTTGTGGAATACCATTGTTCGCCGATGGTCTGGATAGAGCCGATCTTTATGTAGCGCTCAATGAATCCTTGCCATCCGAGCGCGATCCCCGCGCCGGAAGAGGCGGCCTCGAGCAGGTAGACAAAATTGCTGAACGTGTCGGCCGGCGCAATGTTGGGTGTGATGTTGTGATTGCTGAACCAATCGCTCCACGTTGCCCAACCGAGCGTGCCCTGCGGAAGGTCAAGAAAGCGGAGTTGGCTCCATCCCTCGATCGGTCCTTCGAGGATGTCTTTGTGCTGTAAGATATACTCGGGCGAGGCGACGGGGATGACACTTTCGTGCAGGATTTTTTGCAATTTCCCGCCCGGCCCGTTGAACTTGTATCCGATGGCAACGTCGGCATTGGGTTCGTTGACCATGCTCTGGCTTTCGTAATTCGACGTCAGCACATTGATTGTGACATTCTCACCCACACGGCGGCGCAGTTGGTTGTAATGGGGCATGATGATCAGATGGCTGACGGAATACGAACAGGCGATGGTCAGCGAGCGCTGCGCCTGCGTCAGTCGATGCTCGGCCGATTGCAGGCTGGTCAGGGCCGATGACACCGCCGCGTGATAGCTTTTGCCGGCCGCCGTCAGTGCAATCCCGCGACCGTCACGCTGGAGCAGTTCCAGCGAAAACCGTTCCTCAAGATTGCGTATGTGCCGGCTGATCGCGGATTGCGATGTGTTCAGCTCTTCCGCTGCCAACGTGACGCTGCCCAGCCGTGCAACCGCTTCAAAGGCGATGAGCGGGCTCATCGAGGGGACACGTCGCATCGTACTCATGTCCAAATTGATAATCCTCGCGGCAGCAAAAGCAATGGATTTGTGCGGCGGTCTGCTTCAGCGTTGCCCCGAACATTCTTCCGGCTTCGCGCGAGGATGGATGCACCGGTAAACAGGGAGAACGCGATGAACAAAATTGTACTGCTGTGGTCCACGCCCCGTACAACATCAACCGCTTTTGAATGGATGATGCGGATGCGGGGCGATATGGCCTGTTTCCACGAACCCTTCGGCGAAGCCTGGTACAAGGGCGACGATGCCGCGTGGCCGCGCCTGACCGCAGACAGCGAACGCGTGCCGGGCCTGACGACGCAGAAGGTGCATGATCGGATGCTGCAGGCCGCACGGAACAAGCCGGTCTTTTCCAAGGACATGCCGCATTTTCTGGCCCCTGATATCAGCGATGAATTTCTCGCCCCGATGACCCACAGTTTCCTGATCCGTGACCCTTCAAAGTCAATCCCGTCCATATTCAAGCGCGGCCCGGATTGGGTCGTGGCCGAGTATGGGTTCGAGGAACATCGCAAACTCTTTGACCGGATTGCCGAACGCGACGGCAAAGCGCCGCCCGTGATCGGCAGCGACGATCTGCTGGAAAACCCCGAAGGTATCGTATCGGCCTGGTGCAAAGCCGTCGGTCTGGACTTCGTGCCCGAGGCCTTGTCATGGGAACCCGGCGCGCGGCCCGAAGTGGGGTGGTATGATAACGGGTCCTGGCATGACAGCCTGAGCGCGTCCAGCGGGCTCAAGCCCATGCCGCGCACCTATGGCTCGGTTGAAGATCAACCGGATCACGTCAAAGAGATCTATGCGCAAGCACTGCCGCATTACGAGCATCTTTTTAAGCACCGGCTAAAGGCAGACGAAACGGTAAACGCCCCTGCCTGACATCCGGTTTGAACCTGCAAAATGCAGCGGAACTCTTTCCAGAATTGGCAAGAGTTCTTGCCGAAAAAGCAATAGATTTGCGGCTGCGCTTTGTTTCAGGATGCACAAGCGGAGCTGCCTCGCACAGGATAGATGACACATGAACACTTTCACCAAACCTGAACGGTGGGAAAACCCAGAGCGTAAACTGTTTCCCTATCAGGTGGGGTTCACCTGCCCGCCTTTCGACTATTGCGCGGCTCCGTCGGACTTTATCCGCATGGCACCCGACACTGTCGGCGTACATGGGCGTATGCTGCATGTTCCAGGCTACCAGCACGGACTGGATCAGCGGAAAAAGAACTTTGGCCTGCTTGAGGAGTTCGTCGAGTGCATGGCGATCAACAATGCCGATGTGTGCGGGCAGGTCGGTTCGAACTGGGTGCATGCCAGCGGTTTGGGCGTTGAAGGCATCCGCCAGCATTGCGAGATGCTCAGCGACAAATACGAAACGCCCTTCCACATGGCGGGTTACGCCATGGTCGAGGCGCTGCGCGAGATCGGTGCCGAGAAGGTGGCGCTGAACGCCTGCTATCACACCAATTCCTGGTACATGGGCACGGTCGGGTTCCTGAAAGAGGCCGGGTTTGACGTGGTCTGGGCCGGGAATTTCTTTGATCAGGGCTGGTTTGCCACGCAGGAAGAGGTCGATGATTGCGTCTGGTGCTTTGATGAAGCGCTGATCTGGAAGAGCTTCGACTACACCGCCGAGCAGGCCCCGAATGTGGATGCTTATCTGATCAACGGCATGTCGAACTATCGCCGCCCCTCGGACGGAGTAGCCCGCCGCCCGGTACACCATACGGCCGAGCTTGAAAAACGGCTGGGGAAACCGGTCATTGGTCACGACACTGCGCTCTACTGGCGCCTATTCAAGACCTTGGGCCTTGCTCCAACATCTTACCACGGTCAGTTGATGGCGACTTTGGAGACATGATCCATGCATAAGATCATCGCGCTCTGGGCCATCCCCCGGTCCACATCAACCGCGTTCGAACACATGATGAAACAACGCGGCGATCTGGATTGCCTGCATGAACCTTTTGGTGAGGCCTGGTATCACGGGGAAAACCCGATGTGGCCGCGTTTTCCCGAAGGAGGCGAGACCCGGCCCGGTCTTTCGCTGGAAAGTGTTTGGGAAGACATCAAAGCCCGTGCCGAAAAAGGCCCGGTCTTCATCAAGGATTTCCCGAACTACATCAGCCATATGTGGGATGAAGAGTTTCTGTCGCATTTCACCCACGCCTTCCTGATCCGTGATCCGGCCAAAACGATCACGTCGATGTATGACAAATGGCCTGATTTCGACGAGCTTGAGATTGGTTTTCCCGAGCAGCGCGCGCTGTTCGACCTGCTGTCCGCAAAACATGGCAAACGGCCATTTGTCATCGACAGCGATGATCTGCTTGAAAACCCGGGCGACGTCACGCGTGCGTTTTGTGAGGCGGTTGATATTCCCTTCATCAAAGAAGCGCTGAGCTGGGAAGCTGGTGGAGATCCTTCCGAGCACAGCTGGTGCGAAGGCGGCAAGTTTCATGCCAATCTGGCGCAATCCACCGGGCTGGTCCCGCAAAAGCGCAAGTATGTCGATCTCAGCAACACGCCACGACGCGTGCAGCGCATCCATTATCGCATGCAGCCGCATTACTTGCATATGCATCAATACCGTGTGCGTCTCTCTGAAACCGTATAGTTGAAGACCAGAAGAACAAACACTGCAACCGAAACGGGCATCCGGTACGCACGTGGTTAAAACGTCTGTAGCTCTTAAGAGCTAACACTACGCAGGGGATGAATAGCGTCCTGCAGGTCTTAGAGATTTGGAGGAGGAACCGAGGCCGTAGTAACCGCCCCGGTATCCAATTTCATGTGTTGACCTGATCATTCCGCCGGCGTGTACCAAATCGGAGATGAATAGGCGCGTTCCTGATGCGTAAGCACTGCGTCTTCCGGAAGCTCAGCGCCAAATCGCAGCTTATCGTACAGCACCCAGCGCGGGGTCGGGATTTCGATGGCGCGAACGTAATAAAACGCCCTCTCACTCGGATCAAAATCTGGGTCAGTCCAAACAGTCACAAGTTCGGCAGTGCCGATCGTGTTGCTCCAGCTGGCAGTTTCTACATCGACCGTATTTCCAACCGCAGGGATCTTACCGTTGTCATCGGCAACTCGGTTGTCCGACCATGCTACGTCGTAAACCTTTTCCTGCATGGCTCCTTCTGAATCCAGCCACCCTTTGACCACCTGCACGCGATCAAGGTTTGCACCAACCGGGTCGCGCAGAGCGGCAATCAGGAAAGAAGGCGCACCATCACCCTCGCGAGGGCGAAGGTCTGACCCCATTGGAACACCTTTGGTGTAGCCAACATTTGCAAGGAAACGGGTTTCAACATCCGCTTGATCGAAGTTCCACCCGCCAAAGAATCGCAGGCCAATACGTGGCCCAGTGGTCGCGTAGGTTTCACGCCGTTTGAATGCATCAAAGATCGCAGCGCGCGTGTTATCTGTAGCCCATACTGCGGTGTATCCGGAAGCAACAAGTAGGTCGCCGGGAATCTCTCCTAGATCATTGGCAATGAATGGATGTTGGATGCGCGAGGCCGAAGGCTCGACACTCACCGATTTCCCAAAGAAGTTATCTTCTTCGGCTGTGGCCAAAGAGGTATGGCTGTCCGTCGCGCCACCCATTCCGAACTTGTAGGGGTTCACGCCGAACTTTTCTTCCAGCATCAAACCACGTTTCAAGGCCTCTCGGGCGTATTCGCCGGCCAGCATATCGTCAGTCTTTAGCTCGGTAATGTCCAGATTGCCGACGTCCCAGTTCTCGTAATCCGCAAATTCGTCGTCGGGACTCAGGAAGGGGTGTGCTTCGCCGTCGCCCTTGATTTGAGTGACCTCATAATGGGGTTCCCATTTCGCGCGGGCTGCCACGTATTCCTCGTCGACCTTGCCGCCGTGATACGTGTCTTCGGTTGGGAACATCCATCCATTTGACAGATTGCCGTTATGTGCAAAAGCAACAGCGCGGCCCCCTGTCTTTTCCTGATACTCTTCCAGCCATGCGTAAAGGGATTTTGGATCCGTATCACCATAAGGCGGCTGCGTGACTGGCGGTACCATTTGCAAAGCTCGGATTGGCCCATCGCGCAGCATGACGTTCCGGTGCAGGTTGAAACCCTTGGGCACCGATGTCCACTCGAACCCGATGAAAGCCGTAAAGTTGCCGGGATCGTTGTGTTTTTCGGCGGCCAGGACAATGTGTTCCCAAGTGAAAGCAAATGCGTCGGCACCGGGGCTGTAAGATTCTAACAGAACCTCGGGCAATGTCATTTGCGAGAAGTTGGTGATGATGTCGAAGGCGGTTTTCCCAGCCTCTTCACCCCCTGCCTTGTAGCCCTCGTACCATTCCAATCCCTTTGGATCAGCCAATACGCCTGGCTTGCCCGCCTGAAGATCCGGCGCAAAACCCATCAGGTCGGTATGATCCGTCAGCACCATCCAATCCAGCGGACGGGCCAGCCTTACCGGTTGCCCCGTCGAAGAAATGACCTGCTCGCCTTTTGCGAAACGCCACGCTTCATCCGGCAGCAAAGTGTTGCCAAAAGCTCCTGCATCCAGCGAAAGCCCGGTGTGAAGATGCGTGTCGCCCCACAATGGGCGTTCAGGAAAAGAGCGCTCGGCATATGGGGAATACGGTTGATCTGAAAATAATCCTTCCGCCGCTTCTTTGCTGGGAACCGCGTCGGCAAAGACCGTCGTTGATGCCAGTATAAGCGTGATAGAACATCCAAACGTACGAAGCATTTTTGACCTCCCAAATCAAGATTGCCCGGTTGCGTCGTGAAATTGCACTGCAAGAAATCATATTCGTATCTCTCTATATCATATTGATTTTCTTTTTTGCGGAAATATTGAACCTGCTGGTTTTAGGACTGCGAGGTACGCGGAAAACACCAAGAAATTCGAACAGTTCTGGAACACGCGCAGTAGAAAACGGTCTGCGTACGGGCAGTCCGTCAGTTCTGTTTCAGACCTCTAAGGTTCTGGGTGATGTATCCGCTGAAGGTCCAAACCAGGCGATCAAGGCAGGTCCACAAAAGTTTCGTTCGATCATTCCAACTGGCAAAAGAAACTGCAGCGCAAGCAGATGGCACCTTGTCAATCTTGAACGAAAAAACTGTACAGATGTCCAGAAAATGTGTTTCACTTTTTGCGCGTCACCCGGATTCGAAGCCGTGACGCTGAGATTTTGGGAGGAAATCGTGAAGCAAGAAAAGCTTGGAAAACTGCAAAAATCCTTCAGTGCAGGGAACCTTTCGCGCCGCGCGTTTATGCGTCAGAGCGCCGCTTTGGGTGTGGCGGTCACTGCGCCATTGGCTTTGGGGGCGCGTCATGCCAAGGCACAATCCGCAGAAATCTACGACTACATTGTGATCGGAGCAGGGGCGGCTGGATGCGCATTGGCGGCGCGACTTTCCGAAGATGTAGACAAAACTGTGTTGGTGTTAGAGGCTGGTCCTGCGGATGAAAACCAGTTCATCCATATTCCGGCAGCTTTCCCCAATCTGTTCCTGAGCGATCTTGATTGGGGCTACACCACGGTCCCGCAGGAACATTCAGACGGGAAGGTCTATTACAGCCCGCGCGGCAAGGTTTTTGGCGGATCCACTTCTATCAATGCGATGATCTATAAACGGGGCAACCCTGCCTGTTTTGATGATTGGGGCAAGGACAATCCGGGCTGGAGTTATGCAGATCTTCTTCCGATCTTCAAAAGGTCAGAAAACAATGAACGTGGCGCAGACGAAAACCACGGCGTTGGCGGCGCCTGGAACGTAGCGGACCAGCGCGATCCGAATGTGCTGAGCCAGGCGATGGTAAAAGCGGCGCTCGAAGCGGGGTATGCTGAGCGTACAGATTTCAATGAGGGCACGGAACAGGAAGGGTTTGGTCTGTATCAGGTCACCCAGCAAGGCGGTTTCCGTAATTCGACTGCAGGCGCGTTTCTGCACCCAGCGCTGGAGCGCGACAACATCGTGATCCAGGCCGAAGCGCATGTTCAGAACCTGATCATCGAAGATGATCGCTGTACGGGCGTACGTTTCAAAGCTGGTGATGAGATACTTGAAGCAAAAGCTGGTTCAGAAGTGATCCTGTCGGCAGGTGCCTATGGGTCACCGCAAATCTTGCTTCTGTCCGGTATTGGCCCCAAGGCCGAGTTAGAAGCGATCGGCATAAACGTTGTGCATGACCTGCCTGGTGTCGGTAAGAACCTGCAGGATCATTACATGGCACCAGTGGCTTACGAGTGTACTCAGCCGGTGACACTGGCCCATGCGACAGATGAAGCTCAAGGCGCTTTGCTGATGGAGAAGGGGATGGGTCTTTTGACCTCGAACATCGGTGAAGCCGGAGGCTATTTAACGGTTATGGATGATGCCCCTGTACCGGACCTTCAATTCCACTTCGCGCCCACTTGGTTCATTTCAGATGGTGCTGGAAACCCCAGCGATGGATCTGAAGGTTTCACGTTGCTTCCGGGGGTTGTGGGAACCCGCTCTGTCGGCGAACTGACATTGGCTTCCAGCGATCCGGCAGACAAACTCAACATCAATCCAAACGCATTTGCAGACGAGAAAGACCTCGATGTAATGGTCGAAGGTGTGAAGATCGCTCGTAAGATATTGATGTCACCTGCCATGGATGAATTCCGCGGCGCAGAGCGCTTTCCTGGGGCTGCAGTGCAATCGGACGACGACATACGTGCCTGGATCCGAGGTAATGCACAGACGATCTATCACCCGGTGGGCACCTGCAAGATGGGCTCGGATGAAATGGCAGTTGTTGATGCCGAACTGAACGTGCACGGGATTTCCGGCCTGCGTGTTGCCGATGCCTCGATCATGCCGAAAATCACAAACGGCAATACCCAAGCGCCCTGTGTGATGATTGGTGAAAAAGCCTCGGATCTGATCCGCGCATAAACGGATTGGTCCACCCCTAGCGGGTGGGCCTATGCCACGGAACGGCCAAGGTGGTTTGGGATGAATAAAGTAGAACCGATAAACAAGCTTGCGGACCGCAAAACCCATAAGGTCCGAAAGCGCGATGCGAAAAAACGCGAGATTGCCGAAAGCGCGATCAACGCGCTGAAAATCTATGGCTATGCGCGCACCACGCTGCGCGACATCGCCGCGCATTCAGATATGTCGCTGGGTAGCCTGCACTACTATTTTGAAGACAAAGACGAATTGCTTGTTTTCTGTGTCCGTCAATACAAGCTCCACTTTGTGGAGTTGATGACCTCGGCCGTAGAAGGGATCGAAGCGCCGGACAAGGCGATGAAAGCGTTTTGCCATGCTCTCGCCGAGACGATCCAGCAAGAGGCTGAACTGCACAGGCTTTGGTACGACATCCGCAATCAAGCCATGTTTGACGACACTTTTGAGCCCGTTGTGACAGAAATCGAAGAGCTTTTGATCGGGATGATGGCACCTCTGGCAGTGGAGCGGACAGAACAAGAGCGATTATATATGCGTCTGGACGGAGCGTTTCGGTTCCTGTTGCAGGGATACCTGAAAGGATCCCGGCCATCAGTCAAAGACATGCGATCCACATTTGTTTCTGTTGCCGCCGGTTCAGTATTCTGAAGCACGTGACATATTTCGGTTCGGCAATTCAGCCAAACCAGAATTCCGTTGCAGTGCCGCCTTCAGCCATCAATAGTATACTGGCAGCCATGTACTTGCGGATAAGCGAGCATCGGATGAAAAAAACGGCCCAGTTACTTAGTGTTCTGATCGCCCTTGGATTGGTGGGTCCCGCAGCTGCGCAATCTGACCCAACGGCGCCCAGCGTGGTGGTAGCTTCCGCAAAACTGGAGGAGCTGCAGAAGCAGGATAACTTCGTGGGTCGTGTGGTTGCTGATCAGAGTGTCGACCTTCAGGCCAGGGTGGAAGGCGTTCTGCTTGAGGTCAACTTTATCGAAGGGGGGGCCGTTACAAAGGGCGACGTTCTGTTCCGCATTGAGAAAAGGAAATATGCGGCCAGTGTTGAAGGCGCGCAGGCTGCTTTGAAAAGTGCCCAGGCTTCTGCGCTCAGCGCCAAGACGGAACTCGACCGGCAGCAGAAGCTTTTTGAGAAAGGCGATGTTCCCCAGTCCGTTCTGGACACGGCCAAGGCGGCCTATGACGAGGGTCAGGCTTCGGTGGATGAAGCGCAGGCCAATTTGAAGATCGCACAGATCGCGCTGGACCTTACGGACATCATCAGCCCTTTGGACGGGCGGATCGGTTTGTCGGCGATTGATGCAGGGAATATCGTCAATACCGACAGCGGCGTTTTGGCGACCGTCACAAGTGTTGACCCCATTCTGGTCAGCTTTTTTGTCAGTGAGCCTGTATTGCTGCGCGAACGCCGCAATGGATCAATCTCCCCCCAAGGTATCAAGCTTGCGACGCGGATCACTTTGGCCGACGGTCTGGCCTACGAGACAGAAGGTAAGGTGACGTATGTGGGCGACAGTGTCAGTCAGGACACCGATACTATTGAGTTGAGGGCCACGTTCTCAAATCCCGATGGGTTTCTCATTCCTGGGCAGTTTGTCAGCGTCACGCTCAGCGGGCCGGACGACTCCAGGGTGTTGACTGTGCCGCGCAATGCGGTTCAGTTCGATAAGCAAGGCTACTTCGTGTTCTCTGTCGATAGCAAAGACACGGTTCATCGTATTGACATCGAAATTGGCACTCAGACGGCAACCAGAACCCAGGTAAAATCCGGCCTTAAGGACGGAGATCGCGTGGTCGTGCAGGGGTTGCAGAAAATTCACGACGGCCTACTCGTGAAACCGGTCGATAGTCAGAGTTAGGGCTTGGCTTGGTCTCTCACTATTTCATCAATCGCCCGCATTTTGCTGCAGTCATCGCGATTTTGATGGTTCTCTTCGGCGCGGTTTGTGTGCGTCTTTTGCCTATTTCGGAATATCCGAACATTACGCCACCGCAGATCTATGTGTCTGCAAAGTACCCCGGCGCGGATGCGCAGGTGATACAGGAATCCGTGGCCACTCCCATCGAGGAACGTGTGAACGGAATCGATGGCATGTTGTACATGAAGTCCAAAAGCTCGAACGATGGCAGCTATGTTCTGAGTGTTTCGTTCCAGTTGGGAACAGATCCCAATGTTGCTGCGGTTGAGGTGCAAAACCGCATCGCGCTGGCAAGCGCAGAACTGCCGTCCGTTGTTCAGCAACAGGGCATCGAGGTCACCAAACAATCCGGCAACATGATCCTTGTGATCAACCTGACCTCGCCGGACGGTTCGCGTGATGAACTATATCTGAGTAATTATGCGGCCGATTTCCTGCATGATCCCTTACAACGTCTGCAAGGTGTGGGTGGGGTCACGCAGTTCGGTCAACTGGAATACAGTATGCGGATCTGGATCAACCCGGTTCGTATGGCCGCGCTGAACGTCACCGCGTCAGAGATCGCCGATGCGATTAAAAACCAAAATGTTGTCGCAGCAGCTGGTCAGGTTGGCGCTCCGCCATTTGGCGATGCGCGCACGGATTTCCAGTTTAAACTGCGTGCAGAGGGCCTGTTGCGAAGCGCGGAAGAGTTCGGCCGGATCATCATTTCCACTGGCGATGACGGGTCGATAACCCGACTGGAGGACATAGCGCGGATCGAGCTCGGTTCGGCCACCTATAGCGGCTCTTCGCAACTCAATGGCAAGGACACGGCGGCCATTGCTGTGCATCAGGAGAGTACTGCCAACGCGCTTGAGATTTCAGACAGCGTCCACAACCTGATGGGTGAACTGTCAAAAAAGTTTCCCGAAGGAGTCTCGTATGAGATCACCTATGACGTCACTGACGCCGTGCGTGTTTCAATCGAAGATATTCTTAAAACTCTGGCGCTGACCGCAGGATTGGTGATCGCGGTCACATTTCTCTTTTTGGCCAGTATCCGGGCGACCATTGTTCCGGCAATTGCAATTCCGGTCTCTCTGCTGGGCGCAATCGCACTGATTTATGCGATTGGATTCAGTGCAAACATGATCACGTTGTTTGCCTTGGTCCTCGCCATCACGCTTGTGGTCGATGACGCGATAATCATCATCGAGAACGCCGAACGGATCATGACCGAAGAAAGGCTTGAACCGCGCGAGGCTACGCTTAAGGCGATGTCACAAGTCAATCGCCCGATCATTGCAACCACTTTTGTGCTGGCGGCAGTCTTTGCACCGGTCTGTTTTTTCCCCGGCTTGACCGGAACGATCTATTACCAGTTTGCGGCGACAATTATCTTTGCTTTTGTGCTGTCGGCGGTGAATGCACTGACCCTGGCCCCGGTGCTGTGCGCGATGGTCCTGAAATCAGGTATGCAACCGATTGGTCCATTGCGTTTTGTGCCGTTGGCGGTTTCATGGGGTAGGCGGCAGTACATGCGTTTGGTGTCGTGGATGTTAAGATACATCGCGGTGTCACTGCTTTTTTTCGCCGCCTGTATCGGGGCGACAATTTATCTGTTCAGAACGGTGCCAACCGGCCTTATCCCGCAAGAAGACAATGGTGTTCTGCTCTCGGCTATGACGCTTCCTGATGGTGCCTCGCTACAGCGTACACAGGCCTTTATGGCCAAGGCCGGTACGGTGATCGAAAAAGCACCCGGTGTGGACACTGTCACCACGGTGTCCGGGGCGAGCATGCTGGCAGGTGGCCGGTCGAATGTCGGTATGGCGATTGTTACTCTTAAGCCGTGGGACGAACGCACCAGCCCGGATCTGCACTGGGATGCGATTATGCGAGACCTGGACCAACAGCTGGCCACCCTGCCAGAGGCGGAAAGCTATGTGTTTCCGTTCCCAACAATCCACGGGCTAGGATCGGCGGGCGGAATTTCGGTCGAGCTTTTGGAGTATGAAAAAGGGGACGGTGTGCAACTGGATGCGGTGATGAACGCATTTGTGACCGCGTTGAATGCCGCACCCGAATTTACCCGCGCACATGGTAGTTTTTCGGGTCAGACACCACAGTATCATCTGTCAGTGGATCGGGACCGGGCCGAGACACTTGGCGTAAGCGTGTCTGACATATTCACGGCGCTACAAGCCAATCTCAGCTCGTTTTTTGTCGACAACTTTATCGTGTCCGATCGGGTCTATTGGGTCGTCATTTCAGCTGATGCGCCATTTCGTCAAACACTGGAGGATGTGGACAACATCTATGTCAAAAACAGTTCGGGCGAGTCGCTGCCGTTGCGAAATTTTCTGAGCAGTGAGCCGGTACTCGCGCCAGACACGATCCCCCGGTACAACCTTTTCACTGCAGCGTCTGTCAGCGCGCAATTGGCCGAAGGGGTCAGTTCAGGTGCGGGCATCAAAGCGATTCAAGAGATTGCAGACAAAACACTACCGGACGGCTTTGGGATCGAGTGGTCCGGTGTGACGCAGCAAGAAGTAGAATCTCATGGCATGGTGCCATTTATCATGTTGTCTGCCTTGATACTGGCCTACTTGTTTCTGGTGGTTCTGTATGAAAGCTGGATATTGCCCTTGTCGATCATCACGTCGGCCGTCTTTGCATTGCTGGGCGCGCTTATTCCGTTGGCACTGTTTCCGTTTTTGACAAGCAACATATTCGCGCAGATTGGAATGGTGTTGCTCATCGGGCTGGCGGTCAAAAAGGCCATCATGGTTGTTGAGTTCGCCAATCAGGAAAGGCGTTCCGGCACCAATATTCACGAGGCGGCGATCAAAGCTGCCGAAATCCGGTTTCGTCCTGTGACGATGACGGGTCTGTGTTTCATCGTCGGAGTTCTGCCGTTGGTATTGTCCAGCGGTGCCGGTGCAGAGGCGCGCGTGTCCATCGGTTACCCGGTACTATTTGGCATGGTGGTGGATAGCACATTGGGCCTGCTGATGATCCCCGTACTCTATGCTGCGTTTCAGACGCTAAGGGAAAGGCTGATACAGACCGTTTGGGTGCGCTAGTTTGTTCGTTTCGTTGGCAGGTGGACGCTTCGACGAGGCAGAACTCAATGTGTTCTGAGCCTAGGTTGCGGAATTGCGCATCGTGTTTTTAGAACGACAAAAGTTCACGGACACAAATTTTGAAACATGCGAAAGGCGAACAAAGTGCATTGCGAAGGCCGATCACGTCACTTTCTCAAGTGATCTGCGGAAGCAAAAGGCAGGGTTCCGGTTCGTTTACGTACCTTCAGACATTACAATCGGTTGTATGTGTATCACGTCGGAACCGTATGGCGCTGCGTTGTCGATGACCTGGAACATGGTGTCCACCATGGCGGTGACATCCTGGCGAACCGAGAACAGGTTTTGTGCCATATATTGCGCAAATGGATCCCAGTCGAAACTTCCAAAGAGAATTGTGTCCAGCGCGGCTCTGTCATTCTGTGCCAACCACTCGAAGACACCTTCCAATGAAATCGTAGAGTTTACGAACATAGCCGTCGGCATGCGGCCCGAAGCTTTCACTTTTGCCGAAAATGCTGCTTTGGATTTCGACGCTGCATAGCCGCAAGCCAGGATGTTGTCTTCTATCGGACGCGCGCCAGCACGTGTGAACGCGTCTCTAAAGCCACGTATCCGTTCACTTGTGTTGTGGTCAGTCGGACGTCCCCCAACGAACAGAAACTCATCTTGCCAGTTGAGCCCTTTCGCATCAGCGCGTTCAATCAATGCCTCGGTCAGCTTATATGCGCCGCTGTAATTGTCGGATATTATGGAAGGTGCAGCAGTTCCCGGCAGATCAAGGTTGATCGTCGGCACGTTCTGCGCACGGCAAATCTCGGCAATACCATCGGGATCGGATGCGCCGGTGCACACAATGTGATCCACGTTGTAGGACAGCATTTGCCTGACGGTGGCCAATTCCAGTTCAGGTTCGCGATGCGTGCACGAGGTCATCGGTAGCAGGCCCCTGGCGCGCGAGGCTGATTCAAAGCGCTCTGCGATGGCTCCGAAATAGCGGTTATCATACATTGGGATGATCATACCGATCATGCTTGATCTGACACTGCGCAGCGCACGCGCCTGCATATTTGGTGCATACCCCATCTCGCTTGCCAGTTTTCGGATGGTGTTTGCACGCTCTTCGCTGATGCGTCGGTTGCGCCAGGATCCGTTTAGTACTGCCCCGACCGTGCTTGCCGAAGTGCCTGCGCGGTCCGCGATATCGTAGATCGTGACCTGCTTATTTGTATCGGTTTTCGCCAAAAATATATCCCTTTGACAAAATTAGCGGTTTCAATATAGCCTATGCACCATCGATTGCGCAACAAAGAACAACCGATGGTGCAATTATTTATAGGCCGAGTGCTGCTGTTTGGCGCTGGCCAATTAGGGAGGAAGTTATGAAGACAAAAATGATACTCGCAGCTTCTGTCTGCACACTTGCCCTAACAGCGACCTCGGCTGCTGCCGAGACCACGATGGGAATCGTAGTAAAGATCGGAGGGATTCCCTGGTTCAACGCGATGGAAGAAGGCATCAAAGAGCGCGCCGGTGAGTTGGGTGTCAGTGCCGAAATGATTGGTCCGACGTCTGCCGACCCAGCCCTTCAGGTCCGTGCAATCGAAGATCTGATCGCAAAGGGCGTTGATGTGATCGGGGTGGTGCCAAATGATGAGGCCGCGCTTGAACCCGTATTGCAAAAAGCCATGGATGCCGGGATCAAGGTGATTGCACATGAAGGTCCGGGCCTTAACAATGTGGACTGGAACTTCGAGCTGGCCTCAGCAGATGGGTTTGGAGAGGCACATGCCAAATTGCTGTGCGAGAAAACCGAAGAGCCCGGTACCTACGCTGTCTATGTCGGGTCACTGACCGTACCACTACACAACGCGTGGGCGGATGCAGGTATCGCCTGGCTGGCCGAAAACTGTTCCGAAAAGCTGCAGCCGGTTGGTGATCGCTATGGCGTAGCAGAAAGTGTCGATGACAGCCGTTCCACCGCACTTGATCTCATCGCGGCAAATCCGGATCTGCGCGGGTTCCTTGCTTTTGGAAGCCAGGGTCCGATTGGGGCAGGGCGCGCGATTGAAGAACGTCGTCTGGGTGGCAAGGTCCACGTGCTTGGCCCGTTCTCGCCGGGTCAGGGTCAGAAACTGTTGAAAGATGATGTCATATCCGGTGGGTTTATGTGGAATCCGGCCGAGGCAGGCCGTGTTTTTGTCACCTTGGGTGATATGCTTGTGAATGGAGAGGAAATCACCGAAGGCACCGAGATTGAAGGTTTGGGTGTTGTTAGCCCGGATGAAGCGACCCGCAACATCATCACGGACAACCTTTTGGAGATCAATAAAAGCACAGTCGACGAGTTGGCTGCGAAAGGTCTCTGAGGTCGTGTTTCGACGGTTTGGAGACCTGCGACACGTGGGTCTCCACTCAGGCATAGAACACAATGAAAACTGATCCTGATACGGCCCCGGCGTTGAGGCTGCGAAACGTCTCGAAAACCTTCGGCGGGGTAAAAGCGCTGAAATCCGTCGATTTCGAAGTGCGGCCGGGCGAGGTGCATTGCCTTGCCGGAGAAAACGGCTGCGGAAAGTCAACGCTGATCAAGATCGTTACAGGGGTTTATACAGCTGATCCCGGTGCTGAATTGGAATTGTTCGGCCACAGCTTTACTACGATTTCTCCAACAAAAGCGCGGGCGTTGGGTATTGCCGTCATATGGCAGGATCTTGCGCTGTTTCCGCATATGACAGTGGCGGAAAACATCGCTTTTGATGAGATGGTCGGGCTGATACCGCGCCTGACTTTTGGAAGCCACTACAGACGCCATGTCCAATCGATTCTTGATCGATTGCATGTACCATTGAACCTTGATACCCGTCTGGGAGACCTACCGATCGCGCAACGCCAGATCGTTGCCATTGCCCGTGCATTGATGGGTGAAGCCCGGCTGGTGTTCATGGATGAACCGACAGCTTCGCTGACCCAAACCGAAACAGATGCATTGCTAGAGGTGGTACGCACGCTATCCTCACAAGGGATCGCTGTTGTCTTTGTCAGTCACCGTCTGGCCGAAGTTATCGACATTTCTGAGCGTGTCACAGTTCTGCGCGACGGTAAGCTTGTCGGCGTGTATTCTACGGAAAACATGACACAATCCCGTCTTGGTGAACTAATGACCGGGGCGTTGTTGGAGCACACAGTCAATGCGCAGGACCGCGCACAGGCGGAACCCGTGCTGGAAGTTGAAGGGGTAAGCAGACAAGGCGAATTCCAGAATGTCTCCCTGACCATCCGACGCGGAGAGGTGCTTGGCCTTACCGGCTTGATCGGAGCTGGCCGAACAGAGCTTGCCCACGCACTGATCGGAATGAACCCGTTGGATGTGGGCGAAATCCGGTTGGAGGGTACTCCGGTCCGCTTTGCCTCAATTCGCGAGGCCATCGCACGCGGTGTTGCCTATGTATCCGAAGACCGCCTGTCTTTAGGACTTATCCAGCCGCAATCCATTGCGGACAATACCGCTATTTCTGTGCTTGACCGCATTCTCAATGGCCTTGGCTTGTTGTCTCCCAAACGCCAATCCGACCTTGTTGGGCACTGGATCAGAGAACTTGCCGTGAAAATTGGAAGGCCGGAAGATGCGGTCTCGACACTATCAGGAGGCAACCAGCAAAGAGTTGTTTTGGCAAAATGGCTGGCAACCGAACCACGGCTTTTGATCCTGGACAGTCCGACTGTCGGTGTGGATGTCGGGGCGCGGGCCGGTATATTTAAGATTGTGCGTCAGTTGGCCGATGAGGGACTGGCGATCCTTCTGATCTCGGACGAAGTGACCGAAGCGATGTTCAATTCGGATCGTGTCCTTCACATGGCGGATGGGCAGATTGTGGGCGAATACGATCCACGCACCACCAGCGTGTCTGAACTAGAGGCACGTATCTATGCGTGACCACTTTCGAACACACCCCGTCGAAGCGCGCCTCAGCGTCGTCCTGCTTTTGATGATCTTCGGTTTGTCGTTTGGCACCGACACATTCCTGACAATGGGAAATGTCACGTCGCTGTTGAACAATAACGCAGTCAATCTGATCTGGGCGGTCGGCTTGCTGGTTGTCCTTATTGCTGGCGGGATCGATATTTCCTTTGCGGTGGCTGCTTCGGTTGTTCAATACGTGGCAGCTCAGGTTTTCATGAGCATTGGCGGCGGCAATTGGGCGATTGGTTTTTTCGTTGCAGCTCTGCTCGGGATCGGTCTCGGGCTGGTCAACGCGCTTTTGATCCACGGATTTCGGGTGATTTCCATCGTTATCACCATCGCCACGTTCAATGCGTTCTTTGGATTGCTGATGTTCTTCACCAAAGGCCGAAACATCTACAACCTGCCGGATTGGTGGACCGACCGCATCTTCATCTTCGAAAGGCAGGCGGCGGACGGGACCTGGTCAGAACTGAATCTCTCGGTTGCTGTCATGATTGTCTGTGTGGTCGCGACTTGGGGTCTCATTCGCCTGACTACGCTTGGTCGCCAGCTTTATGCTTTTGGCGATAATCCCGAGGGCGCTCGGCGTGCGGGTGTGAATATCTGGCAGATGCAGATCGTCGCCTTTGGATGGTGCGGAATGATGGCCGGGATCGGTGGGTTGATGCAGGTAAACATTGCGCAAGAGGTGGTGCCAAATGCGCTTTACGGTCGAGAGTTGGACGTGTTGGCCGCGGTTGTGCTTGGCGGCGCCCGATTAGGCGGCGGTCGTGGCACCGTCTTTGGATGCATTCTGGGGGTTATGTTTGTCGCGATCACGCAAAACGGTCTGAACCTTCTGGGGATCTCTCCCTTTGCGTTCCAGATGATTATCGGCGCTGCCATCCTGTTGGCGATTTCGTCATCGAACCTGAGTTTTGGGTGGCGTCCGCGTGCTGCCACTAGTGTTGCAAAGGCAGAAACGGGATGAACCTGCGCGAACGGATACATGCGGCACTTGGGGCCGAAACCTTACCATTGCTTGTCTTTCTCGGCTTGGTCTTTCTGGCGTTTTCCCTGGCGACACCGTTGTTTTTGACGGGCGCTAATTTACGCTCGATGGCTTTTCAGATGCCGGTATTGGGTTTGCTGACATTGGCTATGCTTGTGCCGATCCTGTCTGGCGGATTGAACCTTGCGATCATCTTTCAGGCCAACATCTCGGGGCTCGCATTGGCGTGGGTTCTCATCGCGTTCGGAGGGGCCGAAGCGGGGCCAGGGGCTTTCGTTCTTGGAGCAGCGCTTGCCTTGCTGGCTGGTGCCGCTTCCGGCGCCGTCATGGGACTCGTGGTGGCTTATGTGGGCGCGCACCCCATTCTGGTTTCGCTGGCCATGATGATTTTCCTGCGTGGTTTGGGTGAATTTCTGACGCGCGGCGGCGATATTTCGGGGTTCCCGGAATATATGAATGTACTGGGTCACGGCAGTTTTCTGGGCATTCCGGTTCCGATGATCATCTTCCTGTTGGCCGCGCTCGTTTGGCACATCATGCTCAAACGCACGCGGCACGGGTTCTCGGTCTACATGATCGGTTCGAACATTCAGGCGTCTGAGTATTCCGGGCTGCCGACACGTCGTACCCTTGTGTTGATCTATGCCATTTCAGGCATGATCTGCGCTGTGGCGGGCATCCTGATGGCAGCGCGCTTCAATTCAGTCCGTGTCGGCCATGGTGAGGCGTTGCTTTTGGTAACTGTTCTGGCGTGTTTTCTGGGCGGGATTGATCCGTTCGGAGGGTTCGGGCGCGTGCTGCCAGTGGTCCTGGCCCTGATTATTCTGCAAGCTCTTTCATCAGGTCTGAACCTGATCGGTGCCAACCAGCATCTGTCTACGGCTGTCTGGGGTTTGTTTCTGATTGGCGTGATGGCGTTGCGGTGGGTTGGCGCGCGATGGCAATTAAAACGACGAAGAGGGACATGATTATGGAAGGTTTCGGCGTACATACCAGCATGTGGACAATGCACTGGGATCGCGATGGGGCCGAGCGGACAATACCCGCCGCCGCCGCCTATCAGATGGACTTCATCGAGATTGCCCTGCTGGATACAGGCGTTGTCGACGCGGCCCATACGCGTGACTTACTTGAAAAACACGAGATGCGGGCTGTCTGCTCGCTGGGGCTGCCCGATCAAAACTGGGCCTCGGTCAATCCCGATGGCGCAATCGGGCACCTTGTCAACGCTATGGACAAAGCCAAGGAGATGGGCGCAGAAGCCCTGTCCGGCGTCACGTACGGTGGGATCGGAGAACGCACGGGTGTGCCGCCCACTCAGGCCGAGTATGACAATATCGCCCGCGCCTTGGAGGGCGCCGCGAAACACGCAAAAACGCTGGGCATCGCCTTTGGTATCGAGCCCGTGAATCGCTATGAGAACCACTTGATCAATACGGGCTGGCAGGCAGTTGAAATGATCGAGAAAGTAGGTGCCGATAATATTTTCATCCATCTCGACACTTATCACATGAATATCGAAGAGAAGGGCGCAGGCAACGGTATCCTCGATGCACGCGAACACCTGCGCTACATTCATTTGTCGGAAAGTGACCGCGGCACGCCGGGCGAGGGGACCTGTGATTGGGACGAGATCTACGCCACTTTGGCGGCGATTGGGTTCAAGGGCGGGCTCGCAATGGAGAGTTTCATCAATATGCCGCCACAGATCGGGTACGGGCTGGCGATTTGGCGACCCGTTGCCCCTTCTTTCAAGGATGTTATGGACAAGGGTTTGCCGTTCCTCAGGAACAAGGCCGCCCAATATCGGCTCATATGACTGCGGTGCAAGGTTCACCCGGACATGAGAGAGGCCGTCCCACTACCCCCGTGGTAAGGCGTTGACGGGCAAGGGAGATATCGCGGTTCTAGACGTTGGTAAAACCAATGTCGAACTTTGGGTCGCCAGCGAAGATGGCACTTTGCTGGAGAATTGGTCGACCCCCAACACTGTGCTGGATGGCCAGATTTGGCGGTTTCACGACCTGGATGGTATCGCAGCCTGGCTTATCGGCACGCTTTGCGAGCTCTGCCAACGGCACCCAATTCGGACGATTGTTCCCGTTGGTCACGGTTCGGGCGGTGTGCTTGTGGGTTCCGATCCGGATAGCACCGGCTCCGGATGCGTCTTGCCCATGATCGACTATGAACAGGCATGTCCACCCGAAATTGATGTGGAATATCGCAGAAAGGCGGGAACGTTCGAGGACCGTGGCAGTCCGGTAATGATGGCTTCCACTCACTCCGCCCGACAGTTGCTATGGATGGAGCGTGCCTGTCCAACTGAGTTCGGAAAGGCCCGGCATTTTCTGAATATTGCGCAATTCTGGGGATGGTGGCTGACGGGTGTTGCGGCTTCGGAATACTCTGCGATGGGCGCGCAGTCGCATCTGTGGAACGTCCCGCGCCGCCGCTGGACACCAATAGTTCAAGACCATGGCTGGCAGAGATTGATCCCAGAGTTTCGGGCGGCCTGGGAACCGCTTGGACCGGTTCGCAACACTCTGGTGCAGCGTTTCGGGATGCCTCAAAACCTGGTTGTACTGACTGGCGCGCATGACTCTTCCGCGAATTTCTTCCGGTATCTGGCTTCTCAGATTGCCGACTTTACACTTGTTTCCACGGGTACTTGGGTGGTTGCATTGTCGCGCGAAGCAGACATTGCAAGTCTTGATCAAACGCGCGGAACAACAATCAACGCCGATATGGATGGCGACCCGGTCGGAGGTGCATTGACGATGGGTGGGCGCGAATTCTCGGCCATAGCAGGACCAGACCCCGATAAACAGGCTGCCGATCGCAAGGTCTTGGAACGATTGATTAGACGCGGAACCATGGCGATACCAAGTTTTGGAGAAAACGAAGGGCAGTTTCCCGGCTCGGCAAGGCAAGGGCATTTCGTTGGGGCACCTCCGGCAGACGAGTTAGAACGCAAAGCGCTGGCGGTGCTTCATTCGGCGTTGCTGACAGTGACCTGTTCTGATGTGTTGAACGGTGGGGACAGGCTTATTCTGGATGGGACCTTTCTGAATGAGCCGCTTTATGCGCCCATTGTTGCTGCTCTGCGCCCGCAACGTCGGACCGAAGCGTCACATGAAACGCATGGTGTTGTCGCAGGTGCGTTGCAACTGGCTTGCAAACACTCTGGATCTTCACCGCCACCTCTGGCGCTTGATCCGGTAACCCCTATTGTGATGCCTGGTCTGGCAGAATACGCGATGCAGTGGCGCGAGGCCGCAAACGAACAAGGAGCCCGCCTCAATGACTGAACGAGAATTGCGCGAGCGCATGGTCGAGACATGCCTAAAGATGAATGCCACCGGAATTAATCAGGGTACGGCAGGCAATTTGTCGGCCCGTTTCGAGCGCGGGTTCCTGATCACGCCATCATCTCTGCCGTATGACAAGATGAAACCCGAAGATCTGGTCGAGATGGATTTCGAGGGCACCTATGTCGGGCGCAGGCCATCGTCGGAATGGCGGTTCCACCGTGATATTTTGCAAAAGCGCACGGATATCGATGTGGTGCTGCACTGTCACTCGGTCTACGCAACCACGCTTGCCTGTCACCATCGTCAGATTCCGGCGTTTCACTACATGGTCGGTGTGGCCGGGGGCACAACGATTCCTTGCGCAGAATACGCAACCTTTGGGACTCAGGATTTGTCTGACGCGGTGCTGACTGCGCTTAAGGACCGAACCGCGTGTCTATTGGCCCAACACGGGCAGATCGCGATTGGCAAGACTTTGGACGAAGCTCTTTGGCTGGCGACTGAAGTCGAGACCTTGTCGCGCCTTTACGTGCAGGCGTTGCCGTTGGGGGAACCACCGGTATTGTCGGACGATGAAATGTCACGTGTTATCGATCAGATGCAGCGTATGAAGTATGGTTTTGGACCTGAGTCCGAGGGCAGCAACGATGTTGCGAGGCCACGCAACTAACAACGCCAGAGAAAGCGGAAGAGACGGGTACAATGCGATTTTTCTTGGGGGTTGATGTCGGGACCGGCAGTGCGCGCGCAGGAATATTCGATTCAGAAGGTCACCTGCAAGGCTGCGGTGTGTGTGAACTTGCGCTGTTTCAAGAAGGCGCGGATATTGTCGAACAATCCTCGACGCAAGCTTGGTCCGCAGTCTGCAAGGCTGTGCAAGCAGCAGTGGGCCAGAGCAACGTCGACCTGAAGGATGTTGCCGGCATCGGGTTCGATGCCACATGTTCTCTCGTCGTTGTAGGCAAGAACGGGGCACCGTTACCCGTGGGATCCAGCGGGGACGCAGCGCGGGACATCATCGTTTGGATGGATCATCGTGCCATGGCAGAGGCGGATGAAATCAACGCAACGAAGCATGCTGTTCTGGCTTATGTGGGCGGAGCTGTTTCACCCGAAATGCAGTTACCGAAGCTTCTTTGGCTCAAACGCCACATGCCCGAAACATTTACTGCTGCCGAGCATTTCTTTGACCTGACGGATTTCCTGACATGGAAGGCCACAGGATTTACGGCGCGGTCAAGTTGCACGGTGACATGCAAATGGACCTACGTCGCGCGAAGCGGCGGTTGGGATGAAAGCTTTTTCAAACAAACAGGTCTAGGCGAACTGGCGGAAGAAGGCTTTCGTCGCATTGGCAATGAAATTGTCGACCCAGGGCAGCCTTTGGCGAATGGACTTACTGCCGATGCGGCCAAATCGCTTGGTCTTGTCGCGGGTACCCCTGTGGCCGCCGGGTTGATCGACGCTCATGCTGGCGGTGTCGGAACGGTGGGCGCAAAGGGGCTTGGTCCTGCGATCGAAAACATGGCGTATGTGTTCGGGACATCTTCTTGTACAATGACAACAACCGCTAATCCTACTTTTGTTCCTGGTGTCTGGGGTCCGTACTACTCGGCAATGCTGCCGGGCATGTGGCTGAATGAAGGTGGTCAGTCCGCTGCTGGCGTTGGAATAGAGCGGCTGATTGCGATGCACCCCGCAGTCCAGCAAGCGGCAGATCACGCCAAAAATGCGGACCTTTCCGTTCCCAACTGGCTGATGACGAAGGCAACGGAAATGGTCGACAGCTCTGGCCATCTTGTTGACCTCGCCCGTGACTTGCATGTTGTTCCCGAGTTCCTCGGCAACCGCGCACCGTTTGCCGACCCGCGCACACGCGCGGTGATTGCAGGGCTGGACATGGACACATCGCTGGACAGTCTTGTCAGCCTCTATATCGCAGGTCTCTGTGGGTTGGGCTACGGGCTGCGGCAGATCATCGAAACGCAGGCGGAACACAATGCCAAAATCTCGAACATAGTTGTCTCCGGAGGGGCCAGCCGACAAGAGCCCGTGCGGCAGCTTTTGGCGGATACAACGGGCATCTCAATTTCTGGCCCGGAAACTGAAGAGCCGGTTCTTTTAGGCGCGGCGATCCTTGGGGCCTGCGCAGCCGGACAGCACGGTGCGAGTTTGTCCAAATGTATGTCAGAGATGTCACGCGTTTCTGATGTTTATCGGCCCTCGGGCGGACGGATTTCAGATCTTCATCAAAGACGATTTCAAACCTATCAAGCTTTTCAAACTGTAGCACGCGAAGCTGCTGCTTTGATGTAGGGTTTGTTTTTGCAACATTCCCCGTTGGCCAATTGTATCGCCAAGTTCTGACCATTTTACTGATAAAATGGTGCTGAAATCGAAACCGATACCCCGAAACACGGCTGCCAGTTCGCCTTAAGTGACCGGATCAATCATGCGATGTATCGAGCTATAGCTGCCCGGCTCCCATTCCGCCAAATCGCGTTCAGCCACATGGCAAAGACTTCGGCAAATCGCGTTCCGCGCCCGAGGTCGCCGTAATACTGACGCTGTTCGAGCCATGCTTCCGGATCGGCTTTAGAGACCAAAGCAGCTTTGTGCAGGGTGTCCCATTGCGGATCGTTGGGCTCAATCTCCGAGCCGTCTTCACGAATACCCGCACACATCCGGCACCAGAAAGCTTCGGCAAGTGCAAGCCCATTTGCGAAAGACCCAGATGCCGTTGCATCGCGCAGCGATGGAAGCAGAAAACCCGGATGCCGTGCCGATCCGTCGAACGCAACCCGGCGCGTCGTGTCATGAACTGCGGTGTTTGCAAACCGCTTCTCAACCAACTCTAGGTATTCTTTCGGGGTCGTTCCGGGAACGGCTTCGACAAACGGCAAAATATCATCTGCTTGAACTTTCCGAAAAAATGCCAGGATGTCCGGGTCTGACATACAATCGGATATTGTCGAAACATTTAGAATTTCACCGACATTCGCAAGCAGTTGGTGACCGCCGTTCAATATGCGCAGTTTCATTGTTTCGTAGCTATGGACATCGCGGGTCAGCGTTACCCCAACCTTTTCGAGTGGCGGTCGTCCTGCGCAGAAATCATCTTCGACCACCCATTGACGGAAGTTTTCGTGAGAGACCGGCGCGCGGTCGTCGACGCCAAGCGCGCGGCACTGCGATATCACTTGGTCTGTGGTTGCCGGAACGATGCAATCCACCATGGAATTGGGGAACGCGCCGTTTCGGTCAATCCACTCGGCCAGATCAGTGTCAGACAGGCGCGCCAGCCCGACAACGCATTCTCGCAGGATTGCCCCATTGCCCTGAAGGTTGTCGCAACTTAACGCGGTGAATGGTCTGAGGCCTGTGTCCCGGCGTTTTTTCAAGGCCGAAACGATTGCGCCAAAAACCGTACGGGGTTGATCCGGGTTTTTCGCATCATACCGAATATCTTCGTGATCAAGGCCGAGCGTACCGGTATTGGCGTTCAGAAAATACCCGCCTTCCGTTACCGTCATTGACACGATTTTCGTGGATGGCTCGGCCATGCATTGGATCAAAGTACCATTGCCGGGTTCAATCGGCAGGTAATCAATCATCGACCCGATTACCTCTGCTGTTATCCCGTTGGGATCCAGCTCGATCAACGTTGTCAGGCAGTCCTGTTCCAGCAGGCGTTCTCGCATCTTGGCGTCATAGTTTCGTACACCGGCCCCAATGATCGCCCAGTCATAGGCCAGACCTTGCTGCATCAGTTGGTGAATGTACCAAGCCTGATGCGCACGATGAAAGTTACCAAGCCCGATGTGAACGATGCCCGGCGCAAGGTCAGCGCGTTCATACGCGGGCGTCCCAACACTTTCTGGCAGGTCTGGCAGGGTGTTGCGCTGTAACCTGACCGGGAGATTTGCGTTCGCCAGAGGGTCCATCAGCTCATCCAGTTTCCGCCGTCGACGTTGTAGGTTTGTGCGACAATGTATTCGGCCTCATCCGAGGCTAGAAACACCGCCATCCCGGTCAGATCGTCGGCGCGACCCATCCGGCCGTACGGAACGGATGCCGCCACTTCGCGTTTCTTTTGACCAAGCGGTTTGCCCTCATGTTTTGCGAAGAAAGCATCGACACCGTCCCAATGCTCGCCGTCGACGACACCTGGGGCAATGGCGTTCACGTTGATCCCATGAGAGATCAGGTTCAGTCCCGCAGATTGCGTGAGGGAGATAATCGCGGCTTTGCTGGCACAGTAAACAGCGACCAAAGGTTCGCCCCTGCGCCCGGCCTGCGATGCCATGTTTATGATCCGACCCTTGGTTCCATGCTCGATCATATGGCGCGCAACGGCTTGCATTGTGAACAGGGCGCCCGCGACGTTGATGTTGAAAACACGGTTGTAATCTGAGCGCTCGATTTCGACGATGGGTGCCGCTGAGAAGATGGCTGCGTTATTGATCAATATGTCGATGGGGCCGAGAAGTGAGGCCGTCTTGGCAACGGCTGCGTCTATGCTCTGTTGGCTGGTTACGTCCATTTCGATAGCAAAGGCGGCCTCGCCTATCCCGGCGGCTGCGTCCTGCGCACGCTTGATTTCAATGTCGGCTATAGCTACGCGGGCGCCCTCTGCCACATATGCTTCGGCAAACGCCAATCCAATGCCGCGCGCGGCCCCGGTGATCAGGGCGGTTTTGCCTGCCAGCCGTTTCATTCGATCCGCAGACCTTTTGCGTCAAACCGGTGAATGACGTCATCCCTTGGTGTCAGGTGGATGCGGTCCCCATGGCGGAACCCAACCTCGCCATCCGCACGGACGGTGATCGTTTCCGCCAATCCGGTTTCGTGAACGTGGAAAAAGGTGTCGGATCCAAGGTGCTCTGAAACACTTACAACCCCAGACCATTCACCTTCCGTTTCTGAGACAGCAATATGTTCTGGCCGGATTCCAATGGTTTGAGCGCCGAGTTTTGCCGCTTCTGGCCCTTCGATGAAGTTCATCTTTGGCGAGCCGATGAAGCCAGCTACGAACAGATTGCGCGGTGTGCGGTATAGCTCCAGCGGGCTGCCGACTTGCTCGATCACGCCGGCCTGTAGAACAACGATTTTGTCAGCCATAGTCATGGCTTCCACCTGATCGTGGGTCACGTAGATCATCGTCGTTGCAAGACGTTCGTGCAGTTCACTGATTTCCAACCGCATACCTACGCGCAACGCCGCGTCGAGGTTTGAAAGAGGTTCATCGAACAGGAACGCCGCCGGTTCCCGAACAATCGCCCTGCCAATTGCCACGCGCTGGCGCTGACCACCGGACAGTTGGCCGGGGCGGCGGTCCAGATAGTCGGTCAGGTTCAAAACGCTTGCAGCGCCTTCGACGCGTTTGTCGATCTCGGCCTGATCCAGCTTGGCCATGCGCAAGGGAAAAGCGATGTTCTTGCGCACTGTCATATGCGGGTAGAGCGCGTAAGACTGGAACACCATCGCCAATCCACGTTTGGCGGGCGGCACGTCTGTGGCGTCCGAACCGTCAATGTCGATGGAGCCTGAGGTGATGTCTTCCAAACCCGCGATCAGGCGCAGAAGGGTGGACTTGCCGCAACCCGAGGGGCCGACGAAGACGGTGAACTCGCCATCTTCAATGGTTAGGTCCAGTGGCGGGATGACCTGCACGTCGCCGAAGCTTTTGGTCACGGACTTGAGTTGAATGCGTCCCATGTGTCGTGTTCCTTATTTCACAGCGCCGAAGGTCAGGCCGCGTACAAGTTGTTTCTGGCTGAACCAGCCAAGGATCAGGATCGGTGCGATAGCCATGGTCGAGGCCGCGCTGAGCTTGGCGAAGAACAGGCCCTCGGGGCTGGAGTAACTGGCGATGAAAGCCGTAAGCGGTGCCGCATCAACGGCCGTCAGATTGAGCGTCCAGAACGCCTCGTTCCACGCGAGGATGAAGTTCAGCAGCACCGTTGAGGCGATGCCGGGGATAGCCATGGGTGTCAGGACGTAGAGGATTTCTTCTTTCAGAGTTGCGCCATCCATCCGCGCGGCCTCCAGAATCTCTCCCGGAATTTCGCGGAAGTATGTGTAGAGCATCCAGACGATGATCGGCAGGTTGATCAGCATCAAGACGACGACCAGCCCTCCACGCGTGTCCAGCAGGCCCAGACGGATGAACAGCAGGTAAATCGGGTACAGCACGCCGACCGCAGGTAGCATCTTGGTGGACAACATCCACAGCAGGATGTCCTTGGTGCGCTTGGACGGAACAAAAGCCATTGCCCAGGCTGCGGGCACCGCGATGATCACACCCAATACGGTCGACCCACCTGCGATGATGACCGAATTCCACAGGAACCGCATATAATCCGAGCGCTCCTGCACGATGGCGTAATTCTCAAGCGTCCAGTTGAAGTTCAGAAAAATCGGTGGGCTTGCAATTGCCTGCGCCTCGGTCTTGAAGCTGGTCAGGATCGTCCACAGGATCGGGAAAAAAATCAGCAGTCCAACGGCCCAGGCAAGGGCAGTGTTCAGCGATTTGCGGCGGGTTGTGACGGCGCGGGCCATGGTCTTACCTCCTCACGCGTCCAGGTTTTTGCCGACGATGCGCATTAGGAAGATCGCAACGATATTGGCAAGGATGATGGCGTAGACACCTCCGGCGGATCCGAGGCCGACATTCTGGCTTTCCAGCACGCGCTGGAAGATCAGGTAGGTGAGTGTGCGGGTGCCGAACGCACCGCCCGTGGTCACGAAGATCTCGGCGAAGATCGACAGAAGAAAGATGGTCTGGATCAGGATCACGATGGTGATCGCGCGACTCAGATGCGGTAGGATGATGTGGTAAAAGCGTTTCAGGACCGGTGCGCCGTCCATCTCTGCCGCTTCCAACTGCTCACTGTCCAGCGACTGGATCGCGGTCAACAGGATCAATGTTGCAAAGGGCAGCCACTGCCAAGAGACGATTATGATGATCGAGGTCATCGACGCCTCGGACAGCCATGAGATCGGCTCGGCCCCGAAAAAACGCCACAGATGCGCCAGCAGGCCGTTGACCGGGTCCATGAACATGTTTTTCCAGACCAGCGCCGACACGGTGGGCATGACAAAGAAGGGTGCGATGACGAGGATGCGGACAACCCCTTGGCCCCACATCGGTTGATCCAGAAGCATCGCCAGTAGGATGCCCAGAACAACGGTGATGACCAGAACACCGCCGACGATCATCAGCGTTGCCTGAACTGCAGGCCAAAACGAACTGGACGAGACAAAGCGGACGTAGTTGTCGAACCCGACCCATCCCAGATCACCGCCACGCAGGGGCAGGTACTTCTTGAAGGAAAAATACAGCGTCATCGTCAGAGGCACCAGCATCCAGCCAAGCAGCAGGATCACTGCGGGTGCCATCATCAGGCGAGCAACGGATCGGGAATGTTGAGTAGCCATGACGCAAGACCTCTCTGTTCAGGCGTAGCTTAGCCTGCGAGAAAAACGCGGGTTGTGGAAGGGTTGAGGCGGGGGGCAGAGCGCTGCCCACCCGCGGGGAGAAGACGTCAGTACCCTGCGGCTTCCATTTCTTCAGCGGTGAAGGCCTGCGCTTTTTCAAGCGCCTCGTCCACCGTCTGTTGTCCGGCATAGACTGCCGAGAACTCCTGGCTCACCTGCGTGGCGATGCCTGCGAATTCCGGGATCGCGACGAACTGGATGCCAACATAGGGCGTCGGTTGCGCGCAGCAGTTGTCGGGGTCTGCCGCAAGGATCGAATCCAGCGTCATCTTGGCGAATGGAACCTTCTGGTATTCCGGATTCTCATACAGTGAGGTCCGTGCACCCGGAGGCACATTGGCCCAGCCTTCATTTTCGGCCACCAACTCTATGTAGTCTTTCGAAGTTGCCCACTCGATGAACTGCTTGGCGGCATCTTCCTGCTGCGTGCCCGCAGGAATGGCCAGTGCCCAAGCCCACAGCCAGTTGGCACGTTTGTCCACACCTTCTGAATTTGGTGCCAGCGCAAAGCCAACCTGGTCAGCCACGGTCGAGTCATTAGGGTTGGTCACAAAGGATGCCGCAACGGTGGCGTCGATCCACATGCCGCACTTGCCCTGCTGGAACAGCGAGAGGTTTTCGTTGAACCCGTTGGTTGCATATCCCGCTGGGCCAGACTCATTCATCATATCGACGAAAAAGGTCAGCGCCTCTTTCCATTGGGGTTGATCGAACTGAGGTTTCCAGTCCTCATCGAACCAGCGGGCACCGAAGGAATTCCCGGTCACGGTGATAAACGCACCGCCCTCACCCCAACCGGCCTTGCCGCGCAGGCAAATGCCGTTGATGTCGTTGTCGCGGTCGGTCATGGCTGCCGCAGCTTCACGGATGAACTGCCACGTCGGCGCATCAGGCATCTCCAGCCCGGCCTGTTCCATCAGGTCGGTGCGATACATCACCATCGAGCTTTCGCCGTAGAACGGGGCTGCATACAGTGTGCCGTCGTTGCTGAGGCCGTTGCGCATCGCGGGCAGGATGTCGTCCACGTCATATTCGGCGGACATGCCTTCCAACGGGACCAGCCAGCCATTCGCGCCCCAGATCGGCGTTTCGTACATGCCGATGGTCATGATATCGAACTGACCGCCCTTGGTGGTGATGTCGGTGGTCACGCGCTGACGCAGCACGTTTTCTTCCAGTGTCACCCATTCGACGTCGATGCCGGTCGCTTCGGTGAATTTGTCGGTATAGCCCTGCATCCGGATCATGTCGCCGTTGTTCACAGTGGCGATGGTAATGGATTGCGCGTGGGCCGCTGCCGTGGCGACGAAAGTCAATGCAGTCGCCGCACGAAGTGCGTGCTTCAGATACATCCCTGTCCTCCCTGAGCTTGGATGTCGTGCAGGGAGCCTAGATCGTAAATTGTCGCGCCGTCAATAAAAACTTTACGCGCGTTAAAATAATTCGTTTATGCAGAATCCCTCAGAACCAGCCTTGCGGGAAAAAGGGTTTCACTGCGTGTTTCAAATTCTCCACCATTTTCAATAAGTTCGAACAAAGTCTCTACGCTGCGCCCCGCAACGTTGTCGTAGTCATGTGCAGCAGTCGTCAGAGACGGGCACGTAAACTTTGCAAAGGGGTGATCGTCATTCGAGGCCACGCGCAGCGTGCAATCATCTTTGCGCCCTACCCGAATCCCCTGTTCAAAACAGGCCGCAAGAAATCCAATGGCCAGCCGGTCATTGCTGCACAAAACCGAGTTTGTCTTCAGCCCACGCTCTGCCAGAACTTTCAAAGCGCCCCGATGCCCAATCTCTTCAAAAGCCCAGCCTTTGCCATCGACTTTGATGATATGAGGCTCGAACCCCAAGCGTTCCATAACCTCAATATAGGCCTTCCGTCGCTTATTTGCGTTTGGGTTTGCAGGTGTGCGCATTTCAAAGAAAGAAGGCGGCTCGCCTGTCCGTGTCATGTATTCCACGGTCTGCGATACAAAGCTGAAATTGTCCGAGCCAACAAAAGCTGCCCCAAGACCATCAAGGTTACTGTCGAACAGGACGGTTGGCACATTGGCACAGAATTTTTCGACTGCGGATCGGTCCGAGATGCGCCCCAATGGTGCCAGCAAAACCCCTGCGGGTTTCATGGATTGCAGCCCGTCCAGAATTTCGTTTTCCAGTTTTTGTTCCCCGTGTGAGCTGAACAGGGACGGTCGATAGCCCGCCGCAATGCAGGATTGTTCCAGATACCGGGCAATTTCAGCGAAGAACGGATCGGCAAGATAGGGCACGACGATGCCAATGTTCTTGGTCAGTTTCCGGTTCTGGTTCACAGCATAGATATTCGGGCGGTAGTCAAACCGTTCCAGCGCCTCTTCGATGCGCGCTCTTGTTGTCGGGCGTACGCTGTCGGGGTCGTGGAAATACTTAGACACCGTGGGTCGCGAGATCCCGCTGAGGGCCGCGAACTCTTCCATGTTTTTTATCTTGGTCATTCCAGTCTGCCTGCGGATTCCAGCCGCCTTGATCTTATCATATTTTTACATATTCTTTGCGCGCGACAAAAAATCAATAGCCGGACATGAGCAGTGCAAGAGGTCTGAATGTATCTCGGGATTGATATCGGAACATCAGCAGTCAAACTTGTCTGCACGGATACCGACCGGATTCTCGCCACGTCCTCGGTAGGGATCGACACGTCCTCGCCGCGGCCCGGATGGTCCGAGCAGCACCCTGACATGTGGTGGGATGCAACACGCGACGCATTGAACCAACTTTCCGGACAAGTCATGCTGTCGGGCGTGAAAGCCATCGGTTTGTCTGGTCAGATGCATGGGGCTGTGTTGCTGGACCACGATCTGCGTCCGATCCGCCCGGCAATCCTTTGGAATGACAGCAGATCAGCGCGAGAATGCGACGAACTGCGCATGGCCCAGCCGCAAATCGGGCAGATCGCAGGCGTTCTTCCGCTGCCAGGATTTACAGCGCCCAAGATTGCTTGGCTGAAACAAAATGAACCCGAACACTATTCGCGTCTCGCTCATATGCTGCTGCCCAAGGATTATATCGGCTTATGCCTGCATGGAGAATTGGCAACCGATACCTCAGATGCTGCGGGAACACTTTGGCTGGATCAGGCCGCGCGCAACTGGCATGTCGGTGTTGCTGAGGCCACTGGCGTCTTACCCAGTTGGTTGCCACCGATTTTTGACGGCACCGACGTTATAGGAAGTGTAACAGCACAAGCTGCCGCGATAACCGGGTTGAAGGCAGGTGTTCCTGTGGTGGCCGGAGGAGGTGACGCGGCAACAGGTGCTGTATCTCTGGGTGCTACCGAACCGGGACGTGGGTTTATCTCACTGGGAACATCCGGCCAACTGTTCGTGGCAGATCGCGAATACAAACCCAACCCTGAACGTTATGTACACGCATTTGCGCACACGTTGCCGGGCCGTTGGTATCAAATGGCCGCAATGCTGAACGGTGCGCGGCCAATTTCGTGGATAGGTGGGCAGCTGGGGCTTTCCGCTGCCGAGGTTGTTGCCCTTGCCGAAACGGCCAGCGGAGAGCGTTTGCCGATCTTCCTGCCTTACCTGACTGGCGAGCGAAGTCCCTTAGGAGATCCCCATATCCGCGCGAGCTTCTTTGGTCTTGAGGATTCGACAACACGCGCTGAAATCTGTCGTTCTGTGGTAGAAGCAATTGCATTTTGCTTTGCTGACGCGGCACAGAGTTTCGGCGATACAATTGACAATTTACCTGAATTGGCCGCTATCGGAGGGGGCAGCCAGTCAGATCTGTTATTGCGCCTGATCGCCACGGTCACGGGGAAACCCATCGTGCGCTCACAAGGGTCCGATTCAGGTCCAGCCTTTGGTGCTGCCCGTCTTGCGGCCTGCGGTGTTGGTGCTTTGCAAGAGGCGGACCTTGCAGTTCAGCCGTCCACAACTGACAGGTTTGAACCTGACGAGATGGCCGCTTTGTCTGAACGATTGCAGCGATTTCGCCGGTTGTACAAAGCTTTCAGCGTTGTCGATTGATCGCCATGCGCAAACGGTCGTCTTTGACCCCTCGGGTCAATAGCGTTCCTGCGAGCAGCCATGAATACGATCAGGCGTTCTGACAACAGTCATAGCCAGCCCTGAGGATACGGAACTGGTGCGATACCCCGAACTTGTCAGACAGGAAGCCCACCGACCACATATGATCGTTCCTCTACGCTCCAGCATTACCCTGATCCGAGGCAACCAACTTGACGAACAACCCCAGCTGGTTCACATCGGCTGGGGGTTTTTTCGTTCGCGATTTGAAGCATGACCGATTTGGTCCGATGCAAGGTCTTGGCCAGAGTTTCGGTCCTGAAGCCCACTTGCTTTGCCGCGCCCTGCACCGGGCGGTATCGTGGTGTAAATTACAGTTTCTGGGGGCTGCGGGGGTCTATCCCCAGATTAAGTGCTTTCTCATTTCCTACGGCCCTAAAAATCATACCGCGATCGGAGCAAAATCGGACTAAAACCCTTGCATCAGCATGTCGACCGCGACGGTGATTTGCTCAAAATCGTCGTTCAGATTGCACACCTGCGACTTTAGTAGCCCAACGGGAACAGCCGCCATGAATTGGGTTACCATCACGACAGGCATACCTTCGATTTCAAAAACCGGATTTAACCGCGTCGCTGGTTTGGGCGCGATCGATTTGGGCAAGAGTGGCACCACAATGCGAGAATTCAAGTCGCTGAGTAGATCTGCTTGAATATCCAAAAGAAACCCATCCCCTGAAGGGTTCGGGAAAACATCGTATTTCGGCATCAGAATTGCCTGAAGCTTTCCAGAGGAAGGCCGTTCTGCTCAACATAAGAATTTGAGCTTCTCAGCGCAGCCGCGTTTTCTGATTTCCATAGTTCAGACTTTGCCGTGGCAACAGCAGCGCGCACGCCTTCCTCGGCTGCACGGGACAGGTTTACTTTCAGCGCTTTTGCCTCTGCAAGTAACGCACTATCAAGCGACAGATTTGTTGGCTTTCGCGTCCGCGCGTTCATCTTTGGGCCTCCGTATACGCGAAAATACTTCTATGAAGTATGCGTGTCAAACATGCGCATACAAAGGCAGGCTTTCCATGAGGGACCGTTGAGCCGGTTCGACTGCATTTGTCGGTTGCGTTGCATCGATGGCAATGGACCTTGCTTGTCCGACCAAACGTTTTTTGAGCAGTGCTCGCGGTTATGAAGCGCGAGCCTCATAGGCAGCTGCGCGCTTGATCATCACTTGTGATGCCATGTCGCCGCCGCGCAATGTGTCAGCAGTCTGAAATGCGGTGATGGCCTCTGGGAAACGACTGGCCCTAAAATGCGACAGCCCGGTCTCATAGGCATCAATCCAGTCGCGCGATCCTTTGAAACTGTCCGCCATAGCGATCAACTCATACACCACCAGCGCTTCAGAACGGCCTTGTATCTCAACTGTATCCAGCTCGCGTACGACAATGGCACTACCTGCTTCTTGCCGTGTTTCGGGGCCTATGATGATCGCACTGCCGTAGGTTTTGTTTGTCCCTTCAAGACGGCTGGCGACGTTCACCACGTCGCCGATTGCGGTGTAGTTCAGCCGCTGTTCGGAACCGATATTTCCAACCAGCGCTTCTCCGCTGTTTAACCCGATCCTGACATGCAGCGCGCTGTCGGATTGGCTCTGCAAACTCGAGGATTCGACCACATCCACCAGTTCGAGTGCTGCGCGGCAGGCATGTTCGGCATGGTCTGGATTTTGTCGCGGCGCACCCCAGAATGCCATAACCGCATCACCGATGAATTTGTCGATGGTTCCGTCGTGACGCTCGATGGTTGATGTCGCGGCACTGAAGAATGGCTCCATAAGTTCGACGATCTTGGGGCCATGCTTTTCGGTAAGACCTGTGAACCCCGATACATCGCAAAACAGAACCGATATTTGTTTGGTCTCGCCGCCGGGTTGGGTTTTGATACCTTCCGCCACCAGCATGCGGACCAGATCGGTTGGTACGTATTTGCGGAATGCCGACAGACCCGCGGCCATACTGGCTGTCGCGGCGGACAGGTTTTCAAGCTCTTTCAGCCGCGAGGGTCTGCGCGAAACCTGTTCGACATCAAAACGCTCGATTCGACTGAGGTCTTCGGCCACGCGGGACAGTGGGTTTGCAACGACCCGGCGGACAAACCAGATGGCCAAACCTATTGCCACGACGACGACGCCAAGCAGGATGTAAACCAGGTTTAGCAGGGTCTTGTCGATGCCCGACAGAAAGGCTGATTCCGGGATCACGGTGGCGACCCGCCAGCCATAGAACCCAAGCGGCGTCAACGCCACCGCATAGGGCACATCCTCAAAAACGATCCGTTTCGTCACCGGCCCGGGCGTTTTGTTTTCTGCATCGGCCATCAGCCTCTCACCCGAGATTTTGGCAACCTCATAGAGCTCCCCTTCGCCCATCCGTGCTGGTGTGATTTCGTCCGCCTCGGGGTCCGGGATGGCAATCACTTTGCCGTCTGCGTTGATGATAAAGGCCGCGCCGAACTCTCCGGGGCGCAGCGATCCCAGAAAGCGGGAAAGGCGGTCGGTATCAATTGCTACCGTCAACACGCCTTGCCGATGGCGGCGTACGTCGATGGGACCTGCAAAGGCATATAGGGTCTTGTCGCTTCCCGGCAGATCCCTGACCTCGATCCAATCCGGTGTATCGCGGTCGATGAAGTTGCGATACCAGGCGTGTTCGCGTGGGTCGAAATCTGTGTCGGTGAAGGTCCGCTCCTCGAACTGAATGTCGCCAGGGATAAAGATATAACGGTCGTTGCGAAGCATCCGGTTGCGAATGTTCTCATCGATTTCCATCATCTCCAGACCGCTGTCACCCAGGCGATGTGCGGCGAAGAAATTTCCGTCGGGCCAGCCGAAGGTGATCCACGAGATGTTGGGCTGCGCCTGTATTTGCGACAGGAACACAAACTCGCGCTTGTCTGCCTGGCGCGTCTGGATAACGTCTTGGATGAAAATCGTGCGGACGGCCGCCCAGGCTGCCTCGGCCGACCTGAGGGTCAGCCCAACTTCGATGCGTACGGTATTGGCGATCTGTCCGTTGATTTCAGCCGCCAGCATGCGGCTGTTTTCTCGCGCCGTTGTCCACCACAAAGAATGCACGACAAAGGTCGACACGCCGATCGACAGGGCAACAAGTATAGATACGGCGATCCCTACACTGACACGCATTCCAGCTCCACAACGACCCAAAATAGCAGACGGTTCAATCGGCTTTTCTGAAGGGTCGATTTGAGCTTAGTGGGTGCCCTGGCTTGTTTCCAGTCGGTTGAGTGGAATATGCCAACTTGTTTACTTGACGTTGAGCGCTCGTCTGCTTCGGACCTGCCAGACGCCGCGTTGCCGCCAGCTCAGCAATCAGAAATTTGGGCCAGTCGGGTCGGGGTCCTCTCTTTAGAAACGACCCCTGCACATTGGGCATCCGCTGACTGAAGGAAAATGAAGGATGCCGTTTCACAAATTAACACTCGACCGGCAAACCGGCCGAGTGCGTTTTGAGTTCTTCTTCAGGCTATGGACATTCCCAATGCTTCCAGCTGGTTCACCAGCGCGCTGTTCGCCTCGTCGATAGAGTTCCAGTCATCTGCGGTGAGGTTGCCGAGGTTCAGGTCCTCCGCCTGAACATCCCGGAGCGTCACGGTATGGCCTCCGTTTCCAACAACCTCGAACACCAGATCATCGCCAATTTCGCTTACCGTGACATCTGCTGCACCCAGAGAGTTGAAGTCCAGAACATCCTCACTGGGATCGAAACCGTTGATCTCTGTCTGAACACCCCAATTCCAGGTTAGCTCGGCCACATCGGCACCTGCACCGAATGTGACAGCGCCTGCTGTCTCGCCATTGTCGGTGTCCGTGGTTCCGTCATCTGTACCACCACCATTGTCTGTGCCAGAGGAGCCTCCGGTGAGATCGCCGGTTCTGGTCTGATGGCCATCTGTCGTGGCACCGGCGGGCGCTTCGGGTGTCAGCAACATGGTGCGATCAACCAGAGTTACATCGTCTTGGTCGAAGCCAAATGGCACCTCCAGGTTGTCCTCCATCACCTGATCGTGGTGAAACTCCACCATTCCGGGGATCAGGTCCGCCTTGGTGACCCCTGTCAGCGTGACGCTCTGCCCGCTTGGCAAAGAGGATATGACCAGACCTTCGCTCGTGTCCTCGACACTCAGTCGTTCGCGCGTGCCGAAATACAGAAAACTGATCTTCATGGTGGTCGGATCGAAACCGTCAATCACTTCGTGGACGCCATATTCGTGGCTACGCACATAGACCGTGTTAGCGTCACGTGGACCAACACCTTGTTCCCAACTGACAACACCCCCCATGTCTTGACGGAAGTGTTCGTTTACAACCACGCCGAAATCGTCGATGGTGACATCCTGATAGGTGACGCCCTGTACAATTTGCGCTGCGTCCGACCACGGGCTGTCGATCACAATCTCGCCCGACGGTGACTTGGTGACGATCATCCCATGCACCGAGGTTCCGCCAAAATCCAACTGATCCGTGCCGGGGCGGAACCCGGTAATGTCATCGGCGTTGCTATCGGCCCTGTACTTGATGCCACCCGTGTCTGTTGCTCCTGTCGAGGCAGGGGGGTTCGACCCATCAGAATCGTAACTCAGATCATAGCCTTCTCCCGCACCCGGGGTGACGACGATTTGACCCAACGCCGAGGAGACCTCGTTCAGAACCGCCTGATCCGGGATCGAAAAGTTGCTGATGTCCAGATCCGACAAACCAAATCCGGTGAAAATGATCTGTTTGGTCGTTTGGCCAACGGTCAATTCGATGCGGACGGTCTGACCCAGAGCATCTCCGCTTTCTTCAAATATGGCAAAGCTTTCGGCCGTTACGTCCTGGCCCAGCTCGATAACATCGCCCATCCCCGGCATAAAACCTTCAATCACCTGCGTGTCGGATGCCAAATCGAGCGTAACATGCATGTGTTGATGTTCATGGCCACCTTCACTTCCATGCCCGTCATGGCCGGGGTTTATGTCATCCGACCCCACCAGACCCAGCACTTCGGTTGCTGCGGTGCTGTCCAGAATGGTGAAGTTTGCAGGGCTCAAATCTGCAAGAGTTACGCCGCTCAACGTGGTGGATTGGTTGTTGGACGGGATGGCAAACACGACCGATCCGTTAACCTCGCTTACGTCCAATGCATCGGCACCCACCCACGAGATGAATATCGTATCCGTCGCCGGGTCGAAGTCCGGAATTGTGACATCCGTGCCCCACGCCCATGTTATGACCACATCCGCCGCGCTTTCGTCGGTATTTGCAGTGCCGTTCCCGGCGGGGTCGGTCGGCGCTGGTGGTTCGGAGGGAGGAGAGACATCTCCGCCGTCCGTTCCACCTCCGGTTTCTGTGGGCAAAATGCCATCGGTATAGGCCTGGATGGCCTCTTCAAGCGAAGGGGCGTCATAGCCGCCGAACTGGTCGATATAGCGCAGAATGGATGTGCCATATTCATCGACAGAGACATCCCCGCCTTGTAGCAGAGAAAGGGTTCCCCACGCGCCGCGTAAGTGCGCAGCTGCCATTATACCCGTCATGGTCAGTGTGACGGTCACTTCCTGGCCGTTGTCGATGTAAGTCCGCGTGGTCCCGATGTAGTCGTCTAGGCTCTCGCCCTGATAGCCCAAACCGGTTTCGATCACCTGAAGGTTATACCCGAACGCCTCTTGGATCGCGCGCTCCTGTGCGGCCTCTGTCATAAAGTCCTCAAGCGAGTTCACGCCGTTCTTGCCGGTCCAGTTTCCATCCCATGTATTCGAAGCTGCGCCGTTCCCGTAATAGACGTCGTCTGTGTAATACCCGAGGTCGATTAACAGCGCCTCACCGAACTGATACCCCACAAAACCCAGTGAGTTCATGGATCGGTAGGACATGGCATCCCATTCTTCGGCGGTCAGGTCCGACCAACTGGAGTAGCTTGGATAAAAGTCGGTGACTTCGCCCCCGGCCCATTGGTTCAATTGCCAGTCCTGAATGTTCCCGGAGTCATAGCGTTGGCGGTCCCAACCGGATTCAAACGCACGTAAATCATCGCGAAACCCTCCGTATGTTCCATTGCTCATTTTCAAAGACTCCCATCTTGTCTTTTTGGCCAAAGTGCTGCGGCTCAGTTCGCCCGGTGGTGTCGGGCCTAACTTGCGTAACAACTCAGATGTTCGGAAAACGTTAACAGAAAGTTAACGGCTGGTTTTGCGCGGATATGAGCCCAGATTGACGCGTGATGCGCGAAAAAACGCCATAGTTCAGTGGGTTAAATTATGTGTTGAGCAACCAACCGTTTCAGTTGTGCATGAGGACTTTTATCGATCTCTTGCCACGGCGCACCGTGAGTGACAATCAGGTTGGACCGGCACATAGATGGTTGCCCGGCCTAAAAATGAACCGACGCAAAAAGAGCGCCGCAGCAACGGCGTTAAAGAAACGCCCGTTCCTGCCAATTGCCGTTGTCAGATGGCCTAATCAGGTAATGAGCCGGAAGCTTTCGGCCAGCCACTTCTTGCTTTGGGTCTGGTGAGAAATCGCATGTTCGGTGATCAGGCTTCGCATCTTTCGATCCACCAGTTCCAGCAAGGATCGGGAACAATCCGGTGTCGCGACGATGGCCAAGGTGCGGGAAAAGCTTTTGCCCGGAAAGCGATGCAGCCGAAGTCTGTTCTGAAACCGTTGGGCGCGGGCAAACAGCAAAGGCGTCGTGATGGTCCATCCAGCCCCCGCCGCAACCATCGCCATCAAACTCTGATTGTTGCTGCATTCGAAGTTTGAGGCCGGGGTTAGGCCCAGACGGCGCATCTGCGACTCGATTTGCCGGGCAATAATCAGATTGCCTGAGAATCTGAGAAACGGCAGGGTGGTGCGGCCTTCGACGACATCAGTGAGGGGGTCGTCGCACCCACGCGGCAGAACGACAACAAACGGATCGCGCAGCAACGGTCGTTCCTGCAGGTCGCGCATACGTTCATTCGGAGAGGTTGTGATCCCCAGATCAAGATGCCGACCACGCAGCATATCGATGATCGTGTGACTTGAATCCGTTTGGTACACAAAATCGCAATTGGGCATATGCTGTGAAAGGAACACCGCCAACTCTGGCATGATGTCGCTGTCGAAATCCTCGATTGACCCGACCCGAAGCAGACTAGCCTCGGCGACACTTCCGGCAGAAGCCTCGGCTTTGGCTTTGCGAATGGCGTAAAGTGCCTCGTCAATATTGCGCAGAAATACCTGCCCTTTAGGTGTCAGAACCATGGGTCGGCGGGAATGGTTGAACAGTTCAACACCAAGGTGATCTTCGAGGTTGCGCAGGTGGTGCGAAACGGTGCTGATTGTCAGGCCCGTTTCCTTGGATGCAGCCTGTAGCGAACCTTTTCGCGCGCAGATTTGAAACAGTTCGAGCCATCTGAGGCTCAGATCTTTCGAAGCGGCGGATCGTGGCATTCCTATCTTTCTGTTTTACTTGGGCTTTGCTTCGCGCATATGTCACAAATTCGAAGTAATAATACTAAATTATCAAACCAATGCAGTAATTTTTTGGCCATCTTTTGATTCTGTGAAACGTTCAGAGGTCAACAAGAAACGCCCAAAGGCGTTCTTCAAAACAGTGGAGGAAAATATGAAAATGAAACTGCTGGCGGCCAGTGCTGCAATTGCTATGGGAACTGCCGGAGCGGCGCAGGCTGATTGCGGTGAAATCTCGATTACCGAGATGGACTGGGGTTCGGCGATTATTGTGACGCAGGTCAGCAAGTTCCTGCTAGAGCAAGGCTATGGTTGCACGGTGACTGTTGTGCCGTCGGCGACGACGCCTGCGCTGGCCTCGGTTGCGGAAACCGGCGAGCCGGACATTCTGACCGAGCTGTGGACCAATGGTGCCCCAGCTTATCCGGGTCTGATCGAAAGCGGTGCGATCATCGAACGCGCCAAGGTGCTGTCCGATGGCGGTGTCGAAGCGTGGTGGATTCCGACCTATCTGGCCGAAGAACATCCGGAACTGACCACGATGGAAGGCATCCTAGCTAATCCTGAACTGGTCGGTGGCCGGTTCCACAACTGCCCGGTGGGCTGGACCTGTCAACGGGTCAGCACCAACATGGCAAAGGCAGCCGGTTTTGCTGATGCAGGGATTGAGGACTTTATCCACGGATCGGGAGAGACTCTGGCAGCGTCCATTGCCTCGGCCTATGACTCGAAAGAACCTTGGTTTGGCTACTATTGGGCTCCAACCTCGATTCTAGGCCGCTACCCGATGGTGCAGGTCGATGTAGGCCCACATGTGGCAGAAGCGCATGAGTGCAACAGTCAGGAAGAATGTGCAGAACCGGTGCTTGGTGCGTTCCCCGCCAGTGACGTGACCACGGTTGTGACCAACACTTTCGCGGATTCGCACCCCGAAGAGACGGCGCTGATGGAGAATGTTCAATTCACCAATGACGTGATGAACGGTCTGCTTGCCTGGCAGGAAGAGAACAACGCGTCCGGAGAAGAGGCTGCGGTTTATTTTCTGACCAACTTCCAGGACACCTGGAGTGAGTGGCTGAATGACGACGCGCGCGCGAAACTGTCAGCGCTGCTGAAATAACAATAAAACACGGTAAGGATCTGGGCGCCTCATACAAGGGGGCGCCCGGGTGTTGTTGGAAGGGGACGATATGGCTTTTTATGACCGCATGTTCGATGCGTTGGGACTCCGTGACTGGTGCGAGTCTTCTGGCGGCGGGGCAAATCTTTCGATGGCCGATTTGCTGGCGCAGGCCAATGCTGAGAATGTCGACAATGGCCCAACTTTTCCCTTTCCCTCTCTTGATGCCTTGAACGAAGCCTGTCCTGCGATCCCACAATCGCGGGATTTTGTGTCTGCGGTTGAGGATGGCTTTCTTGCCATCAAGGACGGGTTGAAGCTGGTGCTGGACCCGTTGACGCAACCGCTGTCATGGATGCTGGAATGGGCGCTGCTGGCGGTGGATGCGGTGCCGTGGTGGATCATGCTGCCGGCGCTGTTTGTGCTGACCTGGTATGTTTCACGCTCGGCCATCGTAACCGGATTCGTGATCTTCGTATTTTGCTTTTTGGGCTTCATCGATCATCTTGAGCCGGCGATGCAGACACTGTCGATTGTGCTGGTCTGTACCGGGCTTTGTATTCTGCTGGGGGTGCCCATAGGCATCGCCATGGCCAAATCCGATAGCTTCCAGCGTATGATCCTGCCGGTTCTGGACCTGCTGCAAACGCTACCGACCTTTGTGTATCTCATCCCACTGATCTTCCTGTTCAGCGTTACCGAACCGAAACTCTACGGCATTGCGATCATTGTGTACGCCATCGTGCCTGTGATCCGCCTGACCGACTTGGGCATTCGTCTGGTCGACAAGGATGTGGTTGAGGCGGCGAATGCCTTCGGCATGTCGCCGCGTCAGAAACTGTGGGGGGTCGAGCTACCACTGGCCTTACCAAACATTATGGCGGGTGTGAACCAAACCATCATGATGAGCCTTGCGATGGTGGTGATCGCCTCGCTGGTCTCGGCGCCTGGTCTGGGCGTTTTGGTGTTGCGCGGCATCCGTAATCTTGAACTGGGCGTCGGCCTGATCGCTGGTCTCGGCATCGTGTTGCTGGCAATCGTGCTGGACCGGGTGTCCAAGGCGGCGCTGGCCCGTGTTGCAGCGGCACAGAAGCATTAAGGAGGGCGGGACATGAGTGTTGAACCTAAAATCTCGATCCGCAACCTTTACAAGATCTTCGGCGCGCATCCTGATCGCGCGATGGAACAGGTGCGCCAGGGTATGGGCAAGACCGACCTGCTGGAGAAGGAAGCCCACGTGCTGGGCCTGCAAGATATAAATGTCGACATGCAGGCCGGTGAGATCACAGTGATCATGGGTCTGTCAGGGTCGGGCAAATCGACCCTTATTCGACACCTGAACCGGCTGATCGAACCCACGGCCGGAGAGGTTTGGGTCAATGGGCAGAACGTATTGGACTATGACCCGTTGAAGCTGCGCGACATGCGGCTGAACACAATGTCGATGGTGTTTCAGAAGTTCGCGCTGCTGCCGCACAAGACGGTGGCGGAAAATGCGGGCATGGCGCTGGCCGTACGCGGCGATACCAAGGACGAGATCGTGGCGGCGGGCAAGAAGTGGCTCGCGCGCGTTGGCCTTGCGGGATACGAGGACCACTATCCGCACCAGCTGTCAGGCGGGATGCAGCAGCGCGTGGGGATCGCCCGGGCGCTGGCCTCGGATTCCGAGATCATGCTGATGGACGAGGCGTTCTCGGCGCTTGATCCACTGATCCGCACCGACATGCAGGACCTGTTGCTGGAGTTGCAGAAGGACCTGCACAAGACGATCATCTTCATCACCCACGATCTGGACGAGGCGTTGAAACTAGCCGATCACCTGGTGATCCTGAAGGATGGCTACGTGGTGCAACAGGGCGAGCCGCAGCACATCCTGTTGAACCCGAACGATCCTTACATTGAGGACTTCGTGAGCGACATCAACCGCGCCCGCGTGCTGCGCGTGCGCTCGGTGATGGACAAGGACGGAACCCACGAAGGTGAGTTTGACGGCGACGTGGATGTCAACGACAACCTCGAGCACCTGATCTCGATCTCGGGTGGCGACACCTACAAAACCTACCGCGTTATGAGCGGCGAAACACAGGTCGGCATTCTCAACATGAAAGACCTCGTCCGCGCCCTCGTTCCAGCACATGTCGAACAAAGAACCGTCATGTGAGGGGGCGGGACCATACGGCGAAAGACCGAGCTGCCCGGGCGCGGAACCATTGATTAGAACGCGTTGGGCCAATCGGCGTGGCGCGCCTGCGCCGTGATGAGCGCGCAGTTAATGTGTTCTTTGCAAACCGCATTCAGCCCAAATGGAATGCCACAGAAAACTATGGTCCGGGAAACCGGTTATGGACTGTCGTTCTTCGGCTGCATGGCTTGGGACAGAGCTGCTCTTGCGCCTTGTTTTGAAACTGCCCGATAGGCGTTCTGAAGCAGGGCGCGAAACTTGGGTTCGGCCGCCAGATCGGTGGGGAAAACCTGTTCGAGCTGTTGCAGGCACGGCAATTGTTGGAAAGCAGCATAGCCGGGTTCGCGGCCACCACGGTGACCAAAGCCGATATCCTGTCGCTGCGTGAAACGCTTGAGTTGGAGAAACGCTCGATCCAAGCCGGTGAAGACGACTATCGGGCGGATCGTCAGTTTCATTTGCAGATTGCCGAGGCCACGCAAAATTCGGTTCTGGTCAATCAGATCGATACGCTTTGGCATCTAAGGGCATCCAGTCCGATTTGGGACAGGCTGCATTCTCGCATTTTTGACATCGGGTATCGCAGTCAGTGGCTGGACGATCACGCAGCTGTTCTTGAATCCCTGCGTCGTCGCGATGCGGAAGGCGCGCGGCAAGCGATGTGGCAGCATCTTGAAAACGTTCGCTTGACACTTTTGGAACTATCGGATGTTGAAGACCCCGAGTTTGATGGGTTTCTGTACTCCAAATCGGTGTCAGGTTAAGCGCAGGGAACAGGGGGCAGTCATGCTGGAAAGTTGGCGTTGGTTCGGGCCGAAAGACCCTATTCCGCTGGCTTATATCCGTCAGACCGGCGCGCTGGGGATCGTCACTGATTTGCATGAGGTTCCCAACGGGCAAGAATGGCCGGACGCAGAGATCGCGGCCCGGCGCGAATTGATTGAGGCGGCCGGGCTGCGCTGGGTCGTGACCGAAAGCATTCCGGTTCACGAGGACATCAAGACTGGCGCGCCAGATTGGGAGCGTTACGCGGATATCTGGGCGGAAAACCTGCGGCGTCTGGCCCGTCAGGGCATCCGCAACATCTGCTACAACTTCATGCCAGTGCTGGACTGGACGCGCACCGATCTGAATTATGCTTTGCCGGATGGGTCTCTTGCGCTACGGTTCGATTTCGCTGCCTACGCTGCCTTTGACCTATTTGTTTTGCGGCGCGACAGAGCACAGGACAGTTATACAGCACAGGATCTGGCGGCGGCGGAAGACTGGTTTGCGGGGGCAGATCAGCCGATGATCGATCGGTTGTCACGCACGGTGATTGCCGGACTACCGGGGTCAGAGGAAAGCTATACGCTGGATACGTTCCGAACCCGACTTGCCGCCTATGACGATTGCGATCACGCGACACTCAGGCGGCAGCTCGCCGCGTTTCTGGAAATCGTTCTGCCAGTGGCGGAAGCCGAAGGGGCAAAGCTGTCGATCCACCCCGATGATCCGCCGATGGACCTTTTCGGCCTGCCGCGGATTGTCTCGACCCAGGCCGATCTCGAAGCCATTGCCGCAATCTCTTCATCTCCGGCGTCGGGATTTACCTTGTGCACCGGATCGCTGGGTGCACATTCCAAAAACGATTTGGTGGCCATTGCTCGTCAGCTCGGGCCCCGCATCCATTTTGCCCATCTGCGCGCAGTGAAACGGGAAGCCGATCCACGGAGTTTCCACGAGGATGCACACTTGGCCGGCGATCTCGACATGATCGGGGTTGCGCGCGAGCTCTTGCGTATTGAGCGTGTGACGGGCGTTGAAATCCCAATGCGCCCGGATCACGGGCATCGCATCCTTCACGATCAAGAACGAGACTCAGTTCCAGGTTATCCCGCAATCGGGAGGCTTCGCGGATTGGCCGAACTGCGCGGGGTCATGCACACGCTGGATACTGTTGGCATCTGACAGGGCTCTACTGCAAAGCTCTGAACGCGCATATTTGTTCTTACGATCCCAACGAAATTAAGTAGCCAGACAGTCTTTTCGAGTAATGCCCGTGCCTGCAAGAGTTAAAACTGGCACGGTGGTCATGGCGACCTCAACTGCGCATGAGGGTGTGGTCTGGATCGTAGGGGGAAGACGAGATGACCTCTGCTGTGACCAGATCCCCGTACAAATCCAATTGCATTGTGCTGCCAACAGCAGCCTGATCGGGGTTCACGAAGGCATAGGCCAGGTTCAAGCCAACCCGATGCCCCCAATCGCCCGAGGTGATGGTGCCGACAACGGTTTCACCTTGCATCAGTGAGGCGCCGCCGTGGGCCGGGGCGTGGGTCGCGTCGACTTTCAGGGTCACCAGCTTTTTGTTGGGGCCGCTGGCGTGACGTTTTTCCAGCGCCGTTTTGCCGATAAAATCGCCTTTACTCAACTTGACGAAGCGGTCCAGTGCTGTCTCGAACGGGTCAAACTCTGTTAGCAAGTCGGCTTTCCAATGCAAGAAACCTTTCTCCAACCGCATGGACTCCACCGCGCGGGCCCCGAACAGCTTCAGGTCGTGCGCCTCGCCCGCCGCACGCAGTGCCAGATAGGCGGCATAGAGCGAAGCGTTTGGTACGTGGATTTCATAGGCGAGCTCGCCTGAGAAGCTGACGCCCATGACAGTGGCCGGGGCAAACCCAATGAAGCACTCTCTGACTGATAGCCAGGGGAAAGCCTGTTTCGACCAATCACCGCGGGAACAAGCGGACAGGACATCGCGCGCCTTGGGACCGGCCAGAACAAGGATCGTCTGGTCGTTGGTCAGAGAGCGTATTTGAACGTCCTCTCCATCGCGCAGGTGCCGGGTCAGCCAATCCATGTCGTGGTACTCACTGGCTGCTGCCGAGCCGTACCAGACCCGCGCGGGGCCCCGGTCGCTGGCTGGGATGTTGGCCACGGTGGCCTCGCCCTTGATCATGCCGTGATGGTTCAGCAGATAGCCCAAACCGACCCGGCCCGCATGTTTGGTGACCGCGCCGCAGAACATGCGGTCTAGGAAAGCGTGGCGGTCCGTACCGGTTATTTCAAACCGGTTAAAGCCGTTGACCTCGCACAGGCCAACATTCTCCTGCACGTTCTTGATCTCAGCCGCGACTACGTCAAAGGCTTCGTCAAAGTTAAAGGTGAGGCTGGGGTGAAAGTCGGCCGCAGGTTTGATGTAGTCGACCCGCTCCCACCCGTTCACCACGGTGAACTCAGCCCCTTCAGCGGCCATGACTGGTGTTAGCGGCGTGGTCTTCGCCGGACGACCTGCGGGGCGGTGTTCATGGGGAAAGTGGAAGCGGAATTCGTTCTGGTAGTCCTCGATGGCTTTCAGTGAGGTCAGTTCGACATTCGCGTGTCCGGTAAAGCGGCGGGGGTCGAGGCACCAGGTGTCATAACACGCCTCGCCATGCACGATCTGTTGCGCCAGCAACCAGCCGTGGCCACCGCCTTCGCCCAACCCGGCGCGCAGACCGATGATACAGAAAGCGTTGCGCTTACCCGGAATCGGCCCGACCAACGGTGCGCCGTCGATTGTGTAGGTGATCGGGCCATTCACCACGGATCGGATGCCGGTTTCGCGCAAGGCGGGCATGCGTTCAAACGCGCCTTCCAGCACATCCATGACCCGGTCCAGATCATCGGGGCACAGCGCGTTGACAAAGTTCGGGTCAATCCCGTCCATGCCCCACGGTTTGCAATCCTGCTCGTAGAAGCCAACCAGCAGACCGCCCTTTTCCTGACGGCTGTAATAGTCGCTGATCGGGCAGCGCAACAGTGGCATCCGGTGGCCTGCCGCGGCGATGCCGGGGATGTCCTCGGTCAGGAAATATTGATGCTCCATAGACGCAACCGGGTGATGTACACCCATCATCGCGCCGACTTCGTTGACGCGGTAACCGCAGGCGTTGACCACGATGTCGCAATCAATATCGCCTTGTTCTGTATGCACGGTCCAGGTGTCGTCCTTGTGTTGCGTCAGCGCGGTGACCGGCGTGTTGCGATAGACCTCGGCCCCGGCCTTACGGGCGTGATAGGCCAGTGCTTGGCACAGCTGCGCCGGGTCAATATCGCCATCCAGCGGATCCCAGAGCCCGCCCAGCAGATTTGTAGTCGAGATCAGCGGATGGCGGCGGGCGCATTCCTCGGCATCGATCACCTCGAAGTCGACCCCCATGCCGCGCGCCATCGAGGCAAAGTGGCGGTAGCCCTGCATCTGCGCTTCGGTATTTGCCAGCCGGATACCGCCATCTGCGTGGTGGTAGTTGATCGGGTATTCTGGGTTTTCGGACAGCTCTTTATACAGGTTGATCGAATGCGTCTTCAGCCCGACCATCGTCTGGTTCATGCCAAAATTGGTCACTTGCGCGGCGGAATGCCAGGTCGTGCCACTTGTCAATTCGTTGCGTTCAACCAGAACAACATCGCTCCACCCCTCTTGGGTCAGGTGATAGAGCGTTGAACATCCGGCAATACCACCGCCAATGACGACAACCTTGGTGCGGGATTTCATGTGACACGAACCTCCGAAAAACAGTTTGCCGAGATAGGCCCGCAGATTAGAAGGCTTCGCAATATGTCGGATAATAATTCAAAGTAAATCGAACTCTAAGTTCGATTTTTTCGAGTTTTTGGCGAGGTCGTTGTAATTGCTTCGGTTAAGCTTCTTCTATCGCGGTCAAAATGCGGCCGAAGGAGCAAACATGGCAGGGCAGCGTGGAAAGAGAGGGGGCCGTCGCGAACGGCTAGCTGCGCGCGCAGCGAAACCGGCTGTTGATCCTTGCCCTCCGGGTCAGTTTGGCGGAGCCTACAAACCGCTCAGCGATGCGGATCTGCGGCGCATTAACGACACCTCTCTGGACCTGCTGGAACAGCTGGGCGTTGGTGAGGTGCCGAAACGCCTGCAAAAAGATCTTCTGGCGATTGGCGCTATCGACAATGGAAAAGGGCGTGTCCTGTTTCCGCCAAAGCTGGTGGAGGAGGCCATCGATCAGGCCGCAAAGACGTTCATACTGCATGGCCGGGATCCGGCCCGATCCATCGAGGTGGGTGGCAACAAGGTCTATTTTGGCACCGGTGGCGCGGCGGTGCAGACACTGGATTTGGACAGCGGTCTGTACCGGCCCTCGACATTGCAAGACCTGCACAACTTCACACGGCTGCAGGACACGCTGGCCAATGTCAGCTGGTACACCCGCTGTTGTGTTGCGACGGATGTGCCGGACAATTTCGATCTGGACGTCAATACAGCCTTCGCGCTGATCAAGAACACGACCAAACCCACGGCAACCTCGTTCACGCTGGCTGAATATGTCGCTCCGATTGTCGAGATGCTGGACATTGCAGCAGGTGGACCGGGCGAATTTGCCAAGCGTCCGTTCATGAAGGCGCATATCAGCCCGATGATCTCACCCATGCGCTATGGCGAGGATGCGGTGGATGTGGTCTATGAGTGCATTCGGCACAATATCCCGATTTCGTGCATCACCGCCGCGCAGGCGGGGGCGACCGCGCCCGCCACGCTGGCCGGGTTTCTGGCGCAATCACTGGCGGAAACACTGGCCAGCTTGCTTATGGTCCATGCGATCCAGCCCGGTTTTCCGATGGTCTTTTCCAACTGGCCGCTGGTGATTGATCTGCGCACCGGTGCGTTCTCGGGGGGCAGCGGTGAGACAGCCGTGCTCAATGCGGCCTCGGCGCAGCTGTCGAATTGGCTGGGTCTGCCGTCAGGTGTGGCCTGTTCGATGACCGATGCCAAGGCGATCGATGCGCAATATGGCATGGAGAAAGGTATTACCTCGATGGCGGCGGCCCTGGCCGGAGGAAACCTGATCTATGAAAGCTCGGGCATGACCGCATCCCTGCTGGGGGCTAGTTTTGAGGCGTTTGTGCTGGACGACGAAATGCACTCGAACACTTACCGTGCGCTGCGGGGGATCGAGGTGAGTGATGAAAACCTGGGCTTTGATGCGATCTGCGATGCGGTCCTGGGTGAGGGGCATTTTCTGGGTGGTCAACACACCTATGCGGCGATGGAGCGGGATTATTTCTATCCCACGCTTGCCGACCGTGATGAGCCGCGCACATGGGCGGAAAACGGGGCGCAGGATGCCTGGGCCCGCGCCCGAGCCCGGGCACAGGACATCCTGGCCGAACACAAGCCCCAATATCTGACGCCCGAGCAAGAGCGCGAAATTCGCGCGAGGTTCAATATACTCAGCCCGTCTTGGCCATTGCCAGATGGCCGGGACAGATGATCAGGCTTCGTATCTTTCGATCCATCAGCTCCAGCAAGGATCGGGATCAATCCAGCGTCGCCACGATGGACTAGGTGCGGGAAAAGCTATTGACCGGAAGGCGGAGCAGCCGAAGTCTGTTTCAAAACCGTTGGGCGTGATCAAACAGCAAAGGCGTCTTGATGGTCCATCCGGCCCCGGCCGCGACCATCGCCACTAAAGTCTGATTGGTGCTGCGTTCCAAGAGTTTGTGTTACCTGCAGCTGGAGGGAATTCAGTTTGACCTGACATTTGGTTCCGTACGCCAAAGACGGATACCAAATCCGATCATAGCAAATTGCACAAACAGGCGCGTTATCGCGGCCCAAAGAGGTGCGACAATCGGATCGGGCCGGAACAGGTCCCAGATGTGGAACGGCAAATAGGCGGTGCACAGCATTGCTGCGAACAGCCCGCCAAAGGTTCGGAATTTAGGTAAGACCAGGGCAAGAGCAATTGTGATCTCGGCGACACCGGCCAGAATATGCGCAGGAGTCTTGGGAATGAATGATGGCATGAACCCATCAAATACAGCCGGATAAACAAAATGGGTTATCCCGCCTGCCATCAGGAACAGGGCAAAGAGCCAGACAAACAGCGTTATGATCACGAGCCGCTCCGTGTGATGGGAGAATTTACAAATGGTCCGGGCGAAGCTTTTGCGCCGCCCGGACCTGTTTCGTGAGTGAGGGGGATATCGAGGGCGTCTGTCTTTAAGTGGTTATGCCGCGTGTGCGACGGCAGGCAGGTTGAATTCAAAACCGATCAGCTGCTCGCTTTTTGCCCACAACTGACGCTGCTTTTCGAGATCCAGTGCGTGATCTTTCACCTTGGCGTCAGAAACCGGGCCGCGGGATTCACCCATTTTTTGCGGGCCGTAATATGCGCCACGTTTCGCTTCTTTCCCGGCGGCGGCAAGCACCGTCGGATAGGCTCCGGCTTCGGGGCGTTGCGCGACCAGTTTGTTCATCACGGCCAGCATGGCTTTCATAAAGCCGGTCGGGCCGGTGGATTGCAGGTTGGTGTCGGTATAGCCGGGGTGGCAGGCGACGCAGATGGCCTTGCTGCCGGCCGCCTTTAGGCGACGATCCAGTTCAAACGCGAACATCAGGTTCGACAGTTTGGACTGGGTATAGGCCTTCATCGGCGTGTATTTGGTGTCGGTCATGAAATCATCCAGATCCAGAGGTCCGTACTTGTGAACCAGGCTGGATAGCACAACAACACGGCCTTCGGCAGCTTCAACCAGATCCAGCAGCAGGCCGGTCCATAGGAAATGGCCCAAATGGTTGGCCCCCATCTGCAGGTCAAACCCATCAACGGTCTTTTCCTGAGGGGTCATCATGATGCCTGCGTTATTGATCAGGCCGTCGATCTTGGTATAGCGACCGCGCAGTTCCTCGGCCGCCTTGCGAACCGACGACAGATCGCTGAGGTCCATCAGGATAAGGTCGACCTTGCCCTTCGAGGACGCTGACAGCTTGCGCTGTGCGGTTTCACCTTTTGCGCGTGAGCGGCAGACCATTACAACGTTCGCGCCTTTTTCACCCAGCATCTGGGCGGCTTCATAACCGATGCCCGAATTTGCGCCGGTGATGACATAGGTCTTGCCATTCAGTTCCGGGAGTTGCGAGGGCTTCCAGCTACTGAAGCCCGAGTCAGTGATTTTCTGTTCCATCCGAGGGGGTCCAATCGATATAGGTTGCAGACGGGTATATTCTTGTGTACTCTATTTACAAAAAAGACCCAAAATGTCAACAAGGTAAAAATGAAAAAATCGTCAAACGCTTTCGAAGTCCTGTCTGTCTTTGCGCAATATGGCTTTCGCAAAGTGTCCATGAATGACATTGCCGAAGCTGCTGGTTTGTCGCGTCAGTCGATCTACAACCAGTTCGGATCGAAAGAAGCCGTTATGGAATGGGCTGTCAGAACAGTGCTGACATCGATGACCAATGCGGCCCTTGATGTTCTGAGCCAGTCAGAAGGTTCGCCCCGGGATGTTCTGGCCCGGGCGTATCAGACTTGGATCGGAGATCACGTGGCCATATGGCGGGGCACGCCTCATGGTGCCGAGATTATGGAATTTGCCATCGAATCCGCGTCAGATGCCGAAATGGATTACAACGCAGAGTTCGAAAAAGCCCTGTCGGGTTATTTGGTGAAAGCAAACGTGGTGCCAACACCCGAAGCGGCGGCGGATTTGGCCTTTCTGCTCACGACTGTATCAACCGGTCTTTTGCTAAAGACCACAACCAGCGAACAATACGCCGCTGGCATGACCCGCGCTACAAGCGTGCTTCTGGCTCATAGTACCTGAACCGGATTTGAACGGAATCGGTGCCCGCAAATGGGTGCTGAGAAGGGGAAAAGAAACGACCACTTTGGCTCTGATTCCGGTTCCCCCTTTTGTTGACGAGCGAACATTTCAGCAAAGTGTTGGCGATCAGTTGGAATCCTCGACCAACCATTTGTAGACCAATGCAGCCCGATCCGAAGAGGTGTTGTGTAGCACGACATAAAAGTCCAAAGGGGCTGACAGTGTCTGTGGCAATAACTTGGCCAGTTTGCCTGACCTAACCAAACCTGCGGTCAGCCCTTCCCATCCCAGTACAGCGCCCATATCATCCTGTGCTGCTTGCAGGGCAATGGTGTAGTTGTTCACCCTGTGCCCCGATTTGAGTGAGCCGGAGTAACCCAAACCAGCCGCCCATTCCTGCCAACCTGTCCAATCGGTGCCGGGCGCGTCCAGATGTATAAGTGGGATTTTGGGCAGGTCCTGCAGTTGTTCGACTTTATTTTGCCGGACAAATTCAGGGCTGGCCAAAGCCATGATCCGGTCCCGGAACAAAACATGATATGTGCCACGTTCGCGTGATGCGTCACCATACCTGATGCTTATGTCACATTTTTGCGTGTCGTATCCCAAATCAGTGACGACTTGCGTGACAGAGATATGCCCGAAATTCTTCCAAAACTGTGCCAAGCGCGGTGTCAGCCACAATGAGCTGACCGCCGTGCTGGATCGTATCGTCACACCTGAACGATCGTATTGCGAGCGCAACTGCTTGAGTGCCTCGCTGATCCCCTCAAACCCGCGTTGCAAAGCAACCAGCAAATAAGCACCGCTTTCGGTGAGTTCCACACCGCGATGATGGCGCTGGAACAACGCGCAATTGAGTTCGACCTCGAGTGCTTTGACCTGATGGCTGATGGCGGCCGGAGTAACGTTCAGTTCACTGGCGGCCTGTTTGAAGCTGACATGGCGGGCGGCGGCTTCGAAACTGATCAGCGAGCTGAGCGGTGGGAAATCGTAGGGACCATAGGGCAAGGTGGTTTGACCTGTATTATGAGGTTTCGGTGTATTTAAGTTATCCTAGGCGTATTCGCATTAGCTGAATTTGCCCAGAGTGAATTTTTTTGCGATTGCGGTCTTGGCCCGTGAGCGCAAAGAATTGGGTAAAGCAGCATGCGCTGCGCTGAATCCCTGACCCACCAAGTTTCCGCCTTGCGGAGCGGCGTTGGCCGGGGTTTCAGCGCAGTGGGAGAGGAGAAAACAAATGCAGTCACATGCCGAAGTTGTTGTTGTAGGGGGCGGCTGTGTCGGAGCCTCGATTCTGTACGGCTTGACCGAGCATGGGTGCACCGAAGCCGTTATGTTGGAACGGACGACGTTGACCTCGGGGTCGACCTGGCATGCGGCAGGCCTTTTGGTGACTTTTGTACGCTCTCACAACGTGTCGAAGATGACGATGGAGACCATCCGCATCTATACCGAAGTCGAGGAAAAGATGGGCAGCTCGGTTGGGTTGCGCAAAGTCGGCCAGCTGCGCGTTGCTAACACCGAAAAACGCTGGGACGAATTCCAGTCTTATATCTCGATTGCCGAAGCCGCCGGCGTGCCGTGCAAACTGCTGACCCCGGAACAGGTGGCCGAGGTTCACCCGTTGCTGAACCAGTCTGAACATATCCGGGGCGGTATCCTGCATACTGAAGACGGCTATGTGAACCCCGCTGACATTACCATGGCAATGGCAAAGCTGGCGCGTGATGCAGGGGCGAAAGTTTATCAGAACACCGAAGCGCAATCTTACAAAAAGCTGGAGAACGGGCTTTGGAAGGTGACCACCGACAAGGGTGAGATCACCTGTAAGCATCTGATCTTCGCCACCGGCAACTACGCGCGCGAAAACGCACGGCGGGTGGGGTTGGATCTGCCTTGTATTCCAATCGTACATCAATACTGGACCACCGAGACCGTGCCGCTGCTGAAGGAACGTCGTGCACAGGGGCTGCCGGAATTCCCGATCCTGCGCGACGAGGATTACGGCGCATATCTGCGCGAGGATGTGGGCGGGATTCAGTTCGGTCCGTATGAATTCACCAAGGACCTCAAACTGTTTGCCGAGGATCGCGTGCCGCCTGATTTCGGGGCCGATCTGCTGCCTGAGGATTTCGATGCGGTGGAAACCCAATGGGAGCGCGCCATCGAGCGTGTGCCGACCCTGGGCGAGGTTGGTATCAAGGCCAACACACGCGGGCCGTTCCAGATGACCCCGGACGAATTGCCGTTGGCGGGCCCCGCGCCGGGGCATGACAATCTGTGGCTGGCCGAAGGTATGCCGGGTGGTATTCTGTGGGGCGGCACAGTCGGCAATCGTCTGGCGAAATGGATCGTGAACGGTGATCCGGGTCTGGACATGTCCGAACTCGACCCACGTCGTTTTTCCGACTACGCTTCGAAGCGCTGGACGATGGACAAGGTGCGCGAAACCTGGGGCACCCACATGGACGCGCATATTCCGGGAGAGGACTTCCCGGACGCGCGCCCGATGAAAACCATGGGGTCTTATGATCTGCTAACCGCACATGGCGCAGTCTGGACCAGCTTCAACGGATACGAGTTCCCCCGGTGGTTTGCCAAATCCCCCGCGGAGGCGATCCCCGAACACAGCTTCCGCCGCACCGACCACATGGAACTGGTACAGGCCGAGGTCCGCACGACCCGCGAAGAGGCCGGGTTCATCGAAATGTCGCCGATGACCAAGTTCACCGTGTGCGGCCCCGGTGCCGCAAAATGGCTGGACAGCCTGATGGCCAACAAATTGCCGAAGATTGGCCGCATGACCCTGTCGCTGATGTTGAACGACAAGGGCGGAATGGATGCGGAATACACCATCGTTCGATATGCCGAGGATGATTTCTATCTGATTTCGACCCCGAACTGGCGCGCATACAACTGGGATCAATTGCAGCGCCTGCTGCCCAAGGATGGCTCGGTCGTGTTGGAGGATATCTCGGAACAGCTGGGCGTGATTGCATTGGCCGGTCCGAAAGCTCGTGAGATCCTGCAACCGCTGACCGACAACGACCTGTCGAACGAAGCTTTCCCGTGGCTGTCGGCGCAGATGGGTGAGGTGGGCTATGCCAAGGGCGTTCATCTGTTGCGCGTCTCGTATACCGGCGAGCTGGGATGGGAGTTGCACCATCCGGTTGGATATAACCGCCATTTGGTTGATCTGCTTCTCAAGGCTGGGGTGAAGCCCTTTGGCCTGGAAGCACTGGAATCCATGCGGCTTGAGAAATCCTATCGCGCGATCAACCGCGAGATTTGCAAGGACATGACACCTTACGAAGCTGATCTGGGTCGCTTTGTGGCCATGACCGAAAAGGTCAATGGCGAGATGGTCGAGCGGGAGTTCATCGGCAAGGCTGCGCTGCAAAAGCAAAAGGCAGAGGGTGGCTACAACACGCTGGTGACTCTGAAACTGCCGTTCTGCGATACCTCGGTGATGTTTGACGAAGGTGTGTACGCCGATGGCAAGCTGATCGGGCGCGTCACCTCGGGTGGATTTTCCTACTACTGCAACCACGACATCGCGATGGCCCTGGTGCCACAGGACATGACCGCACCGGGCACGAAAATGCAGGTGATGGTTCACAATGAAATGCGCGATGCCGAGGTGATCGACGTTTGCGCTGTTGACCCAGCCAGCGCGCGCGCCCGGGCCTGAGAAGGAGAGCTGAAATGGCACAAGCACGAGGACGGTCCAGCCGTGGCGGTGGGCGCGCGGCACGCGTTCAGGCCCGCACCAACCCACCCCCGGTCTACCTGTCGACTCTGAACCGAAAGGTCGGACCGATTGACCTGTTGGGCCCTGAGGGGGTCGAGCGTATCCACAACGCTGCGATGACCATTCTGGAAACCACCGGCATTGAATTCCGCGATCCGGTGGCGTTGGCTGACTGGAAGAAATACGGCGCGGACGTGCAGGGCGAACGCGTTCGTATCGGTCGCGACATGCTGATGGCTCTGATTTCGTCGGTGCCGTCGGAATGGGCTTATGCGGCACGCAACCCAGAGCGGTCTTTGCGTGTGGGTAACGAGCACTCGGTCTTCGCGAACGCCTATGGCGCACCCTTTGTCTATGACCTTGACGGCGTGCGTCGCCCCTCACAGCTGGAGGATGCGCAGAACTTCTTCAAGATGAGCCAGATGAGCCAGTCGATGATGGTTCCGGGCATATTGCCGGTGGAACCGCAGGATGTTCCGGTTCCGCAGCGCCATCTTGAGCTTGTCCACGCGGCGCTGACGCTGACCGACAAGCCGATCAAGGGTTCGGTATTGTCAGAACAGGCGGCGCGTGACTCGGTGGATATGACCCGGATCGTGTTCGGAGAAGAGTTTGTAGATAATAACGTAGTCATGGCTGCGCTGCTGAACTGCAACACGCCGCTGGTCTGGGATGAGACCATGCTGGAAAGCCTGCGCGTCTATGCAGCGGCCAACCAGCCATGCCTGTTGTCGCCCTTTGTTTTGGCAGGCGCTTCGACCCCGGCCAGCCCGCAAGGCGGCGTGGCGCTGTTGATTGCGGAATCCTTGGCGGGAATGGCCTATAGCCAGATCATCCGACGCGGCGCGCCGATGGTTCTGGGTGTGGCAATCATGGGCGTGTCTATGAAAACCGGCGCGCCGATGATGGGGTCGCCTGAGCCGGGATTGATGAACCTGTTGGTGGGTCAGATGGCGCGGTTCTATCAGGTGCCGTGGCGGACCTGCACAATGTGGACCGGGTCAAAATCGCCCGACATGCAGGCCGGTTTTGACACGGCCAACACGATGTGGCCCGTGCTGCTTGGCGGGGCAAATTACATTGTGCACTCGGCCGGTTTTCTGGAAGGAGCGCTGGGGGTCAGCTACTCGAAATGGGTGCAGGACACGTTGCAGCTTGAGAATTTCCATCGCTTCTTCAGCGGACTTCAGGACGAAGATCTGGACCCGTTGCTGGATGACATCGCCCGCATCGGCCCCGGAGGGCATTTCCTGGGTACAGACCACACGCGCGAAAACCCGATGCATATGAACCACTTGCAAAACAACGATAGTTTTGAACAGTGGGAGGCAGAAGGATCGAAAACGGCTGAGGTTGTTGGCAATGAAGCCGCGCGGCGTATGCTGGACAACTATGTGCAGCCTCCGATGCCTGACGATCAACGCGGTGCGCTGGACGAGTTTGTTGCCAAAAAGCGCCGGGAATACAGCAGTTAACCCTGACGTGGGCGCTGGCGCGCCCCATTGCGCCCTACAAGGACAGGATCACCCAGATGACGGAAATCTCGACGAAAACGCTCTCACTCGCAGAGGTTAGGGAACTGGCCAAATCGGTCCTTGTGGCTGCGGGCATGGATGCACATAGCAGTGCTGTTTTGGCGGAAATTGTCACCCGGTCCGAACGGGACGGTCCCCGCAGCCACGGGCTGCGCATGTTGCCGGTCTACGTGCAAAGCTTCACTTCGGGATATGCCAATCCGACGGCGTCGCCCCGGGTTGAGCGTATTGCCCCCGGCGTTTTACGCGGGGATGGTGACAACGGGTACTATCAACTTGCAGCCGGCATGGCGCGGGATGAACTGATTGCGATGGCGCGTGAAAACGGCATTGCCTCTTTCACCTGTGCCAATTGCCACCACCTTGCAGCGTTGCGTTTTGACACCGAACCACTGGCCGAGGCGGGGTTGGTGGCGCTGGGAGTTGTGAACTCATTGTCTATGGTGGTGCCGCAGGGCGGTGTGCGGCCGGTATTCGGAACGAACCCGATGTCTTTCGCCTGCCCGCGCGAGGGGGCCGAGCCGGTTGTCTGGGATCAGGCGTCATCGATGGTTGCGCTGATGGATATTCGTATGGCCGCGGCAGAGGGGCACGATCTTCCGCGCCCGGCGGGTTTGGCCCTGGATGGTCAGCCCACTGCCGATCCAAATGCCATTCTGGAATCCCGAAGCCTGCTGCCCTTTGGCGAGCACAAAGGGGCCGCGATTGCCTTTCTGATCGAAGTCTTAGGCGCGGCGTTGGCCGGTGGCACGCTATCGGTCGACAATACCGAGCGTGTAGAGCATGGCGCTTTGAACATCAAAGGCGGGGCCACGTTGATCGCAATTGATCCTACGCGCTTTGGCAACCCGGGTTTCAATGACTACGTCAAGCGTATCTGTGCGGAAATCGAAGGCAACGGCTCGGCCCGTGTTCCGGGTGACGGACGGTTGAAAAACCGCGCCACCGCTCAGGAACAGGGCGTAGTTGTTAGTATGGAGTTGTTGTCGCAACTGCATGATTTGCAATAGGAATGCTGCAGATGGAAGAGGTCGCGGTTGTCGGCGGTGGCATTGTTGGCATTTCATGTGCGCTGGCGCTGCAGGCTGAGGGACATCAGGTTACGGTTTTTGAGCCCAACACCGTCGGTGAGGGGGCAAGTTGGGCGTCATGCGGTTGTATCGCCGTAGGTGAAATTGTTCCCTTGTCGCAACCCGGAATGATGCTGAAAGTGCCCGGGTGGTTGCTGGACAGCGAAGCGCCCTTGTCGTTGCGTCCCAGTTCAGCGTTGAAGTTGTTGCCGTGGTTCACTCGGTTCACAGCGAATGCTCGCCCGTCAAAGATGCGCGCCATCGCGGCGGATCTGGCGCGGCTGACATTCTCGGCCACGGCGGATTTCAAAGCCCAGTTGGATGACATCGGCCACCCGGAATTGCTGATAGAGCGCCCGATCATCAAGCTGTTTGACGATGACGCTGACAAGGCGACTATGGGCGCTGCCTTTGATCTTGCGCGCGAACTTGGATGCACTATTGACGAGATTTCGGGCCATGAAGCTAATGAACTCGACCCCGCCATAGCACCTGATTTCAAATATGCCGCGCTGTTGCGCGACTGGAGCTATGTGACGGATCCCAAACGTTTGGTTGAAGTTCTGCATCAAACGTTCCGAAAGCGGGGCGGCATCGTCAAACGTGCAGGGGCTGCAGGGTTCGACCGAGAAGGTCGACAGTTGCGCTCGGTCAGGCTGACCGATGGCACGGTGGCGCCAACAAGACGCGTTGTTTTGGCTGCTGGCGCCCGATCCAAAATGCTGGCGCGAGATTTGGGCGTTCCAATCCGGTTGGAAGGCGTGGCCGGATACTCAACGGCTCTGTCTGATCCGGGTCTGGAACTGAAGCACACGATTTTTTTTCCAAAGGGAGGGTTCGGTGTCACGCCATACGACGGGGCCCTGGCTGTCGCCGGAACGATTGAGTTCGCAAGTTTGGATGCAGCGCCGAACTGGAACCGGGCGGATGTGCTTGTCCGGCGGGCGCATCGTGTCTTGCCCGGCTTAAAAACAGAAGAAGCTGAACGACGTATTGGGTATCGCCCCTTCACCCCTGACACGCGCCCGATCATTGGGCGCAGTGACCGTCTGGACAACGTTCATTTCGCCACGGGTCATGGTCAGCTTGGGTTGACTTTGGCGGCCACCACTGCCCGATTAGTCGCGGCTGACATGGCCGGGCGGAACCCTCATGTCGACATAGGGGCCTTTTCACCGGACCGCTTTACCTGATCGTAAAGCACAGGTCATTTGGCTGGCGGAGGCGGGTGAAGTTCAACAGAGGTTTAGGCGAGCCGAGCGCCCTGCGTATCGAAGCGATAACTGCGATCCGGTGTGAAACCAATATGTATCTCTTGGCCGGTTGCGACCTCGTGTTGACCGAACAGGCGGGCTGTAACCTGATGACCTTGCATCATTGCGATCACGTTGGTGTCCCCTCCCAAATGCTCGACATGGGTTACTTGTGCGCTCAAAGGGCTTTCATCTGTCAGATAGAGGTCTTCGGGCCGGACCCCCATTGTGATGTCTGTGCTTTCTCCAACTAAGCTGGCGGGGAAGAAATTCATCGATGGTGCGCCAAGGAAACCGGCGACAAATTGATTGGCAGGATTGTTGTACAACTCCATCGGGCTGCCAACCTGTTCCACACGCCCGTCGCGCAGTACGACGATCTTGTCCGCCAACGTCATCGCTTCGGTCTGGTCATGGGTGACATAGATCATCGAGGCATCGAGCTGCTGGTGCAAATTCGCGATCTCCAACCGCGTGTTCATACGCAAAGCCGCGTCCAGATTTGATAGAGGTTCGTCAAACAAAAACAATTTGGGTTCGCGAACAATCGCGCGACCGATAGCAACACGCTGACGCTGACCGCCGGACAGCTCAGACGGGTAGCGGTCGATATAGGGTTCAAGGTTCAGCATCTTGCTGGCCTTGGCGACACGTTCCTCGATGACCTGCTTACTTTGGCCTTCCTGTTTCAGCGCCAGCGACATGTTCTTGCGCACGTTCAAATGGGGGTAAAGCGCGTAGCTCTGGAACACCATCGCGATACCGCGTTTTGAAGGCGGTGTGAGGTTCATCAGCTCGCCGCCAATGCGCACTTCGCCGGATGTAACATCTTCCAGACCTGCGATCACGCGCAATAAGGTGGACTTGCCGCAGCCCGAGGGGCCGACGAAGACGACGAACTCGCCCTCTTCCACTTCGATGTTGATGTCTTTGAGCACCTCAACAGTGCCAAAGGACTTGTTCACGTTCGTAAGCGTCAGGGCGGTCATGTGCGTGCCTCTTTCAGCGAAATGGGTTGGCCAGTACGGATGCTTTCGTCTGCAGCCAGACAGATGGCCAGCGATTGCACGGCGTCGTTCATGTGGCGGGTCAGGTCGATGTCTTCAGTAATGGTGCGCAGCATAAAGTTCTGCTCTGCGTCGCAAAGTTTCTGATGGCCGGGTTCATCCGGCATGTCGATCTGCCTGTCCCCCTCGGGGCGGTGGACCAGAATGCCGCCGACCTTGGTGTGGCCGTCGATATCCGAGGATGCGCCCTTGTTGCCATCGGTGATCGAAACCGAGCCGTTGGGCGAGACGATGTCTTTTACGAAAAACGCGGTCTCAGACATCATCGGCCCCCAACCAGCCTCGTACCAACCGACCGAGCCGTCTTCGAAGACCACCTGAAACTGTCCGTAATTGTACATATCTTTGGCGATCTCATCGCTCAGGCGCAGGCCCATGCCATGCACCCGCACCGGGTCTGAGTCCGTTATCTGGCACATCACGTCGACGTAGTGCACGCCGCAATCGACGATAGGAGAGGTGGTTTGCATCAGCGCCTTATGCGTCTCCCATTCGGCCCCGCTGCTTTGCTGGTTGAGGTTCAGGCGGAAGACATACGGCCCGCCAAGGTCACGCGCCTCGGAAATCAGGCGCATCCACGACGGATGATGGCGCAGAATGTAGCCGATCACCAGTTTGCGGTTGGTTTGGGTGGCCTTTTCGACAACGCGTTTGGCATCGGCCACTGTGGTGGCTAGTGGTTTTTCAACGAAGACATGCGCGCCAGCTTCCATCGCGGCGCAGGCATAATCGGCATGGCTATCGGAATAGGTGGCGACAACGACCAAATCCGGATTTGTCTCGGCCAGCGCCGAGTGGAAATCCGAATAGGCGGGATACTGGCCCAGCTCGGGGTGATCCACATGACCGGACCTGTTCACCAATCCCACGATTTGCGCGTCCGGATGGTGGTGATGGGCCAGCGCGTGGCTAAGGCCCATATTGCCAAGGCCTGCAATCAGAACTCGGGTCATTTGACAGCTCCTGATGTGATGCCGCGGATCAGTTGGCGCGAGAAGATGACATAGAGCACCAGCACCGGCAGGATTGCCATCGACAGGGCCGACAGAACCGCATTCCAATCGGTGACGAATTGACCGATGAAGACCTGACTGCCCAGCGTCAGTGTTTTGGTCTCCTCCGCCGGGGCGAGGATCAGCGGGAACCACAGATCGTTCCAGATCGGGATCATGTTGAACACGGCCACTGTCGCCATGGCCGGACGCACAAGCGGAAGGACAAGACGGAAAAAGATTGTGTATTCCGACAACCCATCGACGCGTCCCGCATCTTTCAGGTCGTCAGAGACCTGTCGCATGAACTCGGACAGGATAAAGACGGCCAGCGGCAACCCTTGTGCTGTGTAGACAAGGATCAAGGCCCAAAGCGTGTTCACAAGCCCGGTGGCCACCATCATCTCGAGGATCGCGACAGTGCCGATACGGATCGGGATCATGATCCCAAGCGCCAGATAGAGACCCATCAGCAGGTTGCCCTTGAAGCGGTATTCACTGAGGGCAAAGGCCGCCATGGCACCAAAAAGTAGGATGAATGTCAGCGATACAACCGTAACGATCATCGAATTCTGGAAATAGAGGAAGAAATCCCCTTGTTTCATCACCGTCTGGTAACCGATCAGCGAAAAGCTTTCAGCGTCGGGCAGGGCAAGCGGTTCGCGAAAGATGGCGCGGCGGGTTTTAAAGCTGTTGATGATGATGACGAAGACCGGGAACAGGGCGATCAGCGTGTAAAGGATCAGCGCCCCGTGCATGGCGGCGGTGTTCAGCGGGTTTTGGCGTGCTTTGTTCATGGCCATGCCCTCACAACTGGTACCGGCGCATCCGGGTCTGGATGCCGAAGAGGTAGATGCAGACCCCCACGAGGATGATCGCGAACATGGCCCCAGCGATAGCGGACCCCATATGCGGATCTCCCAATTGCAATTGGAAGCCGAAGAAGGTGCGGTACATGAATGTACCAAGGATATCAGTTGAGAAATCCGGCCCAGCTAGCGCGCCTTGCGACACGTATATCAGGTCGAACGCGTTAAAGTTGCCCACAAATGTCAGGATCGAGATGATGCCGATGGACGGCAATATGAGCGGCAGTTTGATTTTCCAGAACGCGGAAGCCCCGGTAATCCCATCGATCTCTCCGGCCTCAAGGATTTCTTCGGGGATCGACAGAAGGGCAGCATAGATCAACATCATCGGGATCCCGACGAACTGCCAGACCGACACCAGCGCCAGCGTTGTCAGGGCGTATTCTTCTTTACCCAGCCACGGTGCAAACAGTGACTTTAGACCGATGGCGTCCAGCATCGAAGGCGCGATACCCCAAAGGGGTGACAGGATCAGTTTCCAGGCGAAGCCAACGATCACAAAGCTTAGGATCGTGGGGATGAAAATCGCCGAACGGTAAAGCGCAGCGAACCTCAGGCGGGGATGTGACAAGATTGCCGCCAAGGCGATGCCGATGGGGTTTTGTACCAGCATGTGGATCAGGAAAAACCAGAAGTTGTTTCCCAACGCGTTCCAGAACTGTTCGGACCAGATCGGGTCGAAAAACAGGGTGCGGAAATTTTCCAAACCCACATAGACGCGCGCCTGATCAACCTCGCTGAACAGTGCAAGACGGAGGGTGTTGAACAAAGGGAAGATCATCACCGCCGTGTAGACCAGAACCGCAGGGGCAAGGAAAACGGCGATGTGCCAGCGGATGCGGCGGGTCTGCATGACGGTCTCCGGGAAAAGGTCCGGACGCGAAACCCCGCGTCCGGTGATGGTTAGCGCTCAGGCTTTACTGATGGGGTGCGTACCAACTGGCCAAACCGTCCTGCAACTGCTGGCCCAACGCCTCGGGGCTTTCCGTGCCTTTAATAGCAGCGACAGATGCACCCCAGGTTTCGTTTTCCAGGTTTGGCGTGCCACGCGACAGGATCTGATAGGTCGAACGGATTGTGCTTTCACACTCATCCCGCCAGCCGACGATTTCCTTGGCCAGCGGGTCTTCCAGCTCGACCGGAGTGTTGGACAGGGGGAAGAACCCGGGAACCGCGTTGCCAAAGATACTGGCGAATTCCGGGCTGGCGACCCAGGACAGGAAAGTTTTTGCGGCCTCTTGGTTTTCACTGGCCGCGTTCAGGCCGATACCAATGTCAGTGTGGTCAGAGATATAGCAGGTGTCGCCTGTATTCTGGACCGGAGGTTTGAAGGCGCCCATTTCGAAATCGGCCTGCGTATTGAAGCCAGCGATTTCCCAGCTGCCCGCCGGGTAGATTGCGGCGCGACCGAGGGTAAACAGGTTCTGACTGTCGGGATAGGTTTGCGCTTCGTATCCGTCGCCCAGATAGTCCGCCCATTTAGCCAGTGTCGCATAAGGTGCAACCCATTGCGGGTCCGTCAGTTTCTGCTCGCCTTTTATCAGCGCCAGGCGGCCTTCTTCGCCTTTCCAGTAGTTCGGGCCGATATTGTTATAGCCCATCGTGGCAGCTTCCCACTGGTCGTTTGTGCCCATCGCCATTGGGATATAGGTACCGTCTTCCTTGATCTTGTCCAAAGCGGCAAAGAACTCGGCCTCAGTGGTGGGGACTTCAAGGCCCAGCTCGTTGAAGGTGTCTTTGTTGTAGATAAAACCGTGGATCACCGACGCCATAGGCACGCAGAAACTGGCGGATGCGTCATCGGTCTGCCATGCGGATTTCGCAACATCTGAGAAATTGCCCATGGCCTCGAGGTCGGACAGGTCAGTTAGGTGCCCGCTTTCGTACAGCGCCAGCGAAGCGTCAAACGGGCGACAGGTGATCAGGTCACCGGCCGATCCGGCCTCAAGTTTCGAGTTCAGAACTGCGTTGTACTCGGCAGGCGCGGAGGGTGAGAAGATGACTTTGATACCCGGGTGCTCTGCTTCGAAGGCGGGAATGATCTTTTCCTGCCAGAGTGCCAGGTCGTCATTGCGCCAGCTTTCGATTGTCAGCGTAGCCTCTTGTGCATAGGCGCTTGTGACCAGCGCTGTGCTCATCAGAGCCAGGCTTAGAACTTTGCGTTTCATTTTGCTTCTCCCAGGTTTGTGTTTTCGTTGTTTCGCTTTAATCGGTTCATTGCGGGTCGGAGGTGGCCGTTTGTTTCATCCAGAAGTGCTTGCGCGGCTTCATCAGATCCGACACCTGCTGCGACGAGTACCGCACATTTGAGGTCGCCGCCCGTGATGTTCAGCGCCGACGCCGCTTGTTTGGGATCAACGCCCGTCAGCTGACACACGATCCCGTTGGCGCGAGCACGTAACTTGTCGTTGTCGGCGCGAAGGTTGATCATCATCCCGTCTTGAATATGGCCCAGCTCGACAGCCATCAGTGTGGAAAGCATATTCAATGCAATTTTCTGCGCGGTCCCTGCGCCCATGCGGGTCGAACCGGATACAAGTTCCGGCGGGGTCTCCAGCAAGACCGCATGGTCCGATAGCTGCAAGAGTTCGGAGCCAGCGTTGTTGGCGATGCCAATGACCTGGGCACCTTTGTCGCGAGCAATGCGAGCGGCCGCGATGGTGTAAGGTGTTGTCCCACTGGCCGAAACTGCGATCAGAGTGTCACGGGCGGAAAGTTCGGCCAATTCATCTGTTAGGGTGGTCGAGATGTCTTCGACATCTCCCGGCATCTCTGCGCTGGAAGGCAATCCGCCCGCCATGTGAATTTGGATCTGGTTTGCCGGGATGGAAAAAGTGCCCCCAAGTTCCAGAGCATCCGCTGCAGCCATGAGGCCAGAGGAACCTGCCGCCAAATAGCGCAGAACGCCTTTCGCCCGGACCGTGGCCGCCATGGCCTGTGCCCCGTCACAGATAGGGCCCACCGCATCCAGTGGCGCAGACGCGGCCAAGGCTTGCGACTGCGCCAGAAGGGCGGCGACATCTGACAGCGGGCGCGTGTCGAGCCCGATTGCATTTGGGTGCAACTGTTCTGTCACAGGTGTGTTCAAGTGATTCTCCCCCGGTCTCTCGGCATCATACCTTTTAGATACCATTAGTCTACCATTTTGTTTAATTCCCTCAATAATTCAATTTAACTCGCATGAGGTCGTATTTTGGCCTTCTAAATTCGGCAAAGGTATTATAAAGGTCTCTTCATGACTCGCTGCATGGATAACCTGGTTTTGGCAATAGACGGTGGAGGTACGCGGTGCCGCCTCGCTTTGTCGGATCGTGCTCGAAGCTGGCGGGTTGAGGTTGGGTCGGCGAACGTGTCGACCGATTTCGATGCGTCCTGTGCTGAGCTTTCGCAAGGATTGGCCGCCTTGGGTCAACAAGCTGGTATTGACTTCGCAGACCTCGCCAAAGTGCCGGCATATCTGGGCTTGGCAGGTGTCACGGGGCCCGCCGTAGCTGATCGTCTGGCTGCGGCCTTGCCCTTTGAACATGTGCGCATAGAAGATGATCGCCCATCTGCCCTTCGCGGGGCGTTAGGGCCACGTGACGGGTTTGTTGCGCATTGTGGCACCGGGTCGTTTCTGGCTATGCAGCAGGGTGGAAAGCCAAGATTTGCCGGAGGATGGGGGCCGGTGTTGGGGGACCAGGCATCGGCTCAGTGGGTCGGAAAACGGGCATTGTCCGAGGTGCTGGAATGTGCCGACGGGGTGATTGCGTCGTCTGAACTGTCCGGGCACTTGCTGCGCCGGTTCGAGGGTGCGACTGGTGTCGTCAAAGCCGCATCGACAATGACTCCTACGGAATTTGGTGCCCTTGCACCTGTCGTCACACAGTCTGCGGGGAAGGGGGACACAATTGCGATGTCTATCCTTCAGGCGGGTGCCGACTATTTGGCGGACAGGCTGAAAAAGATGGGCTGGATCCTCGGTGTTCCCATTTGCCTGACGGGTGGAATAGGTCCGCACTACGCTGCCTTTTTGCCAAAAGACATGCAGCAAGTTTTAACGCAGCCATCAGGCGATCCGCTTTCAGGGGCAATCGCTTTGGCGCAAGCGTTCAAAGAGGAGGTCGAACATGAGCGTTGTTGATTTCCTAAAGCCCGAGGGCTGGCTGGGCCAGTCTGCCGGACCACGTTATGTGCAGCTGCGCCAGCGGCTTGAACAGGGGATCGAGGAAGGTATCCTGCCGCCAAACAGCTCTCTGCCGCCCGAACGTGAGATCGCAGAATTGACCGACCTGTCGCGTGTAACAGTCCGCAAGGCCATTCAGGAGTTGGTGCGCAAAGGAACAATCGAGCAACGGCAAGGCTCAGGGTCTTTTGTGCGGGAACCTGTCGCGCGGGTCGAGCAATCTCTGTCACATCTGACCTCCTTCACCGAGGATATGGAGCGGCGTGGTTTTGAAACGACCTCGACGTGGCTGGAGCGGGGAATTTTCCTGCCCGCACCCGATGAAATGCTGGCGTTGGGCCTGTCGGCCAATGATCAAGTGGCCCGAATCCACCGCCTGCGTGCAGCCGGAGGACGCCCGATGGCCTTAGAACGCGCCGCGCTGCCATTGGACATCCTACCCAACCCGACCGAGGTGACCGGGTCGCTTTACGCCGTACTTGAGCAGTCAGGTCATCGCCCGGTCCGCGCGATCCAAAAGATCTCGGCCATCAATCTTGAAGCAACCGAAGCGCGGCTGCTGGACGTCGCCGAGGGGACGGCAGGATTGCGTATTCAGCGTACGTCATACCTGGAAAGCGGACGTGTGGCCGAACTCACCCGTTCCATCTATCGCGGGGATGCCTACGATTTCGTGGCCGAACTGCGCCTATCAAACTGAAAGGGCGGACCTGATGTCCAACCAACTCACGCTTATGCGGCAGGAAATCAACGAAATACCTGTCGCCGTTGACCGCTTGCTGACCGAAGGATCCGAGGCCATCAAATCAGCGGCGCAAGAAGTGCGCGCGCGCGATCCGCGCTTTTTGATTTCTGTTGCGCGGGGATCATCCGATCATGCTTGCAGCTATCTGAAATACGCGTCAGAGCTGTTGCTGGGCCTGCCCATGGCGTCGGTAGGGCCAAGCGTCAAATCGATCTATGGCGTTGATATGCGCTGTCCAAACGCGCTGTGCGTATCGGTGTCGCAATCTGGGCAAAGCCCAGACATTGTTCGCCTGACCCAATCATTGACCCAAGGCGGCGCTTATTCTGTGGCGATCACCAATGATACCGGTTCGGCCCTGGCGAATGTTGCCTCGGCCGCGCTGCCCATTCATGCCGGGCCAGAGTTGAGTGTTGCGGCGACCAAAACATTTGTGACGTCTTTGGTTGCGGGGCTTTGGTTGCTGGCCGAGATCAAAGGCGACGCAGATTTGCTGGCGGCCATCCGCAACCTGCCCAAAGATCTGGAGCAGGCCATTGCCTGCGACTGGGGTGTAGTAATCGATGCGATCGATGGCCAGTCGCTGTTCACGTTGGGCCGCGGAACGTCCTGGGCGATCTCGAATGAGGCGGCGTTAAAGTTCAAGGAAACCTGCCAGATCCACGCCGAAAGCTACTCCTCTGCCGAAGTGTTGCACGGTCCGGTTTCAATAGTGGATCAAGGTTTTCCGGTCCTCGCCTTTTCCTCTGGCGACGCTGCCGAGGCAAATATTGCAGAGGTCGCAGATGCACTTGCCGCCAAGGGTGCACAGGTTTTTGCAACGACGGATCGCGTAAAGGATGCTGTTTCGCTGCCGCATGTGCGGACAGCGCATTGGATGACCGATCCTGTCGCTGCCATTGCTTCTTTCTATGGGATGGTTGAAGCCGTCGCTGCGCGTCGCGGCATCAACCCTGATACACCGCGCCATCTTCGGAAAGTGACCGAAACAGTATGAATGGCTCAATCATCACCTTCGCCGGCGGTCCGATTTTTGACGGAGAGACACTGTTTCAAGATCATGCCATTCGGTTTGTAGACGGCACAGTCGACGCGATAATGCCGACAAATGAACTGCCGACCGACACAAGGATTGAGGATCTGTCAGGTGACATCCTCAGTCCCGGCTACGTTGATTTGCAGGTGAATGGCGGGGGAGGTGTGATGTTCAATGACGCGCCTTCGGTCGAAACTTTGCAGCGGATCGCTCAGGCACATCGCGGGTTGGGGGCAACTGCAATCCTGCCGACGCTGATTACGGACACGCCAGAGAAAACAACTGCTGCCATACAGGCTGCGATACAGGCGGTGCGCCAGAGGGTTCCTGGCATTGCAGGTCTGCACCTTGAAGGGCCGCATTTGTCGGTGCGTCGCAAGGGTGCCCATGACGGCGCGCTGATCCGCCCGATGGAGGAAGCTGATCTTGATCAGCTTTTGACTGCCGCCCGCGAATTACCTGCGCTGATGGTCACGTTGGCACCAGAGAATGTTTCGGTTGACCAGGTCAAGGCTTTGACCCAGGCGGGGATTATCGTCTCGCTGGGCCACACCGACGCCTCATTTGACACTTGCATCACTTACGCAAAGGCTGGTGCCCGCTGCGCGACGCATCTGTTCAACGCAATGAGCCAACTCGGCAGTCGCGAGCCCGGTTTGGTGGGAGCAGTGCTTGCAAGCGGGAACCTGTCTGCAGGTTTGATCGCAGACACTGTGCATGTTCACTCCGAAACGATGCGCGCTGCATTTGTAGCCAAACGCGGGCCGGGAAAAATATTCTTGGTCAGCGATGCGATGGCCGTGGCTGGCACTGATCAAACAGAGTTTCATCTGGAAGGGCGGCTTATCCGGCGCGAGGAGGGCAGACTGACACTGCAAGACGGTACATTGGCAGGGGCCGATTTGGACCTGACAACCGCCATACGGAATCTGGTGACTAAAGTCGGAATGCCGCTGTCGCAAGCTTTAGCAGCAGCAACCAGCGTTCCGGCTGAATTGATCCTCAAGGGGGCGTCCAAGCCAGTCCCCCAACTGTCTGACATGGTGCGAATCTCGCCCGATTTGTCGGAAGTGGCACCAGTTCAGTGCTTAACTGATGCTGCTTGAGCGTAAAGAGTATTCTTATTTTTCTACTTAGAACCTCTTTGCTGTTTTATGTGCTCAATGAACAGCTTTAGTGGCATCATGCCCCTGTATTCCCGCGGGTAATAAAGGAAAATACCGGGCGTCTGGCCCAGATGGTTTTCAAGAACAGGCTTAAGGTGGCCTGCCCTGATTTCAGCGGCCACAAAGGCCCGGAATGTATAAACCAGCCCCAACCCCTGTTTTGCAAGATCAACCGAAGCCGGCAAAGTGTTTGTGATCAGATTGCCTTGCACTTGAACGGAATACGGTCCCTCTTTGGCTTCAAAACGCCACGGAGCAATCTGGCCAGAAGACTGAAACCTGTATCGAATACAGTTATGCTCAAGAAGATCGCGTGGGTCCATGGGCGTGCCGCGGGCAGTCAGATAGTGCGGACTTGCTGATACAGCCAGTTGCAATGGCTGAGTAAGTCGAACCGCGACCATATCTTGCGCAACTCGGTCCCCCAACCGGAACCCAGCATGCAATTCTTCGCCCAAAATGTCCGAGAGCGCATCCGTCAATGACAGCTCCAGCTCAATCTCGGGAAATTTGGCGCAAAAGCTGTTCAGGATCGGGCTCACGTACAAATGGTAGGCAAATTCAGGCATGGCCAACTTCAGCGTACCACGGGCGGCATGGCCTGTGCTGCGTGCACTTTCTACCGCCTCGGACAGTTGGTCAAAGGCTGGGCCCGCTCCACGGATGAGCGCACGCCCGGCTTCGGTCAGGCTGATTGAGCGCGTTGTTCTTATGAAAAGTGCCGTATCCAGCTGATCTTCCAGCGACTTTAACTGATGACTCACGGTCGATGGTTTGATGCCAAGTGCGTCTGCGGCGGCCCGCAACGACCCGTGCCTTGCTATGGCGGCGAAGATTTCAAGCGTTGCAAGCGGTAAGCGCATAGGATCCCCGATCTTGGCTTTGTTCGATTCTATACATGAAAGTAGTGAATTTCAGGGGAATTATCACGAAAGAGCTAAATAACTAAGTTCTCGTCATCACAGCACAGACCGGCAGAAAGCGTTGCAGTTGCCCGACGCCTAAGCGCCTGAGAGGACAAGAGATGAAAACCCTGACCAAAGCCGCAGCACTCGCCACCGCAATCATCGCAGGAGACACCGCCATGGCGGCCTCACCGGAAGAGAACATCAAAGTGGTCCAAGACTTTTTTGCCGCCTACGGCACGAACGATCTGGACGGAATTGCTGCCGTGATGGACGAGGACGTCAAATGGCACATTCCGGGTCGTCACCCATTGTCTGGAACGAAGAACGGGCGTGAGGAAGTGCTCGCCTTCTTCGCACAATTGGGCACAGCCGGGTTTCAAGCCCAGCCGATCTATTTCGGCGCGGATGAAACACATGTCGTGGACATTCATCGCGGTTGGTCGAATGCAGACGGAAAACCGAATGTAGATACGACCTGGGCGCTGGTCTATCGCATCGAAGAGGGCAAGATCGTCGAAGCGACGAACCTTTCTGCCGATCAGGATGCAGCAAATACGTTTTTCTGGTCGCAGTATGATCTGGCTCCGCTGCCGGACCGGCTGGCTGATTAAGTCGCCGAATGGTGAAGCCCATGCGCGCATGTTACATAGCCGCCGGATTTACGGATGTTCAGTTTTGCCCAGAGCCCGCCGCAGCGGCCATCGCGACAGGTGCCACTGAATGCGGCTCGGGTACTGGGCTGGTTGTCGACATTGGGGGTGGAACGTCTGACTTTTCGGTCTTTCGGTCCCATGCAGCCGAATTAGAGATTCTGGCCAATCACGGCGTGCGCATTGGGGGAACGGATTTTGATCGCGCGATCAGTATTGATCATGTGATGCCGCTTATGGGCAAAGGTTCGATGGTTCGGGATGTCTTTGGCAGCGGGGCATCGAAGGCCCCCAACGCCATATTTAACGACTTGGCGACCTGGGAGGTGATCCCGTTTCTGTACACCGCGCAGAACCGGCGCACGGTGGGCGACATGGTACAACTGGCCCAGTCACCTGAACGGTTGGCCCGCCTTGCTTCGGTGCTTGAGCACGAATTGGGGCATGAACTGGCCTTTGCTGTTGAACGTGGAAAGATTGCTGTGAACTCAGGGTCAAAAGATCCAGCGATCAAACTTGACGTGCTTGAGGCTGGGTTGGCTGTGCAGTTAAGTGACGCGCTGGTGGCCGACAGTCTTAACGATCATACTTCACGGTTGGAGACTGGGGTGCAAGAAGCGTTGCGTCTGGCGGATTTAACTGCAGAACAGATCGACCGGGTTGTCTATGTTGGCGGCTCAAGCCTGATGGCCATTGTCCCCGAAACGATGCGACGTGTTTTCCCGGATGCCGAACATTCCTTTGCATCTGTTTTACCGCAGTGGCCGAAGGTCTCGCGATCATGGCAGCGCGAGAGGGCGTGTAACCGTCGGTGACCAGTTTTAGTCAAGGGCGCGTTCTTTGAGGGGTGCAAGAGTTCACTTTTTTGAAAACATGAGGCGCATGTCACGGCTAAATGCTTTAACAGGCTGATCATCTGGCGCGCCTGCATCGGTCCGAGCAATAGCGAACCTGATCCCAGACCTTTGCCCATTTCCGACGCCATGTGAAAGGTCGCCCACATCTGACGCAAGTTTTAGAGGGCAGGTCAGATTTCTTGCGCATGCGCATCGGTTAGCCGTCCAGTGGTAAACTCAGTTGGGCCGAAGGTTTTGATCGTGCTTTAGACGATGAGCGGCGTTTGCGACTTCCGTGTTTGGACTGGATGGCGGCGGCTTCGATGCGAAAGGCCGGAGTGCGACGGACAGCCCAAATCCTCTCGCGTGCCAGCTTTGCGGCGGCAAAGTGGTCAAAGATTCGTTCGGGATAGAACGTGCCAACCACCGCCGCAGCATTCGGTGCGGACCACGGCTCTTGTAGATAAGGATCGGCTATCGCTGCCAACTCTGGCACCCATAGCCGGGTAAATGCACCGGACGGATCCTGATCTTTTCCCTGTTTCACAGGATTGTAGATCCGCACAGCATTGATACCGGTTGTGCCGGATTGCATTTGGACCTGGTTCCAGTGAATGCCCGGTTCATAGTCGGTAAATAGCCGCGCCAATTCCAAACCCGGCGCGCGCCAGTCAAGCCAAAGGTGATAGCTTGCGGTTGCCATTACCATCGCCCGCATCCGGAAGTTCAGCCAACCCGTTGCTCGAAGTGAACGCATGCAGGCATCCAGAAAGGGATAACCTGTTTGACCATTGGCCCAGGCATACAGGTTCGCGGGATCTGGCTGCACAGGGCGTAAGTCGTCGTAAAGCTTGTGCAGGTTCTTGAATTCGATCCTGGGTTCGTCTTCCAGTTTCTGGATGAAGTGGCAGTGCCAATGCAGACGACCCGAAAAAGAACGCAGCGACTTGCGCCAGGCTTGCGCACCCGAACTCAAATTTTGTTGCCTCTGCCCCGTCGCCTGTGCCACCTCGCGCATCGATACGGCCCCCCAAGCCAGATAGGGTGACAGTCGCGAGCAGGCGTGGGCGCCTTGTAATGGCGAAGACATCGCGCGTTGATAGGTTTCTCCTCGACTGTGTAAAAAGCTGTCCAAAAGCTGTAAACCGTCGCTTCGCCCACCGGGCTGGCGATCCGGGCAGGAATCTGACACAAGCTTTAGATCCTTCGAGGACGGCACACGGCCTAGATCCATTTCAAGCGCCGACAGAACCGGCGGCAGAGCTTTGGGTTGCGCCATAAGGGCGTCCCAGCGTCTGGCCCACCCTTCGCGCGAGGTCATTCGGCGTTGTACACCGTGGTTTTTAACTTCACGCCATCGCACCCCGTGTTCAGTGCACCACTCAGCCACTTTCAGGTCACGGCGATAGGTCCAGTTGTTGCCGGTTTCTTCGTGCGACCAAAGCGCAGAGAGGTGCCCCGCAGCATGTAGATCTGACAGGATCTGAGTGATTTCCCCGGTTCGTATAACCAGAGGCTGACCCATCTGGCCCAGATCATCGCGCAATTGTTCGAGCGTTTCGGCGATAAAGCCCCAGTGGCGGGCAGACATATCAGGTTGCTGCCAAAGGTCCGGTTCTACGACATAAAGTGGAAGCACCTCTCCGCATTCCGCAGCGCGTGCAAGGGCGGAGTTGTCCTGCACGCGAAGATCGCGTTTGAACCAGACGATCTGCATTGCGTTAAGCCCGTATTCCAAAACTTCCGAACATTGCGCAGACACTTAGAGCGGAAGTGAAGGTCATCCAGCCTAACAGAGATCTGCAATCTTAGGTTGTGACCTCTGCTCAGATTGAAACGAACAACCATTGCGGGTGGCATTCGTTATCGCTTTGGAAACATTGCATTGTATCGAAGTGATACTTTTGTGTTGTAAATCAGCAATTAGTCTTACCAAACCGTTAATGAGTGAACAAATTCACATCAATCGTCTTAAAATTGCAGATACTCTTCACAAGATGGTGATGGGGAAAGCTCGAATTGCAGGTGACTGCTTTTCGGGAACCTGTTCGGTCGCCGTGTCGTTTGAATGCGTTGGTTGTGAGGTTCCAGAGTGATCAAGAAATCAAATTTGCTGGTTACTGTTTCGTTTTTAGCTCTGATTTCAAATCCTTTGCTCGCTGCGCCGACGGCGGCCTCGAAGGTTGGTGATACCGTCAAAAACCCGGTGACGGGTCAGGATACAACAGTTAGCGCACTGATCGTAGACCCCGCATCCACGCCAACGGCGGGTACAACAGCCTTCGTTGAAACCGCAGACGGCTACGTTTTTCTGGTCAAGAGCGCAGGCGACACAATCTACAATTCAGACAATCCCCCGCTTGCCTTCAGTATTGTCTCTATTTCTGGAACGACTGCTCAAATCAGCGGCGGTGGAGCGACCGGTACGGCAAGTTTGTCGACCCAGTTGACGCTGTCTCAGTACAACAGCGACTTCAACAGCTCGGGTACGCCGGGGACGGTGACACCACCTGTCAACGTCTCAGGCCCTAATGGGGTGAGTCAGGTTGTCTATGGACAGGATGGCAGCAATGGGCGGGACGGTGCATTGGTGGTTCCACCGAGTTCAGGTGGAAACGGCAGTACGGGCCCGACTCAGACCCAGTCGCTTAGCAGCGATGTGAATGCCACCAGCAATGTCGGATGGGAGATTGGCAGTGTTGGCGGCGACGGCGGCGACGGCGGGGATTCCTATCTAAGCTTTTGGGACGGGCGCGATGGCGGTGACGGCGGTAAGGGCGGCACGGTAAACGCAACGCAAACGGCCAGCAGCACGATCCAGACATCGGGCGCTAACAACGAGGGGATCTTTGCGTTCAGCCGCAGCGGCCAGGCTGGGAACGGCGGCAGTGGTTTTGCGGCACCGGGCGGCGGCACCGGAGGCCACTCGGCCGATGGTGGTAACGTGACGGTGACCCAGGCTGGATCGATTTCGACCAGCGGTGACTATGCTGACGGTATCTATGCGCTGAGTGTGTCAAACAACGGCGGCAATGGCGGTTCGCAATGGGGATTGGTCGGATCCTCCGGCAGCGGCGGCTACGGCGGCAGCGGTGGCAACGTGGTGGTCAACACGGCGTCCACCGGCACTATCCTGACCACCGGCAATTTTGCCAACGGGATTCTTGCTCAGTCCGTCGGTGGGTCCGGTGGCTCTGCCGGAACCAGCGGCAACCTTCTTGTTTCACTGATAGGTAGCGCAGATAACGGCGGCAACGGCGGGCAGGTGTCGGTCTCGCATGGTGGAGCCATTGAAACGCGGGGCAGTTTCTCTCGAGGGATCGTTGCCCAATCCATCGGCGGCGGGGGCGGTTCCGGTGGAACTGCCGGGGGCCTCGTTTCTCTGTCGTTGGGTGGTGTGGGATCAAATGGTGGCAGCGGTAGCGCCGTCAGCGTGTCTGTGCAGGGATCAGGAAGCATACTGACCCTTGGGGACGGAGCGGACGGGGTGATGGCGCAGTCAATCGGTGGCAGTGGTGGTACCGGTGCGAATTCCTACGGTTTGGTTGCAATCGGCGGCGGCGGGTCTCGTGGCGGTACAGGTGCGGCGGTTAGCGTCAGCAACTATGGGCGCATCGTGACCCAGGGGGATGGCGCGCGTGGCATCATCGCTCAATCCATTGGCGGCGGTGGCGGTGACGGGGGATCGTCCGGCGGCATGGTGTCTGTTGGCGGCAACGGCAGCGGCGGCGGCAGCGGTTCGTCCGTAACCATTGTTAACGATGGCATCATCACCACTGGCGGCGACGATGCGATGGGCATTTTAGCCCAGTCTATCGGCGGCGGCGGCGGTAATGGCGGTTCGTCCGGGTCTGTTGGGGCCTTTGTAGGCGTCGCAATCGGCGGCGATGGCGGAGCTGGTGGCAAAGGTGGTGACGTCAACGTTACTTTATCCAATACAGACAGCAGTCAGCCTTCGGCGATCCAGACGTCGGGCGCGCGATCCACGGGTGTTTTTGCGCAATCTGTTGGTGGCGGTGGCGGCAACGGCGGCGGGGCTGTTTCGGTTGCTGTCGGCGCTTTTGGCGCTGCTTCTGTTTCCGTCGGCGGATCGGCAGGCAGTGGAGGAGACGGGGGCAATGTAACGCTTGCTGGCGGCGGTTCGGCTTCGGTGCAAACCGGGGGAGACGATTCAACCGGCATCATGTTGCAGTCCGTTGGCGGTGGCGGCGGCAATGGCGGGTATGCCGTTTCGGTTGCGGTCTCCGGCGGTCCGGTTTCTGGCTCTCTGGCAGTTGGTGTTGGAGGTGACGGCAGTACAGGTGGCAAAGGCGGTAACGTCACGGTTGGTCAGTTTGACAGCAGTGGCGCAGCCGTTGCCGCCGGTTTCGAAGGCACGGTTGTCACAACAGGGAACCGGTCAACCGGTATGCTGTTTCAGTCTGTCGGCGGTGGTGGCGGCAATGGCGGATTGGCTGTTGCCGCAACCGGCGGTGCCTCGGCGCTGTTTTCCGGCAACGTCTCGGTCGGAATTGGTGGCCAGGCGGGCAGCGCTGGGAATGGTGGGATCGTACAGGTCTCGACCAATGCTGATGTGACGACGACCGGCACAAACTCAAGCGCGATTATTGCGCAATCCGTCGGTGGCGGCGGTGGCAACGGCGGGGGCAGTATCGCGGCCGGGATCAGCGCCAGCGGTGGGGCATCTGCTGGGGTTAATGTCAGCGTCGGTGGCAATGGCGGCGGGGCAGGAACTGGAGGCAAGGTCACTTTGGTCGCGGGCGGCTCATCCATCGAGACCAGCGGCGCGTTTTCCAGCGGCGTTGTTGCGCAATCCGTCGGTGGCGGCGGTGGTAATGGCGGCTACAGCATCGGGGCCAGCGCTAATATCGGCGGCGCGGCTGCCGGGTCCGTGAATGTCGGCCTGGGTGGTAAATCCGGCGGTGGCGGTATCGGTGGCACTGTGACCGCGCAGGTTGGTGCAAATGTTACAACGCGTGGAAACGATTCCGGGGCGGTTGTCGTTCAGTCCATCGGTGGCGGTGGCGGCAACGGTGGATTCAGCGTCGCGGCAGGTTTGGCTGCAGGCGGCGCAGGCGCGGGAACAGTCAACGTCGGATTGGGAGGCTCGGGTGGCAACGGGGGCAACGGAGGCACTGTTTCAGGTGTCCGCGTCAACGGAGACGTCCGAACCGAGGGACTGCGTTCGACGGGTGTGGTGGTTCAATCCATTGGCGGCGGTGGTGGTAACGGTGGTTTCAACGTCACCGCAGGTGTCGCCGCAGCGGGCGCCGGAGCTGGTACGATTGGAGTCGGGTTGGGGGGCAATGGTGCTTCGGGCGGCGATGGCGGCATCGTTGAAGGTCAGGTTGCAGGAAACGTTACAACACTGGCTGATGCGTCAAGTGGTGTGGTGTTTCAGTCCATTGGTGGCGGTGGCGGCAATGGCGGTTTCAACGTCACAGCCGGAATAGCGGGGGCTGGTGCCGGCGGCGGTGCCGTTTCCGTTGGCTTGGGCGGCGGCGGCGCTGGTGGTGGTGTCGGGAAGACAGTCACCGGGCAAGTCACGGGTACAGTCCGCACAAGCGGCACGGATTCTACTGCGGTCCTGGCACAGTCGGTCGGTGGCGGCGGTGGCAACGGTGGGTTCAACGTCAGTGCGTCGCTGGCAGGTGCAGGTGTGGGCAGCGGTGCTGTTAGCGTAGGTTTGGGCGGTGATGGTGGCACTGGTGCGATCGGTGGGACTGTCACCCTGACCACAACCAATTCAATAGAAACGATTGGGGATCGTTCCTCGGGCGTAGTCGCGCAATCGATCGGCGGCGGTGGTGGCAACGGCGGTTTCAACGTTTCGGGTACCGGGGCTGGTGCGGGCGTCGGGTCAGGCGCGGTGAGCGTTGGCTTGGGTGGTACCGGCAGTGGCGGTGGCAACGGTGGCTCAGTTACTTTGACGTCCGGCGGCACTGTATTGACGCGGGGCAACGGATCAACGGCCATTCTGGCGCAGTCTATCGGCGGCGGCGGCGGCAATGGCGGCTTCAACGTCAGTGCGTCAGTCCAGGGATCGGGCACCGCTGGCGGTGGTGTGTCTGTCGGCTTGGGTGGAAATGGCGGTGGCGGCGGCGACGGCAGCACCGTCAAAGCCACGTCAAACAACGCTGTTGAAACGCGCGGAGATCAATCTTCGGGTGTCGTCGCACAATCCATCGGTGGTGGTGGCGGCAACGGCGGGTTCAACGTGGCCCCTGTTCTGTCAGGCGCGGGAACAGCCAGTGGTGCGGTCAGCGTCGGTCTGGGTGGATCGGGTGATACCGGCGGCAATGGTGGTGCAGTCACTTTGACGTCCAACGGCACCATTTTGACCAAAGGTTTCGCGTCCGGCGGGTTTGTTGCGCAATCCATTGGTGGCGGCGGCGGCAACGGCGGTTTTAACGTTTCTCCAACCGTCTCAGGCGCTGGCACCGGCGCGGGGTCGGTCTCGGTTGGTCTTGGGGGCTCTGGCGCGGGTGGTGGTGACGGCAGTACTGTCACGGCCAGTACCACTAAAAACGTGGTGACCATGGGTTCTGCTTCGGTGGGTATCCTTGCACAATCCGTTGGTGGCGGCGGTGGCAATGGCGGCTTCAACGTCTCACCAGCGCTGGCCGGGGCTGGCACAGGCGCGGGCGCAATCAGCGTTGGCTTGGGCGGGTCCGGCGGCAGCGGTGGCACCGGTGGCGTTGTCGGGCTGACAGTTGCCAACAGTGTTCGCACCGAAGGCAACCAATCCAGTGCGGTCGTCGCGCAATCCATTGGTGGCGGCGGTGGCAACGGCGGGTTCAATGTCTCGGCTTCTGTAGGTGGAGCAGGTACCGGTTCTGGCGCGGCTGCAGTGGGTTTAGGTGGTCGCGGAACCGGTGGCGGCAACGCTTCGTCGGTCACGGCTGACGTCACTGGTGACCTTGTTACGTTAGGCGAAACCTCTTCCGGGTTATTGGCTCAATCGGTTGGCGGCGGTGGCGGCAATGGCGGCATGAATATCTCGGTCGCGGTGGCTGCGGCTGGAACGGGTTCGGGGGGTGCATCTGTTGGTCTGGGCGGCGCGTCCGGCACTGGCGGCGATGGCGGAACGGTACAGGCAACGCTGACAGGCGACGTCTCGACCCAAGGCAATGAATCCGGAGCGTTCATCGCACAAAGCCTTGGCGGCGGCGGTGGCAATGGCGGCATGAACGTCTCAGCGACAGTGACTGTCGCCGGAAAAGGAAGCGGGGGCGCATCCGTAGGGCTTGGCGGCAGCGGTGGAAGCGGTGGTGATGCCAACACTGCTACGGGCACCGTTGTGGGCAACGTGAATACTGCGGGCAACAACTCGGGCGGTGTTCTGGTGCAATCTGCTGCTGGTGGAGGCGGCAACGGCGGGCTGAACGTCTCTGCGGCTGTCAACCTCTCGGGCACAGGCGGCGGCGCTGTCGGTGTCGGCATTGGCGGGTCCGGTGGCAGTGGCGGAAGTGCCAATGCTGCAACCGGTACGGTCACGGGCGATGTGACAACGACGGGCGACACGTCGACCGGCGTTTTGGTGCAATCCGTTGGCGGTGGAGGCGGTAACGGTGGCGTCAATATCTCGGGCGCGCTTAGCATTGCGCGTACAGGTTCCGGTGCTGCAGGCATCGGCGTTGGCGGCTTTGGGGGCAGCGGCGGAACAAGTGGCACCGTTAACAGCACAGTTACGGGAAACATCATCACCTCTGGCACACGGTCTGCGGGTATCATCGCCCAGAGCCTTGGTGGCGGCGGCGGCAACGGCGCAACCAACGTTTCTGGTGCGATTTCAGTGGCCAGCAACTATTCGGGCGGCCTCGGTGTTGGCGTTGGCGGATTTGGCGGCAGCGGCGGTGCGTCAGAAAATGTCACGCAGCAGGTCACAGGCAATGTGACAACTATTGGGGATGATTCAGTTGGTATCCTGACGCAGAGCCTTGGCGGCGGCGGCGGCAATGGCGGTGTGAACATTTCATCCGCGCTCTCCCTGTCCCGGTCGACCAATGCCGCTGTGGGTATCGGCGTGGGCGGCTTCGGCGGCGGCGGAGCAGACGCAGGGGCACTGACTCAATCGACTGTCACGGGCGGCGTGCGCACTGATGGCGACCGCAGCACCGGTGTTCTGACCCAAAGCCTTGGCGGCGGCGGTGGCAATGGTGGCACCAATATCTCGGCATCTGTGAGCATCAGCCAGCAGAACGGGGGCGGGATCAGCCTTGGCGTTGGCGGCTTTGGCGGTGGTGCTGGGAATGCCGGAGATGTGATCAGCACCCTGCGCTCCAGCACAAACGCTGGCGGAACCAGTTCGATTGTCACAACTGGTGCGGAAAGTATCGGAGTTATGGCGCAATCCGTTGGTGGAGGCGGCGGCAACGGCGGTCTGAATGTATCCGGCGCGGTAAGCTTGTCTGGCAAATCCGGTGCGGCTGTGGGTCTGGGCCTCGGCGGTTTCGGCGGCGGCGGCGGAGACGCAGGCACCGTGAAACTAAATGTACAAAGCGACGTTGTTACAGCAGGGGACGGCTCGCACGGTTTGTTTGCCCAAAGCGTTGGCGGTGGTGGCGGAACCGGTGGCACAAATATCTCTGGGACGCTGTCGCTGACCAAACCTTCGGGTTCCAGCACGATCTTTTCAGTCGCGGCGGGTGTCGGTGGTTTTGGTGGCGCGGGCGGCAACGCGCAATCTGTCGATCTGGATTACACCGGCAATGTTCAGGCGGTGCCAATGGTCATATCCAACGGCACTTCGACTGTTGATCAAAGCAAAGGAGCCAGTGGCATCATTGCGCAATCGCTTGGCGGCAGCGGCGGCAATGGCGGGATAAATGTATCCGGCGGTTTGGCGATTAGCGGCAAACCCGGCGCGGGTCTGACCGATCAAAGCAAGTCCTACGCAGTTGTTGTTGGGGTTGGCGGTTTTGGCGGTGGCGGCGGCGACGCCGGTGACGTCTCGGTTGATATCGGTGCAGGAAGCACGATCCGGGCGCATGGTACAGGGCAGTCCGGTCTGCTGGCACAATCCGTTGGCGGCGGTGGCGGCAATGGTGGCATGAACGTCTCGGGTGGGATCGTGTCAGACAGTTCCCTGATCGTGGGTGTTGGCGGGTTCGCGGGCAATGGCGGCAAAGCGGGTGACGTCACTGTCACGTCCCAGGCAAACATCACGGTCACAACAAACCCTGATGACATCTCGATCCCCAACACTACAACGTTCGAGGACAAGCTGCGCGATTTCCTGGGCAACACGATTGTCGATCAAACTCAGGAACTGACCTCAACTTTCGGACTTGAGCGTCTGTTTATCGACATGGGTGTCTTCAATGAAGAAAAGCAGGATACAGACGGCTCGGCTGGTCTGCTGGCGCAGTCCATCGGCGGCGGCGGCGGCAATGGCGGGTTGAACGTCTCGGGCGGTATCGCGCTGAGCAAAGACGGCAAGATCCCCTCGGTCACATTTGGTGTTGGCGGCTTTGGCGGCAACGGCAATATCTCGGGCAATGTGGCGGTGGATCATGCGGGCGCGGTTTCGGTTGCGGGCAACTGGAAGCACGGTGTTCTGGCGCAATCCATTGCGGGCGGCGGCGGTAACGGCGCGCTGAACGTGACTGGTCAACTGAACTACGGCGATTCCAACAATTCCAGCGGCAAGACCGATCTCAGCATCGTTGGCGGCCTTGGCGGCCACGGAGGCACTGGCGCGGATGCGGGCGACGTAACTGTCACGCAAACCGGCAATATCTCGACAAATGGTTATCACGCACGTGGCCTCTTTGCGCAGAGCATTGGCGGCGGTGGCGGTACCGGTGGGATCAACGCGACGTTCGTGGGTACCAAAGACAGCTCACCGATCGCGATGGGCATTGGTGGCTTTGGTGGCGGCGGAGGTGACGCGGGCAATGTCACCGTAGCGCGCGGAACGTCGACAGCGGCAGCGGGTACCATCACAACCGATGGGGCCGGATCGCACGGGATCGAGGCGTCCAGCATCGGTGGCGGCGGCGGTGACGCCGGGATCAACGCGGTTGTGGGTATCAGCAAAACTACCGGCAGTCAGAGCAATGGCGGCACAGGCGATTCAAGTGGCCGCAAAACGCCCACGAACACAGGCGTCGATGACTCAGTCATCGCAAACTACAATGCGGTACTTGATGAGCTTGAGGGAAAGGTGAACCCGGCGGATTCCTCGGGTAATAAGACGGGTGTTTCGGCTGTGGTGGCCATTGGTGGCTCTGCCGGAACTGCGGGCGATGGTGGTACGATTGATGTGGACCATTACGGCAATGTCCTGACCAAGCAGGACGGTAGCCACGGGATTTTTGGGCAATCCATCGGTGGCGGTGGCGGCAACGCAGCCTTGAACCTGGGGATGACCTACGAGTTGGCCTCGGACGCGACAAACAAGGGCTTTGGTCTGGCGATTGGCGGTGGTGTTGGAAACGGCGGCGACGGTGGTGCTGTCGATTTGCGCCATACCGGTGACATCACCACGCAAGGGGCAAATTCCCACGGTCTGTTCGCGCAATCTGTTGGCGGCGGGGGCGGCAACGCCGGTTACAACTCTGCCTCTACCTCGGTGGATGGCGGCAACGTCAACATCCAGATCGGTCGCGTTGGCGGCACGGGTGGAATGGGCGGCAACGTCTATGCAAGCTCGAACGGAATCATCTCTACGCAGGGCAACAGCTCTTATGGCTTCTTTGCACAATCGATCGGTAACGGAGGCGGAAACTCGACCTCGACCTCGGTCAGCATCGGAACCCCTAAGACCGGCGACAGCAAAGGCAACAAGGCCAGCCTGTCCGTTGGGCTTGAAGGTGGCACCGGCGGTGAAGCCGGCGATGTCACAGCTGTTGTGGCTGGTACGGTCTCAACCCAGGGTACGGATGCCCATGCGGTGTTTGCCCAAGCGGTAGGTGGCGGCGGCGGCACCGGCGGCAAGGCCAGCAACTCGGCCGGCAAGGGCACATCGATTGCCCTGTCTATCGGCGGCAGCGGCGGCAGCGGTGGCTTGGGGGGCAAGGTTGACCTCACCAATACCGCGCGGGTCGCGACCTTTGGCGACCGGTCAAACGGGTTGCTGGCACAATCCATTGGCGGCGCGGGCGGCACCGGCGGTATGGTTCAGGCGGGTCAGTCGAACCTCGATACCATCAAAGCCGTAGTAAACCCGTCGACCGTTGGGACCACTGCATCAATCAATGTCGGCGGTACAGGCGGGGACGGCATGACCTCGGACACCGTAACCGTAGACAGCGACGGGATCATCACAACCCAAGGCACAATGTCTCATGGCATCTTTGCGCAATCCGTCGGCGGCGGTGGCGGCATGGGGGGTGTGGTCGAGAACCGCATCATCAGCCTGCGCAAAGACATCGGCAACACGGCTACGTTGTCAATCGGGGGCAATGGCGGCACGGGTGCGACCTCGGCGGCGGTGTCGGTCACGAACCGAGACCTGATCCAGACTGTTGGCGACAAATCCGTTGGTATCTACGCGCAATCCGTTGGCGGCGGTGGCGGAGACGCTCAACAGGTGCGCAACATCATCCTGGGTCGGTCCTCGGACGGTGCAACGACAAACGCCATTCTGATTGGTGGCACCGGCGGCACAGGCGGGGCTGGCAGCACAGTGACGGTTGCAAATACGGTCGACGGTACAATCCTGACCAGCGGTGCTGAAAGTCACGGTATCTTCGCGCAGTCTGTTGGCGGCGGCGGCGGCACTGGCGGTTCGACTATTTCGGTCGACGGCCGTTATGGCGGGGCTGAGGCCAGCACGCGGCGGGCGCTGCAATTTGGTCTGGGCGGCTCGGGTGGCACAGGCGGTATTGGCAGCACCGTTTCAGTGACCAATGCGGGTACCATCGTGACCACGGGTGCCGGTGCGCATGGAATTTTCGCCCAGTCCATCGGTGGCGGTGGCGGAAATGGAGGCAGCTCCATCACTGGGACACTGCGGCTGAAAACCGGCGACAACAGCTCGCCCACAGCGCAGTTGAATATCGGCGGCTCGGGCGGCAGCGGTAACGTAGCGGGCAATGTAATCGTCTCCAACAGCGGCGATATTCAGGTCGATGGGGCTGGAGCTTACGGTGTTATGGCGCAATCGGTCGGCGGCGGTGGCGGCAATGGTGGGCTGGCCGTGTCCATGGATGTGAATGACCTCAAGAACACGATGACCGGCAAGTCTTTCTCCAAGATCGCCATTGGTGGTTCGGGCGGTTCGGGTGCCGATGGCGGAGACGTCACGGTCAATCATACCGGCACCATTGTGGTAAACGCCCAAAACGGGTTTGGCATCTATGCGCAATCCGTAGGCGGCGGTGGCGGCAACGCAGGCTACTCGGTCTCGTCCCCGCTGGTTTCGGCGCTGGATTACACCATTTCACAGGCCTTGGGTGCCCGTACAGGAACAACCGGTTCGGTCGGCACCGTTACCGTGAATTCGACTGGCGACATTCTGGTGAATGGTGAAGGTGCGCAGGCTGTGTTTGCTCAATCGGTGAATGGCGGTGGCGGCAATGCCAACACATCGGTCAATTTCACAACGCGGACGTCTGGCGCGACAGGTTCGGTCGTGCGCAGCGACATTGCCCTTGGCGGCGACGATGTATCAGGCACGGCGGGCAATCAGATTACGCAGACGCATGACGGCAACATCGCCACGACGCGTGACAGATCGACCGCCCTGATGGTGCAGAGCGTCGGCGGCGGCGGTGGAACCGCGTCCACCAACGTGGACGTCGAGGATGGTGACGCCATCGACGTCACGGCACGACTGGGTGCAATCAACACCAACGATGCAAATGGTGGAGATGTAACCGGCAACCGTACGGGTGATGTTGGCACAGATGGCGCATTCTCGTCGGCGGGTACAGTGCAGTCGATTGGTGGCGGCGGCGGTAAGCTGGTGCTGAACAGCAACGGCAGTGGCGTGGCCGGTACAGAAAAGGCTGCATCGGTTATCCTGGGTGCTGATCCCAGCTTCAACAACGATGGCGGCATGATCAGCCTGTCGCTGGACGGTGATGTCTTTACCAGCGGAGACCGCGCGTTTGGTCAAACGGTACAAAGCATCGGTGCGGGCGGTGGCGAGGTTGTGATCTCGGGGCTTGGTGCCACCGATGTGACCCTGGGGGCGCAGGATGGATCGACCGGGGATGGCGGCAATGTCAACTTCACCAATATCGGTGATATGACCACAAGCGGCCAAGGCTCTCATGGCTTCGTCATTCAGAGCATCGGCGGTGGCGGCGGTATTGTCTCGACCGACATGGCGCAAAGCCGGATCACCGTGGGTCTGTCGACCAACAATGGCGGCAATGGCGGCGATATCGATTTCACGCAGACCGGGACCATCGTAACCACCGGCCAAGACGCGATTGGTGTGCTGGCGCAGTCTCTGGGCGGCGGCGGCGGCATGGTGGATTCAGTCTTCCGTGGTTCCGCTGGCGGCGCGGGTTCCGGTGGGGCCATCGACATGGCGCTGAGCGGCAATATCATGTCGGTTGGCGCAGGCGGCATCGGTGTTCTGGCGCAGTCCGAGGGGCGTGATGGCGCAGGTGCCATTAATCTTGGCCTCGATGGTGTTATCATGGGTGGCACCGGGCAGACGGGCTCGGTTGCTTCGATCGTTGTTGACGGGGGCACGAACAACGCGCTGTCGCTGTCGGCGAACAGCGTTTTGTTGGCCGGGAACAATCAACTGCTGAATGGCGGGGATGGGAACGATCAGGTGACACTTTCGGGTGCGGCGCTTGGAAACCTGAACCTTGGCGCAGGTTCCAACGGCCTGACCGTTGCAAACGGGGCTGCGTTCTATGCGCTGGATACCGTTGATCTGGGTTCGGCGGGGCTGATGCAGGTGAACGGCGAGTTTGTTCTGGGGGCCAACTGGGGGCTGAACACAACGTTCACGTCATCTGTGCAGGCCAGTAACTTTGCTTTCTACGGCAATGTCAGCCAAACGCTGGATCTGACCGGAAGCCTTGCCTTCGGCAATAGCGCAACGTCGACGTTTGATGTGTATTTCCTCACCTCAGGTGCATCTGGTGGTAGAAGCGATCTGGTCAATGTGACCGGAAACGCAACAATCGGCGGTACGTTGACGCCACAGCTGAACACGCTGGAACGCGCTTTGCCTTTGGTGATCATCAATCCGAATGGCACCGCAGCGGATGCCGGGACAACGATTCAGGACACGGTGGTTCTGGACTATTCGATAGGTTTGAATGGTTCGACGTCTGACGGCAGTTCCATCGATCTGGTGGTTGCGCCCGACTATTCGACGCAAGGGATGAATGCCAACCAAACGGCCATCGGTAACTATATCAACCAAGTGCTTTACGGTCAGGGATCGGCGGCACAGGGCGAGTTGTTTGCCCTCATCGGCAATATGCAGTCCGAGGCTGAGGTCATCGCTGCAATCAACACGCTGTCGACGTCAGACTATGCGTCTGATCTGGTGGATGCTTACTACGGCACACGGGTGTTTGCCGACACACTGCACAATTGTGAGCGCTTCACGGATTATCAGGTTGGTGATGATCCGCGGAACTGCATGTGGTTCTCGGGTGGCAGATCCTTCTTTGACCGCGACCAGACCGGAATCTACGATTCGCTCGACATAAACGCGACCAACCTTTCGGCAGGTGTGCGTATTCCGGTCGGAGATGAGCTTTACGCAGGATTTGCCGTGGGTCACGACCGGATGAGCCTGAGCAACGGGTCGTCCTATACTGCAAATGGCGACCGGTTCAATCTTGGCGCGTCGATCACCAAATATTCTGGCGCGTGGGAATTCGCAGCCCAGCTGTCCGCCGGTTGGTCGGATTACGATACGCTCAGCGCCGGTGGGATCGTTGGTGTGCTGCCAGGCGGGACTGTTGTGAACACGTCAGGGGTCAGTGAGATCACCCACAAGACCAACCATCAGAACCTGCGGTTGAGCTTTGCCTATGACCACAGGTTCGCTGGAGGCGCGTCTTACCTGCGCCCCGAGTTGTCATTTGACGCAACACGTCTGGCCACTTCGAGTAACGGTCAAGCCACGTTGTCCGGGGTCACCCTGCAAGACGACAGCAACATGATCTACTCGCTGACACCTTCGTTGGAAATGGGGACCGAACAGGTCCTGAGCGGCAAGCAGAAGCTGCGCGCCAGTTTGCGGGCGGGCGCTATATTCTCGTCCGATGATACAGTATCGGTCACTGCCGGGTTCGCGGGGGCCAGCGCTGCAGATGGCGGCTTTGCCAATACCAGTTATGTCGGCGACAGCCATGGGGTCATTTCGGCACGGCTTGGCTTGTTCGCACTGGATGACAGCCGCTTTATCAATCTGAGCGTGGATCATATGTTCGGAGACTCAACCGAGGCTTTGCAGGTTGGGCTTGGCCTTGGAGTACAATTCTAATTCATGAGGAACAGCAGAATGAAAACTTGGATTTGTGTCTTGGGCGTCTCGATGGGGTTGGCGCTGCCGCTGGCCGCTCAGGAAACCGAGGCACCGCTTTGGTCTGTCAATTGCAGCAATTTGGTCAGTGGGGGCGAGTTGGTTTGCGAGATGACACAAAGCATTGTTCTGGCCGAAAATAATCAACGTCTGACCTCGATCGCATTTGTGAAACCGGCTGGAAATGACGAGGTTGAGGCCGTGCTAACCCTTCCTTTTGGACTGTTGTTTTCCGAAGGGCTGGTGGCCAGTGTAGATGGCACCGAAGTCGCGCAGCCCGCGTTTCTGACCTGCGAGGCGCAGGGGTGTTTTGCCCGCTCAACGGTTTCCTCGGACTGGATGTCCGCCATGCGTGCCGGAGACCAATTGACGATCGCAGGGGTAAACCGGATCGGTGAACCGATTACCTTTACCTACGATCTGGCGGGTTTCAGCAAGGTCTCTGATCTGCTGCCATAAGTTCCACCTCAGGGTTACACCTGGACTGCGCCCGCACAGGCTGGCGCAGCACTTAAATTTCGAATTTTGCTTGGAGCACTCTTAGCTCAGGATGACCTGTAATACGGCGGCGATGTGCAGGTATCATTCCAGTTCTGAAAAGAGCCAAAGACCCGCACTACGCACCGATGATGTCCTGCTTAGGTTGCCGGGGTCGCAAGAAAAAATACAAAACTGTCACCCAAAACCATGGGCATGATTTGGATCGCGCCACTCCACCCTGAGACACTGCGCGGAATCCTTTTTCAGTTTGAGCATTTTAGGCAGATAAAAATAAATTTTGATCTTCGCCGAATAATTCTATTGAATGGCTTGCACTTTCCGAAGCCCAGGAGATCGTGAATGCAAGCCCCGACCAAGCATGCCAAGTCCAAGCAGAAAGGTAAGCCGACCGAGCTGGGGCAGGCCATTCGCAGGCGGCGCAAGGCGATGGGAAAGACCTTGGATCAGGTGGCGCAATCTGCCGAGCTGACAACCGGATTTCTGTCTCAGGTGGAACGCGGGCTAAGTTCTCCGTCGTTGACATCCCTGATGTCGATCGCAGCGGCCTTACAGACCAGTATCGAACAATTGCTCAGTGTGCCCGAGGTGTATTCTCAGTATGTTGCTCGGGATAACCGCCAGTCATATTCGCTTGGAACACGTGGGCGTTATTATGAAAAACTGGGTCCGGGATTCGCTGGCGCGTTGTTCCACCCGCAGATCGTTCATCGCCCTGCTGGGCATGTTTCTGAACGCATGTGCCATACTGGTGAGGCCTTCTGTTATCTGTTGTCGGGGCAGTTGGAATATCATTTGGGTGATCAGGTTTTCACGCTGTCGCCGGGCGATGTGATTCATCACGACACCTCAACGTTGCACTATTCAGTCGTGCTGGGTGAGACCGAAGCGGTTGAGCTTTGGGTTACGACTTCGCCGATCAACAATACTTCTGATCAAGATTCGCACGCTTAAAAAATTTTCTTCATAGCTAAAAAAAACTTTAGTAATGTTAAAAATTGGTTATTCTCCCCTCGCATGAAGCAGATGCTGTTGCGGGAGGACAAGAGAATGCATTTGAAATCGGTACTTGGGCTGGTTGTTGCCTCATCTTTGGCGGTGCCAGCGTTGGCGCAGGAACGAGGCGGCACGCTGAATTTCGCCAGATATGACGGATCAAGATTGATTGACCCGATCTATGCGGATCGAAATCCTGACATTTGGATGGTTGGCAGCTTGTTCGATACGCTGCTGCGCGGCAGCGCCGATGGAAACTCTGTTGAACCCGGATTGGCTGAAACGTTTTCTGTCTCAGACGACGGCAAGACGGTATCTTTGACCCTGCGAGAGGGCATTCTGTTTGCCGACGGATCACCCATGTCAGGGGGCGATGTCGTATTCTCTCTGGACCGGGCGCGGAACCCGGATCTTAGCCCTTGGGCGGGCCTGTTGGGTTCAATTGATACTGTGTCAGCCGATGGCAATGCGGTCACGATTTCTTTGACGGATGCAGACCCAACCATTCTGTCTATGCTGGCAACGTTCAACACGGCGATTGTCTCCAAAGCGGCCTTTGACGCAGCACCAGGTGATACGGATCAGGATAAATCCGCAGCAATCTTTGCCTCGACATCTGCTGGCGTCGGATCCGGCCCATTTTACCTGTGCGGTTTTGAACAAGGGGCCTCGATGGATTTCTGCGCCAATGAGAATTACTGGCGCATGGGCGCGGACGGCAAACCGCTGCCTTACTTGGAAGGTGTACATTTCGAGATCATCCCGGATGACGCGACCCGCATTCTGAGCCTGCAGGCTGGTGAAGTGGACGCAGCCGAATTTATCCCGTTCAGCCGTGTGGCCGAGTTGGAGGCTGATCCGAATATCAGTATGCAGCTCTACCCATCGACACGGATCATCTATTCTCCGATCAACACGCGCGAAACGCGCGCTGACGGCTCACCGAACCCGCTGGCGGATGCCCGCGTGCGGCAGGCGCTGAACTATGGCACCAACAAGGATGCCTTGATCGGTGTGGTTCTGCATGGCGCGGGTCAGCCAATGAGCTCGCCACTGATGGCGAAAGCTACTCAGTACGCCTCTGACCTCAGCCCGCTGTATTCCTATGACATGGAAAAGGCCAAGGCGCTGGTTGCCGAAGCGGGTCTGGAACCGGGCACTGAAGTTACGCTGACAACGCTGGCAGGCTCTGCGGATGACGCGACCATCTTTGCGGCCTTGCAACAGATGTGGGCGCCTTTGGGCATCGAATTGGTGGTTGAACAGGTCGATGGCGCCACGCGAGGGGCAAAGAACCGTTCCGGTGAGTTTGACATCCACACCTATGGCTGGGTCAACGATGTAAACGACCCAAGTCAAGTCGTAGGTTGGCTGGGATATACTCCGACCGCCAAAGCTGTTGGCACGGGTTGGGAGAATGCCGAGTTCAACACTCTGTTCGAAGAAGCCGCGAAAGAGATGGACCCCGAGGCTCGCAAAGCCAAATTCGCCAAGATGCAGGACCTTTATGCCGAAGCCGCCCCGCTGCTGTTTATGTACGAGACCCCCTTTGCAGTGGCGCTTGGAACTTCGGTCGAGGGCTATGTTCAGACGCCCTTGGGTAATAACATCTTCGATGAAGCAACAGTCAGCCGGTAAGAGCTGAAGCCCTTGCCTCGCCGCACCCTGGCGGCGGGGCCTTTTGTCGGAGCGCGGATGTGTCCAGCCTGAACTATATCTTCAAACGCCTGTTGATGATGGTGCCGACCTTCTTTCTGGTCATGGTCATCATCTTCATGTTGGTGCGTATGCTGCCGGGTGATCCGGCCATTGCGATGGCAGGTGACCGCGCCTCGGATGCCGATATTCAGGCGATCCGCGAACGGCTGGGTCTGACGGAGCCCATGCTGGTTCAGTTCTGGTTGTTTCTCAGCAATACAGTGCAGGGCGATCTTGGACGTTCGATCCTGATGCGGACGGATGTGATAGATGTGATCGCCGACCGTCTGCCGATAACAGTGTTTCTGACAGTATATTCCGTGGTCCTGTCGCTGCTGATTGCCGGGCCGCTAGCCTTTGTCGCTGCGCTGAATCGTGGGCGCTGGCCGGATGCGGTGATCCGCACGGTGTTCCAGATCGGTCTTTCGATGCCCGTTTTCTATATCGGTCTGGTTCTGCTGACGTTCTTGGCGGCGCAACTGCGCCTGTTTCCGGTTGGTGGCTATGGGGATACGTTTGGAGAGAAGCTCTATCACCTGTTTTTGCCTTCGGTCACGGTGGCGCTTTACACCTCGGCCATCATCATGCGGAACCTGCGCAGCGCGATTATCGAGGTGCTTGACGCCGAGTATGTCCAGTTCGCCCGCGCGAAGGGCCTGCCGTCGCGCCTGATCCTTGGACGGCATGTGTTGCGCAATGCGCTGATCTCAACCGTGACGCTGCTGGGTCTTTCCATCGGCAATCTGATGAGCGGAACGCTGGTCACCGAGACCGTGTTTGCCGTGCCGGGCATGGGGCGATTGATGCTCGAGGCGATCTTTGCCCGCGACTACCCGCTGATTCAGGGCCTGACCCTGACCTTTGCGGTGTTGGTTTCGCTGGTGTTTCTGATGACGGACCTGTTCCAGAGCCGCCTTGATCCAAGGATGCGCCTGCAATGAGTGATGTGACCTTCGCCGCTGATCGCCCTTCTTTCCTGCGTATGGCCTTGCGAAAGCCAGGTTTTGTCGCCGGGATGCTGATCATCGGATTTTCGATCCTGCTGGCGATTTTTCCAGGGGTCTTCGCGCCATATGATCCAAATGCGATTGATTACAACGCAATCCGTCAGCCCCCGTCATGGGCGCACCCGTTTGGGACCGATCTGTTGGGCCGTGACAGCCTGTCTCGCGTGATCTGGGCCTATCAGGTCAATATGCAAATGGCTGTGTTCGGCACCGTGTTTGCGCTGGTAACAGGTGTGATCATCGGCGCACTGGTCGGCTATTACCGAGGCATCGCCGATATGATCTTTGGCCGGATTGTTGATGCAGTCATCACCTTCCCGTTTCTGGTGCTGGTGATCGCGGTGGTCGCTGTGCTGGGGCCGGGATTGGTCAATATGTATATCGCCATCTCGGTGGTCTATTGGGTGTATTACGCACGCCTGATGCGAGCCGAAGTCATTGCTCAGATGGGCAATGACTATGCGGCCGCCGGGGTCGTCATGGGCTATTCCGACCGTCGCATCATCTTCCGCCACTTGCTTCCCAACGCGATCTCGCCTGTGATCGTTTATTGGATGACCGACATGGCACTGGTGATCCTTCTGGGGTCTTCGCTGGGCTATCTTGGGTTGGGTGCACAACCGCCGCAGGCCGAATGGGGCGTTCTGATTGCCGAAGGGCGCAATTTTATCTCAACCGCGTGGTGGCTGAGCCTGATGCCGGGGCTCGCAATTGTTTTGACCGGTCTTGGTTTTTCCCTGTTGGGCGACGGGTTGGCCGATCTGTTGAGGCCGAGGGGGTAAGGGATGGAAGACAACACACCGATCCTGCAGGTCGAGGGCCTGAACACCACCTTCTACCGCAACGGCAGCGCCTTGCCTGCCTTGCGTGACGTGAGCTTTTCTGTCGCGCAGGGTGAGGTCCTAGGGCTGGTCGGGGAAAGCGGATCAGGCAAAAGCGTCACGTTGCGTTCGATCATTGGACTTGCGCGCCGTTACGGGGATGTAACCGGAACAGTGCGTTGGCAAGGGCGCGATCTGGTCGGGATGGCAGATCGCGCCCTGCGTCAAATTCAGGGGCGTGAGATCGCGATGATCTTTCAAGAGCCGATGACCTCTCTCAACCCGCTGCTGACGGTTGGTCTACAACTTGAAGAGACGTTGCGCGCCCATACCGACCTGTCGCGAGCAGCGCGCCGGGATCGTGCTATAGAGATGCTGGATCTGGTCGGTATCCCGTCGGCTTCACAACGGTTGAAGGACTACCCGCACCAGTTTTCCGGCGGCATGAGGCAACGGGTGATGATCGCCATTGCGCTGGCAGCGAACCCTAAATTGTTGCTTGCGGATGAGCCAACCACGGCGCTGGACGTCACCATTCAGGCCCAGATCCTCGATCTGATTCTTCAACTGGCGCAGGACTTGGATATGGGGGTGGTGATGGTCACGCATGATCTGGGCGTCGTGGCGCAGACCTGCGACAAAGTTGCGGTGATGTATGCGGGCCGGATCGTCGAGCAAGGGCCGGTCAGGGATGTTCTGCGCGAACCGCATCATCCCTATACCGTTGGTCTGATGCGTTCGGTGCCCGAGAATTTGCCGCCACGCACACCTCTTTACTCCATACCCGGCGTACCACCGGGGTTGGACGCTTTGCCTGTGGGATGTGCTTTTGCCCCGCGCTGCGCGTCATGTATTTCACCATGCAGTCAGGATCGCCCGGCCTTGTCTTTGATCACCGAAGGGCGGCAGGTGGCCTGTTTCAATCCGATTGCCACGTCTCAGGGGAATGCCGCATGAGCGCCACGGTGATGGAAATCCGCGACCTGCATCTGTGCTTTCCTTTAGGGCGCAGCCCAGGCGATTTTCTGACCGGTCGCCCCGGTCGTGTCGTGAACGCACTGAACGGTGTCAGCCTGGATCTGATCCGGGGCGAAACACTGGGTGTCGTAGGAGAGTCCGGTTGCGGCAAGTCTACACTCGCCCGCTGTATCGTGCGGCTTTACAAACCCAGCGATGGTGAAATTCGTTTTGATGGGCATGAAATCTTTGCGGCCGATCAGCGTACTGACAGGGTGTATAATCGTCGCGTTCAGATGATGTTTCAGGATCCGTACTCGTCTCTGAATCCGAGGATGACAACGGGGCAAATCCTGACCGAAGCGCTGCGCGTGCATGAGATGCGCCCAGAAGCGGACATCCCCGGGCGCGTTGCCGAGTTGCTGGAACTGGTGCGATTGCCGCAAGATGCACAGCACAAGCTGCCGCATGAGTTTTCGGGCGGACAGCGCCAGCGTATTGCCATTGCCCGCGCATTGGCGGTCGAGCCCGAGGTTCTGATCGCGGATGAACTGGTCTCGGCACTGGATGTTTCGGTGCAAGCACAAGTGGTCAATCTGTTGCTTGAATTGCAGGAGACTTTGGGGCTGACAATCCTGTTCGTCGCTCATGACCTGCGCTTGGTGCGTCACGTTTCAAACCGTGTTGCGGTGATTTATCTGGGCCGGATTGTCGAGATCGGAGACAGCGAGACGCTGTTTTCCGCCCCGGCGCACCCTTACAGTCAGGCGTTACTGCAAGCGGCCCCATCGCTGAACCCCGATGATCGGGGCAGGGCGGTCAAGCTGGAAGGCGAACTGCCGTCGCCCCTGAATATGCCGTCCGGTTGCCCGTTCCATGTGCGCTGCCGCCACGCCACCGAAATCTGCAAGGCAACTCGACCCACCCTGCAACCATTCAAGGAGCAGGGCGAAGTTGCCTGCCACCATGTTGAAGAGATCAATACCCATGCTTGACGCCCCTGACGCGAACAAGGCCCCTGTCGTCGCCGCTTTGCGCGCGGAAATGAAAGCCAGACACTTGGATGCATTTATTCTGCCGCGATATGATGCGCATCAGGCGGAATATGTTGCGCCGCATGATGAAAGGCTTGCTTACGTGACCGGGTTTACCGGATCGGCAGGTTTTGCTATCGTCACCATGGATACGGTCGCGCTGTTTGTGGATGGGCGCTATGTGGTTCAGGCCGCGAACCAATGTCCCAAGCCATTGTTCTCGCACCACCATTTGTTCGAGGAACCACCCGAGCATTGGCTGGCGGGTGTGGCGCAGCCTGGCTGGCAGGTCGGATTTGACCCGATGCATATTCCTCCAACCTTATTCGATCGGTTTGCTAAGGCGGTCCAGCAAGGCAAGCTGGTCACTGTCGAAGATAACCCGGTTGACAGAATTTGGGTGAACCAACCATTGCCCCCGGTTGGAGAAATAGAACCCTTTCCGGTTCAGATTTCAGGCCAGCCGACACGCGAGAAAGTCGATGAACTGTTAAGCTGGATGCGGACCAGAGGTGCGGAACTGTTGGTTGAGACGCAGCCCGACAACATCGCCTGGTTGCTGAACATTCGGGGGGCGGATGTTGCCTTTAACCCAATCCCGCAGTCCTTTGTGTTGGTAAACGCAAACGGCAGTGTTCTTTGGTTTGTTGCGGCGTCGAAGCTACACCCGGATGTCCTCCAGTTCTTGCCCGAGACGGTTCTAGTCCGCGCTCCTGACGAATTTCTGCCTGCTGTAAAAGAGCAAGTTGAGCCGGGGCAGAGTGTCTTGTTCGATCCCGCGTTTTCGCCGGTTGCCGTGCGCGCGGTCATAGACCAAGCCGGTGGTATTGCGCAGCCTCATTCAAGTTTCCTAACTGCCCGTAAGGCCGTAAAAAACCCTGTAGAGCTGCAGGGGATGCGGTCCTGCCATATCCAAGACGGCATAGCTTGGGTCGAGTTCTGCGCCTGGCTTGCTGCCGAAGTCCCGCGCCGCAGTGAAGCGGGCCAGCCTGTTACAGAGCGCGAAGCAGAAGAGGCGATCTTGCGCTTTCGTCAACGCCAACCCGGTTTTCTTGAACAAAGCTTCAATTCCATATCTGCCGCAGGCGGCAACGCTGCTATGTGCCACTACTCGACACGAGGGGACAATCAGGTGGCGATCCGTCCTGGTGACACATATCTGCTGGATTCCGGTGGTCAGTACGAGACTGGCACCACCGATGCCACCCGCAGCTTCGCTTTTGGACCCAACCGCCCAGAAGGATATGATCGGGCTTATACGGCTGTGTTCCAGGCGTTTCATTCGATAGCGACCCTGCGCTTTCCGCCGGGTACGCAAGGTCATCACATCGATGCAATCTGTCGTCGACCGCTGTGGGACCTCGGGCTGGACTACGATCATGGGACAGGTCATGGAGTGGGCCACCGACTGTCCGTGCATGAACACCCACAGCGAATTGGCAAGCCCTATAACCCGGTTGATCTGGCGCCGGGCATGATCCTCTCGTTGGAACCTGGGTATTACGAGCAAGACAGTTTTGGAATTCGGATCGAAAACCTCGTTGAAATTGTCGAGGAAGATGATGGCTTTCTGACGTTCTCGAACCTTACATGGTGTCCTATTCAAACGGACATGTTGCTGGTCGAGATGCTGACCGATGCCGAGCGTGAATGGATAAACGCGTATAACCAGCGCGTGGTTGAGACGCTGGGGTCCGGTTTGTCATCTGAGGCGCTCGCATGGTCAAAGACAGCGTGCACGCCAGTTTGACCTACATGGGCACTATAAGAGTGGTTTGTTCATGCGACACAGCACAAAACGTGCATGAGTGGCCACGCAATGCCTAAATCTCGTTCAGAGCGCTGATTATGTCTTCGGCATGTGACGGATCGGCGAACAGGGCCCGAAGCAAAGCGCTCAGGGGGTAGTTGGGCCAAGCCTCATCCAAGAGAAGAATTGTTGCCTTTGCCCGGTCGTGCTCTCCCAACCTTTGATAGGCTGCAGCAAGGTAACCGATCGAGATGGCACTGACCGGGTCGCCCAACCTGATCGATCTGTTGAATTGGTCGACGCAGCCCTGATAATCTCCCAAATGAAAATTCGATGATGCCAGCACGCTTCGATATGGGAATCTGCGATTGGTGGTGTCGTAGTTTTGCGCGCGTTTGGCGGACCTGGTAGCACGTTCAAAATCTCCACCAAACAACGCAAACAAAGCGTCAAAGTTAATAACATGGATGTCATCAGGCGCGAGGCGGATCGCACGGTTCGAATGGGCCATCGTCGCTTCGAAGTCGCGCTTGGCAAAAGAGACAAGAGCCAGCGCCGAGTGGCTCCAGCCTTCACCGGGTGCGAGCTGTACAGCTTTATCGGCATGCGCCTCTGCTTGAAGCAGAAAATCGCGCTTCTCTGCTCCGGTCGGAGTGGTAATTGCCAGGATTCCTAACGATTGTGCCGAGCCCGCGTAGCCACCAAAATACGAGTTGTCCAACGCAATGGCACGCTCAAACATACCGCTCACAGCTTGCAATCGGGCACGATCCAGAACTGGAAACATCAAAGGACGCGCTTCGTCCGCCAGATTCATCGCCTGCAGCTTGGTGGGATTGGTGGAAAAAAGCGCTTCCCGGACAGCTTGTTGTTTTCTCGCGGCTTCGGATGGGTCTGAGACGCTCGTGGATTGCTGAGGATTGAATTGAAGGTACAATCCGGTCGCGCATAACAGCAGAACGCCCATCAGTGCAGCACTGCGCAACCAATTGCGACGTGTCCAAGGCGTGCTGTTTTCATGTTTGGCCGAAATCACCTCAAACCGGGGTACATATCCTCCGGGATCCACGTGAATGCGCAAACACTCATCCTTGCCGGAATTCGAGTAATAGTTTGCCAGTCGCCGCCGCATGCGACCGGCATCTACGCGCACCACGGCCATTGGATCGCCGCGCCCACCCAATGATCTGCCGTAGACATCCTCGGCAATCGACTTGGCCCGGATGTTGTCCCCGTGCCCAGCCAAAAGAGTTTCAACGACATATCGTAGAAAAGACTGTAACCGCTCAGCCCCTTCAAATTCCGGGCTGTTCAATATGGCGTCCAGTGCCTGCCGGATCTCAGGATCCGTCAGGTTTTTCGGAATCCGATCACGGCCCGATTCTGAGTGTAACCCCCTAGATGTCACCACATCAGCCGCTTTCACGCTTTTCGTAAGCATCTGAAAATAAACATGTTACGACGTAACATACGTTAAGATACCTGAATATGTAAATGAATTTCGACGATACTTAACCGGAAAGGAGGGGGAATAGCCTTTTCGCTGAGGCCTAAGCGAGTTCAGGTACCTTGGGGATCGACATGGTTTCATTGACATTAGTGTTTCCGGAACAAACGAACGAAATCGGCCGGCTACGCAGTTCGGATACAGTGTTTGCACAGATCTGTGCTGACTATGAAAGCTTGACAGCGCTGCTGCCCTGCGATGCCAGCGATCCGACCTACACAGATTTAACTGATAGCCTTCGGGGGCTTGAGGACGAAATTCGGCTTTACCTCGCGTCCAAATCAAATTCCTCCGAAGGCTAACAAACCGCAGGAAAGGTGGTCCAAGTGTTGGCTAACTTGTTGTTTTATTTGGGTCTGGTCGTATCGTTGTCTATCGGCTTCATGTATTTCCGCGACCTGGGGGATATCAGCCAGATGGTGTTGAAGGTGAAGCGGAACAATATGATCCGGTTCATTCGAAACGAAAACACTTATATCGCAGTTGGTGTTGGCGGGTTGGCTTTGATGCTGTTGGGTCATCTGATGGGCGGCGGCCCGGGTTGGTTGTTTTTCCTCGGCGCGCCTGCCGTAACGCTTCTTATAGTCTTCCTGTTCGTTTTCCCCTGGATATGGGTACACGTTGGTCTGCGAAACCAGCAAGACAGCGCACGTTACTTCCCTATCTCGGAAGCAAAGCAATTCATAAACCCTTCAGCAAGCGTTCTTGTGATCGAGAACAACGGACATGCCCGCGCCCATTCCGATGCGCAGTTGATGCGCCCGCATTTGGCAGGAAATTCTGAGGGGCTGGGTGGCGACGATATTGTGATGACATACTGCGCCATGGCCAATCTGGGTCTGGCTTACAAACCGCAGATCAATGGCAAACGGCTTGATCTTGAAGTCATGGCCCAACATGGCAACAACCTGATCCTGCGGGACAACACGACAGGCGAGCCCATTCAGCAGATTTACGGCCGTTTTGACAATGATCCGTCCGATCAATCTGCTATGCAGCCCTGGCCTACCTTTCGGATGAGTTTTCGAGGCTTCCAAAAGGCATATCCAGATGGCGAAGTGTTTTTGAACAAACCCTCTTCAAACCCTTTCTTGCGGCTGTTCGATCTGTTCACCGAGACTGTTTTCGCCTCGGGGATTGCGAAGCAACATCAAGAGTCAGCGCCGGTCATGGATAACATGAGCCATAGTGATGACCGGTTGCCCAACAAAACCTATGTTTGGGGCGTTACAATAGCTGACGATGCTGTCTGCTGGACCGATGACTTCATTGCTGAGCATCAAGGGTTGATCAATGCAAACGTGGGCGGCCGAGATGTCGTGGTTGCCTATGACCCGGTCTATGAAAGCGTGGGTGTCTGGTACAATGACGGCGGCGCTCCGATAACGAAAATTGATTTCTTCGGCAATTCAAATCACGGAAAGCTCAGCCGTGTCGAAACCCTGAGATCGGGGATGTTCTGGCATGTCTGGGTCGAGTTCTTTCCGGCTACAGACATCAACCGCGTAGGGACTGAAGCATTGGACGCAGCCCAAATTCAGAAGCCTCCAGTATCCGAACCCGAAACAGAACCGAAACAAAGCCAATGAGTGGAGGCGACATGAGACAAGTGGTTTGTCTATCAGCGAGCATATGTATCGCAGCTCAAATGTTAACGGCGCAGGAGGCGCCGATCATTCACGACGCCGAGTATTACATACTGCAAGCCCAACACGCCGAAAAATGGGCCGAGGATGATGCTGCGGTTGACGCGCTGCTTTCCGAGTTTCGGGAGCGCAATAATGGCAATCCGCCAAACATCCTTTCCATCCTGATTGATGATCTTGGTTTCGGGGATATGGGTATACCGGAACTCAACGCAGTACGAGGCATTGAAACTCCGAACATCAATCAATTCTCGGACGAAGGTATGCGGATGGTGCGAATGTACACCGAACCATCCTGTACTCCGACACGGGTTGCTCAAATGACTGGGCGTCTTCCAGTACGCATGGGAATGGGCAACACGACTGTGGATATAGCCGGCTTCGGTCTTCCAGGAAAGGAAGTCACTCTTGCTGAGGTTCTTAAAGAAGCTGGCTATGCCACCAGCCATGTAGGTAAATGGCACATGGGTGACATCGCTGAGAGCTGGGCGATGAACCAGGGTTTCGATTACGCACAACATGCGATCCACCAACAAGGTCAGCTTACGATTTTCAACGACGATGCCATTCGCGAGCAAGTCTCAGTCGGTATCGGAGATTTTGTACCTGATTACGTGCTCGACGAGTGGTTCCGCCCAGACGCTTCAGCAATGATGACCGTCATCGAAGGCGAGGCAGGTGGACCAATCATGGAGATTCGAATGCAACCAGGCGAGCGTTGGGGCGCATTGAAATACGATGAGATGAACCAAGCGTATCAAGACAAAACGATAGAAGAGCTAAGACGTCTTGCTACCGGTGAGCAACCATTCTTCCTTCAATACTGGCCGATGATCCCACTACATAACACGCGTACTGGACGAACTGGGCCAGAGTCACCCAATGGGGGCCTCTACGCCGATAAGCTCCAGTTGCTCGATGAATACCTCGGGGAAATCTTCGCCGAAATGGAAAATCTGGACGTCGCGAATAACACTGTGGTTGTTGTCATGGGTGACAACGGACATTTCACCAAATACTCACCTCAATCCGGCTTCACACCGATGATCTACAAAGGTGGCAAAGGCGACACCACCGAAGGCGGGGTTCGAGTTGACGCCTTTATTCGCTGGCCTGGTGTTATCGGCCCAGATTCAATGGTTAACAACATCTTTCACGTCTCCGATCTCTATACGACACTGTCACGTATCGCTGGCGCAGATGGGTTCATCCCGCGCGATCGGCTGGTAGATGGCGTCGATCAGTCAGCATCGATTTTGTTCGCTGATGAATCCAAAGGTCGCCGAGACTCGTTGATCGTGTATAACATTGATAAACCCGGAGCGATCATTAAGGATAAATTCCGAATGAACCTGCCGAAGGACCTAACAAACGGTATTTTGGCAGACTTCATAGACATTTATCGCGACACTCACGAAAAGTACCCTGTCTCGACTGAAGTCGGTGCTTGGGGAGGTCAGGAATTCGTTCGAATTCTCGCTCGTCACCAAGCCCGGAAGGAAAAATTCCCTGACGAGAAGCCCGCGTTCGGCATCCCTTACGAGGGGATTGAAAACATTCGCCCTGAAACCGCCGCGGCAGTTGAGGCATTCAAAATCAAGCAATCCTCGGTAAGCAAATGAGGTGCGTTTTGCCCAAGCATCGCCAGCGCAGCCTGTTCCTGTGGAAGTGAAAAGCTAGGAGATCGGTAAATGAACTTAAATACACCTGCTTGCGCCGTCGGCGCGATAACTCTGTCCTATCTGCTTGCTTTTGGCGCGTCTGCTCAATCGCTTCCCGCGCCGGGGCAAGATGACGAAGGCTGGCGGCATACCCTTGGATTTTACTTATTCACACCACTCAGAACCACAGGAACGTCCACGGTTGCAGGTCTTTCGGCTGATCTTGATCTTGATCTGGGCGACGTCTTGGAAGTTCTCGATTTCGCGGCCGCCGGGCGTTACGAAGCCTGGAATGGTGACCTGGGGATTATCGTTGATGCCAACTATGTGGGAATAGAAGAGGACGCGACGCTGCCAGGGCCGCTCGGGTCGTCGGTGAATGTGGATGTACGGCAAAAATGGTTTGCGGTCTTAGGCGCTTATCGAATTGCAGACGGCACCTATGGCACCGCCAATCAACGCTATACTGTCGATCTTCAGGGTGGCATTCGATACAACTCGATCCGGCAAGAGATCGACATCACAACACCAGGGCCAACCACTCCACCTGTATTGGGAGGGGATCAAGGCTGGGTCGAACCGGTCATCGGTGCGCGCGGCATGTGGCGATTGAACGAACGATGGACGGCAGTTACGTCAATCGACCTTGGTGGTTTCGGGGCTGGGGGAAACGATCTTCAGATCGGTGCAAATGTCGGTTTCGATTATCAACCCTGGGACAGAACATCGATCATATTTGGGTATCGCTATTTCAGCGTTGACTACAGTGACACACTGAGCACGGGTGCGTTTGCCTATGATGTGACCCAACACGGGCCTTACTTTGGATTAAAGTACTTCTTCAATTGAGTGTCTTTACGAAGCAATTCTGACCTATCGTGGCCAAGCCCGATCTGCTCGGGCTGGGTTCAGAGATACTTTGCTCTTTGTCAGTCGCCTTTCAGGTAGACGGGATATGATCTTCGTCACTGTGCAGATTTCTTTCAAATGACAGAAAGTCATAGTACCCGCACTGATCGCCATGTGGGTATGCGCGGCAAGCCTTGGGCCGCGCGTCGTATACTGTGCAGACGCGCAGGTCCTGGTCGAAGAACACGCAAATTTTTTTGTAAACGCGATCAACTTTGTGCTTAAGCTTCAACGGATATTGGCTGCGCCCACTGAACATTCCAAACTTGGTGTATTTTGAGATCAGTTTCTCTTCCGAGATGTCCAAATGCGAACACAGCCTGGTGACGTCGGGGGCGAGCAGGTCGATTTCATCGTAGGTGCAACAAAACCCGGGGCATTTGCTGCAATCGTAGTTGGCTGCCATTTTTACCCCTTAAAGTTTGCTGTTTGGTCTCTGCCTCTGGCAGAGAAATATTGAATATCGGCATGCGTTCAGAACGTTGACTGGGCATCTGGGATAGAAACTAAAACCTTGACCGATTGGATGCGCAAGCTCATTCTCCTGATCAGAAAGGGAGATACCATGAGTGATTTAACTGTATTTGTACAAGAAGCTGATTTGAATGAACTGCCCATTGCCCATCTCAACAAGATTGAAGAAATTCTTTTGCGTTCGCAGGATAGCGCTGTGCAGCAACTGGAAAACATCACAACAGCGATCAAGCTGATCAATGACAACCGCCAAAGACGCGATGGCGGTGGTGGTGTTAAGAAAAACCCGAACAACAAAGGCTGATCCCGGTCAAGATGTCTGAGCGGTAGCTTTGCGCAGCAAGTCCGCCGCTCGTGCAAAATTTGGTCGATCACGTAGCAGGGTGGCTACAACAGGATCTGACCAATCAATATGGTCAAGGGCCGCGGCAATTTCTGCGATGCCATAGTCCTGCTGATTTGCGCCACCTGAATGCAAAACGGTCTTTAGGGAAGACATTCCAAACGTAAGCAAGTCGTCCGCGCGTTGCCCTTTTGGCCCGTCGGGCTCCGGGTCCCATAGCGAGCCATGAGACATCCAGCGGCGGGCTGTGTGCAATAGGTTGCTAAAGCCCACATAAAAGCTTCCAACGCCGATATAGTTCTCTAGCGTATAAACGCGATGTGTGAACTTTCCGGGCAAGAACAGGGTTTCACCAGGGCGGATGACGAACCAGCAGGCACTTTTCAGAGACAAAAAAGTCTCGGCATTGAACCGGGCGCGGGTTGTCACACCGATCCGCTCAACATCGTCCAGACCAGCTGCAAGCCCTTCATAAGTGTCCCATGCCAGCCACAATTTGCTTCCGATGCAGCAATGATTGCAAACCGCCATATCATCTGAATGAGAGTCGGTCAGCTTACCAGCTGTGCTGAACACAGCAGTCAGCATTTCCAATTCGCGAATGTTTTCGGAAGCACCGGACATGAGATTCCACGGTTGCAGGAAATCCACGTCAAAGAACTCGGAGAGCGCGCTGTCTCGAACCGGGAGGTCTGTGACGCCCATAATAACGCCAGACTGCCGCCAGCGTTGCAGGATTTCCGCGATACTCAGGTCCCGCTTTTCGTCACTTGTTCCCAATCGAACCGGATAGGGCTCTGAGGAAGTGCATTTACTCAACTGGGTCGCCAACTGCTCTGGTGTGCAGAATATGGCACCGTCGCTTTTACGCGCCATGGGCTGAGGGAAATCCCGGTAAAGCGCTGGGGCTTGTCTGGCCATGTGGTCGAACAGGTGCCGTTTTTGAAATGGAGCGGGCTTTAATTCCAGGTCCAACAGCCTTTGCCCAGATCCCTCGGGGAACCGAAGCGCGTTATCGATCTTCCTGAGCTTGCGGAAAAACGCCAGAACGTCCTCTTTCGATTGAGCGGTGTCTGCGCTCTGCCTTTCACGCAACATTCGGAGATCTCCCGCCTAACCGCTCAAGATGCTTCTGTGCTCTTTTCAGGTCCACTGTAGGGTTGCTTGTGTCGACTGCGGCCAGTGCCCGCTTGAGGAACACCAGATCGGGCCATCCCGGATCCTGGGTCGACGCGTGATCTGCCATGCTGAGCGCGGTTTTGAGCATGAGGCTTGAAGCCCCCTGTTCTTCCGCAAGTGTGAAGGCGTCAAGAAAGCACGAGCGCGCGCCATCACGGTCTTGGTTTGAACCCAGCAACAAAAGCTCTCCTTTGACGCGCTGCGCTTCGGGCGATAGCCAGGGTTGTTTGGTGATAATGTCGTCCACCAAGTCCAGCCCGGCGTTTTTCTCACCCGTTTCAAGATGAACCTTAGCTTCAAGCAACGTACAAAACCCTTGCTGCCAAGTATTTGACATAAGGGCCAGCCCGTCATCATGATGCCCTTTTTTCGCAAGTGCCCAGCCTTTCAGATTAAGGCTCCACTCGACAAAGAAAGGATAGTTGTGGCGTTTTGATTGTTCGATTATTTCGTCTGATACCTCAATCAGGGCATCATATTCAGAACTGAAATGCAGCAGGACTCCACGCATCGCCAGTGAGTACACAATGGATTGTTTATAAGCGATTTTCTTTGCCAGTTCCAGCGACCGATCCGCAAACTCAACGGCCTCTTTCGTGCGACCCATATACCAACGGTTGAACGACAAAAAGCACAAGCTTTCGACGCCGGGGTCCTCGCCGGTCTGGATGGACAGCGATTGAAAACGTGTGGGATCATAAATTTCGACAGATTTGGACAGATGTGTTTCAGCCTGTCGGTGATCACCCCGTAGTGTAGAGGTTACTCCACACAGGTTCCGGGCCACCAGTTTTGAGACTTCGTCATCTCGCTGCTTGGCAAAATCCAAACAAAGATCCGCAAGTTCCTGCGCGCGTGCATAGTCCGACCCAACCTGCGCTGAGTTCCACATTCCATAAAGAATTTCATGCAAACAGGTCTTGTCTTCACCGGAATTGGTAAGCTGCCAGGCGTCTTCATATGCCTGAACAGTTTCAGGTGCAGTATAGCCTTTTACGCTTGTCAGTGCTGCGCCATAGTTCGTAAGCAATTCGATTTTTTGACGTCTCTTTTCTTGATTTGACGGCTTGTTATCGATCAAAGCAAGCGCTTGCTCAAAGTGACTTATCGCTTCTGTCGTGGCCGAGTGTTCCATCGCGCGGCGCCCGGCCGCTTCCCAATACCTCAGCGCTTTTTCTGTGTTGTTTGCCCTGCCAAAGTGTTGGGCCAGAATTTCCGGAGAATTCTTGATTGACTCAGTGCTGGAGTTCTCAAGAACAAATCCAATGCGCGCATGCAATTCGCGCCGGGCCTTGCGTGTGAGGCCATCGTAAATGGCGTCTTGAACCAATGCGTGTTTGAACTTGAAAACACCGTCCACCGTGTCCGAAGCAGCAACCAACAGGCCAGCGTCGATCAAAACTGCTAGAATGCGGCGCGCTTCGTCGCGTTTTACTCTGGAGATCCTGGACAAAAGAAGCTCAGAGAACTCCCGGCCAATGACGGCGGCGCAGCCTACGAGTTTGCGTGCCTCGGGTGACCTGTCCAAACGTGAAAGCAATGAGTCGTACAGTGTTGCAGGGATCGTCACGTAGTCACGCTGACCGAAAGTGCCCTGCTTTACACCTGTGTCTGAAGCCATGTTGGCACAGACGGTCTTGGTCAGTTCCTCGAGAAAGAATGGAATACCGTCCGACTTATGCAGAATCTGCTGTTCCAGTTGCTCTGAGATGGGCATGCCCGGAGACCAGTTTCGAATGATCTGGATGCCCTGTGCGCGCGAGAGCCGATTGAGCCTCAGACTGGAAACGGATTTCTGGCGATTGATTTCACCGATTTCATCCTGCCGCGATGTAATGACCAGAAATGCCCTGTGGTTGGGAATTTCAGCAGCAAGCGCATGCAGAAGCTCCAAAGACGTGGGGTCTGCCCAATGCGCATCTTCAAAAAGGATGATCTTTGGTCGGCCATCATTTGAGTGCAGAAGAATCTTGACGAGGCACCTGATGCTCTCGGCTTTCTGCCTTTCGGTCGACATAGCCGCAGGCGCGTCCTTGTGGGTGTCGAAAAAAAGCATATTTGCGATCGTTTCACGATCCTGGTGATCCTGGATGCCTTTTTCGCTTAAGAATGCGTAGAGCTTACCCAGTTTCTTTTCGTCTGTATCGGCGTCGGTTATGTGCGCTTTCGTGGCTATGTAGTCCATCACAGGATGAAGGTAGCTGTTGGTGTAGTATGACCGACACTCCATCTGCACGGTTTCAGCGTTCACTGAGGCGCTCTGCGTCAGAAGAGCGGTTGTGATGGCTGACTTTCCGATCCCGGCTTCGCCGGAAACTATTGCGATTTGCCCGTCGCCTTCTACGGTTGTCGCCCACAAGTCATTCAGGATTCCAATTTCGTGGGCGCGGCCAATAATCTCACGAGGGAACTCTCTGCTGTGATGAGAGGGGCGTTCGCTGCTGCCAACAGTTCCCAACACTTCGTAGATTTTATGGGGCTCTTCAATTCCGCGCAGTGTTATTCCTTCGTGCAACTGAAAATTGAACCTCTGCCACGCCAAGGAGGCTGTGGTGGAACTTACAAAAACTGAATTCGGCTGCGCCGCACCCTGAAGTCGTGCTGCAAAGTTCGGCGTGAAGCCCAGGATATCAATATCTTCGGATTTTCCCGTTGTTTTCTTGTTCAGCAGAACCTTGCCAGTTGCGATGCCAACACGTACAGCCAACCTTCTGGAGATTTCAAGATTTGAGTCTTCACTGTATTTTTCAATTGCTTTGACAATATCCAGCCCGGCGTGAATTGCGCGTTCAGCGCCATCTTCGTAGGCATGCGGGTGGCCAAAAAAAGCCATCATCCCATCGCCAAGTCTAAAGGCTACAAACCCATCATAGCGTTCGACGGCAGCGGTCCACAGCGCCCGGCATTCCGAGATCGCCTCGCTCAGATCTTCCGAGTCGAACGTATTTGAAAGTGCCGTCCACCCCACCAAATCGCTGAAAAGGACCGTTATCTGCCGATGTTCCGTCATTGTTTCAGTGCTGGTGTCCAATCCGCGAACAGGTGCGTTGTCAGATTTGGTTTCAAATGACGCCCGATAATGCCGCCGGAACCGCAACCGGTCTCCAATTGGAATTCCAAGCTCAATAAAGTCGGCGTCCGTGAGCTCACCGATCATATCCGGTTCAATCGCGGCCTTTTTCATGATGTCGGCGTATTTCCCCAGCCCGGCTTGTTCCAGCCAACTGGACAGGGAGGGAACGATTGGTGACATCTTCAGACAAATCCTGTGCTTTGATTCAAATCCAGTTCTTCAGACGTTTATACGTCAGCAGCTTAGCCTAATTTGGCTAGTGGCAGTTAATGTTTCAGTAAATTGGTCTTCTTTGAATTGTGCTTTAGTACCGCTAATCGGTTGAGATATCTAGGCTCTTGTCTGACAATCTTTTGGATTGTTGCTTTGGCGCGGGTTAAAGCTGGTCAAGATTGCCGACGCGGAAACTTCTAAGACGGGACCTGATCGGCTGTTCGTATCACATCTTTCACTAGTATCGAGGAAGGCCCCGGTGCTGACCAGCACAACTCAGAAAAGGTAACTATGCCGCCGACCCATTTTGAGGCTTGTTCGAAAAGCCGAGGCTTTGTCCTAGGTGTGCGGGCAAGGGTGATGTGGCACCTATCTGGGCCAGTGTCAGGCTGGTTTCCTGTGATATCACATCCCACAATTCCCGCAGCCCTGCCTCGCCCTTCGCGGCAATTGCGTACAACAGGATACGACCCAAAAAGGTGAAATCAGCGCCCGAAGCCAGTACTTTCACGACGTCCTCGCCACTGCGCAAACCGCTGTCATAGAAAAGGGGAAAGTCCGGACCAACGGCCTGACGAATTTCAGGCAGCGCCAGAACCGGTGGAATGGCTGCGTCCAGTTGCCGTCCGCCATGGCTGGAAACTTGAATGGCATCTACCCCAGCCTGTTTAAGCCGCAGCGCGTCTTCGGCATCCAGGACACCTTTTACAACCAGCTTGCCTGCCCATCGGTCACGCAGGCGAGCGAGATAATCCCAATCTGCGCGGGCGCGAGATTCAGTACGGTCAAAAGCGCCTTCGGGGAAATTCGCCATTTGTGGTTTGCCACGGAAAAGAGTGCTTAGCGACCAGCGTGGATGCATGGCGAAATCGACAAATTGCCGTGCTCCGATCCGAAACGGCATCTTGAAGCCGTGACGCAACTCGCGCGGGCGACGGCCGACCTCGGGCACGTCCAACGTCAGAACCAATGTGCGATAGCCGGCCGTCTTGGCACGCTCCACAAGGTTCATGGCGCTGCTGCCATCGCCGCTGAAATACAGTTGGAACCACGCGTGGCCTTCAGCCACTTCGATGATCTTTTCTAACGGAGTCGATGCCACGGTCGAAACCCCATGCGGGATTTTGTAGTCGGCCGCCAGACGTGCCAGCATTAGGTCCGCCCCGGGCGCGGCCAGATTGCACATACCCATGGGAGAGATGCCAAACGGCCTAGCAGCGGCATGGTCAAAGACGGGAAGGTCCAGGCTTCGGTCGCTGACATCCACCAGCACCCGTGTACGCAGGCGAATGTCCTGCAAGGCGCGCCGGTTCAACTCCGCGCCGTGCTCTTCACCCGCGTTGCCATCCATATAATCAAACACCATCCAAGGCAGACGCCGGCGGGCGATCCGCCTGGCATCCGCGCTGGAATGGATCTGGCCGGACGGCAGCATGGTCGAGACCTCAGGCCTGAACAGCTTTCATGAAGCGGTCACGGATCACCACCGGGTCCATGGTAATGACGGGCATCTTGGCATTGCCGCTTTCGCATTTGGCCACGATGATGGTCATCTTGTCTCCGGCCAGCGCGTCTTCGACAGCCTGTTTTGTATCCTCGGCCAGGCATTCGACCACATTCTCGCAGCCGCAGGCCGAAGCGACCGCCGCCAATGAGGTTTTCTGCCCCGCATAGGTCGGCTGATCGCCGGTGGAGCCATATGATCCGTTATCAACGATTAGCAGGATGAAATTGTCTGCCACATTGTTCGCGATCGTGGGCAAAGTCCCGAAATTGGTCAGAACCGAGCCGTCTCCATCGATGGCAATCACCTTTTTGTCCTGCGCAAGCGCCAATCCCAAGCCGATGCTGGATGCCAAACCCATTGTGCCAAGCATGTAGAAATTGGTGGGCTGATCGTCGATGGCGTGCAGTTCCTGGCTGGGGATACCGATATTACAGACCACCAGCTGGTCGCGGATGACAGGAGCAATTTCTTTCAGAATCTCGGATCGGATCATTGGTCTCCGTAGCCTCCCCAGAAGGATGCGTCGGTCAGAATGGCGACCGGCTTGTTGCACATGAAGGTGTATTTCAGGATCGTATCCAGTTCGTCCGCGTCGCTTTCCTTATGGAAGTGATAGGTCGGGATGTTGAGCTGGGCCAGCAGCGCCTTGGTGTGCACCGCCATTTCAACCTGGCAAGCCACTGGCTCGCGCAGCTCGCCCCGGTATGAAATGAGCATCGGCAGCGGCATCCGGTAATACTGGATCAACGTAGCAAGCGTGTTGATCGTCACGCCGATCGCGGTGTTCTGCATGATAATGGCGGGTCGCTTGCCCCCCATCCAGGCCCCGGCGCACAGGCCCATGCCTTCGTCTTCTTTGTTTGAGGGGATGTGAAAGATCTCAGGGCGCGCTTCGACCTCGTCGATGACACCGGCCAACTGCTTGCAGGGTACGGTGGTCACGAAACTGATGTCATTGGCCACCAGATCATCAACGATTTTGCTGTGGATGGACATTGTCGGTTCCTCTGTTCACTGACATTCATATCGCGTAAAACATATGCTTTATTCAATTTAAATTTACTTTACCCTGAATAAAGAGATAGTTTAGTGCGATTTCTAACCATGAGCGAGTGGTTTCATGAGCATCACGCTGTACAAAACCCTGATTGCAATCGCTGAGACTGGCAGTTTTGCGGCCGCCGCCGACAAGGTCTATGTGTCTCAGGCGGCGGTTGGGCAGCAGATGAAGCGGCTTGAAGATCATTTGCAAATTACTTTGTTTGACCGAAGCGAACGCACCCCCAGGCTCAATCAAACCGGTTGGGCGCTGGTGCCCAAGGCAAAAGAGCTGGTGCGTGCCTATGACACTATCCTGGACGGCGTGGCTGGTGACGCTGCTTTTGGCGGTGAGTTCAATCTTGGAGCTGTGTCTTCGACCATCCGCAGATTGATTCCAACCACTGTCCGCCGCTTGTTGGAAACCTACCCAGAGCTTCGGGTTCACGTAACTTCGGCCTTGTCCGGAGATTTGCAGACTCAGGTTGAACGCGGCGTGATCGACGCGGCAGTATTGAGTTCGCCGGAAGCCCTGACTTCAGAACTGGAATGGCACCCCTTTGCGGATGAGGAACTGGTGCTGGTGACCTCTCCCGAGGTGACCGATACCGATCCGACGCGAATCCTTGCAGAGCAGCCTTTTGTGCGTCACGCCCGGGATGGGATGGTGGGTGTTCTGGCCGATACTTGGCTGGCCCGAAACGGAATCCGGGTGAGATACGCCATGGAAATGAAATCTTTGGAGGATCTCACAAGCATGGTGGCGCATAACTTGGGCGTTTCTATCGTGCCGAACCTGTGTATGCCCGATCCGGAATTCGGGCGGTTGCGAAAGATACCTTTGGACGGCAAACCCGTTTCCCGTGCGCTTGGTGTCTTGCTGCGTGCCGACAGTCCCAGAAAGCGACTAATCAACCTGTTTGTCGACGAAATCCGTACGTCTGTGGCGCAACGTCCGGCTGTGAAAAGAAATTAAGGTGTGGATTACTAGGTTTTTTCAACAGGGTCATCTATGCATGCATCTCCGTCAAAACCTGCCTCTTCTTCCTGAACCAAGGTTTCAGCTTGCAGGACACCGGGTTGTGCCGCGCCGATAATGCCCACAACTTGCACTTCACCAGTTTCAGATGGTGCGGCGACTTGAAAGCGTCGGATTAACGCAATCAGCGCAACAGAAAGCCCGATACTGGCCAAGAGCACCTGTAATCCGCGACCTCCGAACAATGATATGGCGTTTGGGCCCAACATGGTTCCGACCAATAGCCCAATGTTCAGCAGCAGAACCATGGTGCCGCTGGCGGGTACGATTTGGGACAATCGGAGTTGATCATTCGCATGAGCGGTCAGGATCGAATAGGTCGGGTACAATCCGATGGCGATCGCTACAAAGCCGTAAACAATATATGAGGGAGACGTGTTGACCGCCATCCATGCGCCAGACACAGCAACGATAACACCCAAGCCGATGACAACGTAGCGCCTGTCAGTGTGATCGGATATCCAGCCCACAGGGTATTGAACAACAGCACCGGCAATCAGTGCCGCCACCAAGGCACCTGAGGCCTGTGCAGCCGAAAACCCTTGTTGCAAGGCGTACAAAGGCAAGGTGATGTAATGTGCCGAGACGCCGATGCTGACCAGAACGATGCCAATTACAGCGATGGGCGAGACCTTGTACAACCGGGTCACAGGCATGCGTTCCGGAACCGTATAGTCTGGCGCTTTGTTGCCGGAAAGTAGCAGCGGTACGATAGACAAAGAAATAAGGATCGAGACGGTGCCGAACAGCAGATTGCCCGTCGGATCGGGAAAGCCAACAAGCGCGGTACCTAACGCAGGCCCTGCAAGCTGGATAATGAAGTAAAGCGACAGCACTTGCGCACGCGTGTTGTTTTCGGATTTGGCGTTCAGCCAGCTTTCGGTGATCACGTAGAGCCCTGGGTAACAGAACCCTCCCAAAAAGCGCATGACGCTCCAACTGATGGCGTCGCTGGTCAGCAAGTGTACGATTGCTGCGATGGACACCAAAGATGCAAGCGCTGAAAAGGCCCGAATATGCCCGACGTTTTCCACCAGACGCGGGGCCATGGCCGTTCCCGCAAGCGCGCCCAGCGGGTAACTGGCCTGCATGACAGAGATGGTAAAGTCGCTAAATCCAAGGCTTGCCCCGCGAATTGTAAGCAAGGTTGCCAGCAGGCCATTGGCTACCATCAGCATGAGCATCCCTAAGAACAGGGCCCAGTTTTCATTTAGTGCGCGTATCATGCCCCATGGCTAGTGCGAACCAGATTTGGAATATACCAATCCCGCGACATGCGGATGTCGCGACGAGCCAAAGACAAATCTTTCAGTTTAAATCCGGCACTTTGCCAGTCGTTCAGGAATGCTCAGACCGGAAGACAACAAAGATCCAACAGTCGTTTGAAGCCAGCACTGTCAAGCCAGTCGAATTGCAGCGCAAGTTCTGCGATTTCTTGCGCACGTTCCGCGCCAAGCACAGGGTCGGCAAGATCGTGGAATTTGGCTCGAATCTCAGCGTCGCTGAGGGGCATATCCGCGTCTCCGCGCGGCGTTCTGGGGGCATCCTGGATGCGGCGGCCGTCGTTCAACACCAAAGTGACTTGAGCCCATCGTTTGTCAGTGCTGATGCGGGTCATCTCGGGGTCGTCAATCAGCTCAATGGTGCGGCTGACGCGCAGGATGTCCGGGTCGCGCAGAGCTGCCGCGCTGAGCTCTTCGATCCCGACCTTGCCCCGCACAATCATTGCAGCCACCGGAAACGCGATCGCATAGGCGAATTCGTCCTGATTTGCGGGCTCATGCCCAGCCAGACGGGTGGCATAGTGGAAGGTGCGGATTTCGACGCGTTCAATCTGGGTATGAGACAGGTTGTGGTGTCGCATCATCTCTTTGACGGAATCGAGTGACGGATGTGCCCAGCGACAACAGGGATACGCTTTGTAATGCGTGTGATCGACCAACCGCCAGCCAGATCCCAGATCGGTCCAGAACGCGGCTGCGTCCTCGCCTTCACAGGTCAGGGCAGGGGCACCAGTAAAGCCTTCCATCGCAAGATAAGCCGCCGTTACACCAGACGGCGCGCCCCATCCAACCCCATCCCGCACCATGGTCGGATGATCAATGCAGCGCATCATCTGGCTGCGCGGGCCGTGGTATTCCCCAATGCCAGCTGCTTGGCGGATTTGCTCGGCTGTTCCTCCAAGTAACTTGACACCTGCTGCCGCAACGCCGACGGCAGTCCATGCCCCGGATGTGTGGTAGTCAGCGCAGGTCGCGTGCTGCGCCAACCCTGCGCGGTAGGAGAGTTCGTACGCGGTGGCCAGCACCTCGGCAAAGCGGCGACCGCTTATTTGTGGGGCGCTGGCTTGAGCCATAGCGATCAGGGCAGGAAAGATTGCTGATCCCGCATGACCCTTGCAGGGTGTTGTGCCGTCATGTGCGTCAATGCTGTCTACAGTGAACGCCCCGGCCATACCTGCGCCAACAGGGCTGACCGTCCGACCATCCATAAGCATTTGCGACTCTCCGGCCCCGCCTGTGCCAAAAATCAGCGGCGCAACGCGACGCGCGATACCTGACAGTTCTGTAGTGGACCCGACGGCTGCGACCCCCATCGTATCAAGAAATGATCTGCGCAGTGTCCACAGTGCTTCTTCGGGCAAATCATCGTAGTGCAGGCCAGCCGCGAACGCGTCAAATCTCTGGCTCATGGAATAATGTCCTCGCAAATTCAGCCCCCGGTGAAGCGACCATTATCCCGAGCGGGTCGAAAAACAAGACGTTCCGAATCTGATTTGGCGGTTACTGAGCTCGATTGGATAACTCAGATTCTTGGGCCACGGCGAGTTCAATCCAGAGATACCCAAAGAACCTTTGCGTCTTCCTTGCTGGTTGAAATACATCCATGTCCCATCCCACTGTCATAATACAGTGAATCCCCGGCCTTCATCGGCAGCGGCCGATAGTGTTCCGACAGAAAGATCAGCTCACCGCTTAGGACATACATGAACTCCTCGCCGGAATGGCGCACAAGCGGATCGAACTCGGACATATCTCGTGCCCGGATCGTCGCAATATAGGGCAACATGCGTTTGCTGGTCAGGTCTGAACACAGCAGTTCGTGCAGATAGGTCGCGGTTTCCCGGGTCTCGCCTTGACCTTTGGCCGTGAAATCGCGCCGGCCCGATATGCCGGATTGGCCTGTTTCCAAGAACAACTGTGGTGGGTTCATATCCAACGCCTGGGTCAGGCGGCGCACGATCTCGAAGCTGGGCTTGGTTTGGTTGTTTTCAATCTTTGACAAGGTGGAACGGCCGATTCCCGCTGCGCGCCCGGCCTCTTCCAAAGTCCAGCCTTTTTCCCGCCGTGCATCGCGAATGGACCGGCCCAACGCCGCGCCTTCGTCCTCTTCGTCTTGGACAGAACCTTCATTCCAATGGTCGTCGCCCATCAATTTCCTCCCGATTTATCGCAGGTTACAGATTCCCCCGTACACACGCAATATCACGAATATGAGAATTATGTTGCCAAGAAGAGCGAAATTCCACTATAGGAAACAATGTTTCGAGTTCAGGATTCGAATGCGGAGGAGGAAACCATGTTCAAAACGTCGCTGAAAGAGGCTGATCCCGTCATCGCTGCGTCGATTGACCGTGAGGGCGCGCGCCAGGCCGAGCAGATTGAGCTCATCGCATCCGAGAACATCGTTTCTCTGGCCGTAATCGAGGCGCAGGGCTCTGTCCTGACCAACAAATACGCCGAAGGATATTCGGGCCGCCGGTATTATGGCGGATGCGAATATGTCGACGAGGTTGAATCCGAAGCCATTGAACGGCTGAAAAAGCTGTTTGGCTGTGAATATGCGAACGTTCAGCCCCATTCGGGTGCGCAGGCGAATGGCGCGGTCAAACTGGCGCTGCTGCAACCCGGTGACACTATTCTGGGCATGTCGCTGGATGCCGGCGGTCACCTGACCCATGGTGCGAAACCCGCCCAATCCGGCAAATGGTTCCGTCCAATCCAATATGGTCTGACCGAAGCTGGCCTGATCGACTATGATCAGGTTGAGGCACTGGCCAAAGCAGAAAAGCCCAAACTGATCATCGCGGGCGCGTCGGCCTATTCGCAAAAGATCGATTTCGCCCGCTTCCGCGCTATCGCTGATGAGGTCGGTGCCTGGTTGCTGGCTGACATGGCACATATTGCGGGTCTGGTCGCAACCGGCCTGCACCCTTCGCCTATCGGTCACGCGCATGTGGTGACATCGACCACACACAAAACCCTGCGCGGCCCGCGTGGCGGCATCATTTTGACCAATGATGAGGCGCTGGCAAAGAAGATCAACTCGGCGGTATTCCCCGGCCTGCAAGGTGGTCCGCTGATGCATGTAATCGCAGGCAAGGCTGTGGCTTTCGGTGAAGCATTGAAGCCTGAATTCAAGGACTACATGCAGCGTGTGGTCGACAGTGCTTCGGCTCTGGCAGATGTAATGATCGCGCGCGGGTGCGACATCGTTTCCGGCGGCACCGAGAACCACCTGATGCTGGTCGATCTGCGCCCAATCGGCGTAACCGGTAAAGACGCCGAAGCCGCGCTGGAACGTGCGGGTTTCACTTGCAACAAGAACAGCGTGCCCGGCGATCCGCAAAAGCCGACAATTACCAGCGGCATCCGTCTGGGTACCGCAGCCGGTTGCAGCCGGGGCTTTGGACCGGAAGAGTTCAAACAGATCGGCAACCTGATCGGTGATGTTCTGGATGCACTGGCCAAATCACCGGAAGGCGATGCCGCCGTTGAACGGGAAACCCGCGAACAAGTCCGCGCGCTCTGCACCAGCTATCCGATTTACTGAAAGACGACGAAATGACTTATGACCTGATTGTCATCGGCGGTGGACCAGGCGGTTATGTTGCTGCCATCCGCGCAGCCCAGCTGGGCTTGAAAGTGGCGTGTGTCGAAGGGCGCGGGGCACTTGGTGGCACTTGTCTGAATGTGGGGTGCATACCCTCCAAAGCGTTGCTGACCTCCTCGGCCAAATTTGCCGAACTCTCCCATCTCTCCTCCCATGGCATTGAGGTCGGGGAGGCCAGCATAGACGTCCCTGCAATGATGGGACGCAAGGACAAGATCGTTGGCGATTTGACCAAGGGCATCGCGTTTCTGTTCAAGAAAAACGGGGTGGACCTGATCGAAGGCTGGGCAAGCATTCCGGCGGCAGGACAGGTCAAAGTGGGTGACGAGGTTCATGAGACCAAGAACATCCTGATTGCTACGGGGTCCGAGCCTACGCCATTGCCCGGGATCGAGATTGACGAACAGAACGTCCTGAGTTCGACTGGCGCGATTGCGTTGGACAGCGTGCCGGATCATCTGGTGGTGATCGGGGCTGGCGTGATTGGTCTGGAACTGGGGCAGGTCTGGGCGCGATTGGGCGCGAAGGTCACGGTTGTTGAGTATCTGGATCGCATCCTTCCTGGCATTGACGGTGAAATTGCCAAATTGGCGCAGAGGGCGCTCAGCAAGCGCGGTTTGAAGTTCCAGTTGGGGCGTGCGCTCAAATCTGTTGAAGAAACCGAGACTGGTCTGACGTTGACCGTGGATCGTGTGGGTAAAGACAAAGAAGAGGTGATCGAGGCCGACAAGGTTCTGATCGCCGTTGGTCGTCGTCCCGTAACTCGTGGACTGGGCTTGGAAGAGCTTGGCGTCGCAGTCAACCCGCGCGGCTTCATCGAAGTGGACGGCACGTTCCAGACATCTGTTACGGGCATCTATGCCATCGGCGACTGTGTCCCCGGACCGATGTTGGCGCATAAGGCTGAAGAAGATGGCGTTGCTTGTGTCGAAATGCTCGCGGGTGAAGCCGGACATGTCGATTATAACGCGGTTCCGGGTGTGGTTTACACAGACCCCGAAGTTGCTTCGGTCGGTTTGACCGAAGAAGCTTTGAAAGAGGCAGACACCGAATACGCCGTTGGCAAGTTTGCCTTCATGGCCAACTCACGTGCCCGCTCGACCGGTGAGACAGACGGTGCGGTCAAGGTTTTGGCAGACCCGAACGGCAAAATCTTGGGCGCGCATATCTGCGGGGCACATGGCGGCGATCTGATCGCTGAATTGGTTCTGGCCATGACCAAGGGTGCCACCGTGACAGAGGTCGCAGCAACCTGTCACGCGCATCCAGCGATGGGAGAGGCGGTCAAAGAAGCCTGCCTGGACGCCCTGGGCCGCGCAATCCACGCGTAAGAAAGAACAGCCAGATGACTATCCAGCTTCGCCCTCGCCACCCTGAAAAGGCCAAAAAGGCTGACAGTGTCATCCAGCGCAAACCCAAGTGGATTCGCAAGAAAAAGGGCGATAGCGCCGAGTATTACGAAACCCGCCGCCTGATGCGCGAACATAATCTGGCGACCGTTTGCGAAGAGGCTGCCTGCCCGAATATCGGCGAGTGCTGGTCCAAGCGTCACGCCACCATGATGATCATGGGAGAGGTCTGCACACGCGGGTGTTCCTTCTGCAACGTCTCCACGGGTCGTCCCGATGCGCTGGATGCGTTTGAACCGGGTAGGGTTGCCGCGGCGGTGAAAAAATTGGGCCTGCGCCACGTGGTCATCACCTCTGTCGACCGCGATGATCTGGACGATGGCGGGGCCGAACATATCGCGCAGACCATTCGCGCCGTGCGTCATCAGAACCCGGGCACCACGGTCGAGGTTTTGACCCCTGATTTTCTGGGAAAAGGTACCGCCTCAGATATCGTATTTGACGCGGCACCGGATGTTTTCAACCACAATCTGGAAACTGTGCCGCATCTTTATCCAACGGTACGTCCCGGTGCGCGGTATTATACTTCGCTGCGTCTTCTGGATGATGCGAAACGCGCCAATCCCGAGATTTTCACCAAATCCGGCCTGATGGTGGGCTTGGGTGAAAGCCTGAATGACGTGCGGCAGGTCATGGATGACCTGCGCGCCGCTCAAGTCGATTTTCTGACGGTCGGCCAATACCTGCAACCGACCCCGAAACATCATCCAATTGACCGGTTCTGGTCACCGGAGGAGTTCGCCCAACTGGAACAGATCGCACGTTCCAAGGGCTTCCTGCACGTGTCGGCAACCCCGCTGACCCGTTCATCGTTCCACGCGGACGAAGACTTCGCTGCTCTTAAGCAAGCCCGCCAGCGGGCCATCGCAAACAGGGCATAACCAAACGCAAATGGGAGGGAAACCATGGAAGCGTTAACTTCAATCACAGGGGCCATTAATGGCGTCGTATGGGGGCCGTGGATGCTGGCGCTCATCCTTGGCGTCGGCTTCTTCCTACAGGTGGGCCTGAAATTCATGCCGATCCTGCGCATTGGCACGGGCTTCAGCCTGCTGTTCAAAGGGCGGGAAGGTCAGGGCGAAGGGCAGATTAGCCCGTTCAACGCGCTGATGACCTCGCTGTCGGCGACCATCGGTACAGGTAACATTGCCGGTGTGGCCACTGCTGTCTTCCTGGGCGGTCCGGGCGCCTTGTTCTGGATGTGGATGACCGCCCTGGTGGGCATGGCCACCAAATATGCCGAAGCTGTCTGCGCGGTGAAATACCGTGAAAAAGACGAGCTGGGCAACTATGTCGGCGGCCCGATGTACTACATCAAAAATGGTCTGGGCGCGAAATGGGCCTGGCTGGGCGTTGCCTTCGCTCTGTTCGGCGGCATTGCGGCCTTCGGCATCGGCAATGGCGTTCAAGCCAACGGTGTTGCACAGGTTCTGGAAACAAACTTCGGCATCAATGAATCGATCACAGGCATCGTGCTGATGATCCTGACCGCCGCCGTTATTCTGGGTGGTATTACTCGCATCGGTGCTGTTGCAGGTAAACTGGTTCCGTTTATGGCCATTGCCTACATCGTCGCGGGCCTGCTGGTTCTGCTGATCAACATCGGTTCAATCGGCGCAGCGCTGAGCGATGTGTTCACTTATGCGTTCACGCCTTGGGCTGCCAAAGGCGGCGCAGCTGGCGCAGCGGTGTGGCTTGCCATCCGCTTTGGTGTGGCGCGCGGTGTCTTCTCGAACGAAGCTGGTCTGGGTTCTGCCCCGATCGCCCATGCCGCAGCCGAGACCAAGGGACCTGTAAATCAGGGCCTGATCGCGATGCTGGGGACATTCATCGACACGATCATCGTGTGCTCGATCACGGGTCTGGCGATCATCGCTTCGGGCGCATTGGATGCATCGGTTGCGGATTTCGTGGCCAATGGTGAAACCGAAGGATACAAAGCGATTTCCGGCGCAGCTCTGACGTCGCTGGCCTTTGAAACCACTCTGCCGGGTATCGGTGGGTATCTGATTGCAATCGCTCTGTCGATCTTTGCATTCACCACCATCCTGGGCTGGTCCTTCTATGGCGAGAAATGCGTTGAGTTTCTGCTTGGTGTTAAATCCCTGCTGCCTTACCGCATCCTGTGGATCGTCGCGATCTACTTCGGCGCAACAGCAGATCTGGGCTTTGTCTGGCTGCTGGCAGATACGCTGAACGCTATGATGGCTATCCCGAACCTGATCGCTCTGGCCTTGCTGAGCCCAATCGTCTTCAAGCTGACGAAAGAGTTCTTCGCCTCGAACGGTCAATCGGAAGAGCCCGGCGGCAAAGCTGCCGAATAAGCTCGGCCCTGACGAATGCGGGGGGCCACACCGGCCCCCCGGTTTTGAAACAGAATTCCATACCTCGAGGAGAGACGTGATGGCCACTAAAATCCTGCTGCCCATTGATCACAACGACGAACGCTCGTGGAAGAACGCCCTGCCGCTCGCGCTGGAACAGGCCAAGTTCTACGGTGCCGAGCTGCACGCCGTAGCCGTCATCCCCGAGATCATCCAGCTGCCGAACCTGCCTGCTAACTATGGCGCTGGCGCGAAAGATCACGTTCGCAACGCGGTTCAGGCCATCTTGGATCACGGCAATGCCTCCGACGTGCACGTGCATGTCGAAGAAGGCAGTGTTTACCGCGAAATTCTGAAACTCGCCTACAAGGATGGCTTTGACCTGATCATCATGGCCTCGACCAAAGGCGATTTCCCGAACTACGAGATTGGCCCGAACCTGGCCCGTGTGGTGCGCAATGCGCATTGCACAGTCACAGTCGTTCGCGACCAATCCCGTTGATTGAAAGGTTGGTATGATGACCGATATTAGACGCACGCCCTTGTACGATTTGCATGTTGAGTTGGGTGGTAAGATGGTTGATTTTGCGGGTTGGGAGATGCCTGTCCAGTATCCGATGGGGATTATGGGAGAGCATAAGCAGTGTCGTGAGAAGGCGGCGTTGTTTGATGTATCTCACATGGGTCAGGTGATTTTGCGCGGTGAGAATGTGGGTGAGAAGCTGGAAGCTTTGTGCCCTCAGGCGTATGCGACGCTGAAGGAAGGCAAGGCGCGGTACGGGTTCTTTACCAATGCAGATGGCGGGATCATGGATGACCTGATCGTGTCGAATGCGGGCGATCATTACTTTGTGGTGGTGAACGCGGCGCTGCGGCATCAGGACATTCCGCATATGCAGGCCAATCTGGACGGCGTCGAAGTGACCGAGATCTTCGACCGCGCGCTGGTGGCCGTGCAAGGTCCCAAGGCCGAAGATGTAGTCGGCGAGCTGTGCCCTGCCGCGCGTGATCTGAAGTTTATGGAAACCACCGTGGCCGATATCAACGGCGTTGAATGCCGCATCTCGCGTCTGGGCTATACCGGCGAGGATGGCTACGAGATCTCGATCCCCGAGGACAAGGCGATCGAGATCAGCAAGGCGTTCCTGGCCCATGAAGATTGCGAACCGGCGGGTCTGGGCACGCGCGACAGCCTGCGGCTCGAGGCGGGGCTGTGCCTTTATGGCAATGACATCGACCAGAGCACCTCGCCGATCGAGGCCAGCCTTGGCTGGGCCATTCAGAAACGCCGCAAGGAAGAAGGCGGCTTTCCGGGCGCGGATCGCGTGCAAAAGGAACTGGCCGAGGGCGCAGCCCGCAAGCTGGTGGGCATCAAGCCCGAAGGCCGGGCACCGGCGCGTCAGGGCGTCGAGGTGCAATGCCTTGAGGGCAACACGATTGGTCAGATCACCTCGGGCAGCTTTGGCCCCACGGTGGGTGGCCCGGTTGCGATGGGTTATGTGAGCAAAGGCCATGGCGCGCCCGGTGAGAAGGTGAACCTGATCATCCGGGGCAAGGCGCAACCGGCCGAGATCGTGGCGCTGCCCTTCGTCACACAGAATTACAAGCGTTGAAGTCAGGAGAGAGACAAGATGGCAACCTATTATTCCGAAGAACATGAATGGCTGACCGTTGAGGGCGACACCGCCACGCTGGGCATCACCAAACACGCGGCTGAACAGCTGGGTGAGGTGGTGTTTGTCGAGCAGCAGGAAGTGGGCGACGAGTTCGAGAAAGACGGCGAGATCGGTGTGATCGAATCCGTCAAAGCCGCCTCGGAACTTTACGCCCCGGTCGATGGTGAGATCGTCGAAGTGAACGAAGCGCTGGCCGACAACCCCGGCGCGCTGAACGACGACCCCGAGGGCGAAGCCTGGATCTACAAGGTCAAGATTGCGGACGCGTCGCAGCTTGAAGACCTGATGGACGAGGCCGGATACAAAGCCTTCATCGGCTGACCCAAACCCGGAGCCCCGTCTTTGGGGCTCCCCCGCTTCATCTTTTTCCAAATACTCCCGCCGGAGGCTCCCGCAGTCTCCGCCGGCCCTGACCTATCCGTGAGGAGCGCAAAGATGGCCTTCAAACTGACCGACTACGAAGCCTATGACTTCGCCAATCGCCGCCACATTGGCCCAAGCCCAACCGAGATGCGCGACATGCTCAAGGTGATCGGCTTCAAGACGCTGGACGAACTGATCGACGCCACCGTCCCGCCCGCGATCCGGCAGAAAGAGCCGCTGGACTGGGGTCCGGCGATGACGGAACGTGATGCTCTGTTCCACATGAAAGAGGTGGCGAGCAAGAACAAGGTTCTGACCTCGCTGATCGGTCAGGGCTATTACGGCACCACCACACCCGCGCCGATCCTACGCAACATTCTGGAAAACCCGGCCTGGTACACCGCCTACACGCCGTACCAGCCCGAGATCAGCCAGGGTCGTCTTGAGGCGCTGCTGAACTTCCAGACCATGGTCTCTGACCTGACCGGGCTGGACGTGGCCAACGCATCCTTGCTGGACGAAGCCACAGCGGCCGCCGAAGCCATGGCCATGGCCAAGCGTGGCGGGCGTTCGAAAGCCAACAACGCGGCCTTCTTTGTCGACAAGAACTGCCACCCGCAGACCATCGCGGTCATTAAGACGCGCGCCGAGCCTCTGGGCATCGACGTGCAGGTGGGTGATCCCGACAGCCTTGAGGCCGGCGCGGTCTTTGGTGCGATCTTCCAATACCCGGGTACCCACGGCCATGTGCGCGACTTCACATCGGAAATCGCAGCCCTGCACGAACATAAAGCCATTGCCATCGTTGCCGCCGACATCCTGTCGCTGGCGCTGCTGAAGTCCCCGGGTGAGATGGGCGCGGACATCGCCATCGGCTCGACCCAGCGCTTTGGCGTTCCGATGGGCTATGGCGGCCCGCACGCTGCGTATATGGCAACCACCGACAAGCTGAAGCGCTCGATGCCGGGCCGGATCATCGGTGTCAGCATCGACAGCCGTGGCAACAAGGCCTACCGCCTGTCGCTGCAAACCCGCGAGCAGCATATCCGCCGTGAGAAGGCGAACTCGAACGTCTGCACCGCGCAGGCGCTGCTGGCGGTCATTGCCTCGATGTATGCCGTGTACCATGGCCCCGACGGCATCAAGGCCATCGCGCAATCGGTGCACCGCAAGACCTCGCGCCTGGCCGCTGGTCTGGAAGAGGCGGGCTTTGCCGTTGAGCCGGAGGTGTTCTTCGACACCATCACGGTTGAGGTTGGCCACCTGCAGAAGACCGTCATGGAGGCTGCCGTGGCGCGCGGTGTCAACCTGCGCAAGGTTGGCGAGACCAAGGTCGGCATCAGCCTGGACGAACAGACCCGCCCCGAGACCATCGAGGCCGTCTGGGGTGCCTTTGGCATCGACCGCACCGATGACAGCTCGAACAAGCAGTACCGCCTGCCGGACTATGCGCTGCGGGAAAGCGAATACCTGACCCACCCGATCTTCCACAAGAACCGGGCCGAGGCCGAGATCACGCGTTATATGCGCCGTCTGGCCGACCGCGATCTGGCGCTGGACCGGGCGATGATCCCGCTGGGCTCGTGCACCATGAAGCTGAACGCCACGATCGAGATGATCCCGGTCACCTGGCCCGAGTTTGGCAATCTGCACCCGTTCTGCCCCGAAGATCAGGCGCAGGGCTATCACGAGATGATCGCCGATCTGAACGACAAGCTGTGCCAGATCACCGGCTATGACGCGATCTCCCAGCAGCCCAACTCGGGCGCGCAGGGCGAGTACGCGGGCCTTCTGACCATCCGCAACTACCACTTCGCCCGCGGCGAAGGTCAGCGGAACGTCTGCCTGATCCCAACCTCGGCGCATGGCACCAACCCGGCTTCGGCCCAGATGGTGGGCTGGCAGGTTGTGCCGGTTCTGGCGGATGAGAACGGCAATATCGATGTGGCCGACTTCCGCGCCAAGGCGGAAAAGCATTCGGACAACCTTGCCGCCTGCATGATCACCTACCCGTCGACCCATGGCGTGTTCGAGACCACCGTGCAGGAGGTCTGCCAGATCACCCATGATCACGGCGGTCAGGTCTATATCGACGGCGCCAACATGAACGCCATGGTCGGTCTGTCGCGTCCGGGGGATATTGGCGGTGACGTCAGCCACCTGAACCTGCACAAGACCTTCTGCATCCCGCATGGCGGTGGCGGCCCCGGCATGGGACCGATCGGCGTCAAGGCGCATCTGGAAGAGCACCTGCCGGGCCACCCGGAATACGGCACCGCCGTGGGTCCGGTCTCGGCAGCGCCCTTCGGCTCGCCCTCGATCCTGCCGGTCAGCTGGGCTTATGTGCTGCTGATGGGCGGCGCGGGTCTGACGCAGGCGACCAAAGTGGCGATCCTGAACGCCAACTACATCGCGGCGCGGCTCAAGGATGCCTATCCGATCCTCTACACCTCGGAAACGGGGCGTGTGGCGCATGAATGCATCCTCGACACCCGTCCGCTGGACGAGGCGGCGCATGTCACCGTTGACGATGTGGCCAAGCGTCTGGTCGATTCAGGCTTCCACGCGCCGACCATGAGCTGGCCAGTGGCGGGCACCCTGATGGTGGAACCCACGGAATCGGAACCCATGGCCGAACTGGATCGTTTCTGCGATGCCATGCTGTCCATCCGGGCGGAAGCGCAGGACATCATCGACGGCAAGATCGACGCGGAGAACAACCCGCTGAAAAACGCCCCCCACACGGTGCGCGATCTGGTCGGCGACTGGGACCGCCCCTACACCCGTGAACAGGCCTGCTTCCCTCCGGGCTCCATGGGCGTCGACAAATACTGGTCCCCCGTCAACCGCGTCGACAACGCATATGGCGACAGAAACCTCGTCTGCACATGCCCCCCAATGGAAGAATATCTCGACGCAGCCGAGTAAACCCAAAACAAAACCCCGCCAAATCAATGGCGGGGTTTTCGCCAATCGGAAACAAGCGTTCCGATGTGGCGCTGACCGAAACAAGGTTGGTACATCAAATGAAACACTATGTTGTCTCGAATGATCACGAGAATGCGGTAAATGGCACGGCCCCGGATTTTGAGCGGTTGCAGTGCATCGATGTCATTTTGTACCGGAGCTCTGACAAAGCCTCGGCAGAAATGGTTTTGGAATTTTACCGGGCATTGAACAGATTGGTGGACAAACATTCTTATGTGGTGAACTTGCGTGTGCCCGTTGAAGATCCTGCTGGAGGACCGCTGTATTGGGCGGGACGGACAGCCATTTTTTGGGGCGATTTCGAAACCGCGTGGTGTCCAACCGCAGCAGAGAAATCCTGGGTCAGTCAGGTCTTGAACCTTTCTCCCAGATCCATCCTTGTCGGAGGCGCGGTCATGCTGCTGGCCCAACTCTGCGGCGCGGAACGCAGCACAGCTGCAATACATTCAGGTTTTGAAGCGGCAGCGATGGAATTGGGGATCAGAAACAGCGGTACGTCGACCCACTTTTCCGTTGACGGGCGTATACACAGCGCCAATACGCGCTTCAGTGCCCTTCGCCTTCTGACCGAGTTTGTGTCCTTGGATCATGGCGAGCATTTGGCGGATACGCTACGGCGCTATGTCGGTTTGACCGAACCCCGGCGAACAACTGAAAGCCAGCTTTCAAACCGACTTATTCGAAAATCCAATGGAGATCGCATTGTAACTCTGGCGGTTGAGACAATGCTTGAGAACATTGAAGATCCGCTGAGAATTTCCGATCTGTCAGATTTACTTGGGACATCCATCCGACAGCTTCAAAGGCGCTTTCTGTGCAAAACCGGTGCGACCCTTTTGGACACGTACAAGGAGCTCAGACTGGAGAGGTCAAATAGCCTGTTGAAATATACTGATATGCCGCTTGTCGAGATTGCGTCTGCGACGGGCTTTTCCTCGAGAACGGCGATGTCGCGGGCCTTTTTCAAGCGCTATAAGTCGCGCCCAGAGCAGGTACGGAACGGGCGCTTTCTTGGGCACGCACTTGATTGAGGCAAAGCGGCAAACACGCAGTTTCTAAGCGGCAAGCCCAGAATGCGCTGAGATCTGAGAAACGATTCTTGCGCGATGGCTTGAGAGCCAAAGTCAGGCAACTAAAAGTCGCGTTCCTGGCCATTCAGATCTAGGTCAATCTGCCGCAGGACGGGTTATCGCGGGGCTTCATGCTGGGTAAATACATCATGGGGTTGGACCGCAGTTTCGGAACCTGGGTCTTTGCCATGATCACAGCCGTTTTCTGGCTGTGGGGTATTCCTTTATTGGCGCTTGCTGGATCATCCTGAAGACCGACGGCGCTTTGCAGAAAAAGGCTGCGCCTTGGGCAAAAGGTGGTATTTTGGGGCTGGTTTTGGGTCTGATTGCCGTTTCGCTGGCCGCCCCCTGGGTCTGCCCGCGCGTCTTTGACAAATGGTTCACATTCCCAGAATTTTTCTGCTTTTACCCCTACCGCTCATGTCAGGCATTCTGATCGCTTTGCTATGGTATGCTTTACGCCATCTTCCAACGCGGAATGACAACTGGGCCTGGTTTCCCTTTGCGGCATCTATCGTTTGTTCACACTTGTCTTTTGGGGATGGCCTACAGTTTCTATCCCTATGTCGTCCCTGAGCAAATGACGATTTACGAGGCCGCGAGTGCGCCGGAAAGTCTGTTCATAATCCTGTTCGGATCGATCTTTGTGCTTCCTGTTATCGCGGGTTACACGGTGCTGTCCTACACGATCTTCCGGGGTAAGGCGACTGAGCTGCGTTATGACTGAGCCCGCATGTCGAGGCGCAATGCAAAAATAGAAGGTGGTGCGGGTAAGCTAAAGCTGGTCCAACACCATCTTCGCGCTTTCAAGATAGTCTTGCTGTTTGTCAGGGGTCATTCGGCCCCACGTTCTGTAGGCATGGCCTAACCGGGGATTGTCGCGTAGTTTTTCCGCGTTGCGCACCAGAAAATCCCAATAGAGAGGGTTGAACGGGCAAGCGTTCGGGCCGGTTTTTTGCTTCACATCATAGCGGCATGTGCCGCAATGATCCGACATCTTGTTGATGTAGTTGCCGCTGGCTGCATAAGGTTTCGACCCTAGTAACCCCCCGTCGGCAAATTGGCTCATGCCGATGACATTAGGGGCTTCAACCCATTCATATGCGTCGGCATAAACAGCCAGATACCACTCATGCACTTGTGCCGGGTCAATTCCGGCCAACATGGCGAAATTGCCCGTGACCATCAGACGTTGAATGTGGTGGGCATAAGCTTCATCCCGTGTCTGCAAGATTGCCTGTCTCATACAGGCCATGTCCGTATCCGCAGTCCAGTAAAACGCGGGCAGGGGGCGTGTGGCATTCAGGAAATTCTGCTGCGTATAGCCCGGCATTTGCATCCAATAGATGCCGCGCACAAACTCGCGCCAGCCGATGATCTGGCGAATATAGCCCTCGACTGCGTTTATGGGGGCTTGGCCTTCATAATAGGCGCGCTCGACCCGGTGGCAGATTTCCAGAGGCAATAGCAGGCCGGCGTTCAAATACTGTGCGAGAACCGAGTGATACAGGAAAGGCTCATCCGTCAACATCGCGTCCTGATAGTCACCGAAATGCGGTAAGGCGGTTTCCACAAAGTGTTCCAGCGCTTGCAGGGCTTTGTCCCGTGTTACAGCAAACCAGAACGGGCGCAGCGTCCCGAAGTAGGTGCTGAATCGAGCGTCGACCAAGTCCAGAACTTCGGTGGTGATTTCATCCGGTTCGACCTGCACAGGCTGCGGCATGAAGAAATCTGACTTTGCGGGTTTGCGGTTCTCTGTATCAAAGTTCCATTTGCCGCCCTCGGGCGCATCGCCGTTCATCAAAAGCCCGGTTTTGCGGCGCATTTCACGATAGAAATACTCCATCCGCAGTTGTTTGCGGCCCTCGGCCCATTGGCGAAACTCGGCATGATCCGCGATGAAACGATCGTCGGGCAGAATTTCCAGGTCGACGCATTCGGAAAAGGCGTGGCACAGGCGGTATTCGCCGGGTTCGGTGACAACGGCCGTTTTCAATCCTAAGTCTTTTCGGGCGCGGTCGATTTCACCCACAAGGCTGCCGGTATTCTCTGGATCATCCAGCTTTACATACCGGACGCGCCATCCGGCCTGTTCAAGCTCTTGTGCAAAGTGACGCATTGCTGACAGAACAAAGGCAATTTTCTTCGGGTGGTGCGGAGCGTAGCGTGTCTCATCCCGGACTTCTGCCATAAGGACGACGTCGCGCGCGGCTATACCTTGTCGCAGCGCAGCCATCTGGGTGGAAAGCTGATCGCCAAGGATAACAATCAGTTTTGGGCGCGTTTCATTCATAAACGCTGAGCTAGAACGTTAGCGTCAGTCGACCAGACCAACATGCGCGCCAAAGGTTGTGCCGCTGCGGCAGCAAAACACCCGTTGCCTCAGAACGGGTAAAAGTGAGAATTACACCGAGACTTCAGCAAAACGTTTCAGGATTAAAAAAAGGCGACACGCATCAGTTGCATCTAGTGCTGCCACCGCACGGGCTGGATTCAAAAGAACGCAAGGTTGGTCTGGCAGGAAAGCTCTTGGGTTCACTCACTGGCGTAGTAGCCAACCACATCGCCATCTGTTGTTACGCCCAAACCGTTCAGCAATCGGTTGGCGTAGTTGAAATAGCCGACGATCTGGTTGATTTCGAGGATCTCGCCGTCGTCCCAACCTGCTTGTCTAAGAGCAGCGACGTCGGACTCGACCATTTTGGCCGGGGCCACTGTCAACTTCTCGGCGTAGATCAAAGCCTCCAGATGCGCGCCGTCGAAGGCGTCCTGCGGTTTGTGGGCTTTCAGCGCGGCCTCGATCTTGTCCGCACGCGCCTCATCGCCGATCAGGTGTCGGGCATTGGCCCAATGATTGGCGTAAGAGTAAGGACACGTGTTCAATGTCGAAACATAAGAGCTGATAACTTCCTGAAACCACATAGGGATCGTGTTGCTGTCGTCGTGCAAGCACGCGCGATACAGCACCACGTGCCCTTTCATGGTGTTGGGGCGCAGGGAATGCACCCGCATGACATTGTCCACGGTACCGTGCGGGGTCCGGGCAAGGTCCAGCACCGCCTGCAGAGGTGCATCGGCATCTTCATCAGAAATCATCCGTATCCAGGCAGACATGAAACGGTTCCCTTTCCTTAGTCATGAGAGCTGTGTTTGCGGCGGGACAGAACATTATTCCGCCGATCTATGAACAAGCACTGCCTGCTAAGCAACCAGATTGAGCCTGGTGTAGTGCTGCACCGTGCCCGTATCTCAGATGGTGCTACTAAGTCAGGCAGGTTAGCTAGCTTTTCGAAGCCCGATCTCCATGTCCGGATGGGCAAACAGCCCCGCAGCGCATGGATACCGGCTTAGAATTTCGGTGCCACCCGGAAGACGATCGGCATAGAAACGCCCGTCTTCCCAATAGGTAGTGCCATCGATGACGATGCTGGGATCGATAACGTTCCAGCTGATTTCACCCGGCGCGTAGGTGCCGCATGTGTGAAAATGCAGGATACGTGGATTGCCGAAGGCAGCCCCGCCCCAACGTTCGTAGTTTTGGCGCATGTCCCAAGGATAGCCGCATCCGGGATGGATGCCTGCGTGCCAGGAATGAACGAAGTTTCGCTCAATGCCGAACTGTTCGGACACCCGATCATAATGCGCTTCGGCCCGTGCCACATCCGTCGGATGCCCTTCGAACCCCATCAGGCGACCCTGATCGAGGCGGGCGAGAACCGGGTGAGTGAATTCGATTGTGTAGTCATCATAATATTTCGAGCCCGTCCCCGTCAGAAACGTCAGTGCAACACGGCCAGAAAAGCTGTGCGCCGGTACCGGTGTGAAAACTGACATAGGGAACCGCAGGACCGAAGTATCGCCCGACGGGTCGAGGTTCATTTCAGGTTTTCCACGCACATCGGTGCCCAGAGGACAGGTGAACCGAACCTCCTGCGCGGTGTTCAAAACCTCATTGATCCCGGCCTTGAGCTCCATGAAGGCGTCATGATGGCCATTTGAAAAACCGGATCCGAATTGTTCCCGGCTTAGGGCAAAACTGACAATGATCTTTTTGCCTTTTGGCATCTGCGAAAAGCGCAACTGATCCCCAAGGCGCGCCAAAAACAGGATGATGTCAGCAGTCTCGAACCGGGCCAGCAACTCTGGGGGCAAATGCGGTTTGTCAGGGTTGAACCCCACATCAACCGTATCAACGAACAAGCCCATGGACTGGGCCACCCCGGAAACAATTTTCACGCTATCCGCGTCGAAATACCCAAATTCTGGCGGCTCGTACGCGATCAGCAGCCGGTCACCTGCGGTTGCTTGCGCACAGTTGGTCAAAAGGTTTCGCGCGCCGCGTTCGGGCGTAATGTCCGACATTCGCGTCTCCTGAGGGTTTGGGTTTGTGGAGATTACCAACCGGCGAGGTCACCAATCTATTTGAAAGTGATTATGAGTGACATTAGAGTTACTAATATGATCTTGAACTTGCCCTATTCCGCACTAAGAGCGTTCGAGGCCGTTGTCCGCCACTCGGGGTTTTCGCCTGCGGCGACGGAATTGGGCGTCAGCCAAAGTGCAGTCAGCCAGCATGTGCGCAGCCTTGAGGAATGGTTGGGGCGCGAGTTGCTGGTTCGGGGCGCGCGCCAGTCACGCCCGACCCGCGAGGGCGAGTTACTCGCGCTTGCGATCTCAGAAGGGTTAGGTCGCATTTCGGATGTGTGCGCGCAACTCAGGGACAAAACCCGTTCGGACAGGACAATTGTGATTTCATGCCTGCCGGGTTTTGCCTTCAACTGGTTGTTTCCACGCCTTTTACGCTTTGATATGGCACATCCGGACCTGTCGATTTCTATTGCAACTGACACCGGGCAATTTCCATTTTCTGGTGCGGATGCCGATATCGGAATTCGGTACGGGTTGGGCGATTACCCGGGCTATCAGGTCGATTTGCTCATGAATGAGCAATTGTTCCCTGTTTGCGCGCCGTCGCTGTTGCCCGATCTGCGAAACGTTGAAGACCTCGCCAGACACACAATGCTGGTGGATGAGAACCTGCATCACGGGGCAGCCAGCCCCACATGGGAATTCTGGGCGCGGCGCTGTGGTCTGACTCTGCCAACCGCGCTTCGAACACGCCGATTGGGACAGTCCAATATGGTTGTTCAGGCGGCAATCGAAGGTTTAGGCGTGGCATTAGGGCGGGAACCGTTGGTCATTGATATGATGAGCGACGGCCGCTTGGTTCGGCCCTTCAAAGAAATGACCCAATCACCTCTGTCTTATTGGCTGGTCCAACCGCATGAAACCAAAGACAGCGCCAAAGTGTCCGAGTTCCTGACATGGATTCACTCCGAAGTTGCCACACAACCCGAAATCCCGCAGTCTGCATCCTTTTGAAATTAGCCTAGCTTATATAAGCCATTAAAACTCTGGCATGGTATGTGAGTGTTCAGCCACTCATACTGGCAAAAGGCACCTAGAACATTGGAGAGCTGAATGTTTCTGAGAAACTGTTGGTATGTCGCCGCCTGGAGCAAGGACGTCGGGCGCGAACTGAAGGCCGAGACGTTTCTGGGTGAAAACATCGTGCTCTATCGACAACAGGACGGTACTCCGGTCGCGCTAGAAGATGCCTGCCCCCATCGGAAACTTCCGCTTTCAAAGGGTAATCTGATCGGCGATGTCGTCGAATGCGGGTATCACGGCTTAAAATTCGATTGCTCAGGCAAATGTACCGACAGCCCAACTCAGCGCGGAATGACCCCGCGCCGGGCGGTCGTGAAATCCTATCCGGTGGTGGATCGGTACAGGTATCTTTGGATTTGGATGGGTGATCCTGCCCTTGCGGATCTGGACAAGATTTTTCCAATTGAGAACTTTGATGACCCCAGCTGGGGCAAAACCGATGGTGGTGTGATGGATATCGACTGCCATTACTTGTGGGTCTGCGACAATCTACTGGATCCCAGCCATGTGGCTTGGGTCCATGTCACGTCTTTTGCGGGCGCGGGCACGGATGAAGAACCGCTGGACGTTGAGAAAACCGATCGTGGTGTGATCGTGTCACGCTGGATCGAAAACAAACCGCCTTCACCGTATTACGCAAATCTGGTCGCGTTCGAGGGCGACTGTGATCGGCTGCAGCACTACGAGATGTGCCTGCCTGCCATCGCGCTGAACAAATCCGTTTACACGCCCGTTGGCACCGGCGGCTATGGCAAACCCCCGGTCGACAAGACCTATGTCAATATCTCGTACAATTTCATGACGCCGATTGACGAAGACCGCACCCGCTATTTCTGGTTCCAGCATCGCAATACAGATCCAGACAATGCTGAAGTTTCAAAGTTCATGAATGACGGCGCGCGTATGGCCTTTCTTGAGGACAAAGAGGTGTTGGAGGAGGTGCATCTTGGCATGAAGCACGCCAAGACACCTCATATCGATCTTGGCTTGGACAAGGGGGCCAAACTGTTCCGTAAAGCGCTGGACACTGCCATTGAAGCTGAAACGGCATCCGCCGATATTACAGTTCAGGCCTGAGCTCTGGTCTAACGAACCACTTCAAATGATAGGAAACGTGGCCGGAAATAGGGCAGATCGGCAGAATCTTGGTGCAATGTATTAGCCAGCTGAAACTGGTGTCTTGCAGGTCAAAATCCAGCCGAAACCAGCTTTCCATTTCTCAGCTCAAGCGTGTCCGGAGCCAAAGCGCTGCGGAAGGATGGGGCATGGCTTACCAGCAAAATGGCCTGTGGCAGGTCCTTTAGGATATCCAGCAGACGGGCCTCGTTCTTGGTGTCGAGCGCATTGGTTGGTTCGTCCAATAACAGCGCTTGCGGCTCCATCGCCAGCACGGTGGCAAGGGTCACAAGCCGTTTTTCACCCCCGGACAATTTATGCGTGATGCGGTCCCGCAGGTGCATCAAGTCCAGATCGGACAGAACCTTGTCAACGATGGCAAGCGCTTCGGCCTTGCTGCGGCCCAGATTGAGCGGTCCAAACGCGATATCTTCTGCGACGGTGGGGCAGAACAGTTGGTCGTCGGGGTCTTGAAACACCAGCCCGATCTCGCGGCGTACCTCGTGGAAGTCTGCTTCGGCCCGTCGGTCCTTGCCAAGGGCAATCACGCGTCCTGCGGTCGGTTTCTGCAACCCAAGGGCAATGCGAAACAACGTGGATTTTCCCGCGCCATTGGGCCCTGCTATTGACAGGCGTTGCCCCGGATCAAGCGAAAGCGATGCACCGTCCAGCACGGATGCCTGCCCGGGATAGGCGAAATGGATATCTTCGAGTTTAAGGATCGTCATAGGAAATCCAGACAAAGAAGACCGAGGCAGATCGAACACAAGGTCACAGCAAACATGCAATCCCGTCGGGTCAGGTGAAAATCCTGCAGCAAAAGTAGCCGCCCAGAAAACCCCCGGCATTTCATGGCGCCCAGTATGCGTTCTGACCGTTCGATGGCACGCACCAGCATCATGCCAACCAGATAGCCAAAGCTGCGATAAGTGTGCCAGTTGGTGCCGGGGCGGAAACCACGAACTTTCATGGCCCCGCGAAGGCGCAGATATTCTTCGCGCAAGACTTCGATATATCTGATGGTGAACATCAACAAATGCACAAGAGCATCTGGGCAGCGTAGTTTGTGCAAAGCATGACCCAGAGTGACGGGTTCCAACGTGCCGACCAGAACCATCAGGGTCAGGACCACGGCATTGGCTGTCAGAGCAATCTCAATAGCTTTCCACAGTCCCTGCCAACTGGCCGGATACCCAAACAGGGTGAACATCGCGTCACCGGGCATGGAAAAGGGCAAAAGTATCAACATGAAGATGATAAAGCTGTCCATCATGGCCATGCGTTTAAGTGTGCGGCGCACGGGTAGGCGAGACATCAATAGCAAGCCGATAGAGACCGCCAGAGCCACAATCAACGCGGGGATGCTGGATAGCGAAACCGTAACAACAGCAAAAAAGCACGTCATCACGATCCGCATCCGAGGGTCCAACTCTCCGATCACCCCGAAGGGTGCGCTGGCATCAGCCTCGGCCAGCGTCTTTGCCTGGGGTTCTAGAGCGTGAGCCATCAGGCGGCCATTTTCCGGCGTGCAGCGACATAAAAGCCGATGCCGAACAGACCGATGATGTAGCCGATCCCACCAAGAACGGTCTGCAAGTCGTTGTGTTCGCGATAGGCTGCAATCTCACGACGCAGAGGGCGGGTTTCGTCTCGCACCGCTTGGGCAATGGCCGCGCGCTCCTCGTCGGTTAATGACGCGACAGTCGTCGCGGTGTCGTTTGCGTTTTCAACCTGCGTAACAGGTTTTACAAGCTCGGCATCCACGCCCAAAATCTCAGCCACTTCCTCGGCGGGCATGGTGACCTCGGCAAGATGACCGGCGCCCAGATCTGCTTTGAAAGTGTGCGCGACAAGTTCGGTGGGGGTGTAGAGGAAGAAACCATCGGTATCTGTGACTGTTCGCCCCAGTTCAGCGCCATCGGGGCCGTAAACAACAACTTCTTGGTTTTCAGCCATGTCGCCGTTGGAAAAGCCCAATTCCCCTTCAATCGCGTCGCCTGCAGGAAAGACCCCTGCGATAACTTTATGGGCCAGCGCAGGAAGCGGGGTAAGCCATATCGCAACTGCAAAAATCAGATGCCTCATACGGGGGCCCCCCTAAAAAAGAGTTCAGGCTTGACCTTGCGGGTCAATAGAATAGCGAAACCGGTAAGTACCGCTTCGATTGCCATGACGGGAATATGTGCAAAAAAGACCAGTTTCGCGGCTGGTAGAAACGCGTCACCAGACAGAGCCAGAGAGACAGCGACAAGGGCCGTCGTGGCTGCAATCGAAAACGCGCCTCCGATCCCGCCCCAAATAGCGCCCTGTACAGGAGAGCCGCGTGCGATCAGACGGCCAAAGATCATCCATGTCAGCACTGCCGGAAGTGCGATGTTGACCGTGTTAATCCCAAGCACAGTCAAACCGCCAAAACCAAAAAACACGGCTTGAAGCAGCAAGCCAACAAACAGCGCAGGAAAAGCGGCCCAGCCGAGCAAAAGCCCGGCCAGACCGTTCAGTATCAAATGCACAGAGGACGGGCCGATCGGCACATGGATCAGCGAGGCTACAAAAAAGCTGGCCGACAGGACGCCCGCGGTGGGAATGCGGTCGAGGTCCAGCGATTTCAGCCCTATGGCAATGCCGCCAGCCGCTGCGATTGCGCCGCCGATCACAACTGGGTTCGAGAGGGCTCCGTCCACGATGTGCATAGGGGTTACTCCAGATCCCAGGCGCGGATCCAGATCACAGCATCCTGGCTCAGTTCTTTGCCTTCATATTCGGTTTTTGGGCCCGAACCCAAAGCAGCAAAACCCCAGTAACCCGCTTTCGGTACACCAAAGGTGAAATAGCCGTTCTCATCTGAAATCGCGACCAATGCGCCGCCCGGCAGTGGGGATGCTGTGGCGTCTTTGGCACCGTTTCCCGCCAGATCGGGCTCGGCTGCCATGTATTCGATTTCGATCTCAGCACCGGCAACCGGTTCGCCTTCGCTCAGTACACGGCCGGTGAAGGTGGAACCTGCAATGACGTTATAGGGCTTGTTCAACGGCAGAATTTCGGTCGCCAGACCTTGCGGTTGATCCCAGTCGGTGGGCAGTTCATTGCGGTTCAGGTAAGCCTTAGTGATCTGCTGGATATAGATATCCTCGGATTCTTCGTAGTAAGGCGCAGGTACCGTCACCAGCACATAGTCGCCGGAACGTTTCACCGGGACCGAACCGAGAAAGGCTTTGGCGCTGTTCTCGGGGCCTTCGAATGTGGTTTCTTCCAATGTACCCAACAGATCGGTCTTTTCGCCGTTGTGGATCACATAGAATTCTTCTGGCTTTTCCAGGGTCATCACGTGCCCGGCTTCAAACGGATGCCAGAAGACCAACTTGACAGGAACCTCCCCGGGACGCTCGATCATGGTATCCTCGGTGTATTCCAGCAGGAAATGAGCCTGCGCCAGCGCGGGCAGCGCCGCACTAGCGGCCGCGGCCAACAAAAAGTGTTTCACAAATACGTCCTTCTCACGTCGCGCCTTCCCCGGCACGCATAGGTTTTTGACATTGGGGAATGCGAAACTATTTGCCCCATCGGGCAAACAGATCCGGCGCACACCCCGTCGCCGATGATGAGCACCCTTTCCGAGGGCGCATGTTCGGCAGGTCTCCTGACTTGCGGGTCTTAACGCTCAACTGGCCTTCCCGGGTGTAACCCAGTGGCGTAATCAGTCTCGCTCGCCGCTTACAGTTGCGGGGGCAGTTGCAGATTTGGCCAAGAACGTGCCGCACTGCATTCCCTATTGCCTCCGGGTGACTCCCCGGAACCGAACATGGCGCGTTGATGACAGAAAAACTTGAGCACGGTCAACTCCCGATTGCGGCATTGGAAGGGTCATCTGCGAATTCCGGAGGTGTTCCGCTTTAATCTCATCGGCTGCGGTGATGTCTAAGTGTTGGTGTTGTGACCTGTTCGTTGATTGGGAGTGATTGTCCGTCGCGGGGTGCTGGAATTAATTTTTTGATTGCCGAAACCGGTTTCGGAACAGTTAAATGAAAGAATGATGGCGAATCCCGAATTGCAACAGCGACAAATCCGGTCCCAGCGCGCCGCGTCCGGTGGGCGGGTGAAGCTTGACGAATTGGCACATCACCTTGGTCTTTCGAAAAGCACCGTGTCGCGTGCATTGAACGGGTATTCCGACATCTCAGAATCAACGCGAAAGCGTGTTGAGGTGACGGCGCGCAAGATGGGGTATCGCCCGCTCAGCCATGCTCAGGCTATTCGAACGGGGCGCGTGCGTGCCATTGCCATGGTCATCAACAGTGAAGAACCGGACCGGCACAATCCGTTTTTTCAGGACTTTCTGGCAGGGGCTTGTGAAGCTGCAAGTGCGTCTGACTGGACGATGACAATTTCGACCGCGAAGTCGAAGCAGGACATGTTAAATGTTTTGGGCCGTTTGGTCGAAGAACGAAAGGCCGATGGATTTATCCTGCCACGCACCGAAGTAGATGACGCGCGAGTTGGGTACCTCAGCGACCTGCAGGTGCCTTTCATCCTTTATGGTCGGACAGGATATGGTCGAACCGGCTATCAGGACGACACATCGTGGTTTGATATTTCCGGTGAAAAAGCCATGAGCGGCGCGGTCGAACGTCTGGTCCGTTTTGGTCACAGCCGTATCGGGTTTGTCGGCAGTGATCCAAAGTTCAACTACAGCCACCTGCGTCGCGATGGTTATGTCGATGGGCTTAGGGCTGCAGGATTGCCAGTCGATCCCGAATTGATCCGAGAAGGCGCGCGCACCCGCGAAGAAGGGGCCGCTGAAGCGCGCGCTTTATTGCGTCTTCCTGTCCCGCCGACCGCGATTGTATTTGCGACGGATCAGGCCGCATTGGGAAGCTACTCTGTCTGTGCAGAATTTGGCCTTGAGATCGGACGCGATGTCTCGGTTCTTGGATATGACGGGGTCCCGGAATGCCAATACGCCAGCCCCGGGCTGACGACGTTCAGCGTCGACTCCAAACGGGCGGGTGAACGCCTTGCTACGATGTTGATACTTCAGACCCGAGGGGAAGAGCCCGCAACTTTGCGCGAGCTCAGCCAGGCGGTGCTGATCGAACGCGACTCTGACGGGCCGCCACTGCTGACGTCGAACGAGTTGGCGAAAAAAATCAAACAATCCATGGAAGACAATCGGGGAGGAAACCGACCATGAAACTTACACCAAAAGCAGCCAAGCTGATGCTCGGCTCTTCGTTGGCACTGGCGCTGATGGCCATGTCGGTACAGGCGGACACGATCCGTTTCTGGACGACCGAGGAACAGCCGGAGCGTCTGGCGAAACAGCAGGAAATGGCTGACCAGTTCAAAGCTGAGACCGGTACAACCGTTGAGGTGATACCTGTCACAGAAACGGATTTGGGCACCCGCGCAACCGCAGCCTTTGCCGCAGGTGACTTGCCAGATGTGGTCTACCACCCGTTGCAGTACGCCCTGCCGTGGGCCGAAGCGGGCATTCTGGACACCGAAGCTGCGACCGAAGTGATCGAAGAACTGGGCGCTGATACTTTCGCTCCGGGTGCCTTGGGCATGGCAGCGTTCAATGGTGAAACCGCCTCGGTTCCGGTGGATGGCTGGACGCAAATGGTTGTCTATCGCAAGGACCTGTTCGAAGAGGCCGGCTTGGAGGCGCCTGACAGTTTTGCAGATATTCAGGCCGCACTTGAGGCGTTGCATAACCCGCCAGAAATGTATGGTTTTGTTTCGGCCACCAAAGTTGATGAGAACTTCATGAGCCAGGTGCTGGAGCATGTTTTCCTGGCAAACGGTGTCAGCCCTGTTGGCCCCGATGGGTTCCAGCCGCTTGATGAGGCCAAGACCACCGAAGTTCTGGATTTCTACAAAGCCATTTCCAAAGCCTCACCTCCGGGTGAACTTTTCTGGAAGCAATCGCGCGAGCTGTATTTTGACGGTAAAGCCGCGATGATCATCTGGTCGCCCTTCATTCTGGACGAATTGGCTGGTCTGCGTGACAGCGCCCCGCCGACCATCAACGACGACCCGACATCGCGCGATCTGGCCAGCAAGACTGGTATCGTTACCAAACTGTCCGGCCCGTCGAACCCCGATGGCGCCGCCTGGGGTGATGTGCGGTATTTCGGTATCACCAACGATGCGGACACCGACGCGGCGATGGAATTCGTAAAGTTTGCCATGGATGACGGCTATACCCAGACGCTGGCTATTGCGCCTGAGGGTAAGTTCCCCGTGCGCCGTGGTAATGCAGACAATCCGACCGCGTTCTCTGAAGCCTGGGCGGAACTGCCCGTCGGGGTCGATCGCAAGGCCCCTCTGGGCGAGCTGTATGAACAGGCCATGATCGACGAGATTGTTGGTGGTCTGGACGTGGCGCAGCGCTGGGGCGTAGCCGAAGGTCAATTGGCGCTGGCGTCGAAAATGATCAACTCTCAGGCCATCAATCGTGTTGTACGTCAGTACATTGATGACGAGATCGACGCAGCCGCAGCGGTTGCAGCCATGAACGAAGAACTGGCGAAGGTTCAGTAATCAAGTGGCATCTGCAGCGGCGTGCGCGCCGCTGCACCTAACCCTTCGAGGTACCCCATGACTTCGGCCACCCCACCGACCGGAACCGGGGCGTTAGCCAAACGCGAGGCGCGTCTGGCCTGGACGCTGCTGGCTCCGACCGTGATCAGTGTATCGCTTGTGGTGATCTTGCCTTTGCTGGCAATCTTCTGGATCAGCTTCAAGCCGTTTACCCTGTCCGATCTACGCCCGCCTGCACCGGTTGTGCGTGAAAGCCTGCGCGGATCGGGCGACGATCTGCGGATTGAATACCGTCTGCGCAACTCCAGTCAGGAGATCGCAATCGACGGCGTCACCCTTAGCGACGTTCTGCCCGACGGTGTCGTTGCGGGGGGCGTTGCCGCCCCCTGCGTTTTGGACGGGCAAGACCTGTTTTGCGACTTCGGCACTCTGGAAGGGGGCCAGCGTGAGCGTATCCGCATTCCCGTTGACGTGGACGGCGACCCCGATGCCTTTGAAGACGTAATCGAAGCGTCAGAACCGCGTGTAACTGGAAGTGGGCCGAACGTTCTGACCAACTTTGAATTCAGCCTCGAAAACTATGCTCGCGTCTTTGACGGGTCTGAGTTCTGGGGCGTGCTTTGGGTCACGCTGTTTTATACGGTGTTCGGAACCATTGGTGCCTTGGTCATGGGCCTGTTTGCAGCGCTTTTGCTGAATAAAAGCTTCAAAGGGCAGGGGGTCATCCGGGGCCTTTACCTGTTTCCCTATGTCGCTCCTGTCATTGCGGTGGCGTTTACCTGGGTCACGCTGTTTGATCCGTTTTCGGGTTCTGCCAATGCGCTTTTGATCCAGATGGGTCTGACCAGTGCACCGATCAATTTCTTCGGCGAACGCCCTCTGGCGCTGATCATGGTCACGGTGTTCGAAATCTGGCGCTATTTCCCGCTGTCCTTCCTGTTCATCCTGGCGCGGATGCAATCCATTGATAGCAGCATGTATGAGGCGGCGGATATGGATGGCGCGTCGCCCTTCCAGAAGTTCTGGTTGCTGAGCATCCCGCAATTGCTGGGCATCCTGTCGGTGCTGTTCCTTCTGCGCTTTATCTGGACGTTCAACAAGTTCGACGACATTTTCCTGCTGACCGGCGGTAACGCGGGTACCCGCACACTGACTGTGAATGTCTATGAGCAGGCGTTTGCAATCTCGAATATCGGGGCAGGAGCGGCGGTGGCCGTGGTCATCCTGCTGTGCCTGATCGCCTTCAGCTTTGTCTTCTTCCGCTTCATCAGCCGTGAGGAGGGTCTGTGATGCGCAAAGGTTTCATCACTGGCCCGGTTCTGGGCGCACTCTGGTTGGTCATCATTGCCAGCACTGTCGCCGTCACCATGTCCTTCGCCACGGGCGCAGCGTTTCGCCCGCAGGTGGGTTTGAGCCTGATCTGGGGCGCGGTGGCAGGTCTTACCTATGTTGCGTTTCCGGCGCGCCATGCTCCGGCGCGTTTGGCGATCTCTGTGCTATTGGGTTTGTCTTGTCTAAGCGGTTTGGGCCCCGTTCTGATTGGTCCAGATACGACGCTGCAGGCAAGCCTAATCACTGTCATCGCGGTTGCGGTTGTCATGCACCTGTCATTGGCCGAGATCCTCAAAGAACTGCCCTTCGCCGAACTGACACGCCATGAATTCGAAGAGGCGGTGATCCGCTTTTGCACCGGTTTCGGGTACATCTTTTTCACGGCCATCGTCGTCATCCCATTTTATGTGATGGTGATGACCAGCCTGAAATCGCAGCAGGCGCTGTTGCAAAACCCCCTGGATTTCTCAGTTGACCTGAGCCAGGGCACCGCGTTGTTCCGCAGCTATACCGAACTGTTCCGCGACTTCAATTTCGGCACTTATCTCTGGACGTCCTTTTATGTCTCGGTCCTGACTGTGTTCATCACGTTGCTGTTCAGCGTCCCCGGTGCCTATGCGGTGGCGCGGTTCCGGTTCAAAGGACAAAAAGCGTTTTCGCGGTCGATCCTGCTGATCTACATGGTTCCGATGATCGTTCTGGCGCTGCCGATTTATATCGCGTTTTCGCTGACGGGCCTGCGAAACTCGATCCTTGGCATTGTCATGATCTACCCGGTCACGACGATCCCCGTCGCACTCTATATGCTGCAAGGCTATTTCCGTGGCTTGCCCACCGAAGTGGAAGAGGCTGGTCTGATGGATGGTCTGTCGCGTTTGGCTGTGATTTGGAAGATCACCCTGCCGCTCAGCCTGCCTGCGCTGGCCTCGGTATCGCTCTATGTTTTCATGATTGCCTGGAACGAGTTCCTGCTTGCTTTCATGCTGCTGGACGATCCGTCGAAATTCACTCTGACCCGAGGCGTTACAATGCTGAATTCCTCGGAAATTCCCCGACAACATCTGATGGCTGGTGCGGTGATCGCCACCTTGCCGATCATGGCGTTGTTTCTGGGACTTGAACGTTTCATGACCAAGGGCCTGACTGCGGGGTCCGTCAAAGGATGACTGAGATGAACCAACATACAAACCCGGACCGCGAAGCGCGCAATATTCTGATTGCCAATGATCGCGGTGGTTACACGATCCCGACCGAGGGGCTGTACCCTTATCAATGGAACTGGGACAGCGCGATTGCTGCCCTGGGATTTGCGGAATTCGACATTGACCGCGCCTGGACCGAGGTCGAAACGCTGTTCTCAGGCCAATGGACGGACGGCATGGTGCCGCACATCCTGTTCCACCAGCAGGATGACGGATATTTCCCTGGCCCGGACGTTTGGGGGTGCAACGGCCCGATTTTGTCGTCGGGGATAATTCAACCCCCCATTGCGGCGACAATGGTCCGCAAGATTTGGGAGCAGGACCGCGTCGCTGGCGAGCAACGCTTGCGCGATCTGTTTCCAAAGTTACTGGCCTGGCATCGATGGATCATGAAGTGGCGTTTGGACGATAGGGATGCGGTCTGCACGACGCATCCATGGGAAGCCGGGCGCGACAACGCTCCCGACTGGGACAAATCGATGGCGCGTATGGACGCTTCAGATGTCGGTGAGTATCAGCGCCGAGACACTACTCATGTAAACAGCGACGACCGGCCCACAAAGTTCGACTATGATCGGTACATCAAGCTGGTTCAGATTGGTCGTGAGGCCGAATGGGATCAGCAGATCCTGCTGGAAAAGAACCCATTTCGGGTTGCCGACCCAACGATGACATTCACGGCGTTGCGCGCGGCAAGAGATCTGTTGGCCATAAGCGAAGAACTTGGTCTTGAAGCCGAAGGATTGCGTGCGGATGTCGATCGGCTCGAAAACGGTGCGCGGTCTTTATGGAATGAAGACCTGGGCAGCTTTGATTCCCGTGACGCGCATACAGGCGAGTGGGCGGGCAGCATCTCGAACGCGTCTTACATGTGCTGGTATGCAGGTATCGATTCAGAAAAGATGTTGGGGCGTTTGAATTCGGTTTTGGAGACCGTTCCTTATCCAGTTCCAAGCTACGATACATCGATGCCGAACTTTGATGCGCGCCGTTATTGGCGCGGTCCGACCTGGGCCATCATGAATATGATGATCGGATTTGGGCTGGGAGACATGGGCCACATGCAGCAGGCAGAAGACCTGCGTCAGAAAACTGCAAAGCTGATCTCGAACTACGGATTTGCTGAATATTTTGATCCAAAGACCGGAAGCCCAGCCGGTGGCACTGCGTTCACATGGACAGCCGCCGTCTGGCTTCACTGGGCAGGGAGAAGCTAATGGGCAGCATTGAACTAAAATCCGTCGAAAAATGGTTTGGGTCGGCCCAGGTCATCAAGGGCGTGGACCTCAAGATAAAAGAGGGTGAATTCATTGTTTTTGTCGGCCCCTCAGGCTGTGGCAAATCCACATTGTTGCGCATGATTGGTGGGCTCGAGGATATTTCGCGCGGGTCACTTCTGATCAATGACAATGACGTCACCGATCATCCGCCCTCGAAACGCGGGCTGACAATGGTGTTCCAATCTTATGCGCTTTACCCGCATCTGACGGTTGCCGAAAACATGGGGTTCTCGCTGAAAGTAGCCGGAGTACCAAAAGCTGAGATCGCAGAGCAGGTCAACACAGCGGCAGAGGTTTTGAAGCTAGGACCGTTTTTGGAACGCCGACCAAAAGACTTGTCAGGTGGACAGCGCCAGCGCGTTGCCATCGGCCGATCCATTGTGCGTGATCCCACCGCCTTTTTGTTCGACGAGCCGCTTTCGAACCTCGATGCGGCCTTGCGGGTCGAGATGCGGTACGAGATCGCCAAGCTGCACCAAAGCCTCAAGCGGACGATGATCTATGTGACCCATGATCAGGTCGAAGCCATGACGCTGGCCGACCGGATCGTGGTTCTGGAATACGGCAAGATCGCGCAGGTCGGTACGCCCCGCGAGCTCTATGAACGTCCGGCCAATCTGTTTGTGGCGCAGTTCATTGGAAGCCCTAAAATGAACGTGTTGCCCTGTTCCGCTCAAGGCGGCAGCTATACGCTGGCACACGGCAGAGGGGGCCAATTTGCGTTTTCCGGCGAAGCCAACCGATTGGGTGTGCGCCCTGAACACATCGAAGTGGTTACGGCGGGCGAAGGCCAGACCGACGGCGTGATCGAGGTGATCGAATACCTGGGTGCTGATACGTTCCTAATTGTCGATGTCGGTGCTGAAGAAAACGTCACTGTGCGTTTGAATGGAGACACGGACCTCAAACCGGGCGCACAAATTGGTTTGCACTTCCCGACCAGCAAGTTGCATTTTTTCGATGGAGATGGTCAAGCTGTGGGTCGGGAATAGTCCGATACACTGCCAATAGTTTTTCAAGCACGCGTTGCGGTGTCGATTCCAGAACCGCAACGCGTTCTTTTTTGAATATATGTGCGGCTTTGTGCCAGCTTTCGCCTGCATCGCCTAGCTAACTGTCAAAAACACTTTGAACTTGTGGCACTTTATGGGCCTACAGGACCATGCTGTGTTTGTGTACGTCACTTCCAATTGACCCTTGTGTGATTTGAAAAGTCGGTGAAGCGACTTTGATTTTTAGGATGGCTATTGAATTAAAGGCAGACACGATGTTGGCTACATCTTGTTGAATTTGCTCGAAACGAGAGAAGAGAGACATGGCGAAAAACGTGTGTGAAGTCCTGCTGGACATATTGGCAGATGCAGGTGGTCGTCAGATCTTTGGCGTGGTTGGCGACGCGCTGAACCCTTTCCTCGAAGCCATGCGCGGGGATGACAGGTTTGAGTGGAAAGGGCTGCGGCACGAAGAAAACGCAGCTTATGCGGCTTATGCCCAGTCACATCTGACAGGCGGTATCGGGATTTGTGCCGGCACGGTTGGACCCGGTGCTCTGCATCTTATCAATGGGCTCTACAACGCCAAACGCGAAGGCGCGGGCGTGGTGGCAATCACTGGCCAGGTCGCCCACCGGGAACGCGGCACAGGTTATCATCAGGAAGTGAACCTGGAAAAGGCGTTTGATGATGTGTGCGACTATCAGGCAGTGATCCACACGCCGGATCAGATGCCGCGTCTTGCCCAGATCGCCGTGCAACGTGCGCTCATCAACCGCGAGGTGGTGCGGATTGAACTGCCCATCGATGTATCCGAACAAAAGGTGCCCAGCCTGCACCAGTTCCACCCGCTTTTGAAACAGCCTTCTACCCTGATCCCACCCGAAGATGAGATTGCCCGTGCTGCGCAGATCATAAACGCAGGCAAGAAGGTGGCGCTTTTTGCCGGTGTAGGTTGCCGCGAGGCCAAAGATCAGGTTTTGGCCCTGTCGCAAAAGCTCAACGCTCCGCTTGCGCATACGTTGAAGGGCAAGGATATCTTCGACTACGACGACCCGAATGTGGTTGGCATGACTGGTCTCATCGGCAACCCCGGCGGCTATCACGCGGTACGCGATTGCGATGTGCTTGTGATGCTGGGCACCGACTTTCCCTATGAATGGTTCCTGCCAGAGACGGCCAAGATCGTGCAGATCGACCGCAGCGTCGAAAATCTGGGTCGCCGTGCGCCTGTCGCATCGGGCCTGTTGGGGGATGTCGGAGCGACGCTGGACCGGCTGCTGCCTCAAATAGCGGAGAAAGAAGACCGAAACTTCGCCGATCACCAGGTTAAACTCTGCAACAAGTGGCTGGCGCAACAGGACAAAGAGGCCAGCCTCGAACGTGCCAGCGAACCGCTGCACCCGCAGTTATTCGCCCGCGAGATATCCAATCAGGCCGCAGAGGATGCGGTTTTTGCCATGGATATTGGTGAATGCACTGTCTGGGTGGCGCGGCAGACCCGAATGAAGGGTGGGCGGCGTATGGTGGGTTCATTCAACCATTCCTCTCTGGGTTCTGGCTTGCCTTCGGCGCTTGGAGCAGCGGCGCTCGATCCCTCGCGTGAGGTCTGGACGTTCTGCGGCGACGGCGGCTTTGGTATGTCCATGCAGGATTTCGTGACCGCGGTGCGCTACGACTGGCCGATCAAGGTGATTGTGTTCAACAACCAGACACTGGGTTTCGTGAAGATGGAGATGGAGGTTGCGGGCTATGCCGTGAACCCGATGGCCACGGATCTGGTAAACCCGGATTTTGCCGAATACGCAAAGGTCTGCGGTGGGGATGGCGTGCGTGTGGAACACGCCGCTGACATCAAAGATGCCATAGCGCAGGCCAAAGCCAGCACCAAGCCGTTCATCATCGACGCCATGGTCACGCCGGGTGAGCTGGTGATGCCCCCACATGTGGACACCAAGATGGCCTGGGGCTTTGGTATGTCCAAACTGAAAGAAGGAATCCTGCTGGCGAAGGGCGACCACGCCCAGTGGGACAATTGGGTCAAAGAGCTCAAGGCGCAGCTGTAACGCGGGTGCCAATCCAATTTAGAAACCGGAGATCGGACGCATGATTGTACGCAACATATACTACGCGGTGGCCTTTTTCGGCCTGCCCCTGACTTTGCTGCTTGGCTGGTTTTGGACCCCAGCGCTGTGGCTGTTGGTGATCGTGCTGCCCTATATCGCAATCGGGGCTTATGACCTGATGACGACCAAGCACAATGTGCTTAATAACTATCCGGTTCTGGGCCATTTTCGTTACATGCTGGAATTCGTCAGCCCAGAAATACGCCAGTACTTTGTTGAAACCAACGAAAGCGGACGGCCCTTCAACCGGATCACGCGCAGTCTGGTCTATGCTCGTGCCAAAGGCCAACAGGATACACAGGCGTTTGGCACCCAGTACGACATCACGCAGGTAGGCTATCACCGCACCAACCATTCTCTGTCGCCGAAAGAAGTGGAAAAAAGCGAAGAGCGGGCGACGCTGGGCGGCCCGCAATGTTCCAAGCCTTACGATGCGTCGCGCCTGAACGTTTCAGCGATGAGCTTCGGAGCGCTGAGCCATACCGCGATCCGGGCGTTGAATGGTGGCGCCAAAGACGGTGGGTTTGCCCATAACACAGGAGAGGGTGGTATTAGCCCGCATCATTTGGCGGAAGGCGGTGATCTCATTTGGCAGATTGGCACGGGCTATTTCGGCTGCCGCACCCCCGAAGGTGGGTTTGACAAGGACAAGTTTGCAGAGAAAGCCCAAAAGGACGTGGTCAAAGCCATTGAGATCAAGCTGAGCCAAGGTGCGAAACCTGCCCATGGCGGGGTTCTACCTGCGGTCAAAGTCGACGAGGAAATCGCAGAAATTCGTGGTGTTGAACCCCATAAAGACGTGATCTCACCCCCTGCACATTCGGCATTTGATACCCCCACCGGGCTGATGGAGTTTGTGCAGCATCTGCGTGAGATGTCGGACGGCAAGCCAGTGGGTTTCAAGCTGTGTATCGGTAAACGGTCCGAATTCATGAGTATCTGCAAGGCAATGCTGGATACTGGGATTTTGCCCGATTTTGTCACAGTCGACGGGGCCGAAGGCGGCACCGGCGCTGCGCCGGTGGAATATTCCAACAGGTTGGGGATGCCGTTGAACGAAGGGTTGATCTTTGTCGATAACTGCTTGCGTGGCATCGGTGTGCGCGACAAGGTCCGAGTCATCTGTTCCGGTAAGGTCGCAACAGGCTATGACATGATCGAAAAACTCGCCTTGGGCGCAGATATGTGCAATTCGGCCCGCGCGATGCTGTTTGCCGTGGGCTGTATCCAGTCGCTGCATTGTAATACCAACCGCTGTCCCACGGGCATCGCCACTCAGGATCAGGAACGTGCAAAGGCCGTGAATGTGCCGCAAAAGCGTCAGCGGGTGCATCGCTATCATGATGCCACGCTGGAAAGCTTCCGCGAAATTCTGGGTGCAATGGGCTACGAAAAGGTCACGGACTTGCACCCTTCGGATATTCTGCGCCGCTCAACAGACGAAAAAGAGTTCACATATGCGGACCTTTATGAACGGCTTCCCGAAGGTGGGTTGCTGTCAGACAGTGTCCCTGCGGGATTTGCAAGCGATTGGGAGCGTGCATCGGCCCAACGGTTTTGAAGCACCGACGGGTCGATCATTGGCGTTTAAACCCCAAGCCTGTATGGACATAGATTGAAGAATGCGATTCTGATCAGGGGGCCAAGGACTTGCAGCGAACACTCATGTACCTTGCCGTCTTTGTCGGTGGTGCGCTTGGGTCGGTGCTGCGCGAAATGCTGTCGCTTGAAATACCCGGCGTGCCCTTCGTGACTGCAACCTTCGGGATCAATATTGCCGCCTGTCTGTTCATCGGCTGGCTCTATGCGGTGCGGCACAGGGTTCATGCCCATGTCATCCATCTAGGCGCGGTTGGGTTTTGCGGTGGGTTGTCGACCTTTTCCTCATTCGTAGCCGAGCTCGACCGGCTGTCCCAAGCAGATATCGCCTATATGGTCGTAGCTCTGGCCCTTGAAGTTGTTTTTGGTCTTGCCGCCGCCATCCTGGGTGAAGCGATCGGGCGCAAGTATCATGCAGGAGAGCACCCGGATGAGTGATCTCTATTTGCACGCAGCATTTGCTTTGGGCGGCGGTCTGGGCGCGGTCGCTCGGCATATGCTCAACCGTATGATCACGCATGAACTGCCGCTTTCGACACTCGTGGTGAATGTGGTGGGTTGCCTGTTTCTGGGTTTGTGGGCGGGTTATCTGGGTGAACCCCACTTAATGCCCGAGGAAGAACGCCGTTTGGTCTTTGGTTTCTGCGGAGGCTTCACCACGTTTTCCAGCTTTGCCTATCAGTCCCTGCAACTCCACCGTGAGCGTACCATCCTGATGGCAGCAGGAAACATTTTGCTGAGCGTGGCTATGTGCTGGATTGCGTTCTGGTTCGGCCTTCAAGCGATGTGGTGAGGTTTTCACTTGAGTCCGGCTGCGAATTTCGCATCCATAAGGCATGGCTGACCCAACCCCTCCTTCCGATCTCAAGTCCCGACGCGCACTGGACAATACGGTGCTGGCCTTTCTACGAACCGAGTTGGCCAACCGGCGCACCTTGCTGGCCTATGTAAAAACCGCCTTGGGAGTGGCGATTGCAGGATTTGGATTAATGCAGTTTGCGGATGCGGATTCGGTTTTTGTCTGGGTTGGAATGGCTGTTCTGCCTGTGTCGGTTCTGATTTTGGTCTATGGAATCATCGACTACATCCATATTCGTCGCCAGATCGAACAGGAAAAGCGTGACGCGCGGGTCTGAGGGTGAGCCATCGGATACAGGGTCAGCTTGACCGAAACGCGGTCGGGGTCTGACCGAATTCTGCTTTGAACGCGCGGGTCATCGCGCTGGCGTTTTCGTACCCGCAACGCCCAGCGATCTCGGCGATGGATTGTTCTGTTTCCTCTGCCAGATTACGCGCTAGCGTCAGTCGCAGACGCCTATAAAGTGCCTGCGGTGTGGTTTTCAGTTCGGCACGTATGCGGGTTTCAATCCGTTTTTGCGAACATCCGATGCGCCGGGCGACCTGTGTGATTGACAATGGGGTTTCGATATTTGCCTGCATCACGTCCAACGCCCGATTGACCAGCTTGTCTTCGGATTTCAATGGCAAAGAATAGGGATTGCGCCCGTTTCGCCCCATCAGTAATTGCACCACCTCCAGAGACAATAGCGGGCCGTGATCCTGCCGAATAAGTGCTGAGGCGAGATCGAACGCCGCCATCGCCCCGGAACAGGTCAGCCGATTGCCATCGATGACAAAGCGTTCACGCACGGTTTCAACCGCCGGAAACTGTTCTTCGAACCGAGATAACTCGTCCCAGTGAATGGTTGCCCGATGCTCGTCCAGCAATCCCGCCCGCGCCAAAAGCCAGCTGCCGGTATCCAACCCTGCGATCTGCGTATGCCGTTTTGCCGCTGCCAGCACGACCCGAATAGTTGCCCGTGTATCGAGTTTTAGAAAACCATAAGACGGCATGACCACAAGGACATCGCCCCTTTGATCCCCAATCGCTCCATCCGGCGTGACACTCAGCCCGCTCGAGCTTTGGACCGGTGTTCCGTCCGGCGAGCAGAACCTCCACTCATAGAGCGTGTGCCGTGACATGTTGTTCGCCGCTCGCAGCGGTTCGACCATGTTTGCTAGGCAATGGTTCGAAAACCCATTGAAGAGCAGAATGTTGTATCGCCGTGGCAAAAATTTCGAATTCTGCATGATGTACGCCTAAAGCTGCATGTCGAGAATTTGAGGGATGACGTTCTTTTGGTCAACTACTGATCCAAGGGATAAGCGCCATGCAGTTCGGTTTGTCCGAAGAACAAGAAATGATCGTCTCGACGGTCCGCAGCTTTGTTGAAAACGAAATCTACCCGCATGAAGAGGTGGTCGAGCGCAGTGGTACCGTCCCGCTCGAGTTGGGCAACGAGATCAAGCAGAAATGCATCGATCTGGGATTTTACGCCTGTAACTTTCCTGAAGAGGTTGGTGGCGCGGGCTTGTCCCATCTGGATTTCACTCTTGTTGAGCGTGAGCTTGGCCGCGGCTCGATGGCGTTGACGCATTTCTTTGGACGCCCGCAAAACATCCTGATGGCCTGCAATGATGAGCAACGCGAACGCTATTTGCTGCCTGCCGTACGCGGTGAAAAGATGGATGCTTTGGCGATGACCGAACCGGATGCCGGGTCGGACGTGCGCGGCATGAAATGTCAAGCAGTGCGCGATGGGGGTGACTGGGTAGTCAACGGCTCGAAACACTTCATTTCTGGTGCGGAACACGCGGATTTCTTCATTGTCTTTATCGCAACCGGCGAGGACGAAACCCCCAAAGGCCCCAAAAAGCGCATTACCACTTTCCTGGTGGATCGCGGCACCCCGGGCTTTGAAGTGCGCGAAGGGTACAATTCGGTCAGCCACAAGGGCTACAAGAATTATATCCTTTATTTCGACAATTGCCGTCTGCCGGATGCACAGGTTCTCGGCGAAGTCGATGGTGGTTTTGCCGTTATGAACGAATGGCTCTACGCAACTCGCCTGACGGTTGCGGCGTTCTCGGTTGGGCGCGCGCGGCGCTGCTTTGACTATGCGCTGAACTATGCGGCCGAGCGCAAGCAGTTCGGCCAGCCTATCGGAAAGTTTCAGGGCGTCGGCTTCCAGATCGCAGACATGATCACCGAGATCGACGCCGCCGACTGGCTGACCCTTGCCGCCGCCTGGCGTCTGGACCAAAACCTGCCTTCGAACCGTGAGATTGCCTCGGCCAAGCTTTATGCTTCTGAAACGTTGGCGCGAGTGACGGATGCGACGCTGCAAATCTATGGTGGTATGGGTCTGATGGACGACTTCCCGATCGAGCGTTTCTGGCGCGATGCACGCGTTGAACGCATCTGGGACGGCACCAGTGAAATTCAGCGCCACATCATCAGCCGTGATCTTCTGCGTCCACTGGGCGCCTGACCATGAACAAAGACCTGACCCGGCTTTTGCGCCCGAAAACTATCGCTGTCATTGGCGGTGGTGCCTGGTGTCAGCAGGTTATTCTGCAATCCGAACGTATGGGCTATGCCGGGCAGATTTGGCCGGTGCATCCCAAAGCCAACGAGATCGCGGGACACAAGGTTTTTGGGCAGATAGAAGACCTGCCTGAAGCCCCGGATGCGGTGTTCATTGGTATCAACCGCCACGCCACTATTGAGGCGGTTCAGGTCCTCTCTAGCATGGGCGCGGGCGGGGCGGTCTGTTTTGCCTCGGGTTTTTCCGAAGCCGTCGCTGAAGACGACACCGGCGGGGACTTGCAGGCGCAGCTGATCGCCGCAGCCGGTGACATGCCCATTCTTGGCCCCAACTGTTATGGCTATATCAATGCGTTGGACGGTGCGCTGTTGTGGCCGGATCAGCACGGGGCGACGCCGGTGGACAAAGGCGTCGCGATCCTGACTCAAAGTTCGAATATCTCGATCAACCTGACCATGCAGAAACGCGGCTTGCCGATTGCCTATATGGTGGCTTGCGGAAACATGGCGCAAACCAGTCAGGCGCAGATTGCTGCGGCCTTGCTTGATGATCCGCGCGTGACAGCCCTGGGTCTGCACGTCGAAGGTTTTAAGGACATCCGCGAGTGGGAGGCGCTGGCCGCAAAGGCCCATGCAAAGGGCATTCCGCTGGTCGCCCTAAAGGTCGGCGCTTCGGAACAGGCGCAGGCAGCGACGGTGTCTCATACCGCGTCTCTGGCAGGAAGTGATGCGGGCGCGCAGGCGTTGTTGGACCGGCTTGGTATCCCGCGTCTTTCGTCGCTACCGGATTTCCTCGAAACGTTGAAACTGCTGCACTGCTACGGTCCATTACCCAGCGGTAACATAGCCTCGATCAGCTGTTCGGGGGGCGAGGCGAGCCTGATTGCAGACATGGCGGTCGGCACCGGTTTGACCTTCCCACCGCTAAGTGATGATAAAAAGACCCATCTACGCAATGCGCTAGGTCCTATGGTGGCGCTGAACAATCCGCTGGATTATCACACCTATATCTGGCGCGATGAACGCGCGATGTCGCAGGCATGGTCCGGTATGACGGGTGAGGATATCGACCTGACGTTTTCTATCGTCGATTATCCGACCACCGACGCCACAGACTGGACCTGTGCAACGCGGGCGGCCTTACAAGTTCGTGCGGACACTGGGGCACGGTTTGCCATTGTCGCGACCCTGCCAGAGTTACTGCCTGAAGATGTGGCGAAAGACCTGATGACAGGCGGCGTCGTGCCTTTTATGGGTATCAGTGAAGCGCTTGCCGCCACGCGCGCGGCGGGTCAGGTCCGTGCCCCCTGTTTGCAGCCCGTTTTGCTGCCAGGCAGCGTCGAGGCGTCCGGAACCCTTACCGAGGGGGTGTCTAAACAGGCGCTGGCTGAGTACGGTTTGCGCATCCCTCAAAACCGCACAGTCAGTGGCGCAGAAGAAATCAGCAAAGCGGTGCATGACATGCGCGCCCCTTTTGCAGTGAAAGGCGTAGGGCTTGCGCACAAATCAGAACACGCCGCCGTTCGGCTGGGCATCAAGGCCGAAGACGTGGCCGATGTAGCGGCCGAAATCGGCACCGAAGCCATTCTGATAGAAGAGATGATCACGGGGACCGTTGCGGAACTTTTGGTTGGTGTTGTTCGTGATCCGGCGCATGGGTTTGTATTGACCATTGGGGCAGGGGGCGTACTGACCGAAGTCATGCGTGACACTGTTTCTCTGCTGGTGCCCAGCGTGCCCGAAGACATCCGCACGGCTCTTGACCAGCTGAAAATCGCACCTCTGCTTGCAGGCTATCGCGGCCAACCGGGGGCTGATATGGATTCGATCATTGCCGCAGTCGATGCTGTTCAGGCTTATGTTTTGCAAAACGCCGACACGCTCGGCGAGGTCGAGATTAACCCTCTCCTCTGCACGCGGGACGACGCGGTTGCGGTGGATGCACTTATAAGGAAGGCCTGAAAAATGGACCCAATCAAAACCCGCCGCGACGGAACGATCCTCGAGGTGACGCTGGACCGCCCCAAGGCCAATGCCATTGACCTTGCCACCAGCAGAATCATGGGCGAGGTCTTTGCCGCATTTCGCGACGACCCAGAGCTTCGCGTAGCCATTCTGACCGGCGCGGGCGATAAATTCTTTTGCCCGGGCTGGGACCTGAAAGCTGCCGCCGATGGTGACGCGGTGGACGGAGATTATGGTGTTGGCGGGTTTGGAGGTCTGCAAGAACTGCGCGACCTGAACAAGCCCGTGATCGCAGCCGTGAACGGCATCGCCTGTGGGGGCGGGCTTGAGCTTGCCCTTTCAGCGGACATGATCCTTGCCGCTGATCACGCCACTTTTGCCCTGCCGGAAATCCGCTCGGGCACTGTGGCAGATGCTGCCAGCGTCAAGCTGCCCAAACGCATTCCATACCACATTGCCATGGAACTGCTGCTGACCGGGCGTTGGTTCGATGCGGAAGAAGCCAATCGTTGGGGGCTGGTGAATGAGATCGTCGCTGCCGATCAACTCATGGACCGTGCCTGGGAACTTGCCCGCCTTCTGGCCTCGGGGCCGCCTCTGGTTTATGCGGCAATCAAGGAGATCGTGCGCGACGCCGAGGATACCAAATTCCAGGATGCGATGAACCACATCACCAAACGTCAGCTGCGCACTGTGGACGTACTCTATGCCAGTGAAGATCAACTGGAAGGTGCCCGCGCCTTTGCCGAAAAACGCGATCCGGTTTGGAAAGGGAAATAAACAAACCCGGCGATCAGTAGGTGGATTTTCCATTTACTGATCCACGCTGCGGGTGCACATTAAGTTATGCCTTACTTCGAGCGTAAACCCTACGAAAACCCGTCACGCGTAATTAGCTCTGTTGCGCCACAACCGGACGCGCAACCGATTTCGGATATCGCGCGCCGCGTGCTTGAGACAGAGCGCGGCAACCAAAAACACCTCGAAGGGCCTTTTACCTGTCGCAAGATCTGCCACCCTGGCGGTACGGCTACAATCTTGTTGTCCTTTGCTGCGGCTGAAGGTGACGAGCCGGTTGAAATGCAGTTCGAACCCGGTGATCTGACCAATCCGAATGGGGATATTCTGCCTGCAAACCGCGTCAACGTTGTTCCATCCCAGATCCGACTGGCTGCCGGAGAGACCACAGATGTAGCGATTGTAGTCACCGTGCCGGATTTGACAGAACCGGGCGCTTACCATGGCCGGATTGCCTGCACCGGGACCGAGCATACTTCGATCGTTGTAGTGTTTGAGGTTACGGGTGCTCAGACCTGACGGGTCACGAGGTAATCCATGAACTGCACCAGAAATGCACGCGGGGCGTCTTGGGTGCCTGCAAATACCTGCGCAAATTCCTGACGGGCAGATGCAAGCAGATCGTTGGCCGCATCTTGCGCAAATCGGATGCTGCCATAATGGCCCATACGCTCAAGCACCCATTCAACATCCTGATTTGACCGGTTTTCACGCGGGTTTGACAGCATCTCGGTCAATCGCTTCTGTTCCGGTTCATCGGCGTGCAGGCCAAGCTGACCCAACATCAGCGTGCGCTTGCCCTCATAGATGTCGCCGCCAATTTCCTTGCCATATTTGTCCTGCGAACCAACAAGGTTCAGAACATCGTCCTGAATTTGAAACGCTGCGCCCAGAAAAAAGCCGAACGCGTTGAAATCATCCAGATTTAACGCGCCAGACGCTACATCCTGCGGCCGCGCAATCAATGCCCCGATCCGCATGGGGTGAATGAAACTGTACCAACAAGTCTTTTTCAGACACATCCGTAAATAGTCCGAGGCGTCCACATTCAGCCGATTGTCCCGTATCCAACCCAGCTCCAACGCCTGACCTTCAATGGATTGCTGCAGCAGATGGTCGAACTCATCGACGACGCGCATTCCGGTTTCCAGCCCGAGCGAACCCAGATTTTGCCGCAACAACCGCAGGGCCAGCGCTTGCATCCCGTCGCCTGTATTTATGGCCAAAGGGACACCAAGCCGCTGGTGCATACATGCCCGCCCACGCCTGAAATCGCTTTGATCTTCGATATCGTCGTGGATCAGAAAGGCATTGTGCAAAAGCTCCAGCACAGCTGCGAACACCCGTGCTTCCTCGGTGTTGCCGCCAAAGGCTTCGCAGGTGGCCAGCAATAGCGCGGGCCGCAGTCCTTTGCCTGATGTTTCGATATAATCCCGTATCGGACCATACAGATAAGCCTGGGGCTCACCCGTTGGCAAAAGTCCCAACAGAGTTTCACGCGCGCGATCCCCGTAAGAGGTCAGCTGTTTCAGAAACTCCTGCTGTGCCGCAGGGTCCAGATGCGCGGTTCCGGGTTTCAATGGTTAACCCTTCTGCGTGATGATCACGCGGGGTTTGCTGTTCTGTGCACGGTCAGAAGCGAAGGGGGCATCCGTCATTGGCAGAGCCCTGGACAGAACATCAGACTGACCGCTGTCGCGTCCGAGATCATAGGCTAGATCTTCGGCCACCTCATCTCCGGGGATCGGAAGATCAGCGGTGGGCTCATAGCTGGCCATCAGATCAAACAGTTCTTTAGGCGGGCAAATCATGCGCAGCGCTTCGGCGATGGCCGGGTCTTCGATGATCCCGCCGGGCTTGGAGTATTCAGCAGTCGGTTCCCCAATGACCGCCAAAGGTCCGTCGCCGCCGCGATCAACCCCTGTCGTGTCCTGACCCATTTTGAGTGCAGCCTCAACCGCAACCGCGAACCTGTTGTCCCAAGGCAGACCCGCTTGATAACGCGCGTAGTCATAGGCGCGCAGCGGTTTCAGTATATCAGGCTCGTGCAGGTCCCAGATCTGGCAGGGCTCGGCATCCGACCCGCTGCGTTGCAGGATCGCGTTGACCGCCCGGCGCGCGGCCTCATTCGCTCCTTCCATTGTGGCAAGGTCAGTGAAGGTGCGCACATAATCGGAGGCCAGAAAGAAGTTCGGGATCAATGTGGCCGCATCTGGCCGCAGCCGCCAACTGTTGATGCGGTTGACCAGCAGAGGTTCCACATTGCTTTGTCGTTTGGGATCTTCGGGGTCCTGCACGATGTCGGGGTCGAGGAACCAATAATGCATATCCTCATCCCGCAGCACAGTCGCGCCATCCACATTGAGGCTGCGCTTGAGCTGCTCCCAAACCTCTTTTGCAATCTCTTCCCGGGTGCAATTGCGCGCGGTCTTGCCGTTTAGACCCGGCTTGTCCCATTCCGAAATGTCAATTGAAAGCAGACCCTTGGTTTTGCCTTCAGCCCAGTTGTCAAAGTTGATCCCCGGCCAGAACTGTTTTTGCGACACGGCGGTCAAAGCCCACGGGCTATCAATGAAGATGACGTGGCCGTTGGTCAGCGTGACCTCTTTGGTCAAATAAAACTGAATGCCGTTCATCCACTGCACGTCGTTCGCAAGAAGCGGCAGTTTGGCAAGCGCCGGATCGGCCGCCATCATCTCGGGCGTCAGAAGTGGCGCGATACGTTCGATCGGCATGGCGCTGACGAACCAGTCGCCAGTGACTTTCTGCTCATTGCCATCCTGTTCGACCGTCGCACCGGTGATCCGCCCGTTTTGGCATTCGATGCCAGTCACCTTGGAGTCAAATTTGTAAACGACCCCTTTGCTTTTGAGATAATCCAGCCAGGGTTGAATCCAGACAAGGTTTGTGGGCCCATTCAGCAACCTGTTGCACTGCGGTTCGGGGGTGGCGATGCCCAACTGCAACTGTACAGCAATGTCGCCCACGGTCTTGGTGCTGGCAGTTGTGGCTTTGGCGGCCACCAAAGACCGGGTCAGGCCAATGGCAAGGAACTTTTGATATGCTTCCGAGCGGTCTTCCGCCCCGATGAAATCCCACCATCCGATCCGTTCGTATTCGTCGAACCGGCGTTCCTTGCAGGATGTCGCTATCCGCCACATGCAGGCAACGAAGTGCTCGACATCCTCATATGCGATCTGGTCCCGTGGCGAGAGCGCAAAGGCAATTGTCTTGAACGCATCTGCCACGTCTTTGAGGGTGCGAGGAAATCGCTCGGGCACAATAATGCCGGGCTTGTCGAACTGACTGACCAGAACCTGAGTGGTCGGTACCAGATTATCAAAGCACGTGCCTTTGTCGTAATAAGGCGTACGGGCCATCGTGTCGGTGATGTGCCGATAGAAGTTTGGGAAGAACCGGAACCCGTGCTCGCCGGGCAACCATGGGCGTTTTACGCCGGGAGGATAGCTGGCCCCGTCCATCTCGGCCCATTTTTCCAGCGCCTTGATGTGCTTCGCCTTCGAGCCGTGATCGCCTTCACCCTTCATCACCGGAATGCTGCGTGCCTTGCCGCCGGGGATCATTTGACGTTCGTGGATCTCAACCTCGAACCCGCGTTCAATCAGTTCGTGCGCGGCGCTCATGCCGGCCACGCCACCGCCAAGAATGACAACTTTTTCAGCCATCTGATGTTCCTTTCGCGGAATAGACGTCAAAGCGCAAGGTGATGTCCGACAGGCTGGCTTCGCCGATGCCAAAACCCTGCACCCGGTTCATCCAGCTATAATTCGGGTTCGATGTCAGGTAACGCGGCGCGAGCCGCACAGGGGCCGTGGCGGGCAGGTTACCCTTCAACACTGCGGCGTAACCGTCGGGACCAAATTCACACACGCCGGTATCTTCAAACAGGATTGGCGCACCCCCTTCGGTTGGCTTGATCAACGCTCTGGCATGTAGCAGCCCCACGCCGTCAGGGCGCACGCGCATCCAATCGCCGCCAACCGGCTCGATCACCCCTTTCAGGTGCGGGCCTTCGACTGTTCCGCCTTCTTTGATCGCAAAATGCAGCCAGATACCGTCTGGTGTCTCGCCCGAGATATGAAAGTCGCCGGTGAAGGGCACAGTGAATTTGGCGATATGCTCCAGAACCGGTGACTGCTGCGCTGGCTTTGGCTGTTGCGCAGGTGCCGCACTCGGAGCCGTGTCAGGTCCCGGGTCATATTCGCGGCCCCCGGACGTCAAAACCGGACGCCAGTTGAGCGACTTGCCCTGCATCACCGATGGCAAGGTGGCCGCAAAGTGCTGAAGACCTGTTTTGGGATCGCGGTGCAGAGGCCAGCCGCGAATGGCCCGCTCGGGGCCGCCAGCTTGCGAACAGATCAGCCGCACCGTGTCATGAGGCGATACGGATGGTCCGGCCTCGATCAAGGCACGCTTGTCTCCTGCCGCACTGATCGTTTCTGACCAGCGCAGGGTGACACCGCGGTCTGTAAACTCGCGCACGACCAAATCCTCGGTCAGCAGATGAGGGTGTGGATTGCCTGTTCTTCCTTGATCCGCAGGCGGAATTTTTGTTGCACGCGGAAGACATGCTCGCCTTCGGCCGACGTTTGCAGATACTTGACCGAGATTTCGGATGGCACAACGATTTCAACCGGCGCCCCTTGCAGTGACACAAGCGCCGCTTTGTTTGCCGGTAATGTACCCGAACGCAGCAATGGACCATCCAGAAACGGCAGAATGCTGTCGCGTGGCAGGACCATCGAGTTGTCCATCGGCGTTGTAACAGCCTGGAACAGGCCATTGCCCATCACACAAGCGTATGGGCCCAGATACCCGCGCGATTCCAATTCGTTGATACCCGCAACCACGGCTTCGAACACTTCGGGTCCGGTGCAGGTTTTCTTCTTGGAAGACGACGACCCAGAAGACTTCTCGCCTGCTTCCAGTAAGCCTTCATATTTACCACCTCCGGTGACGGTGTAAATCGGCGGCAACGAGGCTGGCGCGCCAGTGGCTGGTTTGGGACCTTCTCCTGTACCGGGTTGACCGTTGAAAATGATGTCATCTTCGACCCGGGCCACAATTGCGGCAGCACGGCGGAACATGATCATTGCTGCCGACAATTCGGGGTCGGCCATTTGCGCACTTTTCAAGTAGACGTTTACTGAAACTGTGGTCAGGCGCGTGGTGTCAAAGTCGTTCACACCAAGACGTTTTGCGGTGCCGTTTTCGTTGTCGATCAACTCAAGCCGATTCAGCGGGACAGATTGCGTGTCAGCCGGCAACGGCCCGTACAGTGGCAGAAAACTTGCGGCCACCCGAGCACGCAGCGCTTCATCATGGACGGCTTTGTTTACAGCGTTCCACTGGTCGTCGCCCCAGTCCAATGCGTCGGTCATTTCAAATCCCTCTTGGTTGTGCTGCCTTCATCGGTGAGGCACTTGGTTTTTGTTCAATTTGCTTCGTTCAGTCGATCCAGAAGTCGCTTGGCGCGATCTTCCTGGACAACAGCGCCGATACTGCTGGCCAGCTTTAGCGCCAATTCTGCTTCATCCCGGGCGGCGCCTAATTCTCCGCGTGCGGCAAAGGCTTTGGCTCGCACTCGGTGATATTCCGGTTTGTTCAGCGTTTCTCCGCGTTCCCAGCCCGGGGTGCAGACCGCCTCAAGACGGTACAGAGCTTTATCGATGTCACCATGGTCGATCATGATTTCCGACAGCACGATCTGATTCTGCGGGAATGTGAAGTTACCGCCCGATTTGGAGATCAGGTTCATACGCGCTTCGATTTGTTCCTGAACGCCAGCAAGGTTACCTTTTCCGGCCTGTGCAAGGCCCATATAGATGTCCTGCATGGCATGCAGATACAGGAACCCTTCTTCATCCGCGATTTTGCGGGCTTCCTTCATTGTGGCGTCCATTCTGTCCCATTCACCCGCATAGGGCAGGAACATACAACAAGCCCCCATAATATAGACAAGGTTAGGCGCATGGTTCAGCGCTTTGCTTACCTCGATAGACTGAAGGCGTGCGGCTTCGGCGTCGTCGAACTTGCCTTGCTGCCACAACAGGCACCCCTGGATGGCCAGCAATGAGGCCAAGGTCGAGGACTGCGTCATCGGCATCATCGCCATATCAAGTTCGGGCGTGATGACGGCAAAGGCGCGGTCGAGCTGGTGTTCACAATCGGCGAATTCACCCCGGAAGTAGTGAGTAAAGCTAAGGGCTCGGGCCGTCAGAACGTTGGCGACCGGATCTTCGGTCATTCCGGCCATTGCATTTAGCGCTTGTCCCATCTCCATGGCATGGTTCATTTGACCGCCGACAAAGAAGTTGGTCCAGCGACAGAAGGTAGCCGCAAAAAGCGTCTCTCCATCGCCCAGAGCCTGGGCAAGTTCCATCGCACGGGCGGCTGTTTCCCCGACCTGATCCGCAGACCAGCCATAAATCGCCATATAGGCGGGTAGAATGTTCATCTGAACCCGCAATTCGAATCCATCTCGTTCGTCAGTGGCGGGCATTGTTCCGAGATTACGCAGTGCCGCCCGAAACGCCGATATCGCAGGAAGGTTTGCCAGTCGGGACAGGGCCAGTTCTCCAGCCGTGAACCAGTGGGTGACGGCCTCGTTCTTTAGCCCTCCCAAATCGCAGTGATGCGCGATGGTGTCAGGGGCAGGGCTGCCAAAGGCCTTATTCCCATCCAGCAGGGCTTTGGCAATTTTCAGATGCAGTTTCTGTCGGTCTTCCCGCAGCAACGAGTTATAGGCTGTGTCCTGAACCAGTGCATGGTTGAACGTATAGGTGGCCGATCCTTCATCGCTGGTGGCCAACAAAACACCGGCCGCAATCAATTGCAGCAAGGCGCGGTCGACATCCATGTCAGCCTGCGCGACCGCCTTGATCATATGGGCGGAAAAGCTACGCCCAATGACGGAACCCAGCTGCGCAACTGGTTTGGCGTTTTCCATCCGGTCAAGGCGCGACATCAACGAATCCTGAAGGGTGGATGGCACGCTGAGTGCGTCCAGAACCTTTGCATTGATCGGTGCGTCATCGGGCAATTGGTCCAGAACTGCTTTGGTCATTTCTTCGATATACAGAGGCACCCCGTCCGCTTTTTCGATGATCTGACGGATCAGAATAACCGGCAGGCTATAGGGTTCGGCCACGCGGCGAACCAGTTCGGACGCTTCGGTGCGTGCCAGCGGTGATAGATCAACGCTTGTCGCCTTGTCCTGAAAATGCTCGGGCGGTTCGTATTCAGGTCGATGAGACAGAACCATTAGAACCGGGAAGCCAACCAGATTGTTCGCAAGCGCGTCCAGCAGATCCAGAGTGGTTGCATCGGCCCAGTGTATGTCCTCGACCACCAACAGCAACGTGCCACGCCTGTCGCAAATGCTGCCGAGGCTGCGCAGCAGCACGTCCATGGATTTGCGTGCTTTTTTGAGAGGATCCGGTTCGACAGGTGCACCCGAGTCGATGCCTGCCAAATCCAACAGGACAGGCAAGTCTGTTTCGTTGATTCGAGGGGCGGACTGAACAAAACCAGATATTGCAGCTTTGATATTGTCGTCCGTCTGGTCCCCAGACACACGCCTCAGTTCACTGACCACGGGGTGCAAAGGAAGGCTGGCCAAATGCGGTGTGCACTGCAGTGTCAGGGGCCTGACTCCAATTGATTCCGACAACGACCTGATAAGCCGCGACTTGCCTATGCCCGCTGCGCCGCCGACAAGGGCCATTCGGCCTGACCCGTCCTGTACTTCAGACCAGAGCTGCCTCAGAGCCGACAGATCGTCGTTCCGGGCTACAAGCTTGACAGCAGTTCGCCCTGTTCGGGCGTCAAAACGGCTGGTGGATACAGTTTCCTTTAACACGCAATAAACTTTGCGCTGATTTTCGAAGCCTTTAAGATCGTGGCTGCCACGCGGTTCGAACTCGAATGTGCCTTGCGTAAGGCGCATGGTTTCTGAGGATACAATTACCTCGCCGGGTTCGGCCAAACCTTGTAGCCGGGACGCCAGATTCGCGGTCTCGCCGACCAGGAATTCCTCTGACCCCAGACTTTTCGAGGATACCACCCCAACAACAACCATGCCGGTTGCGATTCCTGCACGCAGATTCAGCTTTTCGCCGAACTTATTCTCGAGGTTCTGAACTGCCTCGATCGTCTCCAGAACTGCACGCACGGCGCGTTCTGCATCATCTTCCATGGCTTTGGGGTAACCAAAATACACCATGATTCCATCGCCCTGACGATAGGCCAAATGACAGCCATGCTGTTTCAATGTGCCGATCGCCGTGTCCAGATACAGGTTCATAATCTGCATCAGGTCTTCGGGGTCGTACCGCTGGGCCAGCTGGGTGGAACCTACGAGATCACAAAACACCAGCGTCAGTTGCCTGCGTTCAGCCTCGGACCGAACACCATCATTATTCGAAGTGTCTTTGCTTCTTAGTTCCGCTTGCGCTTTGCGAAACCGTTTTCTTTCCCCAACACTTAACCCAAGGTCGCGCAGTTCCGGGTCTGTCAATTCGTCCAGAAGCAGGTCGTCGACACCTTCTTGCCGGAACATCGAAAGATGATCCTTCAGGCCAGCCAGATTAAGTATTTTGGATATACGTTTTGCCTCAAGGACCCGCGTCATTGTTCTGCGATCCTGCTCATATTTTTCCCCTCATCGCTCCACACGTATATATTGTATTTGTATAGGCAAAAATAGAGAGGAATTTTTATGGAATCCATCTTACGCGAGGGTGCATTCGTTAACGTGTTACCTTGTTTGAAGAATTCCTTTTGAGATTTCAATACTCTTTGGTTTGCTTTGCATAGAAACCCTGAATTTAAGTTTCAATGTGATCTTTCGAGGTTCATATCACTTTCTTCTATCCAGTTTTAACTTCTTGGCTTCCCAAAAGGGTTCAGATTAAGAAATGAACTCATCCTGCCTGATTGCACGGAAAGAAGGCTGCATGCGCGCTCTACCCGTCGCTGTTGATGATCCACCTTTATTGCGTTCAAAACCAGCAGTTTCGCCAATTGACAATTTCATAACCCTCGCTCAATGCGGTAGGGATGATCGCAAGTCTGAATTCACGGAGCGCGGCCCCAAAATGCCCAATCTCACCCAACTGGCCAAAAAACACGGTACTGACAAAGGGCTGACAGATCTGGCTCATGGTTACACACGGCTATACGAGCTTCTGTTTCACCCGCTTCGGGATAAACCAATTCGGCTTTTGGAAATGGGGTTGTTGCGTGGTGGCCCAGAGGTGCGTGGAAGACAGGCAGACCGCCAAACGGATCGCGTTCCATCGGTCGATATGTGGCTGGAGTATTTTGAACATGCTCATGTCACGGGTCTGGATATTTCGGATTTTTCCTGGCGCAGAGGGCCTAGGTTTGATTTCGTCCAATGCGATATGGACAAACGTGAAAACATCCAAGCTGCGGCCGCTCAGTTTGAACAGCCCTTTGACGTGATCATCGACGACGCTTCGCACGCCTCGCATCATCAGCAATTCGCGCTATTGGAGATGTGGCCAAAACTCAAGGATGGCGGGATTTACATTATCGAGGACCTCCACTGGCAACCGGGCACGTTTGAAAACCCGGATTTTCCCAAGACGGGAGATCTATTCCATGACTTCCAACGCACCCGCAGGTTTGCGCACTCGGATCAGGAGATCGAGCGCGACCTGAACGCCCTTGCGGGTGAAATTGGGTTTGCGTTCGTCTTCCCTGACAGGTTCAAGCGACGCGGTGCTCCCAAAATCCTGGCGATGCAAAAAGTTCTTGGCCAGTATGATTGATATCCCACCGTTCGCTGTAGTGTCCGGCCCGATTGTGCGTTTAAGTTGTGGCCCACGGGATTGTTCCCGATGACCAGCGATAAAAAAATGGCCGTGGTGCTGTGCACGGACGAAAACCAGATTTGGCAGGCGGCCTATGCGTTGGTGCGATCTATCTTGCTCGACACGACCAACGAGATTCAGCATTACCTTTATGTCTCGGCTCAGGTCGATCCGCGGTTGGACGCCCTGTTTTCTAGATATTTCAGGATCGTCTATTGTCTGGACGACATTGTCCCACCCGAAAAATTCAAATCGCATGGTTATGTGTCCAAGGCGACTTTGCTCAGGCTGAAAGCACTGGGCGATCTGTCTCAATTGCACGAATTTGTGCTGTATCTCGATAACGACATCGTGCAGCGCTGGGGGTCGCCGGCTGATCTGATGCGGTTGAAGGGTTTCGAACAGCCCATTGCGGCCGTGGCCGATAACACACGCTGGACGCAGGGTAGGTTCTGGAAAAATGCGGATTTCAACGTGTTACCTGCAGGCGCGCAGCAAAAGTACTTCAATGCCGGTATGCTGTTCGTCAACAGCAGGGCTTTGATCGCGGAAAACACCTTTGAAAAGGCGCTTGAAGCGTTAACAGATGCGTCTGATCCTTTGCCTTTGGCCGATCAAAGCGCACTGAACATTGCTGTGGACGGAAACTGGCTGGAGTTGTCACCATCGTGGAATTGGCAGCACTCATACCTGCCGGGCAAGATCATAGCCTTACTGAACCCTCGTTATGTTCATTTTACAGGACCGGTCAAACCCTGGGCTAACACGACCCGAGAAATAGAAGAGATCTATACCCTGTCCCTTTTGGCCTTTCTAAAGCATTTCGGACTTGAAGATGTACATAATGCGATGACGGTCGAGAATTATCCGAAGAAACGCCTGACGCACTACATGAAAAGGACGCACGGCATTTCAGGAAACACCCTGTCCAGATACGACAAAAGCTTGCCCTACTTTTCAGACGGTACTTTTGCGGATCGCCAATCCGGCATTCTTGCTTTTGGGGCAGATACCGACAGGCAGGATTTTCCGTTTCCTGACCTGTTTAACTTCTTTGCATTGAAGCCTGATTGAACCTTGCGTGCGTCGGTCCCGCCAGGAGGGCGGAACCGGACCAATGTCAGGCGGTAGCTCCCTTGAGACGAATGGCTGTGCCCAAACTGCCTGCGCAGAGGCCAACCACAATAGCGATCATCAGTTCCAACGCTTCGACGTGCGCGAATTGAAATCCAGCAAAAACCAGCGTTTCAAACACACCAACCGCACCGCCCAATGTCGCCCCAAGCCACAACTTGCGGGTCATCATACCAAGGGCCAGCCCCAGAATGCCGGGCAGGCTCAAGATGTTGCCGCCAATGGTTCCCAGTATCTCTAGCATCTCCGCTCCCCCATCAATTCGAGCTGTTGTCCAGGAAGTCGCGGATATCGTCACCCGACGCATTCGCATGTTCTTCCAGAACTTCGCCTTCAAGTCCCGCTGTCACATTCTCATATGTTTCCAGGTAGTTCGGCGGCAGGCTGTGCGCGATGCCCTGGTGGCAATCGATGCAGGTCATGCCGGTATCAATAGCGCGCTGGTGTTCTGATGCGGCGCGGGTTTCCTGAATAGTAAAGTCCATATAGTCGAAGTTGTGACAGTTCCGGCATTCGCGGCTGTCGGATGCCTTCATCTTTTTCCACACGGCGGAGGCCATTGCCAGACGGTGATCCTCGTATTTCTCGGGCGTGCTGATGGTGCCAGCCAGCTCGTGATAAACGTCTTTCACGGCCATGATCTTGGCCTTGATCTTGTGGTTCCACTCATCGGGAACGTGGCAATCGGAACAGATCGCACGCACACCAGAGTGGTTGTTGTAGTGGATCGTTTCGCGGTACTCGCCCAGGTTGGTTTCCATCGTGTGGCACGAGACACAGAACTCTTCAGTGTTGGTCAGTTCCAGCGTCCAGTGAAATCCACCCCAGAACAGGATACCGGCCAGAAAGCCGGCCAGGATCAGAAAACCCGAGCTGAACATCACTGCCGGTGTCCATATCGCGTTCCACAGGCGACCCAGCATGCCGCGTTTTTCAGGGGAGTCTGCCATGTTGGTGCTCCTTTCAGTCTTGCTTTGGATCAGTTGCCGGTGGAGGGCTGGAACACGTTTTCGACCAGCGGTGGCGCGTCAGCTTGTGGGACGTGGCATTGGTTGCAGAAGTAACGGGTCCCGGCGATGCGATCCAATTCGCGCCCTTCGCGATCCAGATAATGGGTCATTGAAAGTGTAGGAGCGTTACGCTCACCCGCCTTGGACCAGTCATGGCAGGACAGGCATTGATTGGTGCGCACGTCGATCTGATATTGCTCGATCGAATGCGGAATCAAAGGCGGCTGCTGACGATAGTTGCGCTGCATGCGCCCTTCCACAGTTTTGTGTATTTGATCCAGCGGGATTGGCTCATCGACTTCCGCACCTCGCAGGGTTTCGACCTGAGCGGATTGGGCAAGGGCCCATCCGCTTAGCAACAATACGGGTAGAAGGGCAATTCCGCCTGTAACGATTGATCTTTTCATCTTGGCACTCCCCTAGATAGGTCTGGCAGCGCGCGTCTCGGGCGCGGCAACTGGATCGGAAGGTTGGACGAGGTGGTCGTCGAACCGGTGAGTAAAGTTAAAGACGTCGACTGCGCAGACATCGATGCAGCGTCCGCAGTTTGTGCAGTCGGGCGATAGGATTACTGGCGTACTTCCGGGCTTGCCCTTCAGCGCGGGTGAGATCACCTGATTTTCCGGACAGACTGCATAGCAATCCATGCAGTCATCACAGGCGGCGCGATTGGTGGCGCTGACACGTAGCAGGCTTTTTGACCCAATCAGGCCATAGAACGCACCGACTGGGCACAGATGACCACACCAGCCATGACGTGAGACAATCACGTCAAAGATAAAGATTGCGGCAATCATGGCCCAAACAAAGCCCATGCCGAAAACCAGCCCGCGATGGAGCATGGTGATTGGGTTTACCAGCTCCCACGCGATCACACCGCTCAGGCCCGACACAAGCAGGACAGTTGCCAGAACCCACAGGCGCGAACTGCGCTTGGGCTGCCAACCTTTGGGCAGGTCCAGCTTTCGATGCAGCCAGTTCGCGGCATCGGTGACAGGGTTGATAGGGCAGACCCAGGAACAATAAACCCTGCCACCAATCAGCGCATAAATGGCCAGGACGATCAGCCCGCCAATCAACGCAGTCATCTCGGGCCAATGACCCGCAATGAAGCTTTGTAACAGGATGAATGGGTCAGTCAGAGGTAACACGCCCAGCGTCAGTGATCCCGCCAGGTTTCCTTCCACGATCCAGATGCCAAACCATGGGCCCAGCAGAAATAGGATCAGAAAGAACAGCTGACTTGCGCGGCGCAATAACAGATAGCGATGTGCGCCGATCCAGCCTTTGCTGTCGACAGCCTCCTGACCGACAGGCATATGTGTACGGGTACTCATTGCCCGACCCCGGGCAAATCATAGCCGGGTGCAAACCCGCCCGGAGCGACCAAGTTGTCGGTACCGGGTCCTGGCAAGCGGTCGGGCAGATCGATGATCCCTTCGACCACCGGCGCGCCCTTGGCGGCCTTTTCTTCCCAGCCTTTGCGGTAGTGTTCTGCCGAACGACCACGCGCCAGCCGTGCCGGCAGAACCTTTATGGCGGCTTCGGGTAGAACGCAGCTTTTCTCGCACATGCCGCAGCCTGTGCAGCGATCGGAATGAACGGTTGGAATGAACAGCGCGTGATGACCGGATCGAGTATTATGCTCGGTCTCGAGCGTGATCGCTTCATCAATCACCGGACAAACGCGGTAACAGACATCGCAACGTAGGCCGAGGAAGTTCAGGCAGTTCTCTTGATCGACCAGCACCGCGACGCCCATTTTTGCATCGTCGATATCGTCCAGCCCGGGGTCCAATGCCCCTGTTGGACATGCGGCCACACAAGGAATGTCGTCGCACATTTCGCAGGGAATATCCCGCGCGGTGAAAAACGGCGTTCCGGTTGCTACCTCATCCGATCCAAGCTCGGCCAGTTTCAGGGTGTCGTAGGGGCAATCCCGCACACACAGACCGCAGCGAATGCAGGCCGACAGAAACTCCTTTTCCGGCAATGCGCCGGGCGGGCGCAAAGCCTCGGCTGGCAGCGCGCGGGCGTCGCGGGCCAGATAGGCCAGCACCGACCCGGCGACAACGCAGCCGCCCGCTGCGCGGGCCGATTCCTGCAGGAACCGGCGCCGTTGCGGCGAAAGGGGTGTGTCGACAAGAGGCATAGGAGTTACCCGCACAATCCTTGCTGGTTACGCACGTTCGACCTTGCAGGCGCACTTCTTGAAGTCGGTCTCTTTCGACAGCGGGCAGGTCGCGTCCAGCGTCAGCTTGTTGGTCAGCTGGTGTTCATCGAACCAGGGCATGAAGACCAGACCACGCGGCACTTTGTTCCGACCCCGTGTTTCAACGCGGCTGGTGACCTCGCCTCGGCGGGTAGACAGAACAATTTCTTGCCCACGGCGCAAACCGCGATCCTTGGCGTCTTCGGGGTGCATATACACCACAGCCGACGGATAAGCGCGGTGCAGTTCAGGAACCCGGCGTGTCATCGAGCCCGAGTGCCAGTGCTCCAGAACGCGGCCCGTTGACAGCCACAGATCGTACTCCTCGTCGGGCACTTCGGCGGCAGGTTCGTACGGTGCAAAGATGATCTTGGCCTTGCCGTCTTTGTGACCGTAGAACTTCACATCCGCGCCTTCGGGTACGTAGGGGTCATAGCCTTCGCGGAAGCGATAGAGCGTTTCCTTACCGTCCACGACCGGCCAACGCATGCCGCGCGCCTGATGGTACATGTCGAACGGAGCCAAATCGTGCGCGTGGCCACGTCCGAAATCGGCATATTCCTCGAACAAGCCTTTCTGGACGTAGTAACCGAAATGCTCGGCATCGTCGTTGTCGAAGCCTTCCGCGGTTTCGGACAGCGGGAATTGGTCAACCTTGCCATTGGCGAACAGCACGTCATACATGGTCTTGCCGCGATGTTCGGGCATCTTGGCCAACAGCTCTTCGCCCCAAACCTCTTCGACGGTGAAGCGTTTCGAAAACTCCATCAACTGCCACAGGTCTGATTTGGCCTCACCCGGTGCTGGTACTTGTTGCCGCCAGAACTGTGTGCGGCGTTCTGCATTGCCATACGCGCCTTCCTTCTCGACCCACATCGCGGTGGGCAAGATCAGGTCGGCGGACACCGCTGTAACTGTCGGATAGGGATCAGACACGGTGATGAAGTTTTCCGGGTTGCGGTAACCGGGATAACCTTCTTCGTTGATGTTGGGTGCGGCTTGCATGTTGTTGTTGCACTGAACCCAGTAAGCGTTCAGCTCACCATCTTTTAGCTTGCGGTGCTGCAGCACGGCGTGGAAGCCGGGCTTGGGAGGAATTGTCCCTTCCGGGATGTTCCAAGCAGTCTCGCAAATCTTCCGGTGCTCATCATTTGCGACGACCATGTCGGCGGGTAGGCGATGGGCAAAGGTGCCGACCTCGCGCGCGGTACCACAAGCCGAGGGCTGGCCGGTCAGCGAGAAGGGCGAGTTTCCGGGTTCCGATATCTTACCCACCAGCAGGTGAACGTTGTACATAAGCGAGTTCACCCAGGACCCGCGTGTGTGCTGGTTGAAGCCCATGGTCCACAGGCTCATGACCTTGCGGGTTGGGTCTGCATATTGCTGCGCCAGTTTCTCCAGCTTGTCGGCAGGGACGCCCGACAATTCAGAAGTGTATTCCAGCGTGTAGGGCGCGACAGCCTCGGCGTATTCCTCGAAACTGATGGTTTCCAGCTTGCCCGAGTTCGGGTTCGCGGCTTCCTGCTGCAACGCATTGGTTTCACGCAGGCCATAGCCGATATCCGTTGCGGTTTTGGTGATATTGACGTGGTTTCGCACGAAATACTCGTTCACCGCACCATTCTGAATGATGTAGTTGGCGATATAATTCAGGATTGCCAGGTCTGTCTGTGGCTCGAACACCATGCCATTGTCGGCCAATTCGAACGAGCGATGCTCGAAGGTCGACAGCACGTGCACCTCGCATCCCGGCTTGGTCAGGCGGGTATCTGTCAGGCGCGACCACAGGATCGGGTGCATCTCAGCCATGTTCGAACCCCACAGCACGAAGGTGTCCGCGTGTTCGAGGTCGTCATAGCAGCCCATCGGCTCATCGATGCCGAATGTGCGCATGAAACCCACAACGGCCGAGGCCATGCAGTGACGTGCGTTGGGGTCGATGTTGTTCGAACGGAAGCCCGCCTTCATCATCTTGGCGGCGGCATAGCCTTCCCACACCGTCCACTGACCCGAGCCGAACATGCCGACGCTGGTCGGGCCTTTCTTGGCCAGGGCCTCTTTCCATTTGGCGGCCATGACATCAAAGGCTTCATCCCAGCTGACGGGCTCGAATTCACCGTTCTTGTCGTATTCGCCGTTGGTTTTGCGCAGCAGTGGGGTGGTCAGGCGATCCTTGCCGTACATGATCTTGGAGAGGAAGTAGCCCTTGATACAGTTCAGACCCCGGTTCACCGGCGCGTCCGGGTCCCCTTGGGTGGCGACCACACGGCCATCTTTTGTGCCGACCAGAACCGAGCAGCCTGTGCCGCAGAACCGGCAGGCGGCCTTATCCCAGCGAATATCGGGTGCACCGGTCTGAGCATTGGCCTGGCCGGCCGCCATGGGAATGCCGGCGGCCGATGCCGTTGCGGCAGCGGCAGATGCCTTCAGGAAAGTGCGGCGGGATTCAGAAACAGTCATTGCATGGGCCTCCTGCTGGTCGGTTGGCTTTGGGCATTGGATTGCGGAGATGCCTCCGCGAGATCTTCGAAATGGTGATAGGTCAGCGACAGTGAGATAACGCCGGGAATCTGATGCAGATCCATGATGGTTTCCGAGGCCAGCCGGTCGGCGGTATCCTCGACAACCACCACAAACCGACCATCTTCGGCTTCGGCATGAACCTCGACGCCTTGGGTGCCGGTCATGGCCGCGCGCGCGGCGTCGGTGTGATCGGGGGCGATGTGGACGAGACAGCCACAGATGTTCATTGGGTCACCTCCGGGTGTTGTGGGGTGGGACGGTGAAGCGCTATGGCCCCGGCGGGACATGCGGCGGAACAGCTGCCGCAACCGATACAGACTTCGGTATCAAGCGCAGGTTCCGCACGTCCGCCCAGTTGTAGGCGAAAGCGGATGGCGTCTTGCTCGCAATTGTCCTGGCACAAACGGCAGCTCACCCCGTTCATAGACAGGCAGTTTTCGGCCTCAATCTGCGCGCGCCAAGGCCACTCGGCGACAAGCTCGGGCAAAAGCGCCGGTGTCGGGCACGCGCCAGCGCATTCACCACACAGGGTGCAGCCGCCTGCGGAAAGATCCAGAACCGGAAAACCACTGTCGTCGAAAGTGATGACGTCTTCGGGGCAGGCTTCGGCGCAATCCTCACACCGTGTGCACAGTTCCGCAAAGTCCGACACGGCAGCGCCCGGCGGTCGGATCGCGTTGCGATCTTCCCGAAGGATGCGCGCGCTTAGGAAAGCGCGTCTACTCGTCATCTGGCTCATTGCTGGTGACTCGAAGTTGGATAATTTCGTTCGCGTGTTTGTTTTCATAACCGCCCCATCGTGGTCGCGATTTGACCTAAGTCATATTTGTTCAGAAATTTTATTGATCACTTTGAGACTTGAAGGGGGATTTTCATGCGTCTAATTCGATCCGGACGCCTGGAAACTGCCGCGCGATTTCGTTCGCTTGCCGGTATGGAGCGGCACAAAGTGCGGTTGATAGACCATCCGCCAGACTGGCGTCCGGGGCAGAAATCGAAACCGTCCTGTTGTCGCGGGCTGGCCCGTTTGGGGTGATGATGTGGCCAAGTCCAGGGCCCAGTTCCGAGCCTAAGGACGACGATGTGGCAACTGCGCGGTTTTGCAACGAAATGCGTTTCAACACTCTTTGATCCGGTGCGGCGATCCCGACGTTCCAGGGGGTGCCATCGGCCCGCGTGCCCAAAGCGGCGACCTCTCCCATGTTAACCAAAACATCGCGCAAACCAAATCCACGCAGAAGTGCTGCGATCCGATCTGTAATTGCGCCCTGTGCGATGCCGTTCAACGTCAGTGCCGATTGACCGGGCACAGGCAGGCGCACTACTGAAGCGTCGAAATAGACCTTTCCCCAACCGATTAGCTGCTGTACTTCATCCAGATTTTCAGCAGGGGGCTGCGTCGCCATTGCCGACCACAGAGGTTGTACGCTTGGATCAAACGCACCTTCCGAGGCCTGATGCAAGGCTGTGCATAAGCCCAGTACACTCAACAACTCAGGAGCCGGTGCGCTCAGTGTACCATACCTGTTTAACTTGCAGATCTGTGAGTCAGGACGATAGAGGCTAAAGATATCCTCTAACCGCGCCATCTCGGATTCCACGGCCTTGATGATTGGCGCAGCGTCGGTATCCGAAAGTCCGACCAGCCGCAGACTTGCGGCGGCACCAAGCGCAGTTCCATTCCACCGTGCATCCGACGCCCAAGCCGGACCGGACAAAGAGCAGGCAGCTGAGATGAACAAAAACCGTCGGCGTGTCAGGGCAGTCATGCGGGTGTCTCCAGCGGTAGATCAAGATCAACAGGACCAAGCACTTCGGCATCCGGGATGTCTGGCAGGCTCATTGCCGCGCCGCCGTAAATAGTGATGAAGGATTCGGCGTCTGTAGGAGTGGCAAACGGCACCACCTCTCGCGCACCCATGCCGCCAGCGACATTGGCACCGACAACAAAGGTCGCACCATCTGCGGCGATCCAGTTCGAAATTCCAGGCTGACGCCAGCTTGGCGCGACGCCCATGTCGCTGACGTATACAGCCGTTATTTCTGCATCACGTTCGGGGCTTTTGAGGTATGCCACCATGTCACGCACCTGCGCAAAAAACAGCGGAGCGGGGTAGCCTTCCAGATGGATCTGACCCTTAGGGCCGCCATGCTTGGCAATGTTCATCTGGCAGAAATAGCTCAGCGCGTCTGGTGTCAGATCAACCGGATTGGGGGCCTCTGCGACCTCTTCTTTGCAGGCCGCCAGCGCGACCAGCGCGATTAGGGCGAGATGTTTCATGGTTCAACCCTCCGAAATGCAAGCCGCGCGAGGGCGAAAGCCACCACGGGCCAGATCAGCAGTGACGCAGGTGCTGCCCAGACGGGAAGGGCCTGCGCAGCCCCGGTCATGCCGGATGCCATGGCCACGCCCTCAGTCGCGGCGATGTTCCACAGTCGGAATGCGTCGGCCGGGTTGGCCACCATCACCCATGGAAAGACGGATTGGGTGAAGCTGCCGCCCTTGTCCATGACGACAGCCCCCAACAGGCCCAGATCATAGAGGACGACAAAAACCAGCCAGAGCCCGGCCGACAGACCCGCCGCCGCCGTGGCCCCTTTTGCCAGGGCGGACAGCAGGTATCCCAGCGCCAGAAAGACAGCGCCCAGCAGGATGGATGTGAGGATCAGACGCGCCAGAGCCAATAGGCTTTCTGGCCCAGCGCCACCAAAGAACGCGGCTACAGCGCCAGCGGTGCCGAAGCCTACGGCCATGGCAAAGGACAATGCGGCCAGATGTGCTGTGAACTTACCCAACAGGATTTCTCCACGTCCTGCCGGGTAGGACAAAAGCAGCGACAGGCTGCCCCGGTCCACGTCGCCCGCAATGGCGTCGAACGAGATCATAAGCGCCAGCAAGGGGGCAAGATAGACCGACAGCGTAGTCATAGACGCGACCGAGACGGTCAGCATGTCAACGCCCAGTGTTCCGGTTGGAGCGCTGCCTGCGAAAGTCAGCGCCAAAGCGAACAGCACCATGATCAGTGTGGCGACCAGCAGCCAGCGGTTGCGGCGCAGGATCAACATTTCGGTGCGGGTGATGGCGAGGAAACGGGTCATTGCAGTTCCTCCTGTGCGTAGTGACGATAGAGGTCTTCCAGTTTCGGCGGTGTCATCTCGACGTCCGCCACCGCGTCGCCCATGCCGGCGATGCGGCGCAGGGCTTCCATCTTGTCGGCCGGGCTGCAGAGCAGTTCCACCGACGCGCCGTTGATGCGGCTGCCGCCCAATTCGGCGGCCAAGGCATCAGCATTGACGCTGGCGCGTACTTTCAAGCGGATCGGTAGACCGGCCAGAGCCGAAAGACTGTTCAGCGTGTCGTCGGCGACCATCCGTCCCTTGCGCATGATGGCGATGCGATCCGTGCGGGCCTCGACCTCGGTCAGCGCGTGGGATGCGATCAACACAGCAGTGCCTTGGGCAGCCAGCTCGTCGATGATGGCATAAAGGTCCTGCCGAGAAATCGGGTCCAGCCCGCTTGTCGGCTCATCTAACAGGGCCACTTTCGGCTGGCCCAGCAGCACCTGCGCCAGACCCAGACGTTGCCGCATTCCTTTGGAATAAGCTCCGATCCGTCGGTCCAGCGCGTCGCTCAGGCCAACGCGTTCCAGAAGGCCGGGCACATCAGCTTTTGCGCCGGACAGTTTCGCAAACAGAGTCAGTTGCTCGCGGCCTGTCAGGGCCGGGTGAAACGACACCGCCTCGGGCAGATACGCAGTCTCGCGCCGCGCTTGGGCGCTACCGGGGGCGGTTTCTCCAATCCGGATTGTTCCACCGTTGATCGGCGTCAGGCCGAGGATGGATTTGATCAGAGTCGACTTGCCCGCGCCGTTGTGGCCGAGCAGCGCAACGCGCTGACCGGGGGCAAGAGACAGGGTGATATCGTCAAGAACGCGGGTTTTGCCTCGATCCTTGAGAACATGGTCAATCGTCAGGGCCTTATCCGTCATGAGGCACCTTTTTCATAGCTGGGGGTTCAGGGGCTTGCATCAGTGGATTGCTGTCCATCACACCCCCCGGCAGCAGTGCCGGGAAGGCCGATTGAGACCAGCGCACCAGCTGCACGGCGGGTGAGCCGAGCAACAATTTGGCTGCGGGTTGGGTCCACAGCACATGGTCCATCGAGTCATTGGGGCGATAAGGGGCATCGGCGATGCCGTTACCATCCACATCATAGGCAGCAAAATCGGACCAGTAATTTCCGCGCCCGTCTTCAGACCACTCGACCCATTTGGTCGAGACGTATTTTACCTGCGTCCGGTTGCCGACAAAGGCATTGCCAACGATCCTGTTGCGCTCGCTGCCAGCGGTAAAATGGATGCCGATGCCGCATCCCTGGAACCAGTTGTCGGTGAATTCGTTCTTGTTCGAATTATACAGGAAGGTGCATTTCTCTTTCGCGCCTTTCACAACGTTGCCGGTGATGACGCTCTTGTTGGCATAGTTCAGCATCACACCATGTTCGCGGTCCCCGATCGAGACGTTGTTGGCCACTGTGACATTGGTCGTGAACATCACCGCATAGCCCAGATCGTTACCGATCGAGACATTGTCACTGACCACCGAATTGTCGGCATACATGTAATGCACGGCAAAACGCAGATCGCGGAACAGGTTGCCGGTGAAAGTGTTCTTCTTGGACGAGTTCACAAAGATCCCGTCGCGACCGTACCGGATGTCATTGTCTTCGACCCGCGCACCGGGCGCATTCCAGACATAAACCCCGTTGCCGCGGTCGTTCATACGCTGGTCTTGCCGTCCTTCGATCCGGTTACGCCGCACGATGCTGTCCTTTGCCCCGTGGATGTCGATGCCATAGAGATTGCCCAGCAGCACATTGTCTTCAACCACCGGCGCGTAGGCCGTCTTGGTCAACTGGATGCCGCTGTCGATCCCGTCATGGTCCGAGCCCGATCCGATCACCGTCAGTCCGCGCACTGTCACGCCCGGCCCGGTCACGGTGATGACGCTGCCTTCGCCTTGACCGTCAATGGTGGCTTGTCCCAGCCCGTCAAGGGTAACGGGCCGGTCCAGAACCAGCGTTTCAGTATAAACACCGGGGCGCAGGCGGAGGGTATCTCCATCCGCCGCCTGCGCCAGTATCTCGTTGATGGCCCCCGCCCGGTTGGGCACATCCCAATCCGCCGCCCAAAGAGGCGAGCCGAGCAGGAGCGGTATGAGCAGGGACCAACGCATTTTATGCACTCCGGGGTTCAACAAACATCCGGCCGCGCATTTCCATATGCAGCGCGTGGCAGAACCACTGGCAATAGTACCAGTGCACACCTGGACGGTCGGCGATGAAGGTGACCGAGGCGGTGGCCTGCGGCCCGATCTCCATCGCGATGCCAAAGTTCGACAGACACAGCCCGTGGGTCACGTCGTCCACATCATCCAGGTTGGTGACATAGATCGTAACCTCGTCACCCTGTTTGACGGTGAACTTCTCCATGCTGAACACGGGTGCGGTCGAGGTCATGTAGACGCGGACCTTGTTGCCGTCCCGGATGGGTTCTTCGGCACCTTCGTCCAGATCGACACCATCTGCCTCGGCTTGTTTGCGGGCATCTTCCCACATCGGATCATTGCGATCCCAGACATTGACCGGGTTCACCTTGGACCGGTGCACGAGGATCGAGTCGTGCGGTTCCGCGAAGGTCGGGCCATCATGAACCACCTTCATCTTGTCACCCGAGATGTCGATCAACTGCTCGTTTTCCGGCTTCAGCGGGCCCACGTTCAGGAAGCGGTCCTTCGAGAACTTGTTCATCGAAATCAGCCACTTGCCATCTGCTTCGGCGGTCTCACCCATCGATGTCGAGTTGTGGCCAGGCTGATACTGCACATCCACTTTGTCGAGGATCGGATCAACGTCCGAACCACCATAGGCTTCGATGGCCTTGGCGATGTCCCATTTCACCACCTGGCTGTCCAGGAACAGGGTGGTATAGGCGTTGCCCTTACCGTCGAACGCAGTGTGAAGCGGGCCAAGACCCAGCTGCGGTTCCGCAACGATGGCCGAGCGCGGATCAGCGTTGTCAGCAAACAGAGCGTCGACTTTTTCTACATCAATCACGGACACGGTCGGCGACAGTTTCCCGTTGATCATGATGTGTTTCTTGTCGGGTGCTGCGTTCACACCGTGTGGCGAGTTCGGGATCGGGATATAGCGGGTCAGGTTGCCGCCGGCCTCTTTCCGGCCATCGACGACCTTGACGCCGTTCAGTTCCTGATAGTTCCCGGCAGCCACAGCCTCTTCGATGCCTTTGAGGTTGAACACGACCACATGGTCCAGCTCGTTCTCGGTCATCTCGGCCAGGTTCATACCCATCTCTGAGTTGTACGAGGTCGAGAAGGCGTATTTGCCCTGATAGTCGCAATCGGTGTTGTCGAGGTTACCAGAGACCATCACCTGCCATGCGATCTCCATCGTGTCGCCGTCAATGGCGGTGAAGATGTTCACGTATTGCGACGGATCGTCGAGGATCTGGCCGTCATTAACCAGCGGTGCTTCGTGCTCACCGTTAGCGAAGATGTAGCCGGTGCGCGGGTATTTCTGCGGGCGCAGGCCGTGGATGTCATGTGCGTTCGGGATCTCGATGATCTTGTCGCATTTCATCACGTCACAGCGCACACGGGCAACACGGGTGTTCGCCTTGTCGTTCATGAACAAATAGCGACCGTCATAGGTGCCATCGGTGAAAGACATATGCGGGTGGTGCAGGTCGCCGTTGTCATAAGTGACTTTGCCGTTTGCGGCCAGATATTCCTTGGTTTCGGGCAGCAGGCCCTCGGTCAGGATTTTCAGCGATTCATTGGTCTGGCCCCAGCCGGTGGCCGAGCAGCGGTTGAACACCGGAACGCGCATCAGTTCGCGCATGGACGGCACACCGAGGATACGCAGCTCACCGGTCTGGCCCGAGGACCAGAAGCCGTAATATTCATCCAGCTCGCCCGGTTCCAGATGCGCGTTCGCAGCAGCACTTGCCTCGCGCGCGGTCATCAGGGTTGATCCCAGACCGGTCCCGGCAATCACCGCGCCGGTGGCGGTTGCCCCCAGCATCCCGCGGCGTGTGATGTTCAGTTTCTTATCGTGTTCCGACATGATCGTTCCTCCTTTTAGGAAACGGATTGCGGTTTGGCGTTCGGATGGTTCGCCGGTGGTTGCCCGAGGGGGGGGGTCTTAGGTGTGACCGACCCTGTCTTGGCCCGCCGTTTCAACTGGCGGATAACGACGGGACATTTGTCCTCGGACTGGTAGAGCACCTGACAATGCAGGCAGGTGACGCACTCGTTCGGATTGATCTCGCCTGTGGGGTGGATCGCCTGAACGGGGCATTCGTTGGCGCAGGTCTGACAAGGGGTGCCGCAATCCTTGTAACGGCGCAGCCAGTCGAACATGCGGATACGAGCGGGGATCGCGAGCGCCCCGCCCAGCGGGCAGAGGTAGCGGCAGTAGAACCGTTCGATGAACAGCCCGATCCCCAGCAGAGCCAGCGCAAAGACCACAAAAGGCCAGTCGCGCATGAATTTCAGAATGATCGCGGTCTTGAACGGCTCGATCTCGGCATAGGTCTCGGCCAGCGGGATCGACACAAAGCTGAGGCCAAAGAGGCCAAGAAAGATCATGTATTTCGCAGGCCACAACCGTTCGTTCAGGCCCCAGGGCAGGGTCCATTGCGGGACCTTGAGCGCCCGCGCGACCTTGTTGGTCAGTTCCTGCAGCGCACCGAACGGGCAGAGCCAGCCGCAATAGGCACCCCGGCCCCAAAACAGTAGCGCTGCGGCGACGGCAAACCATTGGATGAAGACCAGAGGATCGAGCAGGAAAGCATCCCAGCTGAAACCGGTGCGCAGGCTGCCTGCCAGCGCCATCAGGTTCACCACGCTCAGCTGCGCATTGGCGTACCAGCCGATGAAGAACAGCGTCAGGGTCAGGTATCCGATGCGGAACCAGTAGAAGACGCGCGCGTTCATAGTGGCGTGGAACTGGAAGAAGAATGTCGCAGTCAGCACCAGAAGCATTGCACCCAGAACCGCGATCTCGATTGTGCGGTCCTTCCAGATGCGCTGCCACAGGGCAGCTTTGGCGGCAGCTTCGCCGGTGGCGTCATTGACCACCACGGGCGCGGCGACCGGCAGCAGGTACTGTTCCGGCAGCTTGTAGCCCAGGTCAAAGGTTAAGAACGTCTTTTCGACAGCACCAATCGCGCGCTGTACCAGCAGTTGAAGGCGGAACGGCTCAGCCGGATCAAACTCGGCATCAGCAGGGATTTTGAAGATGTCCAATTCCGTGAAACTCGGCGCATCCGACGCGGCAACTGTGCCCAAACGGCGCTGTTGCTTGTCAAAGAACCGAACCGAGCTGTCGCCCTGGATCAGCTGGATTCGGTCAAATATACCGCCCCGCACATAGCCTGAACCCTTGAAGCTGTAAGCTCCGCGACCCAGCACCAGAATGGCCTGCTCGCCTTCTTCCAGCCAGTTTACAAGGTTCTGGTATTCTGCCGCACCCAGCAGCGACTTGCCGATCGATGGGACCGAAACCAGCGCCATATGCATGTCGATGAAGGTGTCATCGGGTTCGCCCGGTTCTGGGCGTTTGATCGCCCGTTGATCGCCGGTTGCTTCAAACGCTGCGTTGACCTGCCCGATATCCAGCGTCAACCGCCGTACCGATCCGTCCCCGGACAGGGTGGTCCAGTCAAAGACCTCGTCCTGTGCCATATCGACTTCGCGTTTCGGCCCATCAGCTTGTAGCGGAGACAACCCGCCCAACCCCAGCGCGCGCGCCACCTTAATGCCGCCGCGCACAAGGCTGTCATCGATGACCATGATCGTGACCGTCGCGCCCGAGATGATGTCGAGGTCATGCCCCTCGCCACCGGTTTCGGCCTCGACCTTCAGGTCCAGACCGGCATAGCCTTCGGTCAGCTCGACCATGCGGGAATTGGGGATCCCGATCAGAACGATGGGTTCCGAATGCTTGACCAGTTGCACGCCCGTCAGCACCGCATTCTCATCGATTCCGGCAACCACATGGATGGGTTTGCCGGAATATCCCGTCGTGCCCACAAAATCAGACGTCAGGAATGCCCAGGCAATGGTCTCGCCATCCTTCGTGATCGGCGCGACCGGAATGTCATCGCGCACCGGACCAAATGCATCGGCACCGGGGGCCAGATCGGCGGGTTCAATCTCACGCAGGAAACTGGCCAGACTGTCGGCATGGGCGCTGATCGCAATCAGGCAGGACAGGGAGAAAGCCAGCAGAAAATGGATTGCGCGACTTACGACCACGGCGCACCTCCGATTATTTGGGTGGACGCCATGGACGCGCGCAGGGCGCGTTCAGATTCTTCTTCGGTCGCAAACGGGGGGCCTCGGGTTTCGGGCCACAGTCGTTTCGAGTTATAGTAAATACACGGATCACCAATCCCAGGGCGTGCAATTTGCAGGGTGCGGTCCGCGATCAGCAGCGGAGTGTCTGGCACAGGTCCTGCCGTCGTTACCGCGCATAGCGCACAGTCGGCGCATTTCGGGCAGGGCGCGGTTGGATGGGTGCTTTCCTCCTCAAGGTCGACCTCAACCCAAACCGCGCCTGCCTCCGAGCAGATCTCCACCCACATGCTTTGTCCGGGACTCGCCAGCGCCGGAGCAAGCATTTGCAACAACAGAAGAAGGATGCCCGCCACTCCACATGCCGCACGCAAGACGCGGTCAGGGAGGATGTGGAGAAAGTGAAAGGCGGACATGGAGAATCCAACTCGGAAGTCTTTCCTGAACCGTATGGGATTCCTACTAGCCGATACTTGACTTTGGTTAGGCAGACAGATTCTTTGCTTAGCCGTCTGCCTCGTCCATCAATCCGCGTATCCAGCGCCCTGCCAGCCATGTCGCTGGAATGCCCAAAGGGACGGACCACAGAAGTGCGGGAACAGGTTCAATCGCTCCAAACCCGGCGCTGTGTAAAATTAAACCCAGCAAAAACAGATTGATAGCCACGGTCAGTGCCGTGGCGGGATAAAGCAGAATGGCCAGCTTCCAAACCGGCCATTTGCCGTCAGTGGCTGGTGCCTTCCGAGAAGGTGATTTTGTTCCAGACATTGTACTTTCCAGATGGTTTTCGCATCGGCAGGCGACGGACTTCTTCCAGCGTTTGCGCGTCATAGACGATCACCGCGCCATCATCTTCCCAGATCGAAACCAGCGCGTGGCTACCATCTTTGGTGAACTCCACATGAGCCACGGTTTTGCCTGGCGCGGGGCGCAGAGTTTTCACGATTTCAAGGCTCTGCTTGTCGATCACATGCATCGCATCCTTGTTCGGGCCAAAGAACACGTCGGCCCAGACATAAGGTGAATTTTCATGACTGCGCATGAAGAACCCCGGTCCTTCCGTCTTGATCCGCTTGACGGTTTCCCAGCTTTCCATGTCGATCACGGATACGGTACCATCGGTCAGATGGGGCGTGGCCATCACGGTCGTATCGCCATGCTTCCATGTAATACCGGACCCAAGATGCGGCATCCCCGGCAGGTCAAGATCAGCCACCTTGTGACCGATCACCAGATCAATCACCTGACCGCCTTTGCCATCACGTGACGCCCCCATGACAAACTCATAGCTCTGGTCGAAAAAGAAATCGTCCAGATAGTCGGGCGTGGTGATCTTGCGCACGGGGAAGGGGTTGGGATTCTTGAACTGACCTTCAATGCGGAAATCATGCCCGATACCAAATTGTGGCGGGTTGGCCCCGTAGAACACCTCCCAAATTTCGGGCACGTCCTTCAGGGCCAAAACAAAGCTCTCCCGCGGTGGGGCCTGATAGACGGCAGACACCCTGCTGGGCACGCCTTTCTTGCTTTTGACTTCAATGACAGTGGCAACCGAGAGGTCCGCGGTCGACAGCAGGGACAGGCTGTTGGGCAAGTAATTTGCAACGGCCACCCATTTTCCGTCGCCTGACATGGCGATGTTGCGACTGTTGAGGCCCGCGCGAACGCGTCCAACCTGCTTCAACGCCCAGATGTCGTATTTCTGAACCCAGCCATCGCGGGACATGATGAAAACGTATCGGCCATCTGGGCTGAATTTTGGCCCGCCATGAACGGCAAAAGGGGTCTCGAACCGGTCCAGCACTTCAAACGTGTCGCCATCCAGAACGCTGACGTGATGATCACCGGTCTCCACCGCCAGCGTGATGTTCATCGGGTCACTATCCCACACGGGTGCTTCGACCGGGGTGTAATCCTCGTCCAGAATACGGCTGGCCATGATGTCAGCTTCACCCCATTCCGGGTCGCTCTCAAGCGGAGATTTTAGCCACCCCGCCAGTTCTTCGATCTGCAAAGCGTCGAGCTCATGTGAAAACGCAGGCATCTGTGTCGCGGTGCGGCCCTCGGCGATCACCGCTGCAACCCGCGGCCCCCGCATTCGCTTTAACGTCTCGGGGATCAAAGCTGGCCCAACGCCGCCCAAGCGGTTCTCGCCATGGCATGGCGCGCAGTGCTCAGCGTAATCCGCTGGCGCGTCGGCCCATGCCGAACCAGCCGTCAGAACGGAACACAACAGTCCGATCTTCATCTTTTTCCAAATACTCCCGCCGGAGGCTCCCGCAGGCTCCACAGGTGGCACGATTTGCCGGAACAGGGAGGGGTTATCCAAAGAACTGATGCGCCGGATCATGGCTTTTCCCCCGGAAAGGCGTGACCTGCAGGCGCTCTCCCGCGTCATCCACGCCGATTTTTTCATTTGAAAGGTAACAGGCCGGATCTTCGGCCCAGGGATCGCCGGTCAGTTGCAAGGCGCGAATACGCGTGTTGCCACCGCAGACGTCCTTCAGCTCACACGCACCGCAGCGACCTTTTAAGGGGCGTGGGCGAGTTCGTAACATGGCCAGCATCGGGTCATCGCTGGTCCAAAGCTCCGAAAACGGTTTGGTTTTTACATTGCCGACCGTGTAATCGGACCAATATGTGTCCGGATGAACCCGACCCAGATTGTCGATATTGGCGACTCCCAAACCGCTGGAGTTTCCACCCCATGCGGCCAGATGCTCGCGGACATGGGCAGCCTTCTCGGCATCGAAATGCGCGCGGATCCAGTTCAGGAAATACCCTGCATCGGCGTCATTGTTGCCGGTCACGATATCCAACGCTCGCCCGCCTGACGCGGCCTCCCACGCGCGCTCCAACAGTAGGTCCAATCCCTTGCGTGTGCGCTGGTGTTCGGCATCTTCGCCTCGGTTCTTGTCTCCCCGCCCAGCATAGACGAGGTGAGACAAATAGAACTTATCGACCCCTTCATCATCACAGAGCTTTAACAAGTCAGGCAAGTGATGCTGCGTGCCTTCGGTCAGGCAGAACCGCAGGCCGACCTTGATGCCGCGCTTTTTGCACTCTCGCACGCCGCGCAAGGCGTCGGCAAAAGCGCCCTCGACGCCACGAAACCAGTCATTCGTCGCTCCAATTCCATCCAGCGAGATGCCGACGTAGTTGAAACCCACATCGGCAATCATGTCGGCGGTTTCATCATAAATCCGCGTACCGTTGGTCGACAAAGCCAGCATCGGCACCAGATCACGGGCACGTTTGGCGATGTCGAAGAAATCGAACCGGTCAAGCGGCTCCCCACCCGAGAGGATCAAGGCCGGGACGCGAAACTGGCCAAGATCCTCAAGGGTTACCATGGCTTGCTCATGGCTGAGCTCACCGGGGAACGCCACATCCGCCGAGACGGTATAGCAATGGCGGCATTTCAGGTTGCAGCGTCGCGTCAGGTTCCAGATCACCACAGGTTTCACTGGGCCGGGGCGGCGTTTGCGCACCGGAGTCGGGGTGACGAGTTGGTGCATGTATTCTGTCAGGCGGAACATGTCTCAGCCTTTCTTTCTCAGGCGCAGACCGGTCTTTTTCAGGATGCGCGTGGAATAGAGGATGTCCTTGGCCCGGCAGGCATCGCCCAGAATTGCAGCGATTTCGGCGCGCTTTTGTTCAACCTCATCAGGGTTGGCACCATGCACCATGGCAAACAAGTTATAGGGCCAGTCAGGCAGGGCGCGGGGCCGTTCATAACAATGGGTCACAAAGGGCAGGGCGCCGATCTGTGCACCCAACTTGGTGATGCTGGCATCGTCCACATCCCAAACGGTCATGCCGTTCGATGTCATGCCAAGTTTGTAGTGATTTGGGGCCGCAGCAATGCGACGGATCACACCGCGTGCTTTCAGGGCTGTCAGCCGTTCAAGCAGATCGGTTTCCTGAAGCCCAAGATCCTTGGCAACCTGCGCATACGGGGTCGGCGACAAGGGTAAGCCCCCTTGCAACGCCTCGATAATCTGTCTGTCGGTTGCATCGATCATGCTGCCACCCGGAAGCCAATGAAAAATTCCTGGAGTTTGGGGAAACGGAGAACATCGATCCCCGTTTCCCGTTCGATGGCATCGGCGGCGGCCTCGATCCCCTCAGGTGTTTCGGTGGCCAGCACGAACCACATGTTCAGCCGGTGCGTACGTTCATAATTATGGGCGACCTCCGGGTGCGCATTGACTTTGGTCAGGACGGTTTCGAAATTTTCAGTCGGTACAGCCATGGAGCACAAGCAGAAGGCCCCGCCCATGGCGGCTGCGTCGAAAAACGGGCCAAAGCGCGTGATAACGCGGTCTTTCTTCAGCCGTGTCAGACGCTCCAGCAGCTCGGTTTCGGACAGGCCAAGCTCGTCGGCCACTGCCGCAAAAGGATGAGAGGTGAGCGGCAGATCGTCCTGCATCCGGTTCAGGATCGCGCGGTCCTTGTCGTCCAGAGTCATGCGGCAACCTCCCGCGCTTGAATCAACGCCCCGGTCTGCTTGAAACAGCGGGTCGAAAACAACACCTTATTCCGCGCGCCAGCCAGTTCGGGCAGCTCCATTGCACCGGCCAGCACGTCCAAAGCCTCGTTCCGGGTCCGGGCGTGGATCATCGAATAGAGGCGATAGGGCCAGACATCTTCGACCGGATTGCGCTCATAGCACAGAGTGACACCGGGATAGGCAGCCAGCGCTGGCCCGGCAGTGTCAATTTGTTCCGCAGGCAAGTCCCAAACAACCATCGCATTGGCAGACCACCCCAGTGCCCGGTGGCGCACGATAACGCCGAGCCGAGAAATGATACCGGCAGTGTGCAAGGCGGCGATCCGTGCCATCACGTCATCCACGTTCCGGTTCAAGGAACGGGCCAGAGCCTCATAGGGCTCTGCGACCAGTGAAAGGCCCGAGCTGAGTGTCTGCAGCAAACAACGATCCCCATCGCGCATGGCTGATGCGTCTACTTTGCGCGCACTAGGAACGTTCTTGGCGCCAGCAGTCATGCGAAACCCAAGGTCCACGTTGAACGGTCGGACCAGGCGCAGATCCAGCACCCGCAACCCCGAGGTCCGGCTGATCCGGGCCAGTGTCTCGTTGACATGTTCGCGGTCCGGGCCTGTTGCGACAAACCAGAGGTTCCATGCATCTTCACGCTGATAATTGTGGTTCACCCCAGGTTCGGCATCGATCAGGGCGGCAACTTCTTCCAACCGATTTTCCGGTGCGGACACAGCTGCCAGAGTGCTGGCTGTCACCGCGCCGGGCGTGATGGTTGCGCCAACCCGCGTGATGCGACCGGTGGCACGCATCCGGGTCAGACGGTCAAGTACTTCGGTTTCGTCCAGCCCCAGCGCGTCTCCCAGCACTTGAAATGGGCGCTCTGTGATCGGGAAATCGCGCTGAAAGTCGTCCAACAGGCGGCAATCAATCGGGTCGGTGATATGCTGCATCCATCAAAGCCCCGTTTTGTGCGCGCGGGCCGTGAAGAAGATGCCCGAAGGGCTGTCGGCGTCGATTTCGCGCAATTTCTCAAACGTTTGCGTGTCGTAGACCATCACCTTGTTGGCGTCGCGCACGCTGATCCAGACTTCATGCCCGCGTGGTGTGAATTCCATATGCAGTACCGCAGGGCCGGGCTTGAATTCGTGAATGATCTCTTTGCTGACGCTATCGATCACTTGAATGGTGTCGTTCAGCGGGTGGGCGAAATTGACCCAAACCTGTCGCCCGTCCGGGCGCGCCATGGCAAAAACCGGCTGGCCGTGCGTTTTGGTGCGCCCGGTTTCGGACAAAGTGTCGGCATCGACCCACAGCACCTCGTGATGACCCACTGCAGGCAGAACGAATTCGCGCCCGGTCAGCGCCCAGCCTTCCAGATGAGGCATCTTGTAGACGGGCATTTCCTCTTGCCCGCGCCCATAATCAGGCAGCACACGGATGGGTTCCGGGGTGTCGGCCCACAGATCAAGCGCGGTCAGGCCGTCTTCGCCAAACAGGCCGGTGATATAGGTGCGGCCATTGGCGGTGATCAGCGCGTCATAGGGGTTCTTGCCCATGTCAGGTATCTTGGTGATCGCGGGTTCGCCTTCGGCGAAGTTGGCAATCCAGGTCTCGCCCGTGTCCCACATGGTGAAGACAAACCGACGTCCTGGCGCGTCCACAAGACCGATGGTTTTGCTGTCGGTGGGGATGTCCGCAACCATTTCCAACGTGTCAGCATCAAACACCCGCACACCACCGGGCTCATAATTCGACACGGCAACAAGTGTACCGTCGTCCGAGATGGCACCGCCAATGGCGTTCCCCGCTTGAACAACGCGGTTCACGATCTGGCGGGTGACGATGTCAACCTTGGTCAGCCCGCCGTCACGGCCAAAGACATAGGCAAATCGTTCATCAGGCGAATAGACCAGCGAGGCATGGGACAAATCGCCCAAACCTTCGATACGAGCCAGAGCTGCCCGGTCCGATTGATCGACCAACAGGACCGATCCCTTGGCGCGTTCGATCACAAGACCAAGATCGCCGGTCGCTGTGGGTTCGGCGTGTGCGGTGGTCAACATCAATGAGGCTGCAAGGCCGAGTATGAGGTGTTTCATTGTGCCTCCTGTTCCAGCAGGTAGCGGGCAATCCATTCGGCCTCTTCCTCGCTGATCAGAGGTCGCCATGGGGGCATCGCGGTGTCTGGGATGCCATCAAGGATGACGCCGGTCAGGACGTCCGCATCATAATGTTTCAACGTCTCGCTGCGCAGATCGGGGCCGAGACCGCCTTTAAGCGACAAACCGTGGCAAGATCCGCAATCCTGATGGACTAGGCGTTTCAGGGCGTTGGGGTCGAGGGTGTCAGCGGCGAAGGCGGATGTTGCGATGAGCACAGCCGTTGTCAGCAACACCGACGGCATCGAATGCCGTCGCGCGACAGGGCGCTGCGCGCCACATCCTGCCGCAACTGTTCTGCGTCCCAGCTTAGCCATTGGCTTGCTCCAAAAGCTCGGCCACGGGCCGTTCGGCATAAAGCGATACGACCTTGCCAATTATAAAGAGCGTGGGTGCTTTTAACCCGGCCTCGCGCACGTCAGTGGCTAATTGGTCCAACCGAGATACCATGCGGCTTTCACCCGGTGTGGTCGCTTTGCCGACGGCAAGAACCGGGGTGGATCCCGGCAGATTTTCCGTCATCAGACCCATGGCGATCTGGCCGATATTGGCAACACCCATATAAACCACCAGCGTCGAGTCCGGATCGGCCAGACGTTTCCAGTCGAGGTCCAGCACCTTGTCGGCCTGACGGTGCCCGGTGACATACTGCACCGAGGTCGCCAGACCGCGATGGGTCAGTGGAACGCCGGTAGAAGCGGACGCACCCTGTGCCGCCGTAATGCCCGGCGCATATTCGACAGCGACACCGTGGGCCATCAGATAAGCGGCCTCCTCTGAGCCGCGGCCAAATATCATCGGATCGCCGCCTTTGAGACGGGCAACCGTGTGACCCGCACTGGCCTCTTCCAGCAGAATTTCGTTGATGCGGTCTTGTGGAACCGTGTGGCATTTAGGTGCTTTGCCAACCGGGATCAGCCGTGCCCCCTCGGTGTGCAAGTTTAGAATGTCGGCAGACACCAGCCGATCATAGACCACTACATCTGCTTCTTGCAGCATCCGCAATGCGCGCAGGGTCATCAGCTCGGGATCGCCAGGGCCTGCGCCAATCAGAAAAACCTTACCGCTCATGTGCAAACTCGCTTGGTCTGAATGTCATCGAAACCCGGATCTGCCTTGCGTAAACGGGACGTCGCTGGGCCTGCCGGGCGTGTCATGAGAACAAGGTGGCGCAATCGCAAACCGACCTCCTTGACATAAGTTAAGGAGCGCGGGATTTGCGCCCGCGCTCCTGTTTTCTTGCCTGTATTTTATTGCTTTAGGGTTCGACGGTGATCATTCCGATCATGTTCTGTGTTTCCCAATGCGGGCCGCACAAATATTCCTGCGGGCCGGGTGTGAGAAACGTCAGGTCGACTGTTTCCTCAGGGAACAAACGGTCGCTTTCGGGTTCGCTGCCGTCTTTCAAAAGAACCGAATGGCTGGTGCGTTTATCGACATTCACCCAGCGGACAGTTGTGCCTGCCTTCACGGTCAGCTCAAACGGGCAGAAATTGTATTTATACATCAGCACCACTTGGGCGTCCTCGACGGCGGATGAAGGCTGATCAAACAGCTCGACATAACGGTCTTCCGCCTCGGCACACAGTTCGGCGGTTTCATCCGCCCAGGCTGGCGCGGCCAAAAGCAGCAGCGCGGGAAGAAGGCGTTGGGGTTTCATAGTCCATGTCTCCCTTCCAAAGTGACGGGGGCCGGATGACCCGGCCCCGATCCGTTATTGTTTGACCACGTTGATGAATGCACTGTCGTCGTCCAGCGCGAGACTGGTGTTCAGCGTCACATGGTGGAACCGGGCAGCGCTGAAGTCGTCGTGGATCGCAAAGCCAACGGTATAAGTCTGGCCTGCTTCCAGCGGCACATCACCGGGCGCGCCAGAGTTCAGCGGGCGAGTGAAGACCACCGTCCACATACCGCCGGACAATTCAGCCGACGCGGCGATTTCACCGTCATTGACCACGCGCTGTTCCAGCAGATAGCCGTTAGTGGCGCTGCCGTCTGCATAGACGCGCATCAGGTCAAGATAGGTGCCATCGGCCAGATACTGCTCGATCTGTTCCGCAGCCTGCAGCTTGTCCCAACCGCCCAGTGCCTTGCCACGTCGACCTTTGATTTCGACATCCGTGCGGCTTTCGCTGATGTATTTGGTAACAGTGTCCTGCGTATTTAGACGACCGGCTACGTCACCATTGGCGCCGATTGCCTCGGCACCGGGATCAAACGGCATATAAGAGTTGTCCGCGTGGCAAGACGCCCAGCAGCCCACTTGTTCGCCCAACTCGATACCTGTGCCGGTGATCATCATGGCGACCTTGATCTGGTTGTCGGGATCCATCTTGCCGCCGTCCACAAACGGGGCAGGGTTGTGGCCCGCATCCGGCCATTGCAGGCGGATATACAGGTTTTCGTCGTCATGCGCCGCCTGAACAGTTGCGTCGATCACACCGCGTTTTCCGGGGATCGGTGTTGGTTCAAGCTCGCCGCCTGCAACGATCTTGTTGCCGATCGTGTCCAGTTCCTTGGCGTGGCATGTGGTGCACTGATCGCCACCTTTGGTCAGGGGCCGCGCCCCGCCGTGGAACTTGCCGTTCTGTACCCACTCAAACGAAGCCTGACCGGGATAGAACAGTTTCAGATCTGCACTGGCAACCGCGTTCCAGTCGATGTTGGTTGCGATATCTCCACCACCGCCTGAAGGGGCCGCGGCTTCTTCTCCAGCTGCTTTAGCTCGTTCTTCTGTGACAGCAGCGTCGACAGCGGCTGCGATCTGCGCCTGAACGGCCTCTTGCTGTACTTTTTTGGCAGCTTTTTCTGCTTCGGCTTCAGCGGCTTCCTGGGCTTCAATCTTCTCGAGGCTTGCCAGATACTCGGCTGGGATCTCACGAATGAACGCTGGGTTTGGGGCTTCAAGCTCTTCGAGATATTCCTCGTCAGCCCGGTCACGGGCGTCCGAATGCGCAATCCCCTTGTGACAGTCGATACAAGTTTGACCGACCGTCATTGCGTTCAGATGCTGCTGACGCGCGCGGGGTTTCTGAAACTCGGGCATCATCGATTCAAAATCGTGACAGTTGCGGCATTCGCGCGAGTCGGTGGCTTTCATCCGTTCCCATTCGTTCATGGCCAGATGAACGCGTTTGGCCTCGAACTTCTCGCGGGTGTTGATGGATCCGACCATCTTGCCATACAGCTCTCTGGACGCCTTTATCTTGCGGATCATCTTGTGGGTCCAGTCCTTGGGCACGTGGCAGTCTGAACAGACAGCCCCTACGCCGGACCGGTTCACATCGTGGATCGTGCCGGTGTATTCCTCGTAGACGAAATCGCGCATCTCGTGGCACGAGACGCAGAATTCCTTGGTGTTTGTGGCTTCCATGGCGGTGTTGAACCCACCCCAGAAGATGATACCGGCAGCAAAGGCTGCGGCAATGCCGGCCACGGGCATCCCCCATAGGAAATACCGGCGCCAGATCGGTGGTTTTTTATCAGGTTCGGAGGTCATATCCGGGCTCCGTCTTGGCTGTCTTGACTGGCGCGGCGTGTCAGGCCGACGCGATTAGCTGATGGGGAAAACGAAGAAAGGGCGGGCGAGGGGCCCGCCCTTTCTGGTTCTAGTGTCAAACCCGTCAGGTGACGTGGTTCGACCGGTTGTAGACGTTGAACTTGCCGGTGGGCGCAAACAGTCCCTTCACGCGGCCAATCTCTTCCAGCGTCTTGGCGTCGAAGATCACAATCTCACCGTTTGGTTCTTTCGAGGTCGAACGGTTCCACTTGGAAACCCAGACCTCGGAACCATCCTGGTTGAACTCGAAGTGGACGGCGACGTTGCCTTCCTCTTCAGTGATCTGGATCGTTTTCACGATCTCACCGGTTGCCTTGTCGATGACCTGCACCGATTGCTGGATCTCAGGCTCGGGGTGCTTGGTCTGGTCAGCCCAGATGTAGTCTGATTCCGGGTGTGTCCGGATGAACAGACCGGGTCCGTCAGTTTCGACTTCGTAGCAGACCTTCCAGGCATCATCCGGGCGACCTTCAGGGTCGTTGCTCCAAACGGTCACGGTGCCTTCGCCCAAGTGGGTTGTACCGGCAACAGGGCCGCAGTTCGGGTCATCCCAGTTGGCGCCCGGGCCGGGGTGCGGCAGCGGCGCGGTGTCGATCAGAGCTTCCAGCTTGTGGGTTTCGGTATCGACCACAACCATCTTGTTCGACGCGTTTGCGGCGATCTGGAAGTAACGGCCGGTCGGGTCAAAGAACCCGTCATGCAGGAACTTGGCGCTGTCGATCTTGTCGATCCGCAGGTTTTCCAGATCGGTATAATCGACCTGCCACAACTGACCCAGTTCTTTCACGGCAACGATCCAGGTGGGTTCGTTTGGCGTAGTGTAGATCGCAGCCACGCGGGCCTCTTCCACATAATCCCCATCGACGTTGTAGCCGCGGGTCGAGACAACCTTCTTAGGCTCCATGGTTTCAGCGTCGACAATGGCGAAGTGCGGCGGCCAATAGGCCCCACCGATCACGTATTTACCGTCGCCCGAAACGGCCACATCGCGGGCGTCATAGCCAATGGTCACTTCTGCCACCAACATGTTCTCGGGGTTCTGCCACAGGTCGATCTTGGTCATCTTGCCGTCGCGACCCATCGTGTACCAGAAGCGGCCCGGGTTTTCGGGTTCTTCCAGTTTATGGTGTTCGGAGGCTTTCAGAACGTGCACGGCGTAACCCGTCGGGATGTGCGCCAGGACTTCCTTGGTGTCACCGTCGATCACGGCCACCTTGCCCACGTCACGCTCGATGACAACGAAGAAGTTTTCCCAGTTGCGGCCATGTAGTGGCTCGGTCGGGTAGTCCTCGGGTTCAACATAGACCTTGCGTGTCGCCATCATCTGTTCAAGCGACATTTCCGGTGGCTGGGGCGGCTCCATCTGGATGTAGGTTGCCATATCGCGGATTTCTTCTTCGGACATAACGTCCGAGAAGTTGTTCATCCCGCCTTCGGTCCCCCAGGCGATGATCTTTTCAAGCCGTTCCTGACCCAGCTTCAGGGTGCCGGATTCGGTTACGGTACCGTCGGCGTTTTTGGTTTCCACCAATGGCTCAAGGCTTTTACCTGTCGCCCCTTTGCGCAGCACGCCGTGACAGCCGGCGCAGCGTTCAAAGTACAGTTGTTTGGATGATTCAAAGGCTTCCTTGCTGAGAGTTGGCTCTTCGGCGAAGGTTGGAGCAGCGACGCTGCCCAACAACATTGCCAATCCGACCCCCAATGCGCGGCCAGTTTTGTTGTAGCTGATTCCAAGTGACATGATCACTCTCCATTTGCGTGGTGAGGCAAGGCAGAGACTGAGCCATCACGGAGATGTCATCCTTGACCAAAGTCAACGGCAGGGGCGCAAACTGAGACTTAAAGGCAATAATTCAACTGTTGAAACACCAATAAAACTTGAGAATTTCGCACATGTTTAAGCGATGCTTGATTTCGGTTAAGGCCGCGTAAGACCCGCCGCGATAGAGCTTGCGTAACCACTGGTGAGGCTATGGAGAGCGGTCATGGCGTCTGTGATAAAACGCGTTTTCAGTGAGGGATTTCGGGTCTTTTTCCTCTTGGCGGGTCTTTATGGTGTGTTCGCAGGTTTAGCTTGGGGCGCATGGTTGGCTTCGCTGGACGGTCTGTTGCCATTTTGGGATCAAAGCTATGCCATGCCACCGGTTATGTGGCACGCCCATGAAATGCTATTTGGCTATGCGACAGCAGCCTTGGGTGGGTTTTTCCTGACCGCTGTTCCAAATTGGACCGGTGCCCCCGAGGCACGGGCACGCTTTATTACTGTTGTCGCGTTTCTATGGATTGCCGGGCGGGTGGCCGTCTGGTTTTCAGGTTCATTGTCGCCCTTGCTCGTGGCCTTTTTGGATCTGATTTTTGTGCCAATTCTGGCACTTAAAGTTGCGAGTCAGTTGTTCCGTCGACCCAAGCCGCAAAACATGGTGTTTGTGTATCTTCTGGGTTTGATCTGGATCGCCAATCTGTTGGTCCATCTGGAATGGATCGGAGCAACCACTGATACGTTGAACACAGGGGTCCGGGCGGGGTTGCTTGCTCTTTGCTCGATGATCGCGATTCTGGGCGGCCGGATCACACCAGCTTTTACCCGCAATGCAATGAAACGCGCGGGTCAGCCAGAGGCGTCCTGGCCTGTTTCGGTGCCGCAGCTAGACAAGGCGGCGATGTTTCTGGCGCTGCTTCTGCCTTTGCTTGTGCTGACGCTGCAAACAAGTCCAGTGGCAGGTGTTGTTGCTCTGGTGTTGGGCTGCGTGCAACTATCGCGCATGGCCCGTTGGAGAGCACGATGGGCTATGCGCCAGCCAATCCTTCTGGCTTTGTTTTTAGGTCTCGGAATGTTGGCTCTTGGACTGATTCTTTGGGGGCTGGCAGCTATTGGGTTTGGCAACGAGGTTGGTGCGATTCACCTGCTGGGGATCGGTTGCGTGGGCGGCATGACCCTCGCGGTCATGAGCCGCGCTGCTCTGGGTCACAGTGGCCGCCCGCTTGTTGCACCGTCTCCGATGGTGATTGCTTATGGGTTGATGGCCGCTGCGGCTTTGGTGCGTTGGTTGGGGTCAGAGCTGACAGGCGGCTATATGACCGCCATGTTGATGGCTGACGGCCTTTGGATTGCAGCTGTTGGGCTGTATGTCTTCGCAATGTGGCCTGCTTTGACAGGACCTCGGGTGGCAAAGGCGCTTTGAGCCCAACTGGCTCTCCGAGACCTAGCATTCGGAAATCAGCGGGCGCTCATTCTTGATATGCCGAGAGACTAGAGCGCGTGCGCGCCTGCCCTTATCCGGGATTTGTCTTGCTGGCTGTGGGATGTAGTTTGGTTGCGCAAGCTCTGGAAATAGTTCGAGGATTTCAGCGCGCGCGTCCGAGTGGATACTGGCCATGGCCTGGGCACCGGTGAACAGGCTCTCGGATGGGGCGCCTTCGGAATAGATGATCTCGTGCTGGTCGAACAGAATATGAAAATAGACGACGTCTTGCGCCATCACGTCCACATTTATGCCCGGAATGCCAACCAGTTTGTGCGCCGGAACCAGAACTTCTGCGCTGTCGAACATTCGAACGGCGATGGGTGAACGAAGCATCATCCGATGTTGAGGCGAGACCAAGAGGTCCCGTTCCGGCAGCCCTTTGCCAAGGCTTCCAGCTGCTATCCGAATTGGCAGAAGTTTTGGGCGCGCGGCCAAATCGGTCGCATCCAACACACGCGAACCAATCCAGCGTATTTCTTGCGGCCCGTTATCGGCTGTCACAACAAAATCCCCGACATGCAGATCTTCTATGGAAACAGGGCCATCTGGTGTCGTGATCCGTGTTCCGGCCACGAAGCAGGGGACATCTATGATCGCGGTAGGGTCTGATGTGTCCGGTGCGTTGGTCGGTGTTACGTTTGACCTGACAAAGGAATAAGTCGTTCCGGCCACCAGAGGTTCTGAAGTGATGTATCCGACCAGATTACCTTCAACCTCGACACGGAATACGTCTATGGTGCCGCCACCCGGCTTGCTGAGGCTGTACGATTCCTCGAGATAGATCGCACCTGTGTCTATCGTGACAGAACCATCAAGGTTGGTTACGACACCGGTCTGGGTCAGGTCATCGCCAAATTCGTTATTGAACCGATCGCCGTTAAAGTCTGTCCCATTGTCGGGGGCGCCATTGACCAGCGTACCCCCGGCCGCGTCAGTTACATCAAAGACCCGTCTATCTGTCGCGGCATCGTAAGTCCCCGAAAGCGTGATATTGCCGGTGTTAAACCCAGTGAAGTTTAGTGAAATAACCCCCGGCACATAGCCGATATATGAATAGTTCGCCATCGATTAACCCGTCACTATTTTACTGCTGATCCGAAGCGTTGGCACACTCTCCGGCTACTCTCACGCGATATCAGTTAACATCGTGTGATTTTAAGTCAATTTCTGGGCGCGATTTGGGTGCTCATAAAGAACTTTAGAGACATCATCGCGTCACATCCAATGTCTTGACTTTCGTTAAGGCATGGATGCGCGCCGCCCGCCATGCTGACAACACTAGCTAATCTGCGCAAAGGAGAGCGCGATGCGAGAAGTCATGACAAAGAGCATGGCTCGCAACATATTCTATGGCGGGTCACTGTTCTTCATCCTCATCTTTCTGGCCCTGTCGGCCCATTCGCACCTGTATATCGTTAATTCGGAAAACGCCGCCAAACTTGATGAAAGCGTGATCCGCGGCAAGCATGTCTGGGAAAAACACGCCTGTATCAACTGCCATACGATCCTTGGGGAAGGGGCTTACTATGCCCCCGAAGTGGGCAATGTGATGACCCGCTGGGGTGTGCTGGATGACCCGGAATCGGCCTTTGAATCCCTCAAGGGCTGGATGGAAGCACAACCGACCGGCATTCCCGGCCGCCGGCAGATGCCCAACTTCAACCTCAGCGACGAAGAGATCCGCGACCTGACCAACTTCCTGATCTGGACGGACAATATCGACGCTCAGGACTGGCCGCCCAACGAGGCAGGCTGAGAAAGGGAACGGAGCAATGAAATACGAATCCCAAAAAATCGCCTATGCCTACTTTGCGGTAGCTATGGCCTTGTTCGCAATACAGGTGATCGGCGGCCTGCTGGCCGGTTTCATCTATGTATTCCCAAACTTCCTGAGTGAGCTTCTGCCATTCAACATCGTTCGGATGCTGCACACCAACTCTCTGATCGTCTGGCTGCTGCTCGGCTTCTTCGGTGCGGCGTACTTTCTGATCCCGGAAGAGACCGAGCGCGAAATCCATTCGCCAACGCTGGCCTACCTTCAGCTGATCATTCTTGTGGTCGGTACATTAGGTGTGGTCGTAACTTATGTCTTCAACCTGTTTGAAGGCAACTGGTTGTTGGGCAAAGAGGGGCGCGAGTTCCTTGAACAACCCAAATGGGTCAAGGCGGGCATCGTCGTGGCCGCGCTGATGTTCCTCTACAACGTGTCGATGACCGTTTTGAAGGGCAAGAAGACCGCCATCTCCAACATCCTTCTGTTGGGCCTTTGGGGGCTGGCTTTGCTGTTCCTGTTTGCCTTCTACAACCCCGGCAACCTGTCCCTGGACAAGCAGTACTGGTGGTATGTTGTCCACCTGTGGGTGGAAGGCGTCTGGGAGCTTATCATGGCTTCGATCCTGGCCTACCTGATGCTGAAGCTGACCGGTGTGGACCGTGAGATCGTCGAAAAATGGCTGTATGTCATCGTCGCCGCCGCGCTGTTCTCGGGCATCCTTGGCACAGGGCACCACTATTACTGGATCGGTACACCTGCATACTGGCAGTGGATCGGGTCGATCTTCTCCAGCCTTGAGGTGATCCCGTTCTTTGCAATGATGGCCTTTGCCTTCGTCATGGTTTGGAAGGGCCGCCGCGACCACCCCAACAAGGCTGCGCTGCTGTGGTCGCTGGGCTGTGCCACGCTTGCCTTCTTTGGTGCCGGTGTCTGGGGCTTCCTGCACACGCTGCATGGGGTGAACTACTATACCCACGGCACGCAGATCACTGCAGCACACGGTCACCTGGCCTTCTACGGCGCCTATGTCTGCCTCAACCTGGCGATCTTCACCTACGCGATGCCAATCCTGAAAAACCGGGATCCGTACAATCAGGTACTGAACATGGGCTCGTTCTGGCTGATGACCAGCGGCATGGTCTTCATGACCTTCGTGCTGACCTTCGGTGGTACCGTGCAAACGCACATGCAGCGCGTGGTTGGTGACTATTTCATGGATGTGCAGGACCAAATCGCAGTCTTCTACTGGATGCGTCTTGGTTCCGGTGTGGTTGTTGTTCTTGGTGCACTGTTGTTCATCTACTCGATCTGGGTGCCCCGGAAAGAGGTCATTGAACCCGGCGCAGCTGAAACCCCTGCGGAGTGATGGATATGGACGGCTCCATGAAACTGAATGAGGGGGCGGCGAACGCCCCCTTCTACCTGCCCCAAGGCGATGAATGCGATGTGTTCTGCGCCGCGTATAACAACGACCTGCCGGTTCTGCTGAAAGGTCCGACAGGCTGCGGAAAGACCCGCTTTGTGGCCCACATGGCGGCTAAACTCGGCCGCCCGCTTTACACCGTGGCCTGTCATGATGATTTGGCCGCAGCCGACCTGATCGGGCGCTACTTGCTGAAAGGTGGCGAAACCGTCTGGGTCGATGGCCCCCTGACCCGGGCGGTGCGCGAAGGCGCGATCTGCTACCTCGACGAGGTGGTCGAGGCCCGTAAGGACGTCACCGTCGTCCTACACCCGCTGACCGACGACCGACGCATCCTGCCGATTGACCGCACAGGTGAAGAGCTTGAGGCCGCGCCCGGCTTCATGCTGGTGGCTTCATATAACCCCGGATATCAGAATATCCTGAAAACCCTGAAACCCTCGACCCGTCAGAGGTTTATCTCGCTCGAGTTCGACTTCCCGTCGCCTGAAATGGAAGCGCAAGTCGTCGCTCAGGAAAGTGGTTTGCCGCTGGAACGCTGCAAACCACTGGTGCGACTGGCGAACAAGCTGCGCGGGCTCAAGGGTCAGGACCTTGAGGAAGGCGTTTCCACCCGTCTGGTCGTTTATGCCGCGACGCTGATCGCGCAAGGCATGTCCACTGACCGCGCCATCCTCGCCGCTATGGTTGAACCTCTGACAGATGACGAGGACATCAAACGCGGGCTCCTCGATCTTGTCACGGCTGTCTTTGGGTGAGGCCGGCCGATGGTCAAGATCGACTTTGAGCCATGGGAACCCGAAGAAACGATCGGGAAACTGTGGCACACCCTTGCCAGCCGCCTCGATGCACCCCAAGTGCATGAAGGAGCCGCGGTTGACCTGTCTCAGGTCGCGGGGCGGCTGGCTGTCCTCTTTCGAGGACTTGGGGGTAGCCCGGGCGTAGAATTACGCCCGGTCTCACCCGAGGTTTCGCGCCACCGTTTAAGTTGGCGCCGCCGATTGGCGACTGAGGCCGAACTGATGCCCCGCGCATCGTTTGACGGTGAAGTGCTTCGGCTACCGGATCGCCTGGCTGTGTTCCCTGCGCGTGAAGCAAATGGCGCGCTTTATGTCTGGCTGGCCGCGGCTGCGGCTCATGCCGGAACCCGCATCGACGAAGATGACCCATTACGCGCTGACCTGCGCGCCCTGATCGCTGCTCAACATATGGTCGATGCAACACTAGAAAATGCGCCGGGGCTACGTCCGCTTTATATCGAGCTGTGCAAAGGCGTTCTGCATCACCGTGACATTCCCGACCTGCCGCCCGATGAAGCAGCAGTGGAAGAGCTTGTCCGTCATATGCTTGGCGATCCTGCCCTTCTGTCTTCAAGGGCAGAGCATCTTCTGGCGCTGGATGATGACGAACTGGCTGCGCCGCGGGGCTATCAACATTTCCGACCGGTTCCCCTGTGGCCCGAATTGCGGGCGGTTGGGTTTTCAGAACATAACGAGGTGGAAAACCCCGAGACCGAGGGCGAACCTGAAGAATCTGGTGAGAAAACCCATCGGGCCCGCCGCCGAAAATCCGATCAGGCCGAGCGCAGCGACAGTTTCATCCTGCACAAATTCGAAGCGATCCTCAGCTGGGCCGAGTTCCTGAATATCAACCGCCGCATCGATGACGACGATCCTGACAATGCCAAGAAAGCCGCTGACGATCAGGAAGAGATCGGCTTGGGCCAGATCTCAAAAGCGCCGCCGACCAAATTGAAATTGCATCTGGACCTTGCGCCCGAGGATGTGAACCGCGAACGCTTGTCAGGTCGGATCCTGTACCCTGAATGGGACGTGCGTACCGGGCAATACCTGCCGGATCACGTCAATGTCCTGCTTTCAGATGCCGACATCCGAGAAGACGCGGCTGAGTTTGGCAAGGATCCCGCCACGGCCCGCCGTATCCGTGCTGTGAAACGCCAGTTCGAGGCTCTCCGCCCCGGACGGGTGATGACCCGCGGCCATCTGGACGGAGACCAGCTGGACATTGAGGCTGCGGTACGCGCCGAGACCGAGCGAAGGGCGAGCGGCGAAGCAAACGAACGCATCTGGATGCAATCGCGCCCCGAAGCCCGTGATCTGGCGGTGTCGATTCTGTTGGATGTCAGCCGCTCGACCGAAAGCGCGGTCACAGGCCGCGCCGTGATTGACATCGAACGCGAGGCTTTGGCCGCGCTTGCCTGGGGTCTGAACGCCTGTGGCGACGATTTCTCCATCCACGCGTTCAGTTCGCTGAAACGTCAACGTGTTTATGTACAACGCTGTAAACGGTTCGATGAACCAATGGGGGCTAAGGTCGAGCTACGCATTGCCTCACTGCGACCCGGTCACTACACCCGGCTCGGCGCGGCGATCCGCCATTGCTCTGCCGATCTGGCCAGCCAATCCCGCAAGCGCCGTTTGCTGCTGGTTATTACAGACGGCAAACCCAACGATCTCGACCATTACGAAGGTCGCCACGGTATTGAAGACACCTGCATGGCGGTACGTGAGGCGCGCCGTGCCGGGCAATCGGTTTTTGGCGTAACCATCGACAAAACCGGCAAAAGCTGGTTCCCACGCATGTTCGGTCAGGGCGGTTTCGCGGTCATTCCCGATCCACACCGCCTGACCATGGCTCTGCCACAGATCTACCGCCAACTGGTCGGGGCATGAGCGACGCTTCCTTGATCGACGAGCTTCCCGGCGAGTTGCTGATGTGGGTTCTGATCATATCGGAACTGCTGGTCTTCGGTGCGGGCCTTATTGCCTTTATGGGCGTGCGGCTGACCGATCCTGTGGGCTTTGCCGAGGCGAAATCGCATCTCTACCGCACCGGAGCTGCCTTCAACACTGCGGTGCTGGTTACGTCAGGTTACCTTGCCGCGCAAGCTCTGCACTGGCGCCGCGCTGCGGAACGGTTCAAAGTACGGTTTGCACTTGTGTTTGCGGCTGCGTTAGGGGTTGTATTCCTTGTTATCAAAGGCGCGGAATACGCTGGAAAGGCTGAACAAGGCATCACGTATGAAACCCATCCCTTCTTTCTGTTCTATTACCTTTTGACTGGCTTCCACGCCGCCCATGTCTTGGCCGGGGTCGGACTCCTTCTCTTGGTGGCCTGGCGCGACGATCCGCGCAACATCGAGGCAGGCGCGCAGTTCTGGCACATGGTCGATCTGGTCTGGATCATGTTGTTCCCCGTGATCTACCTGTTGGGATAAAAAGATGCCCGCGTCTTCATCTTTTCACAAATACTCCCGCCGGAGGCCCCCGAACGTACTCACACGCGCGTGGTTCACCCTGTTGGCGCTCAGCATAACGTCGGCGCTGCTGACCATGTTACCGCTTGGATCTACAATCGTTGGTGCAGGTATTCTGGGCCTTGCGCTTCTCAAATGCCGCATCATCCTGGCGCAGTACCTCGACCTTGCAACCAGCCCGGCCTGGCTGCGAGGGTTTTCCGTTGCGCTGAAAGGCTTTGCACTGATCGTCTTCGTCCTCTATCTGCTCTGAACAAAAATGTGCCGCCCCGAAGGGCGGCAGTTTTTCAAGCAAAGGGGTGCTTTGAACTATTGTGCGGCCATTGGCATGCGCGCGATCTGACAGCGCTGCCATAGGGCTGACAGCGCACCGACGAGTTGATCGATATCCTCGTCGGTATGAATCGGTGACGGCGTGATCCGCAACCGCTCGGTGCCTTTGGGAACGGTGGGATAGTTGATGGGCTGGATGTAGATGCCGAATTCTTCCAGCAGGGTGTCCGAGATGAACTTGCATTTCACCGGATCGCCAACCATCACCGGGATGATGTGGCTGGGGTTGGGCAAATGCGGAATGCCTTCGACGTCCAGCCGGGCCCGAACCTGTGCTACCCGTTGTTTTTGCAAGTCACGTTCCGTGGTCGATTGCTTCAAATGCTGGATTGAGGCCGCAGCGCCTGCCGCGATGGATGGCGGTAATGCGGTGGTGAAGATAAACCCGCTGGCAAAGCTGCGCACGAAATCGCACAGTGCGACAGAGGCAGCGATATACCCACCCACCACACCAAAAGCCTTACCCAGCGTACCTTCAATAACGGTCAAACGATCCATAAGCCCTTCGCGTTCGGCAATACCGCCTCCGCGTGGGCCATAAAGACCAACTGCGTGGACTTCGTCCAGATAGGTCATTGCGCCGAATTTGTCGGCCAGATCGCAAATCTCTTTGATCGGGGCAATGTCGCCATCCATCGAATAGACAGACTCGAATGCGATCATCTTGGGCGCGTTGGGATCGGCGGCGGCCAGTTTGGCTTCCAGATCCGCAAGGTCGTTGTGTTTCCAGATCACCTTCTGCGCCCGTGAGTGGCGGATGCCTTCGATCATCGAGGCATGGTTCAACGCATCAGAGAAAACTATCAGACCCGGGATTTTCGCAGCCAGCGTCCCCAACGCGGCCCAATTTGAAACATAACCCGAGGTAAACAGTAGCGCCGCTTCTTTGCCATGCAGATCAGCCAGTTCAGCCTCAAGTACCACATGGTCATGGGTGGTGCCTGAAATGTTGCGGGTTCCACCTGCTCCAGCACCGCAGCGCTCCAGGGCATCGTGCATCGCAGTGATCACCGAGGGGTGCTGACCCATGCCCAGATAATCGTTCGAACACCAGATTCGAACGTCCCGCTGAACCGGTCCATCCGTCTGCCGCGCATTCGGAAACGCCCCACAACGTCGTTGCAAATCGATGAAAACGCGATAATTGCCTTCATCTTTCAAAGTGTCGAGGCTCTGGCTGAAAAAACGCTCGAAGTCCATCTGACGTACTCCCCGGATAACTGGCTTTGAGCTGAATTTAAGGCAGTCGACTTGGTCGTGACATGACAATTGTCAAGTTTCGGCGCAAGAATAGGGCTGGCAACACTAAGCGTGCTTTGGCATAGCTTTGCCCAGGGATGCTAACCCGGGGTCGGCCCGGAACGGACTAACAGGGGGATGCCTGCATGTCGCATGAGGCACAAAAGGCAATCGCACGCCAATCACTGCTATTGCGCAGCCTGCCCGAGCAGCATGTCGATACTTTGTTGCGTCAGGCCGTCTGGCGAAAATATGACCGGGGCGAGACGATTTTTCTTCAAGAGGAAGAAGCTAAAGCCGTTCACGTCGTTCTGGCCGGTTGGGTCAAGCTGTTCCGGGTTACACCTACGGGTGCGGAAGCGGTCGTCAGTGTTTTCACGCGAGGCGATAGTTTTGGTGAGGCCGTGGCCCTTCGGGATGTACCGTACCCAGTCTCGGCCGAAGCAGTGTCACCTTGCGAAGTGATGCACATTCCCAGCCCCGTACTGTTGGCGCTGATGCGGGAAGACGCGGAAATAGGTGTATCGATCCTGGCGTCTACCTTTACACACCTGCATTCTCTTGTTGCGCAGCTCGAGCAGCTCAAGGCGCAAACGGGCGCGCAGCGCGTTGCAGAGTTCCTGCTGAATCTATGTGAAATCGAAAGCGGTGCGTGCGAAGTAGAGCTGCCCTACGACAAGATGTTGATAGCTGGCCGTCTGGGAATGAAACCCGAAAGCCTGAGCCGCGCGTTTTCACGTTTGAAGTCTGTCGGTGTCAAGATTAACAGAAATCATGCCGATATCGCGGATATTGACGTTTTGCGCGATTATGCGGAAAGCGACCCGAGCGAGAGATAACCTCGGAGACTCGTAAATCGAAGTCACGTCGAGACAAATTAAACGGCAAAATTCAACCTGGAAGACTTTGAACTGGTTCACTCACTCTCCAGCTTGAAAATACACTTACGACGTTTTCGCATGTTCCAGCAGGGCCAAAGCGTCTGCGATATCTCGGTTCTGTGCCCCCCACGTGATCGTGCTTAGAATGCCGTCCACGTCTGGTGGAAACTGTGGTGCAAAATCGCAGCGCTCGCAGGTCCGCAAATACTCCACCGCAGTTCGCAGTTCCAACATTCTGGCTTGCTGTTCGCGCGCTGTTTTCAGAGCGCGCGCAAAAAGGGCGTCGGCAGGTTGATCCGAGGACTGCACCATTGCCTCAACTCGATCAGTTTCAGCCTGCGCCCACCCTTCGTTGGTCAAATCTTGCTGCATGCGTGCCTCGCCCAGAAGATCTTGCGCTGTTTTTACATCCTCTGCGTTCAATGAGACCTCGGCCAATGCAGTCAAGAACAGGGGTTTGTAATTTCCCGCCCCACTGGCCCACCACGCTTCGGCAGCGTTGCGGAATGCGCCGAAAGTTTTCTGGTCCGGATGAAGCAACGCATCCGCCCAGCTGCGCCAGACATTTGCCGTCAACGTCATGAACGGAAAAGCGTGCTTTATGGCCAGAGCTTCCAGCCGCGCCACAACATCATAAACCTGTTCAGGCTCGCGCCGGAGCAGGTGCAGCATGCAAAGATAGGTCAAAGACTGCGCCAGGCTGTGCGCATGGTTCAACTTTTGAGCCGCCGAAACTGCCTGCTGTTGAATCTCGAGCGCATGATCCGGCTGGCCGCGCATCCAGACTGCGATGCTCAGAAAACACGATGTGATGGCTGCGTGATCGGTGCCATACACATAAGCAAGGCGGCCGTGTTGTTCCGGTTCATATAACTCCAGCGCCTGTTTCAGGTGATCGCAGGCCGGTTCCAAATCCCCGATGTGCAGCAAGACCGCACCCATGGCCCGATGGGCGATCATGATATGGTGCGTTTCCTTGGTCAGCTGTGCCAGGTCCAGCAATTGTGAAGCCGTGTCCCTGGCCAAATTGTACTCGCCCCTTACAAGGTGATACGCGTAAAGGCCGTTTAGTACGGGAAACAACTGCTCAGTTTCACCCAACCGGTTGCACAGGTCGCGAATTCGTGCGTAAGCCGCCCCTGTTTCATCTGCTGCTATTCCTGCGGTTGAACGAAGAACGCCAGCCTGCAGAATTTGAATCCGCGTTTCTTTGCGGTCTCTGTCAACGGACTCCTCTATTTTTTCCAGCAAAGAGATAGCTCTGCCCAGCTGTGTCACAGCTTCCACGCCCGCTGATCGTTCCACAGCGCGTTGACCCGCCAGATACCAGTGATCGATCGCCTGTTCTGGCATATCCGCCATCGTGTAGTGATGGGCCAGAATTTCAGGTCCAACAGCCGTGTCTTGATGTTCAGTCTGGTTCAGAGCTTCAACCACGCGAGCGTGCAGCGTCCGGCGCTCTCGCTTTAAAAGGCTATTGTAAGCCGTGTCGCGGATCAGCGCGTGCCGATAACTGAAGGTTTCTTCGTATTCTGTTCCCGACAGCGTCATGATGCCTGCATCCACCAACAAATCCAGACCTGCCCGCAAGGCCGTTTCATCAAAACGCGAAACCTGCGCGATCAAGGGATACGAGAATTGCGGGCCAATGACCGCTCCGATCTGGGCGACCTCCTTGGCCGAGCTCAATCGATCAAGTCGGGCCATTAAGGCGTCATGAAGAGTTTTCGGAACTGATGACGACGCTGAGGTTTGATCAGGTGTATAGTCATCCGGGCTATCCGGCCGGAAACTGGCTTCCAGCAGATCCTTGGTGACTTCTTCAACATAGAGCGGAACCCCATTCGAGCGCGCCGCGATCAGGTCATAGGCTGCATTTGGAACGGCTGCGCCAGTAGCGACTTCGTCTACAATCTCCTTGATCTCTGCAAAGCCCAACTGCTTCAAATCAAAATGAGTGAGATTTGAGGTAAATGACCAGTCCGGGTCAAAACCTGTGCGAAAACTCATCACCATAAGGACTGATGCGTCGCCGATCTGATCGACGAAAAGATCCAGCAGCGTCTTTGTCGTTGGGTCTACCCAATGCGCGTCTTCAAAAAGCACCAAAACCGGGGCCTTCCTAGACATTGTGACCAGATGGTCCACCAGCATATCCAGGGTCTGTTTCATGACCTGCTCAGGGGTCAGATCTAGCGGGCCCAACTGATGCTCGAACGGAACTGACAGAAGCGACGCGGCCAATTTCAACGCACTTTCGGACTGTGTGCCCAAAACGCGTTTTAGCTTGTCCAATTTCTGGGTCGCGCTGTCGTCCGCTCTCAACCCTGCGGCGGACTCAAGTTGGCGAATAACGGGATATAACGCACTTGCATCATGGTAAGGTGAGCATTGGAAACGGATGTGCCGGAAAGAGGCTTCGGGGATCGTACGGCTCAGCTCTTCAATCAGACGCGATTTGCCGATACCAGCCTCGCCTGACACCAACGCCACCTGACCATGCCCCTGGCGGGCCAAATCCCATTTGCTGTGCAGCGTTTTGAACTCTAGCGTTCTACCAACAAGAGAGTTCATCGCGATGTCACCGGACGCTATGAACCGACTTAGGGTTTGGCGCGTTCCGGTGACTTGCCAAGCTTCGACTCCCTTGGCGAAGCCTTTCAGCTGAAACGTCCCACGACGCACATATTCAAACGTGTCACCCGCAAGTTCGTGGGTTGTCGGCGCGACAATAAGCGTGCCCGGATCCGCCATGGACTGCAGCCGCGCGGCAAGGTTGGGAGTTTCCCCCATCGCCGTGCCATCCTCGAACATCTTTTCGCCACGCAAATCGCCCACAACGACCAATCCGGTTGCGATGCCGATCCGCACCTGAAGCTGGGCATGCGTTCGCAAGGCAGGGATTTCGCGAATAATTCGTAGACCTGCGTGAATGGCACGTTCGGGATCATCTTCGTGCGCGTGCGGAAATCCAAAAAACACCATGATGCCATCGCCATAATAGCTGGCGATGTGGCCGTCATAGGCTGCAACGGCTGCTGCGCAAGTTTCTTTGAACAATCTCAGAACTTCGGCCAGATCTTCGGGGTCTAGCTGTTGCGACAGCGGTGTAGAGCCCACGAGGTCAATAAACATCACTGTCAGCTGTCTGCGTTCAGCAATGATATTGGCCTCTGTGCCGGATCGACCTTGAGCACCTTGGCGAACAGCTTTCAGGAAACGGCGTCTTGGCCCAAGGGGCAGGCCAATGGTTACAAGGTCATCATCGCTGAGTTCCGAGAGATCACCCAACTCGATCTCATGCCTGGCAAAGGCATCTGCATATTTGGACAAGCCATGTTCGCTCAGCCAGTTCGCAATATCAGCCATTTGACCTTGCGCGTGACATCGTCGATGCGGTGCCACGCTCTCCGCTTTTTCGTTTAACCCTTAAGCTCGGCTTGCGAGCCGACAAGAGTATTTGATCTCATCAAGAACGACAGGACAGGGCGGGTCAAGAGCGCGGTGCGAGGACAGGATGTTTCCTGTCAATTTGCTTGGGTTGGTGGGCTTTTGGGATCAACCTTAGATCAACACCGTCGACAGGCTGGGGAAATAGCTGAGCAAAAGCAGAACCAACGCCACCGCGATCAGGAAAGGCCACAGCGATCTGAGGATCGAACCGGGTGTTGTGCCACTCATGGATGAGGCGATGTACAATCCGATCCCTACAGGCGGGGTCAGCAAACCAAGCACAAGGTTCAGGCAGGCGACGATGCCGAATTGATAGGGGCTGATGTCGTAAGACCCGGTTGCAATGGGCAGCAGGATAGGCGTGATCAGGATAATCGCTGCAATGCCGTCAATCACCATTCCAACCAGCAACAGAGCCAGATTTACAATCAGCAGAAATACAAAGGGGTTCGAGGTGACGGATGTGATCAACCCGGCCAGATGCTGCGGTATCTCTTCGTAGATGATGACCCAACCAAACACACTGGCGGCCGCAATCATGAACAGGATCATCGAAGCATTGGCGGCGGTGCGTTTGAACATCTCGGCCAGGTTTTGCGGCTTCAGGTCGCCATAAACCAGCCAGCCCACAAGAAAGGCGATCAGGGACGCAATCGCGGCGGACTCGGTCGGGGTGGCGATCCCGAACAGGATGCCGCCGATGATCGAAAGCGGGATCAGCAGGGCCGGGGCTGCGCTGATCAGAGACCTGAAAGCCTCGGCACGCGTCATCCAGCGGCCTTTGGGAAATTGTTGCTGCCAACCAATCAAAGTGATGACCAGCGCGAAAGCACCAGCCAGAATTAAGCCCGGCAAAATACCCGCAATGAACATATCACCTATGGGGATCTGGGCCAGCACACCAAAGATCACAAACATCATCGATGGCGGAATGACCGGGGCCAATAGGCCACCAGCGGCTGTGGTCGCGGCGGCAAAGCCTTTGTCATAACCTTCTTCATCCATCGCAGGGACCATGGCGCGCGACATCACCGCGATCTGTGCTGTGGCAGAGCCGATGATCGCCGCCATGAACATATTGGCCAGAAGGTTGATATAAGCCAACCCGCCACGAAACCCGCCAACAAACACCCGCGCCAGCGCAACAAGGCGTCGGGTCATGCCGCCCTCATTCATAAGCTCGCCGGTCAGCATGAACAGCGGAATAGCCAGAAGGCCATAGTTCTCAAGACCCCCGAACATTTTCTGCGCGAAGCTGTCATAAAGTATCGTGTTTCCGCTTTCCCAAATGTACCAGATGGCCGTGATGGCCAGTACGATCGCCACAGGAACAGACAGTAGAAGGGTGGCCAGAAAGACGATGGGACTCATGGTTGCGATCCCTTCGCCGGAGCGCGCAGCAAGTGCATGGTGGAATGCAAAGTTGCACCAAGCGCAAACAGCCACATAACAAGCCAGAACAGATACTTTGGCAGGCCCAGGGTCAGTGTCGGCTCGGCATAGATGAAATTGAACGTCTGTCCTTGAAAAGCCACGGCGTCAAAGCCGTTGCGCGCGATGTCCAACGGCAAAAACCAGCGCCAACAGAACCACAGCATCGCAATGGAAAAGGCGAACACAACCACATCGACCGTCTTGTGGATTACCCGTTTAGCGTGATCCGGCACATTGTCGGAGAGAATGGAAATCGACACCGAACTGCGATGATGCAACGCTGCAGATGCCCCCAAAAACGTCATCCAAACCATGGCATAAATTGCCAGTTCATCGACCCAGAACAGCGCGTTGCCCGCTGTACGTGTCACGACATTCAGCAAAATCAGAACGGTTATGCAGACCGCCAGAAAGGCAGCGCACCACAATTCGACCCGCGCCAAGCCAGCCGACAGCCGATACAACATCGCTGTTCTCCCGTAAGAAAGGGCGCAGGTTCGACCTGCGCCCTTTTCGTCATGCCGTTTTCGTTATTTTGTTTCTGCCGCAGTCTGCCGCAAAGCGTCAAGTGAGGAGGTCTTCTCGGACCAGATCCCGTTCCACTCTTCAATCGCGTCGCCAAAGAATGCGGCGTCAACCTTCTTGTAGGCTTTGCCCGTGCCTTCGATCTGCTCCAGCCATTTAGAATCGTTTTCGACATAGGCGTCGATGGTGCTGTCGACATGTTTGGCCATCAGTTCAGAAATCATCGCTCGGTCTTCTTCCGACAAACCCGCCCAGACCTTGGCCGATACCAGACCAACCATCGGGAACATCATATGATCCGACTGCACGATGGTGTCAGCGTGTTCATAATACTTCAGAACCCAGATCAGCTCGGCATCCATGTCGATGGCGTCGACCTGGCCGTTGGCCAGTGCATCATAGACCGCTGGCAAGGGCATTGGTGTGGGCGCGGCACCTACTGCGTTGTAGAAGTCGAGGATAGGCGTGAATGGCGTGATCCGCAGCTTGAGGCCAGACAGATCTTCGGCGGATGAAACATCGCCGCGGCTGACGATCTGGCGCAGCCCGGCCATACCATATCCCAAGCCCACGACGCCAACTTGTCCTGGCAGCGGTTCCAGCATGGATTTAGCCGTGTCGGATCGCAGGATGCGACCCGCGTGACCAATGTCATCTGCCAGATAGGGAGCGTAAAAAGCCCCTAACTCGGGCGCGCGGTTAGAAACCTCGGCCACCGTCATGAAGGCCATGTCCAACGCACCGGTTTGCAATTGCTGCAACATTTCAGCTTCGTTCCCCAGCTGGCGCGCCGGGAAAACCGACACCGAATGCGCGCCGCCACTGGCCTCATTCAATTCAGCCCCAAACGCCTCAGCAGCTTTGGTCCAAATGTGCGGTGGAGGTGTGATCAGCCCCAACCGGAATTCTTCGGCCTGAGCGGCGACGGATGACATTGCCAGCACAACCGCAGAGGCGGCAATTTTTGCAATATGTTTCATGACTTCCCCTGTTTTGATCTTATTTCACAACGTAACCCAGCCCTCGGGCGGTTCCTTGCCCGGATGCACCGCCTGACAGTTCGGGCAAGTACGATCTTCTTCCGAGGCATAGAACTTCTGATAAACCGGAGGCAGGTCATCAACGATGGACTTTAGCTGCATTTCCGCACGATGCACCAGTGATCCGCATTCGAAGCAGTACCATTCGATGGCGTCCAGCTCACCTGTCTGGCGTTTTGGTTCGATAACAAGCCCAATCGAGCCTTCCTGTGGGCGTTGCGGAGAATGGCGCACATGCGGTGGCAGCAGGAACACTTCACCTTCGCGGATCGGAACGTCATAGAATTCCTCGCCGTCAAAGATTTTCAGAACCATGTCGCCTTCCAGCTGAAAGAAAAACTCTTCCACAGGATCGTCATGATAATCGGTCCGCTTGTTCGGCCCACCAACAACCGTGACCATCAGATCGGCATCTTCCCAGACCTGTCGGTTGCCTACAGGTGGCTTGAGCAGATGGCGGTGTTCGTCGATCCAGGCTTTGAAGTTGAATGCTTTCAGTTTTGACATGTCCCACTCCCTATCCCCGAAAGTTTGGCGCGTTTTTCCATAACAGCAAAGAAATTATCAGCATCTAGCTATCAGATTTCTTTATAAAGCTCAGCGCGTAACCGTTTTAGACGCGCAGGCCGCATTCGTCGAAGGCTTTGCGAATGATCGTCTTTTCAGCCTCGGTTAATTCCAGCATCGGTGGACGCACATGGCCACCGACCTGACCCAGTAACTCCTGCCAATACTTTCCAAATGCCGTGGGTTTACCTGCAGGTCGCGTGCGTTTCATGGCATCCCGAACCGGGTTCAGGCTGTCAAACACACGTCGCGCTTCATCAGCCTTTCCGGCAAAGGCCAGTTGCGTGTATTCGTTCATCCGCTGATCAACTTTGCTTTGCAACTGATAAGGCGGGGAGGAACAAAGATAGAGCTTCCAGTCGAGTTCCAGGATATTGTCCAGCCATTCATGCTCGGCCGAGGTCGAGACATGGATCTTGTCGCCTACCATATGGGTCAGCTTCACATACATCTCGCGTGGGACCGAGTATTTGATGGCCACAATGTTCGGCAGATCCGCTATGCGCGCGCATTCTTCGGGTTGCATCAGATAACCGCTGTCCGGGTGGCTCCACATGGCGATGCCGATGTCCAGTTCGTCACAAAAGCGTTTGTAATACTGATACAAAACTTCACCGCGATCCTGCACAAAGCTCAGAACCGGCGCGTGCAGCACGATGTAGTCCGCTCCGCAATTCTGCGCGTGATGCGCCAGCTCCAACGCCGTATTCATGTTCTGATCTGAGACCGAGACAATCACGCCGGCCTTGCCTGCGCATTCTTCGACGGCAATTTCGAAGTTCCGCTTGCGTTCCTCAAGGCTCATCGAAAAGAACTCGCCCTGTTTTCCGGCAATGAACAGGCCCTGAATGTCCAGATCGTCGATCCAATGGCGGATGTTGGCGCGCAGTCCGGCCTCATCCAGCGTCAGGTCTTCGTTGAACGGATTCAACGCCGCAGCCCAGATCCCCGTCATGTTTTCGCGTGCGTAGGCTTTGGCGTCGTGTTTTGAGTATTTCATTTTTAGCGCAGTCCCAGTGGCTTTGAGCTTATGAAAAGCACAACGCGACAGTCGATCCAGAGCAATTTCAGGGAAATGGCTATCGGAATTATTTATATCACAAACTTACCAATTCAGATTTTTTCAGTGCTGGTCTAGGGTTCAGGCATGAAAATTGCAGTCATCGGAACCGGCGCAATAGCGCAATATGTACAGCACGCCTTGTCAGAACATGGGCACGAGTTGGCGGCCATTATGGTCAGGCCGCATCGTGTCGATTCAAAATCGCCCCTGTCCGTCGGCTCGGTTGAGGATCTGCCCGATGGTGTTGATATGGTTCTCGACTGCGCAGGGCACGAGGCTTTGGCCGGTTTGGGGCCAGACATTCTGGCACGGGGTACCGATATAATCAGTGTCTCGGTCGGGGCGCTGGCGGATCAGCAGGTTGCGGACCGGTTGGACAGGGCCGCGCGACAAGGTGGGGGCCGCTTGCATTTGGCTAGTGGCGCTATTGGAGGGTTGGACTGCCTTAGCGCTGCTGCAGTTGGTCCGCTTAAGTCCGTTACCTATGTGGGGCGCAAACCACCTGCGGGGTGGAAAGGGTCGCTTGCTGAGCAATCTCTTGATCTGGGCAATATCAGCAAGGCCGAAACGCATTTTCAGGGTCCTGCCCGAGAAGCAGCGTTGGCCTATCCCAAGAATGCCAATGTCGCAGCTGCCGTTGCATTGGCGGGTGTTGGATTTGACAAAACACAAGTTCGGTTGATCGCCGATCCGACAATTCAGAAGAACATTCACGAGGTCGAGGCCGAAGGCGACTTTGGCACCTTTCAGTTTCGGATCAGTGGCACAGCTCTGCCCGACAATCCGCGAAGCTCGGCGCTTGCGGCGATGAGCGTGCTGTCCAAGCTGGATCAGCTTTGCAAACCGATTGTTCTCTAGCCATGGTTGGGCGTCATTCCCGCATCGTGGATCGTGCGTTGACCCGGCTGAAACTGCGCCAACTGCGTCTGCTGGTCGCGGTGGGTGCGCATGGAAACATCCAGAATGCTGCGCGCGAGTTGGGAATCTCTCAACCCGCTGCCACCAAGATGATTCAGGATCTTGAGCTGGACTTCGAGGTTAAACTGTTCACGCGCACCAATCGTGGGGTGGTCCCAACTGTTTTCGGAGAGACCCTGATCCGTCATGGGAAGCTGATCTTTGCCCAGGTTTCGAACGCTGCGCAGGAACTTGATGACTTAAACGAAGGGAATTCGGGTCGCGTTGTGGTTGGCACGTTGCTTGCAGCGTCGACCAGTCTTTTGCCTGCGGCCATTGAACTGCTGCTGGAAGACCGCCCGAATGTGGCGGTCAAGATCAGCGAAGGCACCAACGAGGTCCTTATGCCCCGGCTGCTTTCAGGAGAGATCGACATGGTTGTGGGCCGTCTGCCCTCGCATCGGCATCGCGACAAGATCCGGCAGGAAAAACTGTTTGAGGATCGAATATTGGCCATTGTCGGTCCGCAGCACCCGCTGGCCGGTCGGGACGACGTGACATTTGCCCAAACCAAACCATTCGGCTGGATACTTCCCCCGCAAGAGACCACGTTGCGCCGTCAGGTCGATCATTTCTTTGTTGGCCAGCAGCAATATGTGCCGCCAGTTATGATCGAGTCGGTGTCATATCTGACGAACCGGGCGCTGTTGCAATCACGCGACTTGATCGGCCTTATGCCCGCAGAAGTCGTCGCGCAGGATATCGAAAACGGGCACCTTGCCCAGCTGGCCTGGGCGGTTCCGTTCGGGCAGGGACCGATTGGTGTGTCTTTCCGAGCAGACGATGATCTGTCGCCCGCCGGCCGGGCCTTTAAGACAGCATTGCACAGGGCGGCGCAGGGTAAACCGATCAGCTATTCGCCAAAGTGATACCCGTATTTGTTCAATTCACTTGATGTAATACGAGGCGTCGCGCGATTTGAAAACAAGGCAAGAAGAGGTGTCAGCTTCATGTATCCAGAGCTCAAACTGTACATAGATGGCGCGTGGCGAAAGACCGGGCGTGACATCCCGGTGATTAACCCGGCGACCGAAGAAGAGCTTGGACGGCTGCCCTGCGCGTCGGTCAAGGACCTGGACGATGCGCTGGAAGCTGCTGTCAAAGGCTTCCGCGTCTGGAGCCGCACGTCTCCTCGCGAACGCGCGGATACAATCCTGCGTGCTGCGGCCCTGATGCGCGAACGCATCGACGTGATTGCGCATTCAATGACCCTGGAGCATGGCAAACCCTTCAAGCAAGCCCGACTTGAAGTGATCCGAGGCGCTGAGTTCTTTGAATGGGACGCGGGCGAGGCCATGCGAACCTATGGGCGTATCATTCCGGCGGCTTGGGGTCACAAATTCGCCGTACATCACCAGCCAATTGGCGTTGTCGCCGCGTTTTCACCGTGGAATTTTCCCATGAGCCAACCGGCCCGGAAAATCGCCGGTGCATTGGCTTCGGGGTGTTCGGTGATTTTGAAAGCCGCAGAAGAAACCCCCGCAGGGGCCTTACATATCGCCAAGGCGTTTGAAGATGCCGGGTTACCGCCGGGTGTTCTGAATTTGGTATTTGGGGAACCGGCGGAAATTTCCGGGCATCTGATCCCTCAGGATCCGGTACGCCTTGTGGCTTTTACCGGATCTACAACCGTTGGGCGACACCTGACCGCTCTGGCAGCGCAAAGTGACACACGCGTTCTGATGGAGTTGGGCGGGCATGCACCGGTCATTGTGTGCGAAGACACCGACGTACAAGCTGCGGCCATCTCTGGCGCGGTGCGCAAGATGCGCAACGCGGGGCAGGTCTGTACTTCGCCCACTCGCTTCTTTGTGCATCAAAGCATTTTTGAGTCATATGCTCGTGATTTTGTGCAGCGGGCTGCTGACACCGTTGTTGGTAACGGTTTGGATGCTGAGGTCGAAATGGGCCCACTTGCCAACGACCGACGCGTGCCCGCGCTGAGTGAATTGGTCGAAGACGCGCGCGCCAAAGGCGCGATTGTCGCCACAGGAGGCGCGCCTTTGGGAAACCAAGGTTACTTCTTCCAACCTACGGTCTTGTTGAACGTTCCTGAGACTGCGCGGATCATGCAGGAAGAACCATTTGGTCCAGTGGCCGTCATCAACCCTGTATCGTCGTTGGACGAAGCGATCGAACAGGCAAATTCTGTTCCCTATGGCCTGGCCGGATACGCCTTTACCAACAGGGCAGACTACATCGACCGACTTGTCGATGAGGTTGAGGTTGGCAACCTGTCGATTAACACTCTTGAAGCGTCGATGCCGGAAACACCCTTCGGAGGGGTCAAGTCCAGCGGGTCCGGCCGTGAGGGCGGAACCGAAGGGCTTGAGAATTACATGACGGTCAAAAACGTCTGGCACTCAGCCAAGATTGTCTGAGCAAATCCGCATATCCCAAAGAAGGCACGATTTGCCGCGCTAAAAGCGCTTCGCAAAAAGTGTGTCGTCCGGGTACCAAGGGTAAGTCCAAACGGCAAGGATCAGGTCGGAGGAACAATGGTGTTCACAATGAGCCAACCCGCGACAACCAAAGGTGCCCCACCAGAAAAATCTTTGACCGCACCGCTTGGTGTGGCCATCGCGATGGGTGTCGCGCTAGCATTTATACTCTCGGTATTTTTGTACATGTCCCGAGAAACAACAGACCGTATCGGCGAGATGCGAAAGGTTTGGCAGGGTTATTCTGTCGAGACGACCCCACGCGGATATTGGATATCGGAAATCCGGGGATATTTTGGGTATGGCGGGCTGATCCACAACTTCAAGAACTACGTCTTGCGGCTTGACGCCGAATACAGTCCGATCTTGCAAACGCAGTCGCAGAACCTGCTTACAACGATTGAGACCTATCGAAATGCTGCCCCTTCGCAGATCGAACTGGATGCGTTGCAGCGGATCGAAAAGGTGGCGCGCGAGTATATTGGGAATATTCCCAAGATCGAAGCGGGCATAGCCGACGGCCTGCGTGCCGAAGAAATAGATGCTCTGGTGCGGGTCGATGACAGCGACGCACTAGAAGCGCTGTCCCAGCTCGAGGCGCTTTGGATCACCGAGCGGGATCAAAGCTTGTCAGATATGGTGCAGGCGTTCTCGGAAGGGGAACAGCTGGTGCGGCGTTTTTCTGTCCTGCTGGTTGGCTTGATTGTTGTTGTCGGCGTGATCGCGATCCTGACCACGTTGCTTATCGCCAATATCCTACGCACCAATCGTCGTCTGAAAGCCGAATTGGAGTTGCGTGAACAGGTGGAACTGGCCGAGCGCAAACTTGCACGGGCAGTCGAGCAAAGCCCGGCCTCGATCATAATCACGGACACGGAACTGAAGATCGAATATGCCAATCGCAAGTTCTTTGATCTCAGCGGATACGAAGCCGACGAGATCTATGGACGCACCCCCAAAATGCTGCAATCAGGACATTCGGGGCAGGGGGTTTACACCGATCTAAGGCAGAAACTGCAACGTGGGCAAAGCTGGTACGGCATCTTTCGGAACCTGAGCAAAGACGGCAATCATTTCTGGGTGTCGACCGCGATTTTTCCTTTGGTCGATCAAAACGGCAAAGTTACCCACTACATTGGGATTGGCGAAGACATCACCGAAACCCGGCGCACGCATGAGCAATTTGCCCAAGTGCAGAAGATGGAAGCAGTGGGCATTCTGGCAGGCTCAGTTGCGCATGATTTCAACAACGTGTTGATGAGTATCACCGGGAATGCCGATTTGATCGAACTGGATGCGGAAGGGAATGACGACATCCAGACCTCGGTCAACCATATTCGAATCGCTGCGCGCCGCGCGCAAGCGTTAGTCCGCAAGATGTTGACCTTCGCCCGGCAAAGACCACGTAACCCGCGCCGTGGCGATATGGTCAAAGCCACCCAGGAAGCACTGGACCTTATTCGGGTGTCTGCACCACCCAGTGTCCAAACACGCTTTGATGTAGAGATCGAAACTGCTTTTTCCGATTTTGATGGCACCCTGTTCTTCCAGACTCTTTTGAACCTGTGTCACAATGCGTTTGAAGCTATCGGCGATCAGCCCGGCGAAGTTGTGTTGCGCATAGGCTTGGCCGAAAAGGATGCGCTGGATGACCTGCCAGACGGCGCCATCGGCGTAATCCGTCTGGATGTCAGTGACACGGGCCCGGGGATTGCCCAGGACCTGCAGGAACAGGTATTCCAACCCTTTTTTTCCACGAAGCCTGTTGGCAAAGGCACCGGTCTGGGCCTGACCATCGTGCACAACACGGTTGAGGAATGCCATGGTCGTGTTGAACTGCTTTCGGAGCCAGGCAAAGGCACCTGTTTCAGCCTGTACTATCCGTTGATGCCTGCGCTCAGCCTTGAAGATCAGGCCGAGGTCGAGGCCGTAGCCGGTGACGAACATGTCCTGTTGGTCGACGATGATGAGAACATCCTTTACGTGACCCGTCGATTGCTGACGAGATATGGCTATCGGGTCGAGGCGTATTCCGATCCGCTAAAAGCGCGTGATGCGTTTCGCGAGAACCCCGACGGCTATGACATCCTGATCAGCGACCTGATGATGCCTGGCCTTCGGGGTACAGATCTGATCGAATCCGTACGCGCAGTGCGGTCTGATTTGCCTGCGATTTTGATCAGCAGTTATTTCGACGATGCCGAGGTAACGGTTGCCGGAGCCTCGCCCATCATGGTTCAAAAACCACTGGAAGTTCAGTCGCTTGCCCGGATCATCCGATCTCAAATGACCTGAGCTTGTAACATAATTTAACATCTCTTCTCATAGTTTAACAAAGCTCAAATTCTCACGAAACAACTGCTCCTTAGTATTTGCTTAGCCGGTCCTTGGCCACGCCGAGAGATCGGAATAGCGAAAAAGGGGCTTTTAGATGATGACCAAAGCCAGAACATGGTTCTCGGCGCTATCGACAGTTTCGCTGCTGACGATGGGCGTCGCGTTCCCGGTTCACCAGGCCCAGGCGGATGAGCCGGGCCCGGTAGAAGCCATAGAGTTCGACCCAGCCAAGGCGGCCCTTGGCAAACGACTGTTTTTTGATCCAAGACTGTCAGGCGACACCGAGCTGTCTTGTGCCAGCTGCCACCAGCCGGAAAACGGGTTCACCGACGGACAAGCGCTGTCAGACGCATATGCGGGCAGCCTGCATTTCCGCAACGTGCCGACGCTGATCAACAGCGCCAAGCGCGCAGCGTGGTTCCACGACGGTCGCATAGGCACCAACCTCAACGATGTGACCCGCGAAAGCATCACCGAGACATACTCGATGAATATGGACATGCGCCTGATGCAGGAACGCATCAAGCAGGACCCGGTCTACGTCGAGATGTTCGAAGCCGCCGGATTTGGCGAACCTTCGAACGGCGGTGTTCGCAACGCGATCCCGGAATACCTGAAAACGCTGATTTCGCGCGGGGCACCTTTTGACTCGGGTGAGATGTCGGATGAGGCCAAAGCGGGGTACGAGTTGTTCAACGCAAGCGGCTGTAACTCGTGCCACTCGGGTGAGCGGTTCACCGATGACCTGCCGCACAATATCGGTGTTGGCGACAATCCCGATATCTGGGCAACTCCGGAACGTCACATCACTTTCGTGACCATGATGAAGTTCCTCGGCGTCGAGAACTACATGAACCTGCGCGCCGATCCTGGTGCGTATATCCGCACCCACACCGCTGACACGTTCGGCACCTTCATGACCCCAACGCTGCGCGAGCTGACCTATACGGCACCGTATATGCATAACGCCTCAATCGCGACGCTGGAGGATGTGGTCGCTTTCTACAACGCCGGTGGCGGTGACGACGAAAACAAGGATCCGCGCATCAAACCGCTGAACCTGAACGAGACCGAGCAAGCACAACTGGTGGCCTTCCTCAAGGCATTGTCCGGCGAGCCACTGACCGGCCCCGAATTCGTCGCCGAAGAGATCGATACGGACTATGCGCCGATCGAAAACTGGCAAGACGCAACAAACTGAGGAGTGGACCCATGAAAGACCTTAAGTCTTACCTTTCAGGCACAATCGCCACCGCTGCCCTGTTTGCCGTCCTTGGTTCGCAGGCCATCGCGGAAACCAGTATGGAGATTGAGGCCGGTATCGGCGGGGCAGACCCCGACCCGGATGCGCCACTGGTAGCGCTGGGTGAACCACCCATCCCGCTGGACAACCCGCAAACCGACGCCAAGATCGAACTGGGCAAAATGCTGTTCTTCGACCCGCGTTTGGGCGGTAACCCATCGACCCCGTGTTCAGCCTGTCACCTGCCCGAAGTGGGCTGGGATGTCGAGGCACCGATCTCGTTTGGCTATCCGGGTACAACCCACTGGCGCAACAGCCAGACCGTTGTGAACTCGGCTTACTATGGAAAACTGTTCTGGGCGGGTTCGTCCAAGAGTCTTGAGAGCCAAGCGAAATCCGCCGCAGGCGGTGCAGTCGCCGGCAATGGCGAGGCCGACATGATGGAGGCGCGTTTGGCCTTCGTTCCTGAATATGTCGAACGGTTCAATGATGTCTTTGGCGATCAATGGCCGCGTATCTCGAACGCATGGCGCGCCATCGCCGCGTTTGAGCGCACCATTGTTCAGACCGACACGCCCTTCGACAATTATCTGCGCGGGGATGATGCGGCACTGACGGACGAGCAAAAGCGCGGGTTGGAGTTGTTCACTGGCAAGGCGCAATGTTCCGAATGCCACAACGGTGCGCTGCTGTCGGATGAGAAATATTACAACACCGGCGTGCCCCCCTATGACGGTTGGCAGGATGATGGTTTGGCTCAAGTCACTTTCCGGTATGAGCTTTATGCCAAAGGCTCGACCGAAGAGATGTATCGCCACACCAAGGACGACCCCGGCTTTTATTTCCGCACCAAGGAAAAGGCTGACAAGGGCAAGTTCCGAACACCAAGCCTGCGCTACACCCTCTATACCGAACCTTACATGCACAATGGCATGTTAGAGACGCTTGAGGATGTGGTCGAATTCTACAACCAGGGCGGTGGCGAGAATGAGTTCTCGGCCAACAAAACCCAGCTGATCCAACCCCTTGGCCTGAATGATCAGGAAAAGGCGGATCTGGTGGCCTTCCTGAAATCCCTGTCCGGTGACGAGATCCTGGTCGAGGAACCTGATCTGCCGGATTACCAGCCGCTTCCTGCGGCAGCAGAGGAGTAAGCGTCATGACAGATCATAACGCAACCGGATACAGCTGTTCGGGCGAGGCCAAAAAGGCCTGCACCGTGAACCGCCGTCAGTTCCTGTTCGCCTCGGGGGCCGCGACCTTTGCCGTGATGGTGGCCATGCCCACCCGTCACGGCCAGGCCGAACAGGTTCCCGCCCTAGTATCCACCTATCCGCGCAAGCTGATCGGCAAACTGTCCGAGCTGGAACAGGATGTTCCGGTCGAATTCTACTACCCGGATGAGGGCGATTATTCGGACTCGATCCTGGTCAAGACCGGCGTGGAAAGCGGCGGTGGCATCGGTCCGGAAAGGGATGTTGTGGCTTTCAACCTCACCTGCACCCACCAGGGCGGGTCGATGTACGACAGCTACAAACCCGAACATAAGGTGCTGGGCCCATGCCCGCTGCACCTGTCCACCTATGACGTGACACGGCACGGTATCCTCGTTTCGGGGCAAGCCTACCAGTCTTTGCCTCAGGTTCTTTTGGAACTGGACGGTGATGACATTTACGCCGTTGGCATGTTCGGCCTGATCTACGGCCGCTACGACAACCTGATTGCATAAGGGGAGACGGTATCATGGCAACCCCGTATTACGTACCCGAAACCAACGTTCCGCTGCCGCCCAAAGGTGCCGAGGTCATCTCGACCGCCTGCGATTACTGCATCGTGGCCTGTGGTTACAAAGTCTACCGCTGGCCCGTGACGGCCAAGCCCGGTGGCCCCACTGCGGACGAGAACGCATTTGGCGAAGATTTCCCGGTTGCACCCTTGGGTGCCTGGGTCGCGCCGAACCAGCACAATATCGTGCTGCACAAAGGTCAGCCGCACCACGTGGTGATCATTCCTGACAAGGACACGCAATACGTCAACACTGACGGCGACAGCTCCTTGCGGGGCGGGTGTATCGCGCAGAAATGCTATAACCCGCAGACACCGACACGTGACCGTCTGAAGACCCCGCTGATGCGGATTTATGGCACATTGATGCCGGTTCCGTGGGATCTGGCGCTGGATGTGGCGGCTGAGGTGGGCAACCACGTCATTGCCAAGCACGGCACCAACGCTTATGGCGTGAAAACCTTCAGCTACCAGTATATCGAGAACACCTATGCGATCTCGAAATACGCGCTGCGGCATATCAACACTGCCAACTTCACCTTCCACGACACGCCGTCTGACGTGACCTCGACCCCCGGTTTCAGGGATGCGGGCTTTGACAACTTTGGCCCCTCCTATGAGGACTGGCGCGATGCGGAAACCCTGCTGGTCTGTGGCACCGACCCGTATGAGACCAAGACCATCCTCTATACCCAGTGGATGATGAAAGGGATGCAGAACGGTCAGAAAGAAATCTATCTGATCCCACGCCGGTCTGCCGGTGTTGCCCATGCCGAGAAAATGGGCGGTCTGCATATCGACGTTCTGCCGGGCACTGACCTGCTTGTCGTCAACGCCATTGCCCGTGTCATCGTGGAAAATGGCTGGGAAGACAGCGACTGGATCAAGAAATGGGTCAACAACAAATGGGAAAGCTCATCCGGCTTTGGTCAGGGCACCCGGAACACGCCATGGCAGTGGCGGACAACCTGGGGCAAGTTCCAGACCAAGGGCTTTGACGACTGGAAGGAATGGCTTCTGTCGCAGGACGAGTTCGCGCCTGAGACCGCTGCGGCCATGGCCGAGATCGACGTGCAGAAGATTTACACGGCCGCCGAACGGCTTGCTAAACCCAAGGATGACGGCTCGCGCCCGAAAACCTCGATCATGATCGAGAAAGGGTTCTATTGGTCCAACAATACCGGCAACACGCAGGCGATTTCCGCTCTGGGCATCATCTGTGGGTGTGGCGGTCGTCCGGGTCAGGTCATTGGCCGGGCCGGTGGCCACCAGCGGGGCGGCGTGAAGGGCGGGAAATACCCGCGCAACAAATCGCCTGAGAAACTGCCGGGTCGTCGTCGCCGTGCCATGGATACTGACCGGTATCTGATCGCGGGCCATACCCGTATGGCCCACGTTATCGGCACCACCTGGATCCAATCCATGTGCGGTAGCCAGCAGCTGGCAGACAAGTTCGAAGAACTCACCGTTCGCAACCCGCACCAGATCGCCTCTTTCGACAAGCAAGAGATGATCGACACGTTGAAGGCCCGCGCCGACAGTGGTGGCATGGTGGTGATCAACCAGGACATCTATCTGCAGGACCCGATCGGCAACCGCTATGCCGACATCGTGTTCCCCGCAGCGACCTGGGGTGAAGAAGACTTCCTGCGTGCAAACGGCGAACGCCGCCTGCGTCTGTATCAGAAGTTCTATGATGCGCCCGGTTCAGCGAAACCTGACTGGTGGATTGTTGGGCAGTTGGCGCAGCGGATGGGCTTTGACGGGTTCGATTGGCAGAACTCGAACGAGGTAGCGGAAGAGGCCGTGCGCTTTACCCGTGGGTCGCGCAAGGACTTCCACGCTGTTTACCGTTTGGCCAAGAAAGAGGGCAAAGGCCTGCACCAGAAGGTCCGTGAGTTCGGCACCGATGGTGTACAATGCCCGGTCATGCTGGATGCCGATGGTGTCACGCTGATTGAAACCAAGCGTCTGCACGACACAACCCGCACATTGCCCGATACCGGAGCGGCAGGCGCGGATGTGTTCAACAAAAAGCTGACGCATTTCAACAGCCAGACCGGCAAGTGCAACATCCAGAAATCGCCCTGGAACCTGTTCTCGGACTATTGGGAATGGCTCAGCCCGAACAAGGAAGAAGGCGAGCTGTGGGCCACCTCGGGTCGGATCAACGAACGCTGGCAATCCGGTTTTGACGACCGCCGTCGCCCGTACATCGTGCAGCGTTGGCCGGAAAACTGGGTCGAAATCCATCCCGACGATGCGGCTGAACGCGGCATCGAAAGCGGCGACTATGTGATGGTGTATTCGGAACGCGTTCCGGGCAACAAACACACGCTGCTGGGTGTGGAAGGCGATGACTTCCAGTTCTCGAAACTGATGGAGAACGGGCATATCGAATTGACCAAAGCGGCGATCACCGCCGTGGCCATGGTCACGCCCGCCATCAAGAAAAGCGTGGTCTACATGGACTTCCTGCACATGCAGCAGCCTGCGAACGCGCTTGAGGGCCGGATCGTCGACTGGATCAGCGGCAACTACAACTACAAGATGGGTGTTGCCAAAGTCCGCAAACTTGGGCCCAGCCCCTACAAGACGTCGTTCCGCACGATGTCCTTTGCACCGCGTGACATCGCCTGATGACAGCATACCGGGGGGCGGACGACATGCCGCCCCTCTGGTTCGGTCCCACTGCAGAAGGGACCACCTGGAAGGCAGGTATCGGTTGGGAAACCTGCCTTCCACTTCCCAACCTTCCCAACACAAACATGGCAGCTTGATATGAACATTCAGACCAACACCGCCCTGAGAGACGAGGCCACCGGCCTGTTTTCCGAATATGCAAAATCCGAATATGACGTCATTCGCCTGCGCGCGATTCAGGCCCTGACGACCATTGGAGCCAGCAATAGCCCGGCCCTGATCGAAGCGCTGCTGGACGACGATGAGGACGTCCGACAGGATGCCGCCCAAGCCTTAGGGGCATTGGGTGTGAAAGAAGCCGCCCCGCAATTGCTTGAAAACCTGATCCACGACCCGTGTGGTGAGGTCAAACTGGCCTGCGTTACCGCCTTGGCCGAGTTGAAGGCAGCGGATGCCGCGCCCTATCTGCGTACGCTCGTAACCGGACGAGGCGACGAGATCACGTGGGACGAAGACGAGCTGCATCAGGATGAGTGGGACGACTGGTTGGACACCCAAATCGCGGCCATCAAGGCGTTGGGCCAGATGGGGGATGCAGCCGCGATTGAACCCATTGTCATGGCTTTGATGGACGAAGACGGGCAGGAGTTGGGCGATGTTGCCTGCGAGGCTTTGGGACGGATTGGCGTACCAGCCGTGCCAACTCTGGGCGTTTTCACACAGTCTTCAAACCGCCGCCTGCGCCACCGCACCTTACGTACCCTGGCGACGATTGGTGGTGAAGAAGCCGAAGGTCTTCTGCGCAAGGCTTTGAATGATAAGGATGGTGCCGTTCGTTTGATTGCCTATGAGGCACTGATGCCTAACAATCCGGTTCTGGTCGAGCGGGCATTGACGGACTCTGTGGAAGAAATTCGGATTGCCGCGCTCAATCAGTCCGGTTTTTCGGAACCCGAACTGCTGGATCGTATGATGCGTGACCCCGGCGCCAAGGTTCAAATGGCGCTGATCGATCGACTGGATCGTAGCCAGCCTATCGCGGATCAGGAAGACTTGCGCTGGCAAGTGCTGGACTTCCTTGCCACCGGTCAACAGCCCGAGGTCTCGGCGCAGGCGTTGGGCCTGTTGTCAGCTTTGGCGCCGACTTTGGTGGCGGATCGCCTGAATGCGCTTTTTTCTGTTGAAAGCGATGACCTCAAGGCTGAGCGCGTGCAATGGGCTATCGTGGATGCTCTTGCGACTTCGCCCCTGCGCGAAGCGGCTGAATGGTTGCAGCGTGCATGTCGCTCGCCCTTCCGGTCCGTTCGGCTCAAGGCTGTGGCGTCTCTTGCCTTGATCGTTACTGACATGGATCGCCCGCATGTAAACCAACAACAGGGACGCGAGTTGTTGCTGTCCTACGCGTTGGCCCCGATGCCGGTTGCAATAGAAGAGGAAGAAAGAGACGCTCCGCTAACCGACATCGCCGCGTTGCAAGACGCGGGTCTTGATGTGTCAGAAGGCGGCGAGAACGGCCCGACATCCAGCCTCGGCGCGATCTTGGGTCATGACGCTATTGCTGCTGAAATGACACAAGAGGCCTCGGAAGACGACGTCCAGCCGCTTAGCCCACGCGAACAAGCTCTGTTGGCCAAGGCGACCCGTCATCCCAAACGCCGTCGCGTGGCGTTGGACGACGATGCCGAGGCGTTAGAAAGGGAAACTCGCATGTCTGCCATCCGCCTGTTGGGCGAAATTCGCGGGATGCAGATCATGCTTGCTCAGATTGCCAAGGACCCCGAAACCGACATAGCACAACACGCCTTTGCAGCGCTTGGCGTTTCGATTGTGCGCAACGGGCTTGAGTTGGACGAAGCGCAACTTGTCGACCTGATCACTCAGGGGCTTTCGCACACAGATTCCACCCTTTCGCTGCAAGCGTTGAAACTGCTGCAAAAGGCCGATCTGCCACCGCAAGACGCGCTGAGAGGTAAGTTGCGGGCGATGATAAAAACCGGAGATACCGCCTTTCGCATCGACGCCATGCACGTCCTAACCCAATGGGATGGCACCCCGGACGTGGCGCGCAGCCTGCTGGATGACATCTCGGCCCCGGTACGGCAAGCAGCGATGCGTCTTTTGTCGGTGACAGCACCGGATCAGGCAGGCGCTGCCATTGTGCCGTTCCTTCTGGCCAACCCCGAGCAGCGAATCCTGACCTATGTCAAAGACGACGCCCCTGCAGTGATGTCCATTGGTCGCCAATTGCTGACCGAGTTGCGCGACGAAGACCACCGCGCCGAATGGCCGGTAATGATAAGCGCGCTGGCCGATTTGTTGGGGGAACCTTCACGGGCGGCCTGAACCCGGAGGGACAGATGACATTTTCGCTGAAACCATGTGCAGCGATATTGGCAGGGGCATTGGCATTTGCTCCTGTCGCGCAGGCCGCGGACGTTCCCGAGGTTGTCGTTGTGCATCAAATCATCGATTTGAATGCCGATACCCCGGCGCATACCTTTCGGTTTGAGCCGAACCTGTTGCGTGTACCCGCCGGTGCAACCGTGCGTTTCAAGGGGTCGACCGGGCGTCACACGGTAACGTCGATTATCCGAATGATCCCCGTCGGAGCCCGTAGTTTCGAGATCAGGGGCAAGCCCGAGATGGACCTGACCTTCGAGAAAGAGGGCGTCTATGGTATTCGCTGCCGCGTGCATGGCCGACACGGAATGGTGATGCTGCTGGTTGTTGGCGATCCCAACTCGAACCTGGAAGAAGCGCGCGCCTATCTGCCCAAGCTCGGTGAGGCCGAGCAGGCTGGGTTTGAAGCGCTGTTCGAACAATTGGAGAACCAAAATGGCTGATGGATGCGCCTGTGACCGCCACGCTCATATGTACCTGTCCGTCGAACAGGCACTGAATCGCGGCTTGGCCGTCTCTGATCCGTTGACCGACACGGAAACATTACCGTTGATCCAAGCGATCGGACGGGTGCTGGCAGAGGACTGCACAAGCAAGGTCGACATGCCAACCTTCGATAATTCGGCAATGGACGGCTATGCGGTTCGGACTCAGGATCTGGGCGACGGTCCGCTGTTCGATTTGCTGGTTGGCGGGCGCATTGCAGCGGGAGACAGCGGTGCGCATTCGGCCCCGCTGGGCAGTGCCCTGCGTATCTTCACCGGCGCGCCGGTTCCAAGCGATTTCGACGCGGTGTTGATGCAGGAAGATTGCGACGTCACAGAGAACGGCATCCGGTTCACCCGCCGGCCGAAACCGGGGCAGCATATCCGCAGGGTGGGCGAAGATCTGAAGGCAGGCGCCCCAATCCTGCGTCGGGGATGCGAGATTACTGCACGAGAAGCAGCGGCCCTTGCCTCTGCCGGGTATGGTGTGGTGAAAGTGGTGCGCAAGCTGAAGGTCACGATCTTTTCAACGGGAAGCGAGCTGAAACAGCCGGGTGACGATCTCGGGCCCGGTCAGATCTACAACTCGAACCGCTATATGCTACGGGCGCTGTTGGACAAGCCCTGGATCGATTTGACCGACAAGGGGCCGGTCGAAGATGACCCAGCCTTGTTGGAGCAGGTTTTGCGTGATGCGTGTGAGACATCTGATCTGATCATCACGACCGGCGGTGTTTCGGTTGGGGATGAAGACCACATGCCACGCTTGTTTGAGGCGATCGGCGGCCGGACCGAAGTGATGAAGGTTGCGATGAAGCCCGGCAAACCGATCATGTTCGGACGGCGCGGGGATGCTCTTTATGTCGGGTTGCCAGGCAATCCAGTGTCGGCCTATGTGACCTGGCAAATTATCGGATCGCAAATGACGGCAAGACGAGCCGGATTGCATCGCGCACCTCAAGTGCCGGAACAAGCGGTTCTGGCGGAGCCGCTGCAACGCCGCGCTGGCCGGCAAGAATACCGACCGGTCCAGATCGAAGGCTTTTCGGCAGATGGCTCGCCGCGCCTGCGGCTGATGGCCCCGTCCTATAGCGGGCGGGTCGCGTTGCTGGCGCAGGCCGACGGCTTGGCGGTCATCCCGGCCGAAACCGAAACAATGTCCCCAGGGCAGGGGCTGGGCTTTCTAAGGTTCTGATGTCGCACGTTATGCTGAAAACTGTTACCGCTCGCGGCTTGCACGATCCAAGCGCGCGCGGTTACAACAGGTCTGCGCCAGCCAGTAACGCCCGCCCGGAAACCCTTATGGTCAAAGAACATATTCTTGTTGTTGATGATGATCCGCAGATCACCTCGTTCTTGCAGAGGTATCTTGAGAAACAGGGTTGTCAGGTCACATGCGCGGCGGATGGCACTGCAATGGATGCGGTTCTGGCCCATGGGGGCGTGGATCTGATCCTGCTGGATATCGGCTTGCCGGGGCGCAATGGCTTTGACATTACGCGTGAGCTTCGCGTTGAATCCAATATCCCGATTATCGTTTTGTCGGGCCGCGATGACATATTTGATCGGGTTGTCGGCCTGGAATTCGGGGCCGACGATTACATCACCAAACCCTTTGAAGCACGTGAGGTTCTGGCGCGTATCAGAACCGTACTGCGCAGAAGCCGAACTGAAGAGAGCGCAACCTCTGAAAACGGGTCTGAATCTGCGCTAATCACATTCGGTGATTGGGTTTTGAACCCTCATGAACGGACGCTGACCTCCAAAGACAGTGGACAGCAAACGCCCCTGACAACGACTGAGTTTGACGTATTGCAAGCTTTTGTCACAAGCCCGCATATGGTTTTTTCACGCGATCAGTTGCTGGACAAGGCGCGGGGGCGCGAGACCGTAGTCGGCGACCGCACAATTGACGTCCACGTATTACGGCTTCGCAAAAAAATCGAACCCGACCCGACCCAGCCGACATTTATCAAGACGGTTCATGGAATCGGATACTGTTTCGCCGCAAACGTGCAGAAATCCGGAGTTTGAATCGTAAAGCCGGTCAGGCAAACGATCCGCTAAGCGTTATCTGGGGCATGAACGGTTTGGTAGATTTTCAACTCGATAGTTTCCCGCTCCTGAGAAAAACAAAAGGCTTCTTGCATTCACATCTCATCAGAACAGTCACATACTCGTCTGCAATTTGTCGCTCTTGTTAAAGTGCATGACGGAATAAGCACTGACGCGGCCATTCACCTGCCTCAATATGCGCCGGTGCACAGACAGTTAGGAACACATCCAGATGCGGTATTCGGCTCTCGCTATTTTGCGACAGGTTCTGAATGGTCACAGGGGTTGGGGCCCCGCGTGGCGAGATCCCGAGCCGCAATCAGACTATGATTTCATCGTTATTGGCGGTGGCGGTCACGGTCTGGCAACTGCCTACTATTTGGCTAAGGAACATGGTGCAGCCAGAATCGCGGTCTTGGAAAAAGGCTGGATCGGTGGTGGTAACGTCGGTCGGAACACAACGATCATCCGGGCCAACTACCTGCTGGACGGCAACCAGCCGTTTTATGAGCTCTCACTCAAGCTATGGGAAAACCTTGAACAGGACCTGAACTATAACGCGATGGTCAGCCAACGCGGTATTCTTAACCTTTGTCACACGGATTCGCAGCGCGACGCTTACCGTCGTCGGGGCAACGCGATGATGTTCACCGACTCAGGCGCCGAACTCCTGGATGCAGAGGGCGTGCGCGCGATGTATCCCTTCCTGAATTTTGACAACGCGCGGTTCCCGATCCTTGGCGGCTTGCTGCACCGGCGTGGTGGCACGGCGCGACATGACGGGGTGGCCTGGGGCTATGCACGCGCGGCGGACCAGCGGGGCGTCGATATCATTCAGAACTGTGAAGTCACCGGGTTTCGTATCGAAAACGGCAAAGTTCTGGGTGTTGAAACCACCCGAGGTTACATCGGAGCCAAAAAGGTGGGCGTTGCTGTTGCAGGTTCGTCTGGTCGCGTGATGGGGCAGGCGGGAATGCGTCTGCCTATCGAAAGTCATGTTTTGCAGGCTTTTGTGTCTGAAGGTCTAAAGCCTGTTTTGGACGGTGTAATCACCTATGGGGCCGGGCATTTTTACATCAGCCAGTCCGACAAAGGCGGGCTGGTGTTTGGTGGCGATATCGACGGCTACAACACCTATGCCCAAAGGGGCAATTTGCCGGTGGTAGAGGATGTTGTTGAAGGGGGCATGGCTGTCATGCCGATGATTGGCCGAACGCGCCTGCTTCGGATGTGGGGCGGTGTGATGGACATGTCGATGGACGGATCACCCTTTATCGATCACACGGGCATCGAGGGCCTCTATTTCAATGGGGGTTGGTGTTACGGCGGCTTCAAGGCAACCCCCGCTTCGGGCTTTTGCTTTGCGCATTTGATGGCCACTGATCGCCCGCATGAGGTCGCCACCGGATATCGCCTCGACCGCTTCAAAACCGGTCGGATGATTGACGAAAGAGGCGCAGGCCCGCAACCGAATCTGCACTGAGGAAGCCAGGACATGATTATCAATCACCCATTGCTTGGCCCGCGTGATGCATCCGAGTTCACCTATCTGGGCGACGCCTCGTTGATCGAACGGCCAGATTGGCAGTCAGAAACGGCGAAAGACGAATTTCACGACTATGTCTACCTGCGGGACAACCCTGCGGGCACGCATCGCGAGCTTTGGTTTCATGAACAGGGTGACCGGTCCTGGCTGGTGGTTACCCGCAATACATTGACGCATGAAATCCTGGCAACGGAACTGGCGCGGGACGTTGCCCGCAAGATGGGGCGCGGGAAATGACTCAGAAAAATCGCTTGCAAGGGGGCTTGGTCGACCGCTCGAAAAAGCTGCGTTTTACCTTCGATGGGAAGTCATACGAAGGCTATCAGGGCGACACGCTGGCCTCGGCCCTTCTTGCCAATGACGTGCGGCTGGTTGGCCGTTCCTTCAAGTATCACCGTCCGCGCGGCGTTCTGGCTGCGGGTTCGGAAGAACCCAACGCGCTTGTCGAATTGCGGACGGGCAACAGGCAGGAACCGAACACGCGCGCGACGACGATCGAACTGTTTGACGGGCTTGAGGCGAAATCGCAGAACCGCTGGCCCTCATTGGCGTTTGATGCGATGTCGATCAACGACCGGTTGTCGCCGTTTCTGACGGCAGGGTTCTATTATAAGACCTTTATGTGGCCCAAAGCGTTCTGGGAAAAGCTGTACGAGCCAATGATCCGCAAGGCCGCGGGTTTGGGCAGTCTGTCACAAGAAGACGATCCGGACATCTACGACAAAGGTTACCTGCATTGCGATGTGCTTGTGATCGGGGCGGGTCCATCGGGATTGATCGCCGCATTGACGGCAGCCCGGTCCGGGGCACGAGTCATTCTGGCGGACGAAGACAGCCAGATGGGCGGTCGCTTGTTGGCCGACAGTGACCGGTTCGAGGGTGTATCGAATGCCGATTGGGTTGCCCAGACGTTGGGCGAGCTGGCGTCGATGGACAATGTCCGCCTGCTGACACGCACCACTGTGTTTGGTGTGTACGACCATGGCATCTTTGGTGCGCTCGAGCGCGTGTCAGATCACCTCGCGGTGCCCGAAGCGGGCAAGCCGCGGCAGATTCTGTGGCGCGTTTACGCCAAGCGTTCGGTATTGTGTGCCGGGGCGACGGAACGGCCCATCGCGTTCGCCAACAATGATCGACCGGGCATCATGCTGGCAGGTGCGATGCGCGAATATGCAAACCGTTGGGCGGTTACACCGGGTCAGCGCGTTGCGATCTTCACCAACAACGACGAAGGCCACTTTGCCGCGCAAGACTTGATCCGCGCAGGGGTAAAAGTCGTCGCTGTGATCGACCCTCGTCACGACGTGCCACGCATTGCCGAGTGCGAGTTACTGGCGGGCGCACAGGTCACAGATGCGCGGGGCCGTCTTGGATTGAAAATGATCACCGTGCAATTGTCCGACGGTCAGACCCGACCGATTGAGGTAAGCGGATTGGGTGTCTCGGGTGGGTGGAACCCGAATGTGCAACTGACGTGTCACCAACGCGGTCGTCCGCAATGGTCAGACACGCTTGCAGCTTTCGTGCCGTCGGCAGATCTGCCAACGGGTATGTGTGTTGCAGGGGCCGCGGCAGGCGAGCTTACCAATTCCGGCGCGCTTGCGTCCGGCAAGGATGCGGCGCTTGCTGCCTTGAAAGATTTGGGGATCAAAGCCAAACGGATCGATTTGCCGGAAAGCAAAGACGAAGAATACCAAATATCTCCGCTCTGGCATGTGCCTGGTAAGGGCCGCGCCTGGTTGGATTTTCAGAACGATGTGACGGTCAAGGACGTCAAGCTGGCAGAGCAGGAAGGGTTCCGAAGTGTCGAGCACCTGAAACGCTATACCACGCTGGGTATGGCGACCGATCAGGGCAAGACAGCAAACGTAGGCGCGCTGGCCGTTATGGCCGAGATCACGGGCAAGAGCATACCTGAAACAGGCACCACCATCTTCCGACCGCCGTATTCGCCGGTGTCGATGGGCGCGTGGGCAGGACGGTCGGTCGGGAAAGATTTCAAACCCACCCGTCTGACGCCCAGCCACCAATGGGCTGAAGAACAGGGCGCTGTGTTCGTCGAGGTTGGCCCGTGGTTGCGTGCGCAATGGTTCCCCCAGCCCGGTGAAACCCATTGGCGTCAATCGGTGGACCGCGAGGTCCTGGCCGTGCGCAGCAGTGTGGGTGTCTGCGACGTCACCACATTGGGTAAGATCGACGTTCAGGGTGCAGATGCAGCCGCCTTCTTGAACAAGATCTATTGCAACGGTTTTGCCAAGCTGCCCGTAGGCAAAACCCGCTATGGGCTCATGCTGCGAGAAGACGGCCTTGTCATGGATGACGGCACTGCAGCGCGTCTGGCCGAGGATCACTTTGTGGTCACCACAACCACAGCCAACGCGGTGGGCGTCTATCGTCATATGGAATTTGTACATCAATGCTTGTTCCCGGACATGGACGTGCAGTTGATTTCGGCCACCGACGCCTGGGCGCAGTTTGCCGTTGCCGGCCCGAAATCTCGTGAGCTGTTGCAGCAGGTCGTTGATCGAGATTTTGACATCAGCAACGAGGCCTTTCCCTTCATGGGGTGCGCCGAAATCACCATTGCAGGCGGCATCCCGGCGCGGTTGTTCCGCATCTCGTTCTCGGGTGAGTTGGCTTTTGAACTTGCAGTGCCCACGCGGTATGGCGATGCGTTGATCCGGCACCTGATGGAGCTTGGTCAACCCTTGGGGGTCACCCCATACGGGATGGAAGCGCTGGGTGTGTTGCGGATCGAGAAAGGTCATGTGACGGGGAATGAACTCAACGGAACTGTCAGCGCCCATAACTTGGGTATGGGCCGTATGGTTTCGACCAAAAAAGACAGTATCGGCGCACCGCTCAGCGCACGAGAGGCCTTGGTTGACCCTGATGGATTGGCTTTGGTCGGCATCCAACCCGTTGATGCCTCAGATACTGTGTTGGCCGGGTCGCATGTCTTTGCGGAAGGCGCGTCACATCTGCCGCAGAACGATCAGGGCTATGTCACTTCGGCCGGCTATTCGCCACACTTGTCCAGCAGCATCGGCCTTGCGTTTGTCCAGCGCGGCGCCGAGCGTCTGGGCGAGACGGTTCAGATCGTGAGCCCGGTGGACAACGTGAACATCCAAGCAACCCTTGTCAGCGCTCACTTCGTTGACCCTGAAGGAGACAGGCTCCGTGCGTGATTTTGTTGCCAAGGCCGCCTTGGGCGGTACCGAACCTCGGAAGGACGTGATTGGAGCGCTGACCTTTCAAGAGCGTGACGACATCGCTTTGGCGTCGATCTCAGCCCGTTTGGGTCAGGAGGAGGCGCTGAAAGCCAAGTTGGCCAGCCTGTGCTCCGTCGCAATCCCCGCGCCTGGATGCAGCGAAGACGGTACAGCCAACAGTTTGCACTGGCTTGGCGCAAATCAATATCTGTGTGAAGAGGCGTTTTCTGGCCCGTTGGTTTTGGCCCGTCGCCTTGCGGATGCACTGGCAGGCATCGCGTCAATCACGGATCAGACGGATGCCTTTGTTCGGATTGATGTGTCCGGACAAGGTGTCGTCGACCTGTTTCAACGCCTTACCGTCCTAGATGTCGAACAGATGTCGGCGGGCGCATTCACCCGCACCGCAATTCATCACGTGGGATGCCTGCTGCGCTGCAATCAGGCGGGGACGACCTTTTCTGTCTATGCACCGCGCAGCTACGCGATCTCGGTTCACCATGCGTTGACGGAAGTAGCAAAGGGCTTATGAGGCTCGGTCACCAAGCGCCTTAGGCTGTTCGGGTCGTACTTAAGCGCGGCACGGTCCGACAAGGAAAACTCTTCGGGGTGGATACGCTGAATGTGCCATGTACCGTTAACTGACCCGCGGCCAGCATATGCTGAACAAGACGCGTCCACCCCGGCGGCAGACCGGCCGCTTCAGTCGGTTCCGAACGTCGGTGTGCTCCAATCCCATTTGGTTACGCTAACACTAAGGTGTGTGAATGTGTTGGTCGCTTCGCTCGGCGTAAGCGTCGGTTTTTTGAATGACCTGTTCCCCCCTCGTTTATAGGGTCCTCCAATCGAAACACGCAAAATCTCTTGCAGCTTTAAGTGCTGGTACGGCGGCTTTTTAGTCTGCCTCCAAGAACCGAAAGCATCGCAAGTGGTGAAAAAAGCGGGAGGAATCCAACGGTACACCATGCCGGGAGACGTGGTGAAATTACCGTAGCTCAAGCCAAAGTGGGCAGAGCCCGTTCAGGGTATGGTGGGTGCAACAAAGCGTTTTGCTCTGTGCCCCGTCGCCTCTCAGTTCAGTTTCGCACACCAAAAAAAACGGCATATGCAAGGAGGAGCAAGCAACATGTCGATACCTGAACCCTTTACGGACGTTGAAATAGAAACGGCGAATGCCGGTTTCTATGAGAATTACAGCGTCCCGATTGCCCTGCTCAGCAAGGCGATCATGGTCGGCCTGGTTTTGTGGGCCTTGGTTTTCCCTGCCAATGCAAACAGCACTCTGGGCAGTTTGAATGGAAAGCTGCTTGAAATTTTCAACAGTTTCTACGTCATCATTGTAGGCCTGTTTTTCTTTTTCCTCGCCATCGTCGCAATTATTCCGGCAACGGGGCGTCGGATTATGGGAACGCCGGGTGAAAAGCCCGAGTTTTCAAACTTTTCTTGGTTTTCCATGATGTTTGGCGCAGGTCTGGGCGTGGGGCTTATGGTATTTGCCACGGCTGAACCCCTCGGGCTATGGGGGTCGAACCCGGTGGTGGTATCCGGCGCGGTCGAAGGAAACTCGCCCGAAGCTCTGCAATCGGCCTACCGCTTCACTTACCTGCACTATGGCTTCCATGCCTGGGCAATCTACGTCGTGACCGGCTTGTCGCTGGCCTATTACGCTTACACCCGTGATATGCCACTGACTATTCGCTCGGCCCTGACCCCGCTGTTCGGTCGTTTCGTCAACGGCTTTTTCGGTCATGTTGTCGATGTTCTGGGCGTTGTTGCTACGATCCTTGGTGTGTCCGTCACCATTGGATACGGCGTCAGCCAATTCATTGACGGTCTGTACGCCATCACTGGTATGGATTGGATCATGGACCTGAGCGGTAAGGTGCCAACCCCCAGCAAAGTGGGTCTGATTACAGGGCTGGTCGTGATTATGACCTTGTCGATCCTGTCTGCTGTGTCGGGCGTTGGGCGCGGTGTCAAATATCTGTCGAACTTGAACCTTGTTCTCTCGGTCATCTTGCTGGGTACGTTCATCGTTTTTGGCTCGTTCGTTTTCGCCATGACCACCTATGGGTCGGCAATGGTCGATTACATCCTGCACTTCCTGTCGCTTAGCTTTAACGCTTATGGCCCGCTATCGGCGGAAGCCTTTGCAGCAGCTTTGCCTGCCGAAGCGCAGGCTCACGCAAAAGACCTCATGGGTGGTGCGACCAACGCTTGGGGCAGCTTTGACGGCTTCAAAAGTGGCTTGGAAGGCGCTGCCGCGCAGTTGGACCAAGCAACCCTTGAGGCGGCATACGCTGCAGGTGAACAAGGGCGTCAATTTGGTTGGCAGGCCGGTTGGACCACGTTCTACTGGGCCTGGTGGATCGCGTTCTCGCCCTTTGTGGGTCTGTTCCTTGCGCGTATCTCCAAAGGCCGGTCCGTGCGTGAATTTATCTTGGGCTGTGTGTTCGCCCCTGCGCTTGTCTGCTTTGCCTGGATGACTGTTCTGGGCGGCACGGCAATTGACCTTGAACTGGCTGGCGCGGCCGAAGGTGCGATCATTGGCGCTTCGAACACCAACAAACTGTTCGTGACGCTGTCTTACATGATCGACGGTGGGCTCCTGTCCATGCTGAACGTGATGTGCGTGATCCTGATCCTGACCTTTCTGGTCACTTCAGCTGACTCAGGCATTTTGGTGATGAACACCATCATGTCTGGTGGCAGCCAGGAAACCGGCGTCAAGCATCGGATAATCTGGGGCGTGATCCTGACTGCAGTGATCGGTGCGCTTATTCTGGCAGCCGGTGCGAACAACCCACTGGACGCATTGCGCAACGCCATGATCATCGGCGCGCTGCCGTTTACCATGGTGATGGGTCTTATGTGCCTTGCGTTGGGTAAAGCTCTGTTCCGGGACAGCCAGCGTGACAAACACGGATCAGTGAGCACGCAGGCGGCTGAATAGTCACGCCAGTTATCGTCAGATTAGTCAGGCCGTCCAAATGGGCGGCCTGATAGTTTGTAAGAACGAAGGTGATAAGTTTTTAGCCTGGCATGAAAAAAGCCCCGGCAGAACCGGGGCCTTTCGGGTTTAGGTGTAAAGACTTACATGCAGGCTTCAACGGCGCGTTTAGTCATCACAGATACAAGATGCGCGCGATACGTTTTGCTACCATGCAAGTCCGAGATCATGTTGGCTGGGTTGACCCGAAGATCCATCAACGCGTCCGGGCGGAATTCCTTACTTAATGCGTCTTCGGCCTCGGACCAACGGAACACGCCATCCTCACTTGCGCCAGTGACAGCCACCCGCACGCCGTCGGCAAAACGGGCAAGGTAAACGCCGACCAGCGCAAACCGAGACGCAGGTTGCAGGAACTTTTGATAGCTTGCAGCCTGCGGCACAGGGAACCGGATCGAGGTTATGATTTCACCTTCTTCAAGTGCGGTGCTGAACATGCCCTCAAAGAACGCATCCGCCGCGATCTGGCGTGTGTTGGTCACAATGGTTGCCGCAGACCCGAGAACCCCGGCCGGATAACAGGCCGCCGGATCGTTGTTGGCCACCGACCCACCGACGGTACCGCGGTTACGCACCGCAGGATCACCGATCTGCCCTGCCAACGCCGCAAGCGCGGGATAAGTCCCCGCGGCCTCGCGCGCCACAGTGGCGTGTGTCGTTGCCCCACCGATTGAGACAGACCCGTCATCTTCAACGCAGACACCCTGCATTTCGGCAATGCCACTCATCGACACCAGCTTGGACGGTGCGGCAAGCCGCTGCTTCAGCGTCGGGATCAAGGTCTGCCCACCTCCCAACGCTTGCGCGTCCTCAGCCCCTAACGCAGCCACGGCGTCGGCAATGGTCGAGGGTTTTTCAAACTCGAAATTGTACATTTCGTTTTCCTTTCCGAAAGGCGCTCTTTGGCCTTCATCTTTTTGGAAATACTCCGGGGAGCGCGAGGGGCTGGCCCCTCGCACCCCAACACCTCAGCTGTTCATCGCCGACCAGACGCGAGACGGGCTCATTGGCATATCGATGTGATCCACCGCCTTGCCGCCCGAGTTCAACGCATCCAGTACCGCATTGACCACCGCAGGTGGCGAGCCAATTGCACCAGCTTCACCGCAACCCTTCACACCAAGTGGATTGTGCGTACAGGGCGTCTGGCTGGAATGGTCGACACCATAAAACGGTACATCATCCGCGCGTGGCATCGCATAATCCATATAGGACGCACTGAGCAGTTGGCCGTTCTCATCATAGGCGCAATTCTCAAGCAGGGCCTGACCGATACCCTGGCCGATGCCTCCATGCACCTGACCGTCAACAATCATCGGGTTGATGATGTTGCCGAAATCATCGGCTGCCGTGAACTTTTCGATGCTGACCTGACCGGTGTCCGGATCGACCTCAACCTCACAGGCATAAGCACCAGCCGGGAAGGTGAAATTGGCCGGATCATAGAAGGCAGTTTCTTCCAGTCCTGGTTCGACTTCCAGCGGGAAGTTGTGCGGGACGTACGCTGTCAGGGTCACGTCACCCCAGGCCACTGACTTGTCGGTGCCTGCCACACTGAATTGACCGTCTTTCAGCTCGATATCGGCCTCGGACGCTTCCAACAGGTGTGCGGCGATCTTTTTGGCTTTTTCGATCACCTTCTCAGTTGCCTTGACCATAGCCGAGCCGCAGACAGCCAACGAACGAGAACCATATGTGCCCATGCCAAACGGAATCTTCGACGTATCGCCATGTACGATTTCGACCATCGACTCATCAATGCCAATCATGTCGGCCACAACCTGCGGGAAGGCGGTCTCGTGCCCTTGCCCATGACTGTGTGCGCCGACCATAACACTGATTGAACCGGTGGCGTTCACGCGAACAGTGGCTGCATCATAAAGACCCGCGCGGGCCCCGAGCATCCCAACAATGTTGGATGGCGCAATGCCACACGCTTCGATGTAGCAGTTGATGCCCAAGCCCCGCAGTTTGCCGTTGGCTTCGCTTTGCGAGCGACGCGCGGCAAAGCCTGCCAGATCAGCAGCGGCCTCAAGCTTGTCCATCGTCCCGTTATAGTCCCCGGTGTCATAGGTCAGCGCCACCGGTGTGTCATAGGGGAACTGAGTGACAAAGTTCTGACGACGCAGCGCTATCGGGTCGACGCCCAACTCGCGCGCCGCCTTATCCACTACGCGCTCCAACTGGAACGTCGCTTCGGGGCGACCTGCACCACGATAGGCATCCACGGGCACTGTGTTGGTGAACATTGCTTTCACATTCACCTGAATCACCGGCGTCTTGTAGTTGCCCGCCATCAGTGTCCCATGCAGCCAGGTTGGAACCGAGCTTGAGAAGGTCGACAGATACGCGCCCAAATTGGCAAAGGTGTTGGTTCGCAGACCGATGAAATTGTTATCTGCATCCAGCGCCAGTTCGATAGTGCTGACATGGTCACGGCCATGGGCATCTGACATGAACGCTTCGGACCGGCTGGAGGTCCATTTGACCGGACGACCACAGGCCTTGGCAGCAAAGGTGCAAAACGCTTCTTCCGCATAATGAAAGATCTTCGTGCCAAAACCACCGCCTACATCAGGGGCTACAACGCGCACCTTATGCTCGGGCAGGCCCAGAACAAAAGCGCACATCAACAAGCGGATCACATGCGGGTTTTGCGACGTGGTATAGAGCGTATATTCGTCCGTTCCACGCTTGTATTCACCAACGGCGACGCGCGGTTCCATCGGGTTCGCGACCAGACGGTTGTTGACCAGATCCAGCGTTGTCACATGCGCGGCATTGGCAAAGACTTCATCGACCTTGGCGTCGTCAGTTTCACCCAACTGCCAATCGTAACAGATGTTGTTCTTCAGATCGTCATGAACCAGCGTTGCGCCATCCTGCGCTGCAGCCTTCATGTCGATCACAGCGGGCAGTTCTTCGATGTCCAGATCGATAGCTTCGGCAGCGTCACGCGCCTGTTCAAGGCTGTCGGCCACAACTGCGGCAATCGGATCGCCCACATGGCGCACTTTGCCTTGTGCCAGAATGGGGTGCGGAGGCTCTTGCATGGGTGCGCCGTGCTTGTCGGTCACCTCCCAGCCGCAGGGCATCCCGCCTACGCCTTCGAAATCCTTGCCGGTGAATACCTTTACCACACCGGGCATGGCTGCGGCGGCAGAGGTGTCTATTGATTTGATCCGACCATGCGCAATGTCGGACCGCAGAAAATGTACATAGGCCTGACCATGTACGTTGATATCGTCGGTATAGTTACCTGCTCCGGTCAGAAAGCGTACGTCCTCACGCCGCTTGGAACTGGCTCCGATGCCACTGTCTTTGGGCATTGCTTGTTCTCCTCCCTGGAAAAGAATTTTCGTCGAAAACTCTTGCCCGCCTCACTCGGCGGCGATGCTGGAAACGTCCTGACCGGATGCGGCCATGATCGCTTTGACAATGTTGTGGTAGCCGGTGCAGCGGCACAGGTTGCCTTCCAGATATTTCCGGATTTCAGCCTCGGTGGGACGCGGATTGTCCTTCAACAGCGCGGCTGCGCTCATCACCATCCCCGGAGTGCAGAACCCACACTGAAGTCCATGATGGTCCTGAAACGCCTGCTGGATCACGTTCAACGACCCATCCGCATTGGCCTGACCTTCGATCGTTCCTACGTCGGCCCCGTCGGCTTCAGCCGCAAGCATGTTGCAAGACTTCACAGCCTCGCCGTTCACATGCACCACGCAGGCACCGCATTGCGCTGTGTCGCAACCTACGTGAGTGCCCGTCAAAGACAGATGCTCGCGCAGAAAACCGGACAACAAAGTCCGCCCTTCGACGTCTCCGCTTACGGCTTTGCCGTTCACGGTCATTGAAATCTTCATGAATTTCTCCTCCCTGAATTCTTTTGGTTCAATCGCCCAATACGCGTTTGAACCAGCCTTTCTTTTCTTCCTTGTCCTCAACGCCATCCGAAGTTTCCGCCTCGGGCTCTGGTTGAGGTTCGACAGCGTTCTGAAAATTCTCAAAAAACTGGTCAGCCAGTTTTCTGGCAACGCCGTCGATGACCCGTCCTCCCAACTGGGCCAGCTTTCCGCCAACACGCGCGTCGACGTTGTATGTCAGCAAAGTGCCTTCGGGGGCGTCTGCCAGACTGACCTCTGCAGATCCTTTGGCGAACCCTGCCGCTCCGCCCTTACCTTCACCCGAGAGCTTCACGCTTTCAAGCGCCACGAGATCAGAAAGGGTAACGGCCCCTTTGAAGGTCGCTTTGACAGGTCCAACTTTCTGCACGACTGTCGCTTCGAAACCTTCTTCTACCGAGCCTGTCATTTCCTGACACCCCGGCACACATTCCTTCAGAACGTCTGCCGACAAAAGCGCATCCCAGACCTTAGATCGTGGCGCGGCTATGACGCGACTGTCACTGAGTTCCATTAAACGTCTCCGAACATTTTTTGTTACGCTACGCGGTGTTGACTGCCATGCCTATAAGACCTTGGGCGTAGTCATCGCCGTGAGCGGGGGCAATGTTAACTACTCTGACGCCCCATTGCGCCGCAGGCAACGCATTTGTCATCTACGACCTTCGCCCAGTAGGGGTGGTTTTCATTGAGTGTTAGGATTGTTTAGGCTGGAGCCAACCCGATTACAAAAGGCGATACCAAATGCTTGCCGATTCCGCCCGCCGGGCAGATTTCAAGAACGTACTGATTGTTGATGACCACCCCCTGTTCTGCGACGCGCTTTCGATGACGTTGCAAACCGTGGCGCAGATCGGCGACATCCACACAGCAGACAGGCTGGAAGGGGCCATGGACCTACTGGCGCAGGGGTTGAAGCCGGATGCCGTCATGCTGGACCTTAACCTGCCGGACGTGGATGGGCTGGACGGGCTGGTCCGCCTGAAAGCGGCCGCGAGTGTTCCGGTTATTGTCGTTTCTTCGCTGACGGACAGCCGAGTCGTCAGTCAGGTAATACAGGCCGGGGCATCAGGCTATGTGCCCAAGCACAGTCAACGCGATGTGTTTCGTACCGCAATCGAGACGGTGCAATCCGGCAATATCTTTGTACCTGAAGGTTGCGTGCTGATCGAAGCGGAAGACGACGATGAACACAGCGATGCAGTCAACCGTTTGGCAACGCTGACAAATCAGCAATCGCGTATTCTACAGCTAATCTGCGAAGGTAAGCTAAACAAACAAATCGCCTATGATCTTTCAATTGCTGAGACCACAGTAAAGGCGCATGTGACTGCAATTATGCGGAAACTGGGCGTGCAAAGCCGTACGCAAGCGGTTTTGATTGCCAAGAAAGCGTCTTTTGCCAGTGTCTTGCAAGAACAGGGCTAAGCGTCATAGTCTCGCCCCATCGTCGCGCTTTGAGGGAGGAGGCACGATGGACCAAGCTTTCGGGTGGGCAGAGGCCCCGGCCCGTGCGCCAGGCATCGTCAAAACGGCTTTCGTCCAATACGACAGCGCTCAGGCAATCAAAACGCTTGAACGTAACCTGGGTGACGGGCCTTTTGCGCTTGTCATTCTTTTCGTGAGCTCAAGTGCGGATGCGTCTGCCGTCATATCAGAGGCTGAGGAGGTTTTTGCCCCAACACCCGTCGTGGGTTGCACCACCGCCGGAGAGCTGGCTGATGATGGCTATAGTGAAGACAAGATCGTCGCTATTGCCATGCCAAAGAGCCACTTTGAAACCCGCACCGTCCTGGTTCCCGACCTGGACGATTTCGATGCAGAGAACATCATCAACAAGATGATCAACAACCGTCATTACATGATGGAGTCCTCGCCCGACTGGCTACATGAGTTCACATTCCTGATGATTGATGGATTATCGACCAAAGAGGATGCACTGACTTCTGAGCTTGCAGTTGGCTTGGGGCCTGTGCCTCTGTTTGGTGGTTCAGCCGGTGATGGCACGCGGTTTGGGCAAACTTATGTGCTGCACGAGGGCCGCGCGCGAAGCAATGCTGCCATTCTGACCCAGGTCCGCACGCGCTGTCCGATCAGGGTGTTCAAAACCGATCACCTTGTACCTGCCCAGCGGCGCATGGTCGTGACCAAGGCTGATCCGGGCAAGCGGATTGTGCAAGAGATCAACGCAGAGCCAGCCGCCCGCGAATACGCGCGCATACTGGGGAAAGACCCAGAGCAACTGACAACCTTTACATTTGCCGCCCATCCTGTGGTCGTCCAAATTGGCGGGCAGCACCATGTGCGTGCGATTCAGCAGGTGGCGGGTAATGGGGATTTGGTGTTTTTCTCGGCCATCGATGAAGGTCTCGTTCTGACACTGGCAGAGCCGCGGGACATGGTTGAACATCTGGAGGAGGAAATCGGGGCGCTGTCCGAAAGGCAACAACCCGACACGATTCTGGGCTGCGACTGTATCCTGCGCCGATTGGAAGCGCAGGAAAAACAGAAAACGCGGGACATCTCGGACATCCTGGCGCGCAATCATGTGTTTGGGTTCTCGACCTACGGCGAACAATACAATTCGATCCACGTGAACCAGACCCTTACAGGTGTTGCGATCTATCCGCCCGAGAAAGAGTAACCCATGATCGAGCATCTTACGGATCCTTCGGACTCCATAGAGCGTCAGAATGAGAAGCTGCGCAAAATCGTCGAGGCGTTGATGCGGCGCGTCGAAGAGTCCACCGATGCATCTGGGGCCGCTTATGCGCAGTTCCAACGTGCGGCCGTTCTGGAACAAGAGGTCCGCGCCCGAACGGATGATCTTGAGCGCGCGCTTGAGCTGTTGAACGACTCCAACGCGAGGTTGGCACAAGCCAACAAGGAAACCGAAGCCGCGCGGGCCGACCTCGCCAATGCAATCGAAACGGTGCAGGAAGGGTTTGCCCTGTTCAATCGGGATGAGCAGCTGGTGCTTTGCAATAGCCGTTTCGGGTCGCACATGCCTGACATTCAAAAATGGCTGAACCCGGGGCTCGGTTTTGCTGACTATGTCCAGCTGTTAAGCCAGTCCAAATTCTTGTCATTGCCGGAAGGGGTAACCCCAGATGATTGGGGTCAAGCCCGTCTGGACCGGCACAGCGAAGATCATGTGGTCTTCAACGTCCGGCTGGTTGGCAATCGCTGGGTGCAGGTGTCCGAACACCGCACCCCAGATGGTGGAACTGTGATCCTGCAGACCGATGTGACCGACATTATGCGCATCGAACGGCAGGAGAGGGATCGGATTCTGGATGACAAGGCCCGGCTGATCCGGGCAACCTTGGAACACATCGAACAGGGCGTTTGTATTTTTGACAACAAACACCGCCTGATCGGTTGGAACAATCGTGCGAGCGAATTGCTGGCTATTCCAATGACCCAGTTTCAGATGGGAACACGTTTTGACACGCTGTCTCAACGCCTTAGCGCGAATATTTCCTTTCAAAAGGGAATAAATGAACAAGATCTGCTGAATTGGGTTCGCCGAAGAACCTCACGACGGCCGCTGCAGTTTCAGATGCATCGGGGTCGTTCCAAAATCCTATCTGTTTTTGCTCAGGAAATGCCGGACCGAGGGTTTGTGATCTCGTTCACCGACGTCACGGCAGAACGAAAATCAGCCGAGGCGCTTTATGAGGCAAAGGAACTGCTGGAACAGCGCGTGGCATCGCGCACGATGGAGCTGGCGGATGCGCTAAACGAGGCCGAACGAGCAAACGCATCAAAATCGCGATTTGTGGCCGCCGCCAGCCACGATTTGCTGCAACCTTTGTCGGCTGCAAAACTATACGTCGCTTCACTGGGCAGTGGATTGAACCAAGTGGATGCTCAGACGGTTGCCGCAAAAGCAGAGAGCGCCTTGAACAGCGTGGAACACATTCTCGAGGCTTTGCTGGATATCTCGAAACTGGACTCGGGACGGGCCCGCGTACATTTGTCCCCGGTTTCACTGAGGCAGATGTTTTCTCAAATCGAAGATGCATTTCGCCCGATTGCGCAGGCCAAAGGCTTGGATTTGCGCTTTGTGGACACAAGCGCCGTTGTGACCAGTGATGCCAGCTATTTGCGACGCATCCTTCAAAACCTGTTGTCGAATGCGATCCGTTATACTGAAACGGGAAAGGTTTTGGTCGGTGTAAGGCGGCGCAAGAAAACTGTGTCTCTTGAAGTTTGGGATACTGGGATTGGGATCGCGCCTGATCACAGAGACACCGTTTTTCAGGAGTTCCAGCGTTTACACTCAGATGCCAGCGCAGCGGAAGGTATGGGTTTGGGTCTTGCGATCGTCGAACGGGCCTGCGGTCTGTTGCACCACCCGATCAACTTGCGGTCAGAGGTAGGTAAGGGCACCGGTTTTTCGGTTGAAACCCCTCTGGCAAAGACAAAACCGGCGGGGGCCCGCGTTCCATCTGCACGTCAAACACCAAATCCCAGTTTGCCTTGCAACACCGTCACCTTGCTGATTGAAAACGACGAGAACTTGCGCAGTGCCTTGCGCATGACCATTGAGGCCTGGGGCGTTGAGGTTCTGGAAGCCGAAAGTGGCGAGGGTGCTGTCCAACTTTTGCACGAAATAGGCATCCTGCCCGATGTCATTGTCGCAGACTATCAGTTGAACAATGATGAAACCGGAATCGATGCTGTAAACGCTTTGGTCCGTGCGTTTGGCCCGCTACCGGGGTGCATCATCTCGGCCAACAGGTCCCCGGATATTGTCGATTACTGCGCGCAGGCTGACCTTCCATTGCTTTACAAGCCCATTGACGCGCAATTGCTGAAGGCGACTTTGGAAGCTTCGGTTTTGCGACGCGAGTAACCGCCCAAATTATTGCGATCTTGAAAGGTCTGGGGTCTTTCACTTGTTGAAACGGGTGGTTAAGAAACCCTTCCACCGTCCTTTCAGGAGGCCCCCTTGGACCGTATCGCCCACACAATTGCTACCGAGATCAACGCCCGTTCCGAACAGGTCGGGGCCGCGATTAAACTGCTGGACGATGGCGCTACCGTGCCGTTTGTCGCCCGTTACCGGAAAGAAGCCACCGGCGGGTTGGACGATACGCAATTGCGCTTACTTTCTGATCGGCTGACCTATATGCGCGAACTTGAGGCGCGACGCGAAACCATCCTGAACTCGATCCGAGATCAGGGAAAGCTGACCGAGGATCTGAGCAAATCCATCGCGCGGGCCGAGACCAAAGCGCAATTGGAAGACATCTACCTGCCGTACAAACCCAAGCGGCGCACCAAGGCGATGATTGCGCGCGAAAACGGGCTGGAGCCTTTGGCGGATGCTATTCTGGCCGACCGCAATGCAGAGCCCGAGATGCTAGCCGAGGCATATCTTTCCGAGGCCGTACCGACCCAGCGCGACGCGTTGAACGGAGCTCGGGATATTCTGACCGAGCGATTGACGGAAAACGCTGGCCTGTTGGGGGAACTGCGGGCCTTCATGCAGCGCGAAGCCATGCTGAGTGCCAAGGTTATCGACGGTAAGGAAAAGGAAGGCGCGAAATTCAGCGATTACTTCGACCACTCCGAGCTTTGGGCCGATGTACCGTCGCATCGGGCGTTGGCGATGCTGCGCGCGTCAAAAGAGGGGATTGTCACACTGGACATCGCTCCGGAACCGGAATTCGGCGCGGCGCGTGCCGAAACAATTGTCGCCGCACATCTGCAGACGCGCGGCAAGGGGCCGGGGGATGCATGGCTGCGTAAGGTCGCCGGTTGGACATGGCGGGTCAAGCTTTCGCTATCCATGATGGTCGAGCTTATGGGGGATCTGCGCGGTCGTGCGCAGGACGAGGCTATTCAGGTCTTTTCGCGCAATCTCAAGGATTTGCTCTTTGCCGCTCCGGCGGGGGCCAAGGCGACTTTGGGCCTTGATCCGGGTATTCGTACGGGTGTGAAGGCAGCCGTTGTTGATGCAACCGGGAAAGTGGTGGCCACCGATACGCTTTATCCGTTTCAGCCAAAGAATGATCTGCGCGGGGCGCAGGCGGCCATTCTCAACCTGATCTCGACCCACCAGATCGAACTGATCGCCATCGGGAACGGAACCGCCAGCCGCGAGACCGAGCGACTGGTCGCAGACACACTTTCCCTGCTGCCGAAGACGGTGAAAGCGCCGACAAAGGTGGTGGTGTCCGAGGCCGGGGCTTCGGTCTATTCCGCTTCGGAACTGGCTGCGCGCGAGTTTCCGGATCTGGATGTTTCGCTGCGCGGGGCCGTTTCCATCGCACGGCGGTTGCAGGACCCATTGGCGGAGCTGGTCAAAATCGAGCCCAAATCCATCGGCGTTGGGCAATATCAGCACGACGTAGATCAACACCGGCTTTCCCAGTCACTGGATTCCGCGATTGAAGATGTGGTGAACGCGGTTGGGGTCGATCTGAATACCGCCTCTGCCCCTTTGTTGTCGCGTGTTTCTGGTCTCGGGACTGCTCAGGCCGAAGCCATCGTCACCCATCGTGATCTGAATGGACCATTTCAATCTCGCAAGGATCTGTTGTCCGTTGCACGGCTGGGCCCGCGTGCATTTGAACAATGCGCCGGATTCCTGCGTATCCGGGACGGTGCGGAACCGCTGGATGCGTCCTCGGTTCATCCCGAGGCATATGACGTCGCCCGACGCGTTGTCGCGGCTTGTGGGCGCGATATCCGACGCATCATGGGTCACGATGGCGCTTTGAAGGGGCTGCGGGCCGAGCAGTTCGTAACTGAAGAATTCGGTCTGCCGACAGTTCGGGATATCTTTGCCGAGCTGGAAAAACCCGGGCGCGATCCCCGCCCAAGTTTCGTCACCGCCTCCTTTGCCGATGGCGTTGAAGAGATCACTGACCTGAAGCCCGGAATGGTATTGGAAGGCACCGTGACAAACGTGGCAGCGTTTGGCGCATTTGTGGATGTGGGAGTACATCAGGATGGGTTGGTTCATGTCAGCCAGTTGGCGGACCGCTTTGTCAAAGACCCGCATGAGGTCGTTAAAACCGGGCAGGTTGTAAAGGTCCGGGTTGTTGAGGTGGATGTGCCAAGAAAACGGATCGGTTTGACGATGCGAAAACAGGGAGGCGGTGGAAAGAGGCGCGCCTGATCAGCAATGTGCTCAGTTTCCGGGCGCGACGACACGAAGCCGTTGCATACCGGACATAATGTATCGACCAACACGGGCGGCCATATTGATTTGTTTTCATTGAGTGCTGAACTGAGTATCAGCAAGAGAGTTCACTGCGCCGCCCCAAGTGCCGAAACAGAAACGAAATTTCATGCAGTATCACAACAAACCCTATGACAAGCTTCAGGTCGGCGATACTGCCGAGCTGGTTCGCACCTGCTCGGTCGACGATTTTTATGTCTTCGCCAACAATTCCGGCAACCACAATCCGCTGCATCTGGCCAGTGAAGATGGTAACGGCGACCATATCAACGAAGCGGTTGCGCCTGCCATGTTCGTGGGGGCTTTGATCTCGGCTGTTTTGGGGAACGTACTGCCGGGGGCCGGGACGCTCTACAAATCACAGAGCTTTGACTTTGTGGAACGGGCGCATGCTGGGGATGAACTGGTCTCGAAAGTCACGGTTGTTGAAAAGCGGCCAAACCGCGAAGTTGTCTTTGATACAATCGTGTCACGCCCGTCCGATGGTGCCGTAATAGTCAGTGGGCAGGCCGTTGTGGTCGCGCCGGACAAAGAGCTGGTGTTTGCGGAACTGGAGTTGCCCGGGCTTGTGGTCAAACGCCATCGCCATTTTGACGAGATGCTGGACAAGGTCCGCCCGCTTCCCCCCATGCCCACGGCCATCGTAGCCCCGGAAGAGCCGAATTCCCTGGGTGGGGCGTTGCTGGCGTCGCATGAAACAATCATTACCCCCATTTTGATCGGAGACCCGGACAAAATTCACGCTGCCGCCGCTGAAATCGAGGTTTCACTGGACGGGTTTGAGATTGTGCCAGAGCGCAATCATTTCAGTGCGGCCAACACTGCAGTCGATCTTGTGGCTGCGGGTCGCGCAAAAGCCTTGATGAAAGGGCACTTGCATACGGACGAATTGTTAAAAGCTGCACTAAGGCGTGAAAATGGCTTACGCACGGATCGCCGTTTCACCCATGTCTTTGTCATGGACGTGCCCGGACAGCCCAGACCGCTTTTGGTGACGGATGCGGCGATCAACATCGAACCGGATCTGGAAACCAAGATTGATATTGTCCAAAACGCTATCGATCTGGCCCGGTCGCTGGGGATTGAGAATCCCAGAGCGGGTATTCTGTCGGCCATCGAAACCGTCAACCCGGCGATCCGTTCCTCGGTGGATGCGGCCTTGCTGTCGAAAATGGCAGAACGCGGTCAGATCACAGGTGGGTTGGTTGATGGCCCCCTGGCCATGGACAATGCCGTCAGCCTCGCCGCTGCGCGATCTAAAGGAATAGTCTCGGACGTTGCGGGCAAAACAGATATTCTGGTGGTGCCCAATCTGGATGCCGGAAACATGATGGCCAAGCAACTGACCTATATCGCCAATGCCGAAGGGGCAGGGGTGGTGATGGGGGCCAAAGCGCCCATCATTCTGACCAGCCGGGCTGATGACGACAAGGCGCGGCTGGCATCCTGCGCAGTAGCCGCCCTGCACGATGCATTTACTATGCCGCAAACCGGAGCACACGCATGACACATGTCGTGACATTGAACGCTGGATCGTCTTCGATGAAATTTGGTCTGTTCGAGTTGACCAATGACGATCCGATTATGGTTTGCACCGGAGCGGTTGAACGGATTGGCGAGGGCGATCCGCTGGTTAAGGCGAAATCTTCAGATGGTAGTGTTCTTGCAACCGGCACTGCGGGCGAAATCCATGATCACGCTGCGGCCCTGGATTGGGTGCTGAATCTGCTGGCACGTTCATTTCCAAACAGCGAGGTGACTGCATTTGGGCATCGTGTTGTCCACGGTGGGCCAAATATCGACGCGCCGCTGCCGCTGACCGAAGCTGCCATAGAAGCGCTGGACAAGCTGTCTCCGTTCGCACCCTTGCACCAACCGCACAATCTGGCCGGGGCGAAGGCGGCGATGGAACGTTTTCCTGATGCCGTTCAGATCGCCTGTTTCGACACAGCTTTTCACCGCAATCATCCTTGGGAGAATGACGTCTTTGCCCTACCGCGTGAGTACTACGACAAGGGCGTCCGTCGCTATGGCTTTCACGGGCTGAGCTATGAGTACATCTCGGATCATATGGCAAAGACTGCACCGCTTTTGCATGAAGGGCGAGTGGTCGTTGCCCATCTGGGCAACGGTGCATCTATGTGTGCAATGATCGGGGGCCGATCTGTCGGTTCGACCATGGGGTTTTCGGCTTTGGATGGGCTGCCGATGGGCTCGCGTTGTGGCCAGCTTGATCCCGGTGTGGTGCTGTACCTGATGGATCAGGAAGGGTTAAGCGCCGACGAAATCTCCGACCTTCTGTTCCGGAAATCGGGGTTGCTGGGCCTTTCGGGGCTATCGAATGATATGCGCACCTTGGAAAAGGCAGACACGCCCGAAAGCCGTCAAGCGATCAGCTATTTCACCTTCCGTATTCGACGGGAGCTTGGGGCTATGGCGGCCATTCTGGGCGGTATCGACGCCTTGGTGTTTACCGGAGGGATCGGAGAGAACTCTCGTCTGGTACGTGACCGGGTGTGTTCCGGAATGGGGTGGCTGGGGATCGAGCTGAACCCGGATGCGAATGCAGATAATGATCTGATCATCTCAACCGATCTGTCCCGCGTTGTGGTCATGGCGATCCCGACGAATGAAGAACTGATGATTGCCCGCGCTGCAGCGGACCTGTTGGCCCGCCGTCCGCATCTGAAAACCGCTTAGCGGCAGTTCATGTAGGCTTATAGGTCCAGCGATAGGCGGGTGGGGTAGGGCCCTTGTTCCGGCCCCCTTGCTGCATCTGTTCCCACGCATGGGCTAAAATTCCAACAGATCGGGACAGGCAGAACAGACCACGCGCCAGCGGGGGCGCAAAACCAAGTTCGGCGTAGATAACAGCGGTTGCGCCATCTATGTTCATCGGAACGGGCTTTCCTTTCCGTTTAGCCAATTCCACCTCGATCGCCTGTCCAATCCGCATGAACCGACCATCACACGCTTGGTCCTGTACCGCGTTTGACACCATTGCCATCAAACGCGGAGCGCGCGGATCCGTTGGGGTGTGAAACCGGTGGCCAAAACCTGGCAGTATCTTTCCTTCGCTTTCAATCCAGTCGTCCAATGCCTGTTCCAAGCGACCGGGATGTTCCGCAACGAAATGGTAGAGAGTTACGGCTTGCTCACCAGCCCCGCCGTGAATGTCGCCCAACATATTTACGGCGCTTGCCATCGCGTTGTTGAGAGGTAAGCCACAAGTCACTGCCATGCGTGCAGTTGCAATCGATGGTGCCTGAGGCCCATGGTCTACTGCCGCAACCAACGCGGCCTCGAACAATCGGGCCTGCGCGTCCGAAGGACGATCCCCGCGCACCATGAACCAGATCATTTCGGCGAAGCTGAGGTCTCCGATCAGGTTCTGGATTGGTTCACCGCGCAGATCGATCCGGCCGGGCTCCATGTCGATGATAGATGTCGTCCACCAATCGGAAACATCGCTCATATGACCCCCTCCTTGTTCAACGCTTCAATTTCTGCGTTGGACAGTCCGATTTCAGACCAGATCGCATTGTTGTCAGCCCCCAGTTCAGGTGGTGCGCTTTGTGGCGTGCGCCGCGTGCCGTCCATGACAACGGGACTTCCCGCAAGCTTCATATCTTCGCTTTGAACCCGCACAGAGCCGATCAGGCCACGCCCAGAAAGTTGTTCATCGGCGAGAGCTTCGGGAACGGTCAGAACCTGCCCGGTTGGCACGCCAATTGCGTTGAGTTCCCGCACCCAGTCGGTTGCGGCTCTGGTTCGAAGAGTTTGCTCCAGCGCGTCGCGTAAGGCATGACGGTTTTGTTTGCGGTCCTCGCGGGTTGCGTAGTCGGGGTTGTTTAAAAGATCGTCCCGCCCCAGATGTCTTGCAAGGGCCTGCCACTGTTCATCTCGGTTTGCAGCGATGTTTATTGGGCTGTCGCGCGTGGCAAACGTACCCGATGGGGCAGACGTTGTGTTTTCATTTCCATGCGCTGCGGGTGTGACACCACCAACTATAAAGTTCGACACGACCCAACCCATAGTGGAAACGACGGCCTCGGACATCGCAACATCCAGAAAAGTTCCACGCGGGTTCGCGTTCAGTGCAGTAGACACGGCAAAAGCGGCCGTCATCCCGCCAACCGTATCCGCCAAAGGGTAGCCTACGCGGTAGGGGGCAGTGTCTGGTGCCCCGGTGATGGACATCACGCCACTGACGCCCTGAACGATCTGATCATAGGCCGGATCGTCCTTTCGTGGGCCATCCTGACCGAACCCGCTTATGGCGCAGTAGATCAGGTTTGGATTGACCTCACGCAGGACGTTGTAGCCAAGGCCCAGCCGATCCATGACGCCAGGTCTAAAATTTTCGACCAGAACATCTGCGGTTTGGACAAGGCGTTTCAGCAACGCCTTGCCTTTTTCCGATTTCATATCGAGCGTTACCGATTTCTTATCAGCATTTTGCGCCAGAAAGCTGATCCCCATGCCCGCCTTGTTTCTGTCGGGATCAGCGCCCAGAACGCGGGCAAGATCGCCGCCACCGGGGCGTTCGACCTTGATCACTTCGGCACCCATCAGCGCCAGTTGATAGCAGCAATACGGACCCGCAAGGACATTTGTCAGATCGAGAACCCGTATTCCTGCCAGCGGTTCAGTCACCTTCAGCAACCCCAGCCGCCCGCGCCCGTGCACGGCGTGCGCGATAGCTGGGCAGAAGCACAAGCAGTGCTGCGATGACCAGCAAACCCAGAGTCATCGGGCGTTCCCAGATAAAGGCGATGCCATCATAGAGCTGCATCGAGCGCGCGAAATTGTCTTCCATCATCCCGCCAAGGATGAAACCGATCAGCAGCGGTGCCAGCGGATAGTCGGCGAATTTCAACGCCGTGGCGCAAACACCGAAGCCAACAAGTATCAAAAGCTCAGTCGCATTGTTCTGGCCAATATAGGCCCCCATCAGAGTGAAGAACAAAATGAAAGGGATCAGATAGTTGCGCGGAACCGAGAGAACCTTGGCGATGTAAGGGATCAGCGGCAGGTTCAGCACCAGCAGAACGAGGTTGCCGATGAACATCGACATGATCACGGCCCAGAAAATTTGCGGCTCGTCCAGCATCAGACGCGGGCCGGGCGTGACGTTCAAGGCGATCAAAGCGCCAAGCAGGATCGCAGTCGTGCCAGAGCCGGGAATGCCCAGCGTCAGTAGGGGCACAAATGAACCGGTACACGCGGCGTTGTTCGCTGTTTCGGGTGCGGCCAGCCCTTTGATTGACCCTTTGCCGAATTCTTCCTGCTCCTCTTTCGGCGCGATGTTGCGCTCGACCGCATAACCCAGAAAGCTGGCAATGGTTGCGCCTGCGCCGGGCAGAACGCCGATGAAGAACCCTTGAACCGATTGACGACCGACCACTGGCGCTATGTCCTTGGCCTCGGCCTTGGTGATCCGCAGGTCCTTGATTTCACCATCGTCGCCTTTCAGGTCCTTTGGTTTTAAGACTAGGAAAAGTGCTTCGGGCAAAGCGAACATGGCCATAGCAAGCGTGATGAAGCCAAAGCCTGATTGCAGATCCATAATGCCCATGGTGAAACGCGGCAGGTTGAACAACGCACCTTCGCCGACAGTGGCCATGATCAAGCCTAATACCGTCATGATGACGGCTTTCGCCACCTGACCCGTACCCGCGAAGGCGGCAATGGCCGATAAGCCAACCACCATCAGGGCAAAATACTCTGCCGAGTGGAACAGCAAGGCCACGGATGACAGGGCAGGGGCAAAGACCATCAACAGGACCGCGCCCAAAGTGCCGCCCGCGAAACTTGCTATGGCGGCAACAGTTAGGGCTTTACCTGCTTTGCCCTGTCGCGCCATTGGGTAGCCGTCAAAGCTGGAGGCCACCGTACCCGCGACCCCCGGCGCGTTAAGCAGGATTGAAGATGTCGAGCCGCCAAAGATGGCGCCATAGTAGACCCCGGCCAACAGGATCAACGCGGCTGAAGGGTCACCCATGGAAATCGCAACCGGGATCATGATGGCGATGATTGACATCGGGCCGAGGCCCGGCAGCATGCCGATGAATGTACCGATCAGACATCCTGCGATGACCATCAGCAGGTTCTGAATTGAGAATGCCGTTTGCAGGCCGATCAGAAGTCCTTCAAGCATGTCAGCCTCCGAAAATGCCCGGCAGGGGGCGCATGTAGATGCCAAGAACTTCCTGCACCAGATACCAGACGGCACCTGTCGCGATGAAAGCGACAGGAAGCATGATGTGCCACTTACGTTCGCCCAGAATGAACGATCCCAGGATCAGGAAAGCCGAGGTCGAGATCAGAAACCCAACAGGGCGCAAGCAAAGCGCGTAGATCACCATCAGAGCGAGGAGCATGAGCGCTTGATCAAGGTGGTACTCACCCAACCTTCTGTAATCGATATCAGCCTCTTTGGGCTCGGCCTTTTCAAAACCCAGCAGAATGATCGTGGTGGTGATGATACCCAGAACCGACAGCACTTTTGGGAAGGTGCTGGGCCAGATGGGGTTTCTCTGCATGAAAGGGGGCAGGCTGCCATCCATCGTGAACCAAGCGGCGTAGCCATATGTTAAACACACACCCAGAAGAATGAGCGCGATCCAGCGATCCAGCGCCATAAGGCCCCCTCCTTTCTTGTCGTTGGGATGGCAGAGCGGCGGCCCGCTCTGCCAATTGTGGTATCAGAGGAAGCCCAGCTTTTTCATCAGATCGCCGATCTGCTGTTCTTGCTGCTCCAGGAACGACTGGAAATCGTCGCCCGAGTTGTGGATATTCACCCAACCGTTACGTGCGCGAACTTCTTCCCATTCCGGGGTGTCATACATCTTGGCAATCGCGGCCTGATAGGCGGCCAGCTTATCTTCGGGCAGGCCCGGGGCCGCGAAGAAACCACGCCAGTTCACGAAGGTGGTGTCGATGCCTTGTTCCTTCATGGTCATCGCATCCGGAGCGGCATCAACGCGCTCTTCCGACGTCACGCCGATGATTTTAACCTCGCCAGCGTTTGCCAGATCAACGGCTTCTGAAAATCCAGTGGACAGCGCCGCGATCTCGCCCGAAAGCAGGGCTGCCATGGCTTTGCCGCCCGCGTCATACGGGATGTATTTCACCCCGAGTGCATCCTTGCCCGCGGCTTCCATCACCATCGCGGCCACCAAGTGGTCCATGCCGCCGGGAACCGAACCGCCACCAATCGCTGTTCCGCCCGGATCGGCGTCAAAGGCGGCAAGCAGCTCATCCATCGAGTTGATGGGGCTGTCTTTGCCCACAACAATCGCGGCATAGTCACCGATGGTGCCCGAGACCAGAGTCAGGTCGCGGAAGTTATGCGGGAACACGCCGGTCAGTGAACGGATCACGATCGGTGTTGAGTTCACCATCAGCGTTCCGTGATTACTGTCGGCGTTTTCAATCAGATAGCCGATGGCTTTGCCGCCGCCGCCACCCGACATGTTTTCGTAAGATGCCGTACCCACCAAACCTGCATTAGTCAGCGCCTCGCCGGTGCCACGTGCGGTACCGTCCCAGCCGCCACCAGCGCCCCCAGGGATCAGAAAGTGGATGCTGTCCACAACCTGATGGCCATCAGCTAGAGCCGGCCCTGTCAGGCCAATTGCGGCCACAGCTGCGATCAGGGCGCGGCGGCCCAGTGTGAATGTCGTCATGATGTCCTCCCATTTGACAACCGGCCGCGTCGCGGCTCAGATTGGACGGAACAAAAACACATCAACCTGACATCAACCTGTCACGCCTGAAAATAGTACCAAGGCCTCATGAAATTCTTGCTTGTTGAAGACAATCCAGACCTTGCCAACGCGATCTGTTCACGGATGAGGTTGGACGGACATGTTGTTGATCATGCAGCAAATTTGGATGATGCGACGGGTTTTGTAGAAACCCAGGATTATGACCTGATACTGCTGGACATCATGCTGCCAGACGGGGATGGGCGTGACTTTCTGAAACGACATCGCGCGGGCAATAGGGACACCCCCGTCATTGTTCTGACGGCCCGCAGTCAGGTATCGGATCGAATCGGATCGCTGGATCTAGGGGCGGATGACTATGTGACAAAGCCCTTCGACCACGCCGAACTTGAAGCCCGCTGCCGGGCGGTTCTGCGACGAAAATCTGGGAACGCAAGAACACGGATCGAAGTGGGGGGCATCGTGTTCGATCCGCTGGCAGGCCACCTGACTGTCGGCGACCAAACAGTTTCTCTGCGCAACCGCGAACTGCGGCTGCTAGAGTTGTTCATCAATGCGCCGGGTCAGGTGTTTTCCAAGCAAAAACTGACAGATCGACTGTTTTCTTACGACGACATGGTGTCAGACAACGCGATCGAGGTTTACGTGGCCCGCCTACGCAAACATCTTGAGCCATCTGAACTGAAGATCACGACACTTCGCGGTCTGGGGTATAGGTTGGATCATGCCACTTGAGCCAAATGTCTCAGGATCACTGCGGAACAGATTGGTTCTGACACTCATCGGGGGTGCTGCTCTTCTTGCGTTTTTGCTGTTTGTCGCTGTCCGCAACTATGCGGCCCAGGTCGCGCAACAAGGACAGGACAATATTCTGGGTGCTTCGGTGACCTCTATTCTAGATGCGGCGGCCCTGCGTGAAGGCGAGCTTGAGGTTGATATTCCATACGGCGCTTTTGCAATGCTCAGCACGCCGGCGGACGACCGGGTTTTTTATGCAATATTTCAGGACGGTGAATTCCTTTCTGGATACGAGGACCTGTCACTGTTGACAGGGCAGCGTGACAGCCGGTGGCAGTTTCAATCCAGTACAATTCGAGGCGAAACCATCCGTCAGGTCAGTGCCAGCCGCACTTTGGTCGGGTTAGAAAAACAGACTGTAATCGAAATCGTACTGGGGCAAACGCAGGATGCACTGGCAGAAACTCTGGAACAGATTTCACGCAATGCAGCGGTCCTTGGGATTGGGTTTTTCGCCCTTGCGGCGGCCTTGTCCTTTTGGGCCACGTCTTCGACCATTGGTCAGCTGAACAGGTTGACGACCTCTGTCACCCGCCGGGGGCCGCAGGACCTTAGCCCGTTCAGGAAACCGGTGCCCCGGGAAATGGCACCATTGGTGGCTTCACTGAACTCTTTGATGGGTCGGCTTGATCAATCCCTAAGCCAATCCGAAGACTTTATCGCCGAGGCAGCCCACCGCGTGCGGACGCCGTTGGCTACGGTCAGGTCTTATGCTGATGCGACGTTACAAAGGGTGGAAAAAGAAGAGAACCGCGAGGCTTTGCGTTCGATGGTGCGCGCCATTGATGAAAGCTCTCGGGCCGCGGGGCAGTTACTGGATCATGCGATGATCACGTTTCGCGCCGATCATCTGGAACGGGAAGAAATCGACCTTGTCGCCCTGATCAACGACCTGGTGCAACGTTTAACACCCATCGCCGAAATGAAGGACCTGTCGCTGTCCTTGGACGGCGATCCTCAGGTTCTGTACTCGGGTGATCCCATCCTCATCCAGAACGCCGTGCGAAACATGATCGACAATGCCCTGAAGTATGCACCGCCTGACAGTGCCGTCCGCATCGAAGTGTCGTCAGTCCCGCATATTCAAATCCGCGTTAAAGACCGCGGACCCGGGTTCCCGCCAAACGAAATCGATACACTGACGCGCCGGTTTGAGCGCGGCAAAAACGCAAGTGGCACAATTGGCTCCGGCCTGGGTCTGACCATCGTGCAGGACGTAGCAACGGCACATGGTGGCACGCTTGAACTGGCCAATCGGCAAGGGGGCGGCGCATGCGTAACATTATCGCTTTGATTTTGTGCGTCTTACCAGCGGCTGTGTTGGCTCAAGCTTGGGAGGACCGACAAGTTTTCAATGCAGAAGCGGGCCAAACACCTCTGCGCGTGATCTCGAGCACGGATACCTTTCTGTTCGAGCCGTTGATTGCCGCGTTTGTCGCGGACAACCCCGGTATTTCGGTCGATTACATGGTGACGGGTACAGCTGATATTGACCGAATTGTCCGAGCGGCCCCCGATGATTTTGATATCGTTATTTCCAGTGCAATGGACTTGCAGCTGAAACTGGCAAATGATGGATTTGGCCGGGCCATTGAAGGCGTTCAATTACCGGCATGGGCGCAATGGCACCAAAGCTTGTTTGCCTTTACGTTCGAGCCCGCAACGATCGTGATCAATCGTGCCGCTTTCGAAGATGGCCCTTTACCCGAGACCCGCCAGCAGCTTATCGAAATCTTGCGTGCCCGACCGGAAGATTTCTTTGGGCGGGTAGGGACCTATGACATCCGGCAATCCGGTCTGGGCTATTTGTTCGCCACGCAGGATGCGCGCGCGTCAGAAACCTACTGGCGTCTGATGGAGGTTATGGGCGGGCTGGATGTTCGTCTATATTGCTGCTCTGCCGACATGATTGATGATCTTGTCACCGGACAGATTGCCGTAGCCTATAATGTACTGGGCAGCTACGCCTCTGCCAGAGCGGGCGGTAAGGATGTTTTGGAGATCATCCAACCGTCAGACTTTCAAACCATCATGATGCGTACGGCATTGGTCATGGAGGGTACTCCAGAGACCGAAGCCGCTTCGTCATTTGTGCGCCACCTTGTTGAAAACCAGTCTGGCCTGGGCACGGGTGCTTTTTCACTACCGCCTCTGGCGCCCTATGACACTGAGTCCGAGCGTGAAGCAATCGGCTTGGATCCCGCGCTGCTTACGTTTCTGGACAGGTTGAAGCGTCGCAGATTCCTGGCAGAGTGGGAAAGCGCAGTTATCCAGAACTAGCGGAGTCTGACTTATTCGCGGAAGGCGCGATTGAAATAGTCAGCCATTGGTTTGACTAGATAAGACAACGGTGTACGCTCATCGGTTTTGATCAGCGCCTCCACCGGCATGCCGGGCAAAAGCTCTTGCCCGTTCAACCGATCAATCTGGCCGTCGTTCAGCTCGACTTCTGCACGATAGAACGTAAACCCTGATTGTTCGTCGGTGAATGTATCAGCCGAAACATTGTACACCTGCCCGTCCAATTCAGGCGTTTCACGCTGATTGAACGCAGGGAAACGCAACGCCACAGGCTGTCCAACATGAAGCTGATCCACATGGATCGCGTCCACGCGTGCGGCCACCAGCAAAGGCGTATCTTGAGGCACCACATACATCATTGGCTCGCCCGGTTGTACGACCGACTGCAGCGCAAATACCTGACTTCCGTAAACCCTTCCGGTCACAGGGGCGCGAATGTCCAGGCGGGTCAGACGCTCGGACAAGGACAATCTGCGTTCGGACAATTCCGCGACCTGTGCCTGCAGATCCCGCAATGTGGTAATCGCTTCTTCGCGACGGGTTGCGGTCAGTTCAACGATCTGGATCTCGGTCGAGGCGATCTGTCCTCGCAGTCGCGCAACAGCGGCCTCTAACCGGCCAATCTCGCCGTTCAGGCTGGCTTCTTCGCGTTGCAAGGCAAGCACACGGCTGGTTTGTGTCAGTCCGCGATTCAGCAGGCTTTGCTGATCTTCAAGCTCATCTTCGATCAGTTCAACCTGACGCCGCAGTGACACCAATTGGGCTTGCGTGCCTTCGATCTCGCTTTCGATTTGCACGACTTGTTTGCGGAGTTGTTCGTCCTGCCGGGACAGCGTCTCTAGTCTGGCGTCGAATAGGTTCTGCTGCCCTGAAATCAGGTCGGCATCAATATCGTATTCCCGCTGAACTTCACTCAGCAAGGTTGCAAGTTCAGCGGTTGTCAGACCATCCCGCTCTGCCTCCAACCGGGCGCGCCGGACCAAAAGCTCGAATAGCTGTGCCTCGACGATGGTCTGTTCGGAAGACAGGAAAGTATCATCCAGGCGCAAAAGCATATCGCCGGACGCCACCACATCGCCATCGCGCACAAAAATCTCACCGACGACGCCGCCGTCAGGGTGCTCGACAACCTGACGATTGCTTTGCACCTCGATCACGCCCGAAGACACAATGGCCCCGGCCAAACGTGTCTCGACGGCCCAATACCCCAAACCGCCGACCAGCAGGGCAAGCGCCAAGAATCCGACAAACGCAGGTACTCTCATGTTCCAGACCTGCGCTGGGTTTTTAGTGGATTTTTTCGCCATCATTCACCTACGGGGCTGAGCTTGCGTTTGATTGCGCCAGCGTTCTGCACCATCGCGCTCAGGACTTCATCTCGGCTGCCCGACTTGACCACCTGTCCTTTTTCAACAACCGCCAGATCATCGCATTCAGAAATGGCCTGTGGTCGATGCGTCATGATGATAGTCGACTTGCCCGCAGCCTTAAGACCCCGTACCGCCGCGTTCAGCGCATCGGTCCCATCTGCATCCAAGGCCGAGTTCGGTTCATCCAGAATGAGCAGAACGGGGTTTCCGTAAAGTGCGCGCGCCAGAGCGATCCGTTGTTTCTGACCGCCAGACAATTGGCTGTCATTGCCCTCCAGGAAGGTGCCGTAGCCTTTGTCCAGCGACAGGATCAATTCATGCGCGTTGGCTTTCTTCGCCGCTGCCACAACCGCGTCGGGATCCGGGTTTTCCGACATACGTGCAATGTTTTCAGCAACTGTCCCGTTGAACAGGGTCACCTGCTGCGGCAAATACCCTATGTGGCTGCCAAGATCGTTGGGGTCGTACTGATCCAACGTGGCACCGCCCAACCTGATTTCACCGGCGGCAGGATGCCAAAGCCCCAGCAGTGCCTTGGCCAATGTCGTCTTTCCCGACCCGCTTTTCCCAATGACGCCCAAGGCTTTGCCGGGCTCGAGCTTCAGGTTCACATTCCGCAATGTCGGCGTTGAAGCGCCCGGTGGGATGACAGTCAGAGATTTGGCCTCAAGCTGCGCTTTTGGCACCGGCAGTCGAATGCGTTCTTCTTCCGGTGGGGTATGATCAAGGAATTGGTTCAATGAGACCCACGCTGTTCGGGCGCGCTCGACAGCCCCCCACTGACCAACGGCCTGCTCAACAGGGGCCAGGGCACGCCCCAGAAGGATCGAACCCGCAATCATCGCGCCGGGGGTCATCTCGTTCTGCAGCACCAGCCAAGCACCCAAAGCCAACATGGCTGATTGAAGAAACAGCCGTAGTGATTTGGTAAGAGACGTAAAACTTCCAGTCCAATCGCTTGCAGCAATTGACTGACGCAGGGCGTCTGAACGCTGGCTCAACCATCGTTTTGTGACGTCTGCTTGCATTCCTTGCGAACGCACAACCTCGGCTGCTTGCCTGGCATGTTCAGAAAAAGCGTTGGCCCGCGCAGTTGCAGATTGGGCCTCGGCCACTTTTCGGCTGGTCATCGCCTGATTGAGCAGCGCGATTACAACAAGCAAGACACCGCTGCCGACGGCCAACCATCCAAGCAGTGGATGAAACAGGAAGATCGCACCCAAAAAGACCGGCGTCCACGGAATATCCATAACGGCCAAAAGCACCGGCGACGAGCATAGATTTCGAATAGACTCCAGATCGCGTAGCGCCGTCGCCGGGGCAGAACGCACCTGCGGAACAAGGGACCGACGCATCGTCGCTTCGAACACACGCTCGTCCAATTGGGATTGGAACCGCGCACCAAACCGCGCGACGATACGGCCGCGCGCAAAATCGAGCATCGCCATAAGAGCGTAAAGCATGGCAACCAGCAAGAAAAGCGCAGTCAAAGTCTCAATCGCTCGCGAGCCCAAAACCCGGTCATAAACCTGTAGCATGAACAACGGGCCTGTCAGCATCAGCAAATTAACGAAGATGCTGAACAGAAACGCCAGCCCCAGAAACGCGACGCCTTGATTCCGCACATTGCGCAGTTCATGGCGCGGAGGCGCGGATAGGCGGTGTTCAGATTTCACTGTTTTCGATCCCCATCAATCCAGCAAGCATCGCGCATTTAAAAAACTAGTTCAGCCTTGCCAAGTTTGCACATGTTTTTTTGAGCAAGAAACCGCACGCGCGAGGGTAAAAACAGCACCTTTCAGCCTTTGTTCGAAATTTACGCTAAGTAGCCCTGTGCCGTAATGAGGTCGGCACACCGAATGAAGTGATCTGAGTCGCGCAAATCTAAGGTTCAAGGGTGTTGCGCTGAGTCATCCTCCGGGTTTTGTCCATTTCAAAATGAGATTGGCGGCAATGGGTGCACCTATGATGACCAATACGATCCGCGTTAGGTGATGGGTAATAACAAAGCCCAGATCGGCACCTGACACGATCGCTAGAACAGTCATTTCGGCCTGACCGCCCGGAGCGAAAGCCAGAAAGGCTTCAACAGGGTGCCCCAGCCCCAGTGTGGTGACTATTGCTGTGAACACTGCCGCCAGAATGGCAAGAACGAACACGTAAGTTACGCCCGCCGCCACAACACGGCGTAGTTCGGTCCATGTGACCCCTACAAATTTTACTCCGATTGCACAGCCAATGAAGAATTGCGCGGCCAATATGGCTTCGCGTGGTGGCCGGGTATGAATGAAATCACCCAAGGATAGCGCCGCCGTCAAAATCATGGGCCCCAAGATCGATGCGCCGAACAGGCCAATCCGCTCACCACCTTTCCAGCCGACAAATGCTGCGACCACCATAAGCATCAGTTCATGCACCGGAAGGTCACGTGCGGGTTGCCCGATCGGGTTGGTCAGATCTGCATCGTAGAACACCGTCAATATTATTGGGGCGAGGGTTACAATGATCAGGACACGCGTTCCGTGGATCAGCGACAGCGTACGAGGGTTGGCGCCAGCTTCGGTGCCGAAGATGATCATATCCTGAAGCCCGCCGGGCATCGCCGCGTAGAACGAGGTTTTCGCGTCAAAACCCCAAAACTTGCGAAAAAACGGAACACCAACCAACGCGATGAGCAAGATAAAGAATGGAACCAGTAGTATCGATGAAGCCATTTTGGGCAGTTGGGCAAACAAGGCGGGTGTAATTGACGCCCCAACCGCAACACCCAGTATCGTTCGAGCGGCCACCGAAATCTGCCCAAACCCTTCCATGGGGGCATGCGCCAGAGCTGCAATGAGACACGCACTCATCGGGCCAAACAAAAAGGGCAGGGGTAGGTTCAACATCCAGAACAATCCCGTGCCCAAAACCGCAAGGCTGAACGTCATGGCCCGCTTGGTCATGAGAGAAGGTTGGTTTGACAGGATACGCAAGATTCAGGTTCCGACGTCGTTGACGTATTGTGTATCCAAGTGTATACAAGTGCACGCAAAGAAGCAAGAGAGCCCGTGATGACGATCCAGGACGCCGCCTTACAGCCCGGTCCACAAGGCAATTCCACGTACCAACGTCTGCTGGAAGAGATTCGCGATGGAATACTTTTGCCCGGTGACCGCCTGCGCGAGATTGAACTGTCCGAGCGCCTGGGTGTCAGCCGAACCCCCGTGCGCGAGGCGATCCGACAGTTAGAGGCGGACGGATTGGTCACGCATGTCCCACGACAGGGCGCGACTGTGCGCAGTTTGGATTATGCCGAGGTGATGGAGTTGTACGAAATGCGCGCGGTGCTGGAGGGCACTGCGGCACGACTGGCGGCCCGTGCGGCGTCGGACATAGAGCTGGATGAGTTGGACATATTGAATGATCGGCTTGCCGAGGCGGGCACGGGTCCTGACGCGGCTCAGATCAACAGGGTTTTTCACGCCACGCTTCTGGATGCCACCAAGAATCGGTTTTTGGCCAAGTCAATGTTGTCTTTACAAAAGGCGCTTCTGATCCTGGGGCCCTCGCAATTGTTGGACAGCGAGAGAGCAGCGGCAGCGGTGACCGAGCATCGGCGCATCATGGCCGCACTGAAAGCCCGTGATGGTGCTTCGGCTGAAACCGAAATGCGCGCACATATTCAGGCAGCACAGCGAATGCGGATTCGTGCGTTGCAGGAACGCGACCGTTCAATCGACGAAAATCAGTAGGCAGATAGACCATGGCAACCCAAACCGAAGCTTACGATATTGCCGTGATTGGCGGAGGAAACGCGGCTCTGTGTGCGGCAATGACGGCGGCCGAGGCCGGTGCCCGTGTTCTGATCCTCGAGACGGCTCCAAAACCTTATCGCGGGGGGAACTCGCGCCACACGCGTAATTTTCGTTGTATGCACCAGAGCCCTTTGGGCCCTTTGGTCGATGCCTACGGCGAGGACGAATACCTTTCGGACCTGCTCAAGGTCACTGATGGGAAAACCGACGAACATCTGGCTCGGTTGGCCATTCGAACGTCAGAGGAATGCCTGCCGTGGATGGAGGAGAGGGGGGTTCGCTTTCAACCGTCTTTGTCGGGAACACTCTCGCTGGCGCGGACAAACGCGTTTTTCATGGGCGGCGGCAAGTCTTTGGTGAATGCGTATTACAGGACAGCGGCGGGTCTGGGCGTCGATGTGCTATACGAGGCCGCTGTGACGCATTTAGAGCTGAACGGCGATCAGATCGAATGGGTGGACTATACCTATGAAGGCCAGTCTCATCGCATCACTCCAAAGGCCGCCATCGTTGCCTCAGGTGGATTCCAGGCCGACACCGATTGGCTGACCCGCGCATGGGGAGAGCCCGCGAAGAACTTCCTGATCAGAGGGACCCCATATAACCGGGGCGTTGTTTTGGCCGATCTACTGGAACAAGGCGTTGAAAGCGTCGGGGATCCTACGCAGTGCCACGCCGTTGCCATTGATGGGCGTGCACCGAAATTCGACGGGGGTATTGTGACCCGCCTGGACTGCGTTCCGTTTTCATTCGTTGTGAATAAGAACGCCGAACGGTTTTATGACGAAGGTGAGGACGTTTGGCCCAAGCGGTACGCGATCTGGGGTCGTCTGGTGGCGGCGCAACCGGACCAGGTTGGCTTCGTTATCATTGACGCAAAATCGCTGAACTTATTCATGCCGTCTGTTTTTCCGCCGCTGAAGGCGGACACGTTGGAAGAATTGGCCGCGAAGATGAGCCTTCCGGCAGACAAGCTGACAGCAACAGTTGCCGAGTTCAACGCAGCCTGTGGTGACACCAGCGGCTTCCATCCAACCGAATTGGACGGCGTCGCGACCTCGGGCTTGACCCCACCTAAGACCAACTGGGCGCGCCCGATTACGGAGCCTCCGTTTTATGGCTACTCACTGCGAACTGGCGTGACCTTCACCTATCTCGGGCTGAAAGTAGACGATACAGCGCAGTGTTCGACCCCGAACGGCAAAATCAAGAACCTTTGGGCCGCTGGGGAAACCATGGCCGGGTCGATTTTGGGGCAGGGGTATCTGGCAGGGTTTGGGATGACCATCGGAACCGTTTTCGGACGCATCGCAGGACGTGAGGCCGCCACTTATGCAAACTGAATTGATACAGGAAGCCCGCAGACAGGCCGAGATTTGTAATGCTTGCCGGTATTGCGAAGGGTATTGTTCGGTCTTCCCGTCACTCCACGCGGAACGCGCGTTCTCGGACGGAAACATTACCCAACTTGCCAACCTTTGCCACAACTGCCGGGGTTGTTACTATGCCTGCCAGTACACAGCCCCCCACGAGTTCGACCTGAACCTTCCCAAAGCCTTGGCCGAGGTGCGGAGGGACAGTTGGGAAAGCTTCGCATGGCCGCAGCCGCTGGCGCGCCGGTTCCATACGCAAGGCGGAGTTATCGCTTTGGCACTTGTGATTGGATTTGCCCTGTTGTTCTGGGCTATCCGCGCCATCGGGTCCAGCGGAGGTGAGGGGTTTTACGCCGTCCTGTCCCACAATGCGATGGTCGCTATCTTTGCGCCCGCTTTCCTGCTGCCTCTGTTCGGCATAGCCATCAGCCTCAGGCGCTATTGGGCCGAGGTTGACGGCAAACCGATTCAAATCTCTGACCTGACAACTGCTTTCAAACGCGCAGGCAAGATGCAGGATTTGGCCGCAGGCCATGGTGAGGGCTGCAATTTCGAGGATGAAGACCGGTTCAGCCAGGGCCGACGGCACATTCACCACGCCATCATGTATGGGTTCCTGCTGTGTTTTGCATCGACCTCGGTGGCGACGGTCATGCATTACGGCTTTGGTCTGCACGCACCCTACAGTTTCTGGTCTTTGCCCAAGTTATTCGGGATTTCCGGTGGGATTCTTCTGACACTCGGGTGTGGCGCAATGGTGCTTCTCAAGCGAAAATCTGACCGAAATCTTGGCGACCCGTCGGCATGGGGCGGCGATATCGCCTTCATCCTGCTGCTGGGGTTTGTGGGGTTCAGCGGCTTGGTGCTCTACGCCCTTGGCTCGACGGCTCTAATGCCCCAGCTGCTCGCGATCCATCTGGGTTCGGTTCTGGCGTTCTTCCTGCTGACACCATACACCAAAATGGCGCATGGGTTCTATCGTCTCGCGGCACTTGTTCGGGATGCCCAAAGGAAGCGAGGTTCTTAGTTTCAACTTACGGCTCGATGACACCATAGATTAACGCGCGCGACACTGCATGCGCTCTGTTGCGCGCATTCAAGCGTTTAGCCGCGTTCTTTATGTGCAGTTCGATTGTTTTGTCCGCAACGGACAGCTTGAAAGCGATTTCCTTGTTGGTCAGACCAGCGGCAACCCACAGCAAACACTCTTTTTCGCGGGAAGAGAGCGGAAAAAACTGTCGCATCATATCGCCCTCTTGCACTCGGGAATGAAACAGCATGGCGATGCTTTCAATCAGCGGAGTTGCGCGCGCAACAATCTTGTCCCCTTCTTTGTCGTTTTCAGCGTCAAAACACACGCCTGTCCCGCCCAGTTTCCAGTTCGATGCATCCCGAACGGGAACAGTAATTCCGTAGGCCATTCCAAACTCTTTCAGAGAATTCAGAAAGAAATCCGATTTTTCAGTCTGGTACTTTTTTGCGCGGGGGTCTCGCCATGAGATCGGTCGGTAATCTTCGGTCAACGCATATTGAGCAAATGGGTCGTGATCAATGTAGCCCTCGTCAAGGTACAGCTTGTTGAACTCTTCAACATGAGACGACATCGCGACAACCTCGGAAGCAATCGAACGGCCAACAGTCTTTGGGAAAAAGCCATAAACTGCGCTCTTTACTCCGAGTTGAGACAAAGTGTCGGAATAGTGTGACCAAGCAAGATCAACGGTTGCTGCATTTGACAGCTTTTCAGAAAACTCAAGAAGATTACTTGTTCTTTCTTTGTCGATATAAGTAATTCTTTTCATTTCGCACTTAACAAATACCACTCACCAATGCCGTTTATCTTGGCGTCGAAATGATCAGTCCGTCAAGTTATTTAGATCAAAGGGAAATCGCCGAAGTTGCACACACACGTTCGCGCAAAATGATAACAATGCGCAGCCAAGTGGCGCTTCGATTTGCTGTACCCGCTGACAAAAGGCGAAGATTGCAAAACTACGTAAATTTTTCAAAGGCTGGCAGAATGTCAACTGCCGCACTGTTTCTTTGTCTTGCTTTCAAAGTTCAGCAAAATCATAGATAAGGCCGCCATATCGAGAAACCCTTCAAATCCAGCCTCTTTTCGAAGCCTTTCGGCTTCGACCTGGTCTCCTTTTGCACCAGCCATGACAATGGCAAAAACTTCCTCATCAAGATCGGTTTTGGCCAGTTCGTATTGACATGTACAATACCCCTTCGAGCTTGCCCCCATTTTTAGGCAAAAATCAACAAATGCAGACTTGTCTCGGTCTCCCCAACACCCGGCAAGCACTAGAGCCACAGATGGGATGGCCGTAAACCTAACGATCTTCATAGTTATCCTCGCTTGTCCAAGCGTTTTTAAATCCAAAGTCTCAGTTCTCATAAACAACGGCTTCTGCACAGTCTTCTTCGCCGATGCGACAGCTTATGTCCGTTAAGTGAACCTCGAATGAGGCTTCGCAAGCTTGTTTCGGGAACTCCACAAACAAGGTGCTTTTCCCGCTGGGCAGGTCGACATAGCGCACATGGTCGGATCTTGAGTAGGCGTTACGCGGACCACCTGTCCATTTATCCTTGAATATATCGTACTTAGGTTCCTGTGCCGCCAGAGGGTCCATTACAGTGACCTCAAAGCCCAGGTGGTGAATGATTTCTGAATTGCCGTTTTCCAGCTCAAATCGCACAGCGCAATTCTCGAGGCTCATACCAAATAAAGAGCTGCTGCTTTTCACCGAACCAATATGGCGCAACGAGATTTCTTTGGGCTTGCAGGCCGCCAAAAAAATGAATGAAAAGAGTACGGCGAAACCGATTTTTGTCCGAACGCCAAACACTTGGCACAGGCTCCTGTTCCTATAGCTGTCCACTATGTTGCTCCTTGATGCTACTGCCTGAAGCAGTGCCCTAGAAACCGGGAACTATCGGTATGCAAGTTCCAAAATCCTGGCGCTGTACTGTTTTGGCAGGGCAGGGCTGCATTTAGCGCGTCATGTTTGACAACACGCCTTTTGAGCGGATTTGGCTAAAGATGACGAATATCGGTACAATGATACCAATCGCGGCGACATACTGTAAAAATGTGAACCAAATTCCAAAGCCTACAGTTGATCGCCGAACGTTGATAAAGCCAGCCCCGGCAACCAGCGCAACAGTAGCAATCTTCAGAACCAATGCATTTGTAGGATCATAAGTTTCGGAGTTCGGGTTGCTCATCAAAGCGCCAAACAACAATGTTCCAAGGCTGAGGACAACCAAAACAAATGTCCAATTAAAAACCATGTTGAAGCCGTAGATTTCCCTGGCTTTTTTGGCTTGGTTCATCAGTATGAAAATTGAGCCCAATACAAAGGCAATAACCAATAACACATTAAAAGCTTCCATGAAGCTTGGTCTCCTTTCGATTTGTTACGCGAAACCTTGCACTTAGGTGCCGCCACGCATTGGATTGAATGCTGGTATTAAAATCGCGCAATCGACAAAGTCGAAGAATATAGGAATTTCCCTAGGTTGGTGCGAAACCTCTTAGTCTTCGCATCGGAGCCGTTGTCCAAGACAAGCCACTGGTAGCACGACGTTTTACCGATTTGCTTCGGCTTACAAGGGTGAGGTCTGGATTGTGAGCCGCGGTTGGAATCCCGTGGCGAAGACCTCAGAACAATTAGGATCGAATTCACGAACTCAACGGTATAATCAAGATTATGTTGAATATGGTGCGGGTGGAGGGACTTGAACCCCCACGCCTTGCGGCGCCAGAACCTAAATCTGGTGCGTCTACCAATTTCGCCACACCCGCAACCAAGCGCCGCAGCGCCAGACTGGGGCGCTGATAACAAAGCTTGCGTCCGAGTGCGAGAGGTAAATTGGGCTAAACGTGAACTTTGTTGCCTTGATTGAAGCACGCCTGTCGCTCTGATTTGGAGCACAAGCAAAACAAGGTCGATTTGAACCCCCAACAAAACGACTTGAACTAAGTTCACGGGAACTTCTGGTCGCCTTGAGCCGTTTCTTCCATCCTTATTCTTCGCGGGATCCATTCGAAAGCTCCAGTTTTTCGCCATCCTCGCTGACGCGTTTACGTTGAGCGATCAAAGAAAGTGTTTCCTTCTTTGGCTTCAACGGTGAGGCGTAATTCGTCCTTGCGAGGCGGACAAATTGCCCTCAACACAGTTCCCGAACAGCATTATATCCACATTACTGAATATTAATCAGAACTTTAGCAATCCACTTGCCACACACCATACTCAAAGACTCTACATAGTTGCCGACAGCAGGCACGGTAAGCGAAGAAAATTGCTATGCTCGCATGGGTTGAGGCATTCTTATGCGAGGCTCGCCATGAAGCCGCCACATTTCAACCGCCAAAAAATCTTATTCGCGTCAAAATAAGACCGCCTTGAAGGGTCTTCTTGTGTGACAGGAGTTAATGAGTCTTTTTCGCCACTTTGGCATCGGTACGAGTCTTCTGCTCAACTCCAGTACAAGGTTTTCTATTGTGACCGATCTAAACCCTACCGTTGCCGCCGAGCAAGACGCTGTCTTCTTCGCTCGCGAGAGTTTTCTTGGTGAACTCAAGACACTGAACCGAGATCATCCCAATACGGGCTTTGGTATTTCGCTGCGCACCCACTCGGGTGAACACTATCTTTTGGCGAATGCCAGAATGCCTTTGCCTGCCGCGAAATCACACGGATTTCCCACTGGACGTCGTGTCGCGTGCCTTGAGAACGGCGATCGTTTCAGCTCGATCGAAGTCTTGGCGGACTCCAAAGCTTACGAAACCATTTCTCCGCGTGCCGAGGCCGAGATTTTGAGCAATGCCCTGGATTTGATCGCACGCATCGACACTCTGACAAGTATCCCTGCGGGTCGCGTGCCGCACGAACCCCAGATTGCTGCTACGGGAACCGGAGGTTAAGCATGGCGCGCAACGATCACCTTTTGTCTGTCGGCAACGAAGCACTGGCACCGATGACCTCTGCCATGACGTCGCTGACGGCGCAGATCGATCAACTGACTGAGGTGGCTGATGCGCGCTCCTCGGCACGTCTGGCGACCCTCAAGACGCGGATGGAAAATTTCACCGCCAGCATCACAATGGTGGGCCAGGTCAAAGCAGGCAAATCATCCATTGTGAATATTCTGGCCGGGCGCCCTGCCCTGCTGCCGTCGGACGTCAACCCGTGGACATCTGTGGTCACGACCCTGAACATCAACACACGCCCGCCAGGCGACACCAAAGCCAAGTTCACATTCTTTGAGCAGGAGGAATGGGACAACCTGATGGTCGGCGGCGGTCGTTTAGGCGAACTAGCGAACCGGGCTGGTGCAGATGACGAAATGGATGACATCCGCCGTCAGATTGGCGAGATGAAAGCCAAATCAGAAGAACGCCTTGGCAAGCATTTTGACCTGATCCTGGGTCAGAGCCATCAGTACGATCACTTCGACGAAGAACTGATCCAACGCTATGTGTGCCTGGGCGACGAAGATGATCCGGATATTGATCCGAAAACCGGTCGATTTGCCGACGTCACAAAATCGGCTGAGCTTTACATGGATATTCCGCAATATCCCATCGCGCTGAAGCTGTGTGACACACCGGGTGTCAACGATACATTCATGGTGCGCGAACAGATCACGCTGCGCAGTCTGCGCGGGTCTGAGGTTTGTGTAGTCGTCCTTGCTGCAAGCCAGGCGCTGACCACAATGGACATGGCTTTGATGCGCATTATTGCGCAGTTCGAAAATCGACAGATTGTTCTGTTCGTCAACCGGATTGACGAGCTTTCTGATCCCGTCAACCAAGTTCCAGAAATCCGCGATCGTATTCAGGATACACTGAAGCAAAACAATATCGACACCAATACAAGCGTGGTGTTTGGCAGTGCTTTGTGGGCCGAGGCAGCCTTGACCGGAAACCCGGACATTCTGACCGAAGAGTCGCGCGAAGCGCTGAACACATTCTACTTGGCCGCAGGTTTCGGTGATCAAGCTGCATCGTTGGACAAGATTTGGGCCCTGTCCGGCCTGCCCGATCTGCTTTTGGCTATCAATGAGCGTATTGCCGAAGGCGCAGGAACACGGCTGATGGACCGTGTGCGTCACCGTGCACGCAATATCGCAAGCCAAATCCGAGCTACAGCAGTCGCGAAAAACCTGTCCGAAGGTGAAGGTGTTACCAGAGACCTGGACGGCGTGTCACCAGAAGACGCAATCAACACCGTGTCGGCGGAATATGAAAAGAAAGCGGCAGAACTGACAAATGCCCTGCGCGACAAAGTGCTGGAACGTTTGAACTCGGCTGAATCCAGCTTTGTCAAACGCGCAACAGACTCTTTGATCGCCCATCTTGAGAAAAACGGTGAACAAGGTACGTGGCAATACGACCCTGCGGGATTGCGGACGCTGCAAAAGGCAGCCTATTTCAGCTTTGCCCGCGCGATGCGCAAAGACGCCGGGGCGCTATATGCCACCGCAGCTGCGGATGTCGAAGCGTTGTATCACAAGATTCTGGGCAATCATCTGGGTGAATTCAGCATCGAAGCACCCATCGTACCCCGTGTTCCACCTCCGCTGGGCATTGGCCGGACCATCGCGCTGGATTTGCAAAGCACTTGGTGGCGTCGATGGTGGCAAAGACGCAAAGGGTTCGAGGCTTATGCTGCAGACTACACACGTCTGATCGCGTCCGAAGCCAACTCAATCACCAAGGACATTGAAGAAAACCAGATTGCCGCGGTGCTTGAAAACGTCCGCGCGACTCTGACGGACTTCATGCGCGAGCAGAAAGAAACACTGCTGAGCATTTCGGCATCGGCTGACAAAAATGCAGGCCAAACTGCAGCGGCGATGGCGGGTTTGCAGCCTCAGAAATCCAAAGATGAGATTCTGGGTGACATCCTAAAAGATCTAAGCAACGAAGCGGCATAAGTAGAAAAATGGCAAAAGATTCACAAACACGCTTTGTTTCACCGAAGGCATGGGAACGTATCGAGCATTGGTCCCGCCGCAAGCCGGTTTTTGCCCTGATGGGCGAATTCAGCGCCGGCAAGTCCACGTTGATGAACTTTCTGCTGCGAACGCAGACCTTGCCGACGCAGGTCACCGCGACCCAATTGCCTCCGGTTTGGTTCAGCTGGGGCAATCGCGCTCCTTACGTCAAACGTCACGACGGAAGCATTGAAGTCATTGAGCTGGACGACCTTGAGAGCGTTGGCGTCAACGATGCACAGTTCATACGTGTCTTTCTTGAAGCCGACATTCTTGAGGCGGTCGACCTGATCGACACCCCCGGTATTTCGGATCCAAAAATCTCAACCGATGTTTGGCAACGCGCCGTCGGCCAGGCTAATGGTGTTTTGTGGTGCACCCATGCGACCCAAGCCTGGCGCGAGACCGAGCGTGCGACTTGGGTTTCCTTGCCCGAACGCCTACAGCACAACTCGTTGCTTTTGATCACACGGGCGGATGCGCTGAATATCAAAGACCGTCAAAAAGTTCTGCGCCGCGTGAACCGTGAAGCGGGCCACTTGTTCAATCGGTCCATTCTGTTTTCTGCGCGCGATGCGATCGTCGCCCGCGACAAAACCGGTGACGCCGAAATGTGGTCGCGTAGCGGCGGCGGAAAGATGATCGACAGCTTCCTTGAGATCACAGAGCAGATCATGGAAAACCGCGCCGATCAACTGGCCCGGTATCAGATCGACAAGAGTCAATCGGATGCGCCGAAAGTGCAACCCGTGCGGCCAGCGGGGAAATCTGACAGCGAGGTACAGTCAGAAGCCGCACCGTTGCGGTTGGTCAACCCAGTGGACTCGGAAGCTCAGTCAGAACAGGATGATGCTGCGGTCGTTACAAGCTTTCCCGTTCGTCCCGCCAGAGTGGAACGACGCACGGACGAAGCCGAACGCGTGCGTATAAACGCGGAAGAGGCTGAGCGTTTGCGGGCTGAAATGGTCTCGGAACCCGAGCCGCCGACGCTGGAAGAACCAGATACAAGCGATGATCTACGTGCCTTTTTCAAGGACACATCGAATGATCCTTTGGAACTGACCAGTGTGGCCGGGTTGGATGACACCGTCGATGAATTCGACTTGTCAGGCGGTACCGATTTCGACGATGAAACAGACGATCTTCTTGACGAGGACACCGACATCGAAGACGTCAGCGCTGCGGCTGACGAGGAAGATACATCTGAGGATGTTCTGGCTTCGTTGAACACAACCTTGCAAAACGAGACCGTTGATGAGGACGCCTCGGTTGCTCACATCCGAGACGTCGACGAACCTGAAGATCGTGGGATTGAAGTATCGGTTTCGTCTATTGCAGCTTTGATGGCGGCTCAGCCCGGAAACAATGCCGACGACTATGAACCGGAGCCCGAAACCAGCGGGCTGATTGAAGCTGCATTGCCGGATCAGGTGGACGCGAATATTGCAGTGCTTGGGGAATTGCCGGAAGTCGCGGTTGGCTCACCCCTGAGCGCATCGGACATGTGGCGTGAGATTGCGAACAGCGCGGATCTGCCCAAGGATGCAGATGGGCTCAGAAACGTGTTCCAAGCGTTTTTGGCAGAGTTCGACCAAATCGCGATCGAACACAGCGAAAAGCAGACAAAGGACGCATTGCGGCCCATTCCGAAAGCCAAAGAGAACAGCGCAGCAGAGTGGCACGTATTGTAATGAAAGCCGAATCGATCTAACTGAAACACTTTAATAAAAACAAGGACTTAAATGTCTATTCAGGACGCCTTGAGCACAGCGATCGAATCAATACCCGACTGCATCGCAGCCGGGTATATCGATATGGAAACCGGGATGTTGCTGGGCAGTTGCATTTCGGAGCCAAACAGCACGGAATCTCTGGATACGTTGGCAATCGCTGTGGCCAACCTGTTTCAAGGGCGCGGTGTGGCTGCGTTCGAGGCGCTTTTGCGTCAGGCCGGGGTCGAAGAGTCGGAAAACGCAGGGTTTGGGGAAATCGCAGTGTTTTCAAAAGATCGCCTTAATATTTTCCTGCGGACCAAGGAATATCCTGATCACGTGGTCTGCTATATCTGCCGCAACAGCGCAAATGTCGGGTTGGCGCTTACAAAATCACATCTCAGTCTGGGGCCGGTCGCGGCCGCAGTTTGAACGGGACCAGAGGGGGTCACGGTATGATGGACACTGACATTCTGGACATGCTCGAAGACATCGGGCGGTCCTCGGTTGCGCGGCTGTCACCAGCGGTAACGATCGCGGGCGAGTCCGCTGCAGCGAGGCGTAGCGCTGTTTTGCATGCTATTCGTGGTACTGTTCTACCTCGTCGGCTGGAATTCACGGCTTCTAATGGCGCGTGTCTGGCCATCGAAGTGAACAGTTCACGTGTCACAGATGTTTTCCAGGTGCCGACTGGACCGAAGCCTGACTTCGAAACCGAAGGGCGCGGTGAGTTGGTCGAAAAACTGGCTCAACTTGTGTCTGACATCGCGAACGCCCCTGCCCCGCTTGAAATGATGTCCGGCAAGCCGGATTCAGATCTTGAGGCAGACGACGTTGGCTTGACTTACAGTGAAATCGAAGGGGCCTGCGCGGCCATCGAATTGTCTGCTGAACCGATTGTTTCGGTGGTGCCGGATGTGAAGATGCTCACGGAGGACGAACCTCTGCCAGCTCAGATGGAAGATACAGAAACACTTCTGGCACAAAAGTTTTTTGACGGTGCCAGGCGTTTTGCATCTGGCCGTGTTTTGATCGACAGTGTGGAAAAAACCGCCCTGTCCTGTGCGGACTCTTGTCAGCCTTCCGAAGATGTGCATCCCGACCAGAACGTCGTAGCTCGTTTTGCTGTGGATCTTGCAGGCTGGGATAACGACACTCGGGACGAGTTTGACGGCCCCCACCTTATCGTCATGCGCCCATCTGGAGGTAAGGGTGCTGGAATTGCTGCGCTCAGCGACAGCGGGCAGATCGCCGTTGCTATCCACGACGCGCGCAAACTGGGGGCAGTCGTCAATCTTTGGACGTCTTTACAGGGGGAAAAGGGATGACTTCCCCCCGAGCATTCAAATTTTCGATTAATTCAATCCGATTTTGTGTGACCAAGGTAGTAAGTAATGAGTGAAACACATCGCCGCGAGCTTATTCGCATCGCAGAAGACATGAACGAAACCAGCAATGATGAAACGCGCCATTTCATTTCGCGTATCATCGGAGATCTGGGAAGTCTGAAGCCGTCAATCGCCTTTGTCGGTCAGATCAAGGCTGGTAAATCCCGTCTGATCAACGGGTTCACCGGGCAGGCGGAGTACCTGCCATCGGACGTCAATCCATGGACCACCGTGATCACCGATATGCATTTCGGGCATCCATCCGGTCGCACCGATGGGGCTGAATTTCATTTCTTCGACAACCACCAATGGCAATCCCTGATCGCCGAAGGTGAAGAACTGCGTAACATGTTCCCCGATGACGAGGACAGCTATAAGCGCGAGATGATTGAAGAACAGGTCGAGGCCATGAAGACCCGGGCCCGTCTGCGCCTGGGTGACAGCTATGAGCAGTTGTTGGGGCAACACCACGATCTGGATGAACTGAACTCAGACGACCTGGCGCGTTACGTCTGCGCCGGCGATGATCCTGCTGAGGATGGCAGCGTTGACCCCGGCAGTGATCGCGGACTTTACAGTGACATCACCCGGAAGGCCGAAGTCTATTTTGACATCGGGCATTTCCCGTTTCCCTTATCTGTAACGGATACTCCGGGGGTCAATGACCCCCTGCTGATCCGTGAAGAGATTTCGCGCCAATACCTCAAGGAATCTGATTTCTTTGTGGTGGTTCTGTCCGCACATCAGGCTTTGTCGCGCGCAGACCTGAAACTATTCCGTCTTATGCAGGCTTTGGAGCTTGGCCAGATTGTTGTGTTCATCAACCGAGTTGATGAATTGGGCGACGGCCCCGAGGATGCGGCCAAGGTCCGTTTTGATGTTCTGGACGGGTTGGAAAAAGCGCTCGGCAATTCTGATATCGATGTGCTGATGGGCAGTGCTCAATGGGCGCACTATGCTTTGACCGGCGATGAGACCGGTGTGAACCATGATCATGTTCTGGCGTGGCTGCGGGCGCATCCGGAACAGATGAAACAATACCTAAACGGCGTGGCCGAAATTAAACAAGGCCCAGGTCCGATCAGTCGAGAGGCTGTATTGCGCTTTGCAGCAATGATCGCCTCTGGTCTGCCTGATCTGCGCCGGCACGTCACCAAAGCCCTCACTGACGGGCCAATTGACGAACAGCTTCGTATGGCATGGCAACACCTTGACAGTTTCGCAAGGGGCGAGCTTGAGCGATCACGGGTTCATTTGCGTGCGTTGAAGGACGAAAACAGCTCGGGTACGCGCAACACTGAAGACAGTGACAAGACGCTTGGCGAATTGCGCAAGTTGGTTGCCGATAAGACCCAGGACATCACGCGTGACATGGATGATGTCCTGTCCAATCTGCGTGGTGTGATGGATGACACGGTTGCTGAATCCGTCTCGGCCGTGGTGCGTGGACCAAATGGTCAATCACCTCTGCTGGCCAAGGGGGGCGCAACTGAGCTGAACTTTACCCCGTTGCGCGAACACATGCGGGAACTGGTGCAAGGTGCATCGCAAGTGGTCCGCCAGCGTATGCTGAGCGAACTCTATGCGATCGACATGCAATGCAACGCAGCTTTACGCGCATTGCCGGGTTGGCAGGAGCCCGTCGACAATCGCATGAACACCAGCGCAGTTCGCTGGTTCAGACCAGATACCACTGCCCTCACCCGTGGAATTACGGTTGAATTGCGTGTAAACTGGTTGTCGCGCCTGATCTCGCGCAACAGTGTCGTTACGCGGGCAGAACGAATGATTGTGCAAGAGTTCGAACTGATCGGAGACGATTTGATCGACACCACACGAGACAACTTGCTGGAACGGCTGAACACAGTTTTGGATCACTATGTCGCGCTGTTGGCGGGTCATTTTGAACACCGTTCTGGTGCCGGTGAATTGAATGCTCAGGCCGAAGCACAAGCTGCATTCGACAGAGCACGCCGAATTGCTTCGGATCTGGAGAGCGTCTTTGGAACTGGCAATGCGGACGAACGACAAGCAGAGGCTGCGGAATGATTGAATTTCCCGGAACCGAACAGGAAGTGCACCAGCTGGAGCGCTTTCTGACCGCGACTGAAAAACTGTCGTCGGACGAGACTTTGGAGGATATGCGCGCAAGGGCTCTGGCCCACGCTGAACGGCTGTCCAACGCGGTCAATATCGGGTTTGCCGGGGAATTTGGTGCGGGCAAGTCGAGCCTCGCAAACATGCTGGCCGGTGCAGATATTCTGCCCACCGGTCCGCAACATCTGAAACTGCCGCTGGTGATTGTAGCTTACGCCGAAACGCCTGAAACAACTGTAGGCTGGTGGAACAAAGAGCCGAAGACATATTCCGGTATCGCCCTTGAAAAAGCGGCGGCGGACGAGCCTGATTTCATCTCGGTGGGGATCAATACGCCTGCGCTTAAGGAAATTTCCCTGTTTGATCTTCCTGGTTCGGGTGCTTTGGACGACACCTACAAAAATACGCTGGATCTGCTGAAATTTGTCGACTGCGCCATCTGGTGCACAAACGGTACAAACGCGTGGCGCGAGACTGAGCGCCACCTGTGGTCGAAAGTGCCACCTGAACTACGCTCGAATAGCCTGCTTGCAGTAACACACGCAGACTTGCCGCCGGTACAGGGTTCACTGGACCGCGTTTTGGCTCGTCTTAACAAGGAAAAGGAAGGGATGTTCCGCGAGGTCGTTCCGATTGGCACTCCGGTGGCGGTCAAGGCAATGGCTCAAGAGCCGGAACCCGACTTCGCACTTTGGGAAACTTGCGGAGGACAGAACCTTGCCGAACAAGTTCTGGACGTAGCTTCGAACCGGCGTCGCAATGACCTGGAGGCCGCTCAGAAAGACTTGCAGGATGAATTCCTGCCGTATCTTAAAGAGCTACAGGGACCCGAACCGGAACCGGCTCTTTCGGATACTTCAACAATGCAATCCGCATTAGGCTCCGCCCTGCCCCCCTTGAACAACCCCATTCTTGAAGACTGGCTGGCCGCGATTGCAAGCATTTACGAAGATCTGCGCGAGTCCTCGGATATTGAGCCCGCCGCCTTCTTGCAAAGCTGTCAGGAGATTGTCGAAGACTTTGCGGAACGGCTGGAGCAAGGCGGCGAAATTGACCCTGAAGCGGATTGGATTCCTGCCGAGTTTGAAAAGGCAACCGACTTGCTTTTGTTGTTGCAGTTCGAAAGCGGCGATGCACCATTAAAGGATGCAATCAGCATACTTGCACAGTTGGGAGACAACCTGGCATGGGCCGGCAGCACGGTTGCCGCAGCTCAGTCCAAAACCGGAACCTGATAATCTCCCGTTAAGATTGAGCGCATTTCAGCGATTCGAAGGGCCGAGGAATCGGTCCTTTATTGTTTCGAGTTCGTAGACCAACCGGCTAAATTTGGGGTGTACGTTTTCAATGCCGTCGCCCCATTTATCAATATATAGATATTTTGACACCCAAATAACTATATATGCTATAGATCGAAAAACGATCCATAGTGAAGCCATCAGGCGGCCCCAATAAAGTCAAATTTGAAACGTCTAACCGTTCTTAAGTGTCCTGCGGTTGTTTTTGGTTGTGAGTTCGTGGGCAGTTGGCCCTGTTAGATTTAGCCGCAAAACGAGTAGAACGGGCGGATTGAAATGAGCCACAACCAGGCTGTCGGTGCGACGCACGACGAACCAAAAATTGAAGGATTGCAACCGGGCGCAAAATTGCTGCGCGGTCAGTATGAGATCCTCCGCTTTCTAAGCAACGGGGGATTTGGGATCACCTATCTAGCGCGCGACAGCCTGGAGCGCGACGTGGTGATCAAAGAGTGTTTCCCTGGTGCTTTGTGTCGGCGCAACGGTGATCTGGTCGAGCCAAACGACCCCTCTTACAAAGAAGACCTGCGCGCGATCATTGACCTGTTTATTCAGGAAGCCCGCAATCACGCACGCCTTGTGCATCCCAACATCGTCGATGTGCATCAGGTGTTTGAAGACAATGACACCGCATACATCGCGATGGATCTGATACGCGGCTGCGATCTGCTGGATTATGTTGAAAACCCGGAAAACGATGCAGGCCCCGATTTCATCGTGCAAGTCACGGAGAAGATGCTGTCTGCGGTTTCGTTCATCCACCAAAGCGGCATGTTGCACCGCGACATTTCACCGGACAACATCCTGATCGATGAGAACAGCGATCCGGTCCTGATCGACTTTGGCGCGGCGCGGGAGCAGGCTGCAAACAAATCCGCGGCTTTGCTCACCCTTCGTGTCATCAAAGACGGGTATTCTCCGCACGAATTCTATGTACGGGGCGCCGAGCAGGGGCCGAGCAGCGACCTGTATGTACTGGCTGCAACGCTGTACCATGCCATCAGTGGTGAACGCCCGGTCGATGGCCAGAGCCGCTTGAACGCCTTTAACAACGGACAGGACGATCCCTATTCCCCCCTTGCGGGTCGTTTCGAAGGGTATCCCGACGGATTCCTTGAAGCGATTGACAAGGCGATGGAAGTTCACACGACAGATCGCTTGCAGACAGCGCTGGATTGGTTGCGCATGTTCCGCGGCCCGGGTGTTATGTTTGATACCTTTGCCTATCGCCCGGTCTCGGTGATCGTGGGCATGGACCGGAAAGACAAAGAAGAAGAAAAGGCGCGGATCAAGGCGGAAAGTGAAAACGCCGAAGCCGTCGTGACTGCGCTGCTGGCTGGAAACTCCGATATCGTTGTTGGCAACGACGACAAGAAGAATGAGGATCTGGCAAAACTCACCGTGAAAGAAGAAACGCCTGTCGCTGTCGATACTGTGGTTCAAAGCGGTTCTGGCGGCAGCGGCAAACTGATCGCTGGTGTGGCAGTGGTTGCGGTTGCTCTGGCGGCTGGTGGATATTTTGCGATGTCTGGTGATAAGCCTGAAGCACAGGTTGAGGCACCTGTTGCGCAAGCTGCTGAAGAAGCGCAGGCAACCGAAGCTGCAACGCCAGCAAGTGAGGTCACCAGCACAATAACGGAAGAGCCCGAAGCTGAAACCGCAGCAGTGCCAGAGCCAGAAACTGCACCTCTAGCAGAAGAGCCTGTCGAGCAGGCACAAGCCGAGACTGCGGAGACAGTTGTCACAGAAACAGCGCCCGCAACCCCTGACACGTCGGAAACTGAGGCTCAGGTCGCTACCGTCGCAGTGGCGGAACCAGAGGTCGCTGCATCTGGTGCTACTCCAGCGGAACAGCAGGTATCTTTTGCCCATTGGGATGTAGAAATTCCTTTCCAGACGTCTCGCCGTCGCGGTTCGACCGGGCCTACCATCGCTGTGACCGGCCTCAACCCAAATCAGGACATGAGTGTGATTGGCGATTGGGTGCAGCGCGGCGCGGTGATCTTTACATTGAATGGAAAGCCCGTCCGCGAGGACGCCACTTTTGCGGCTCAGGTATTGGACAAGTTGAGCATCGACCCTGACGGCTATACCCGTGTGGCCGCCCGCTATCGTCCGCTTGGACAAACCCGGGCACAAAATGGGCTGCTTGCCCTGCCAGTGGTGCGCTCGGTCGGGCTCGAGAACGGTTACACCTTTACCGTCAGCAGTTCGGATGATGAGGGCTGGAAAACTGTGGTGGAATCAGTTCCGTCCGACGCCGCAGGCGGCCTGCAAAGAGGTGACGTCCTGCTGAGCGAAAGCCAATCCCGCATGAACCTGGATGGATCGGAAAGCCTGGACGCGATGCTCTTAGAGCTGGTCGCTGAGGGTCAGCCGGAAGCTAATCTAACCGTCCTGCGCAATGGTGCAGAAGCCGCTGCAACCATGCAGCTTGCACAGGAGTGATCTGACCGGTTCGTTTGTGATCTGCCAGCGTGTGTTTGCTGAGGGTGGCAGCCAGTTTTGTCACCCCGGCGGGGACCGGCCCGCCGCAGAGAGTACCAGTTCCCTTGAGTACCCGATGAGTGTCTCCGCGCTTGCGTGTGCGGGATAAGTAGCAGCCTACGGCACAGGAAATTCGTGCCGCCAAATCAAAGGTGTCGACACCATGTTCAAATACAAAAGCCCTCTGAGCCGGCTTCTAGAAGGTGCCGGCAAATCCAAAGAAGAAGATACTTCGGAAACCACAGACGCGGTAGAAACCCCTGCAGCTGAAGGCGAAAAACAAGAGCCCATTGCGGACTTTAACGCTCTACGGGCGGCGCTGGCTGGTGGGAACATGACGTCCGAGTCCTACGAGGAAACGGATGAACTGATCCCCGAAGAGAAAATGCCCGAATTCGACGAGGCCGAGGCCGAGGTCGCTGAAAACGTCGAACAGTCCATTTCCGCCGAAGACACGGCAAGCGAGGATGACGCACCGGAAGAAATCCTGACCGCTGAAATCGCTGAAGAAGAGGAAGTGGTCGAAGACGAACAGATCATCACCTTGCATATCGCCGAAGACCCGGCGATGACCCCTGTAGAAGTGACCTCAGCAAGCACTATGGTTGAAACGGTGGAACCGGAAGCTGAGGAAGCCGCGCAAGAGGTGGTTACCGAAGCTGCAGAGGCCCCGGTGCAAGAGCCGGAACAGACCGTTGAACCGGTTGCTGAGGCAGCCCAGCCTACGCCCCCTGCCGCTGCCCCTGCTCCGACGGAAGACCGCCGTTCGCGCGTCAAAACAACCTTCCTGGGTTTTGAGCGTGCAGATACGCACGTGCAAGAGTTGATCGAAACCTCGGAACCCGTCGCCAAGACTGAAGCCGCACAAGAGACCTTCCCCGTTGGCTGGCTGGTCGTTACGTCCGGGCCCGGTCGCGGTGCCAGCATCACATTGACCGAAGGCCTGATGCAGATTGGTCGAAATGATGACCAGGCAATCCAACTCGACTTTGGCGATACCGGTATCTCTCGTTCGAACCATGCCGTCATTGCCTATGACCCTGAAGATCGAAAGTGTTACCTGGGTCATGGCGGCAAGGCCAACCTTGTTCGTTTGAACGGCAAGCCCGTGTTGAGCACCGTGGCCTTGTCCAGCGGTGATTTGATCCGTATCAGCGAAACCTCCATCCGATTTACAGCCTTCTGCGACGAAGGTTTTGATTGGCGGGATTCCTGATAGATGCTGGCAACTCCGGCATATGATGTTGCGCTGATCCTGAACCAGGGTCAGCGAGAGACGCAGGAAGACGCCATCGCGGCGCGCATGTTCGACGCGTCAGATGCGGGCTATGTCGTGATTGCCGATGGTATGGGCGGTCACGACGCCGGTGAAGTCGCGTCAGAGATGGTGATTTCAGCTTGGCGTGACGCGTTGGACGCAGAACTTGAGGCCGAAACGCTGAACGAAGGATCCGCGATTGATGCCCTTCCATTGGCGGCCATGCAGGCAAATGCAGCGATCGCCAACCATAACGAGGCGCAGGGACAGGGCTTTAACATGGGCTCGACCTTGTTGGGTGTCTTGCTTATGGGACAACGCGTTTTCTGGATTTCCATCGGGGACAGCCCTTTGTTTCTGTTCCGCGACAACACGTTGACGCAGATCAATGAAGATCACTCAATGGCGCCCGTGATCGATGCGAAACTAAGCGCGGGAGAGATCACAGAGGCTGACGCGCGGGATTTGGACCGAAACCAACTGACTTCCGTGATCATGGGCGGCGCTATTCCCAAAGTGGATTGCCCCGAACATCCCATGCAGGTCACATCAACGGATATTCTGATCCTTGGCAGTGATGGCCTGCAGTATCTCAGCGACGCCGAAATTCAATCGGTTCTGTGCAAGCACCAACACTCTCTGGCTCAGGATATCGCCGAGGCGTTGCTGTTGGCGGTTCAGGCCAAAGACGATCCGGATCAGGACAATCTGTCCATCGCTGTCGCGAAATTCACAAGAACATAATCAGGCAAAGCAACAGGACCCATGAAAAAGCACCTCATCATATCCAGCCTTGCTTTTGCTGCCGCCACCGGCGCAGCGTCAGCGCAAGAGGCTTGTACCAGCTACGAAATCCAACGTGGTGACAGCCTCAGAGAATTGGCGATTGAAGTTTATTCTACCGAAGACTTCCGCATTATCTTCGACGCCAACCGTGACGTCATTGGGTCGAATCCAAACATAATCCGTGTTGGCGATGTACTGGAGTTGCCGTGTCTGGAAGATGTCGGCCGAGCTCCGGCCCTTGCCGATACCGAAGCAGAACGTCTTGCTGCGGAAATGGCAGCAGAGCTGGTGAAAGCCGCCGAGGAACGCGCCGCAAAAGCTGTGGCTGAGGCCGAAGCCCGTGTGGCAGCAGCCGAAGCAGAAGCAAAGAAAGCCAGTGAAGCGGCAGTCGTCGAAGCCCGAGCCGCGGCCAAAGAAGAAATTGAGGCCGCCCGATCAGAAGCCGCTGCGTTGATCCGGAATGCCGACGCAGGAGAGCGTCCGGAAATTCGGGACCGGCAGCTTTTGTTGATCACCGGCGGGAACTATGCCCCCTTTACTGACGAGGCGCTGCCAAACCGTGGGTTGTATACCAACCTTGTAGAAACGGCCATGCTGCGCGCTGCACCGGAACAGTCCTACAAGATCCAGTTTGTGAACGACTGGTCATCTCATCTGGATCTGTTGATGCCAACGCTAGCATTTGACGGAACCTTCCCTTGGTCGCGCCCGAATTGCGAAGAGCCAGAAGCTCTGTCCGAAAGCGATCGCTCGCGCTGTGAAACCTATAACTTCTCGAACCCGTTCTACGAAGTTGTGGACACCTTCTTTGCCTTCGAAGGCTCGGGGTATGAAGAGGCGCTGAGCTATGCCGACTTTGCAGGCACAACGATTTGCCGTCCCGAAGGTTGGTCGACCTCTCACATGGATGCTGTCAGCCTTTACGAGCCGATCGTCACTTTGTTGCGCCCGGTTTCGCCGGACGATTGCTTTCACGCGGTGATCGAAGGCCGCGCGGACATTGTCGCAATCGAAGCCCATCTGGCGGTCGAAGCAATCCAACGCCTGGGATACGAACACCGCATCATCGAAAACCCCAACCTAGCGGCGATTAAGTCGCTTAACGTCATGACCCACAAAGATAATCCTGATGGGGAGGCGATCCTTGAGACGCTTAATCAGGGTCTGGCAATCATGCAGCAATCCGGAGAGTGGCGCGACATCGTGTCGACCGCTCTGCGGCATCAAATGGAAAATGGATAAGGCCCCAACTGGCCTGACAAAACTAAAGTCTGGAGGACGTGGACATGTTTGAATTCAACCTTAAAAAAGTAGCCCTGTCGGCCACCGCCGTTACAGCACTGACTGCTGGTGCAGCCGCAGCGCAGGAAGCTTGTACCAACTACACCGTTCAGGACGGCGACACGATGGCGACTATCGCAATCGCAGCCTATGGCACCTCGAACTATCAGCCGATCTTCAACGCGAACCGCAACGAGATCATCAACCCGAACGCTCTGGAGCCGGGCCTGGTACTGGCGCTGCCTTGCGAAGACGGGAGCCTGCCAAACGGCCGAACTGCTCAGGAAATCATCGCAGAAGAAGAAGAGCGCGCGGCGAGTGTCAAGCGTTCCAACGTCTATGCGCCTCCCATCAAGATGGTTGCCGGTAACGGCTGGGAGCCGTTTACAACCGAGAACCTTAGCGGTGGCGGCATCATGACTCGTCTGGCGACGACCAGCCTTCAGCGCGCGGGTAACCAACGCGATTATTCGGTCAGTTTCGTTGATGACTGGAGCTCGCACCTTGATACCCTGTTGCCACTTGGTGCGTTTGACATCTCCATCGCTTGGACTATCCCAGATTGTACGAACCGCACATACGAATGGTCAGCTGAAACAACCGCGCGCTGTACCCAGTTTGTTGCTTCGGTTCCAGTTTACGACATCGTTGGTGGCTTCTTCACCCTGCCAGAAAGCCAGTATGCTAACGCTACGGATTTCAAGGATTTTGAAGGATCCACCATCTGTCGGATGGCAGGTTGGAGCATGGTTGTCCTGGAAGAAGTCGGCTTGAACCGTGAGAATACAACTGTTGTCCAGCCGAATTCCGCGCGTGAATGCCTGGATGCGGTTTTGACCGGCACGGCCGATGTGGCCGCGTTCGAGGTTGATCTATTCGCATCCACAATGAACGACATGGGTTTGACCTCGTCTGACATCATTGAAAACCCCTATGTTTCGACGCTGTCATCGATGAGTTTCCTTGCGCATCGTACAAACCCGTTCGCGCGTGAGTATATTGCGATGATGAACAAAGGCCTGAACGAAATGCGCGAGTCCGGTGAATGGTACGCGATTATTTCAGACTCGCTACGTGAACAAAATGCAAAACTGAACGCAGCTTCGAACTGATCCCTCGGTTCAGCTGAAACTACGGGCCGGTCTTTGAACCGGCCCTTTTTTCTTTCAGGAAGCGTCCAATTTCTTCGGAAGACAAATTTTGGCCGTTTATCTGCTGCATAACCGCCTCATAGGCACAGCATTCTGAGCCTGAAGCGCAATCATCATTCCCCTTGCGGGACCGCAAAAGCATGAGTGACGCATGATACAAGGTGCCTTGGATCTTAGGAAAAAATCGGTCACGCCTGTGAACAGGCCGGACCTGGATATTGCCGTGATCTTACCGTGCTACAATGAAGCGATTGCCATTGGTGAAACCGTAAAACAGTTTCGTGCCGCCCTGCCTGATGCAGTCATTTACGTATTTGACAACAATTCCACAGACGACTCGGTCAAGATCGCGGAAGAGGCTGGTGCGCTGGTCTTCTCTGAGCCTTATCAGGGCAAAGGCAACGTTGTGCGCAGAATGTTTGCCGATGTAGATGCTGATGTCTACGTCATGGCGGACGGAGATGCGACGTATGACAGCTCGGCTGCTCCGGACTTAATCAACCTGTTGGTTTCGCAGAACCTGGACATGGTCAATGGCGCGCGCGTGAATGATCAAACGGATGCTTACCGTCGCGGGCACAAATTCGGGAACGCCCTGTTCAGCGGGCTCGTGAAGTTCTTTTTCAAGAGCAAAATCAACGATCTGCTGTCCGGCTATCGGGTTTTTAGCAGGCGTTTTGTCAAAAGCTTTCCGGCAGTATCGAACGGGTTTGAGATTGAAACTGAACTCACCGTGCACGCGATGCAGATGCGTATGCCGATTGGCGAAGTGGAAACCCGCTACTTTTCACGACTGCCGGATTCGAACTCCAAACTGGCCACTTTTTCGGATGGTTGGCGCATTTTGAAGATGATCGGCCTTCTGATCAAAGACGAAAAACCCATCTCGTTTTTCCTGTCCTTGGCCGCGTTGGCTTTCTTACCTTCGCTGTTGGTCTTTATTTCGGTTTTCCGCGAGTTTCTGGATACAGGGCTGGTTGACCGGATTCCATCACTGGTTGTTGCCGTATCGGGGTTTGTTGCTTCGATGCTGTCGATAGTCTGCGCACTTATCCTGCAATCTCTTGCCCTTGCGCGGCGAGAGGCGCGCCGCATGTCCTACCTTCAATATGAAGGTGTCGCGGCCTCAGGGGTGAACCGGATGCGAACTTCCTTTGCAAAGGCCAAGTCACGCAAATTCGCCTGACGGGCATCGTATTTTCAAAAATTGGTTTACTGCACCCAACAGCGTTTGCGTGCTCTGTATCTCCGTGTTGGTTGTTACGGACTTTTCCCGATCTCGGGCTTCAAAAAGCAAAATGACCAGCACCCCAAATGCTGGTCATTTTCTGAGTGAGTGATATAGCCCTAAGGCCTCACCAGTGAAATTCTCTGTTACCACACGTTTAACGTAGTGTGATGGTCGCAGCTATTGGGGGAATCCCGTAGGTCAGTGCAGTTTCACTCCATCGTATTGAAAAGATTTTCTAATTTTATTCCACCCGTGTTCTCGGACTCCTGTGAGTTTCAAACGAGCACCCGAGACCTAGAGAAAGTTCCAAATTTTTGTGACACCATAACTTTGGGCTGACCGACCCCAAAAAAAATAGGGGCCGCACTGTGTGCTGACCCCTGGTGGCATACATGGCAAATGCCTAAGCACCTGCTGTTATTTTGATTAGCCGATAATCGCGTTCAGTGTTGCGCTGGGGCGCATCACAGCGGCCGTCTTGCCCGGGTCTGTGTGATAGTACCCTCCCAGATCCGCAGCAGCACCCTGAGCAGCAGCCAGTTCAGACAGAATTTGCTCTTCCTTCCCTGCCAGTTCGTCTGCTAAGGGCGCGAATTCGGCTGCGAGTTCGCCGTCATCGGATTGGGCTGCCAAAGCTTCTGCCCAGTAGCGTGCGAACCAATAGTGGCTGTCGCGGTTGTCCGGCTGACCCACTTTGCGGCTTGGTGAGCGATTGTTGTCCAGAATGCCCTGCGTTGCAGCTTCGGCAGCAGCACCCAGAACACCTGCCTTGGCGTTGCCTTTGCTGTCAGCAAGGAAGTTCAGAGATTCACCAAGCGCACAGAACTCACCCATCGAGTCCCAGCGCAGGTGGTTTTCCTCAACCAACTGCTGCACATGCTTCGGAGCGGACCCTCCTGCCCCGGTTTCAAACAATCCGCCGCCATTCATCAGTTTCACAATCGACAGCATCTTGGCCGAAGTGCCCAGCTCGAGGATCGGGAACAGGTCGGTCAGATAGTCCCGCAGCACGTTGCCGGTGATGGCAATCGAGTCGTTGCCAGCCGTGATGGTTTCCAGCGATTGACGGGTGGCTTCGCGCGGGGCCATGATCAGGAACTTGTCGGCAACGCCAGCGGCCTCGAGCGCCGGTTTGACGTATTTGATCAGTTCGGCATCATGGGCGCGGTTTGCGTCCAGCCAGAAAATCGCCTCGGACCCGGTCAGGCGCTGACGGTCCATCGCCAGTTGGATCCAGTTCTCGATCGGTGCTTTCTTGACGGTGCAAGACCGCCAGATATCACCGGCCTCGACCTCGTGGCTATGCAACGTTTCACCATTCGCAAGAACGATGCGGATCGTACCATCGGCAGGGGCTTGGAACGTGGTCGGGTGCGAGCCATATTCTTCGGCCTTCTGTGCCATCAGGCCGACGTTAGCGACTGCACCTGCGGTCGCTGGGTTTAACGCACCGTTGGCTTTGAAGAACTTGATGGTTTCGTCATAGACCGGCGCGTAGCAGCGGTCAGGGATCACACAATTGGTGTCACCCTTGGCGCCTGTCTCATCCCAACCCTTGCCGCCTGCACGGATCACGGCAGGCATAGAGGCGTCGATGATTACGTCTGAGGGCACGTGCAGGTTGGTGATACCACGATCCGAGTCGACCATGTACATCGACGGACGATCACCTTTGATCGCATTGATGGCGGCCATGATATCGGCGTTGTCTTTCACACGATCCAACAAGTCACCCAGGCCCGAGTTCGGGTTCACACCCAGTGCGTCCAATTCGGCACCGAATTGCTCAAACACCGGGGCCAGCCACGCTTTGACGGCATAGCCGAAGATGATCGGGTCGCTGACCTTCATCATCGTCGCCTTCATGTGCAGCGAGAACATGGTGCCGTCTTTCTTGGTGTCCTCGATAGCGTCGGCCAGGAAAGACGACAAAGCCTTGACCGACATGAAGGTAGCGTCGGCCACAGTGCCTTCTTCCAGCGGCCAGACGTCTTTCAGAACGGTGACGCTGCCGTCTTTGCCGACAAACTCGATCTTGGCGTCACCGGCCTGAGCAGCGGAAATGGTTGCGGATTTTTCATTGGCATAAAAGTCATTGCCGGTCATGGACGACACTTTGGTTTTGCTGTCCGAGACCCACTCACCCATAGAATGGGGATTCTTTTGGGCATAGTTCTTTACGGCACGAGCGGCGCGGCGGTCGCTGTTGCCCTCACGAAGAACTGGGTTCACAGCGGAACCCTTGATCGCGTCATACCGAGCGCGAATTGCTTTTTCTTCGTCCGTGGAAGGTTCTTCCGGGTAAGCGGGGATGTCATATCCCTGCGACTGAAGCTCTTCGATGGCGGCAACCAACTGTGGGACCGAGGCCGAGATATTCGGCAGCTTGATGACATTGGCGTCCGGTGTTTTTACCAGATCCCCCAAAGCGGCCAGATCGTCGGTGATGCGCTGCGCATCTGTCAACTTCTCGGGGAAGGTTGCCAGAATGCGCCCAGCCAGTGAAATGTCCTTGGTTCCAACGCTGACGCCCGCTGCAGATGCGAACTTGCGGATGATGGGCAGGAACGAGGCGCTGGCCAGCTCGGGCGCTTCGTCTACAATGGTATACAATATGTCGAAGTTCGATTTATCTGCCATATTCTTTTACCTTTTTTAAGCCTTTCGGGGCGTGCGATCTAAGAGTTAAGGGCCGCAATAGCGCGGCGCGGGAGGGGCGCGACCACGATACCGCCCCTGGGTGACTCTGTTTTGACAGGGCTTCCCTTAAATCAGGTTTGGCTTGGAATCAATTGCCTACATGCGCGCGTTTTGCCACGGGTCGGATTTGGATGCTGCCTGACGCAATAGTTCATACCTTTCGCGCATTCGCCGTAAGCGGACCAGTTAAAGATCACAAAACGCGAGTTTGTTAACGACTTATATGTGTCCTGGCAGAGTTCGGCGCCCCTGAATTGCTTGCTACCGAAACCTCTGCCCTGTCTCGGGGTCGAACACCATGGCACGTTCAGGCAGGATTGAAATGCCAATCCGGTCACCCGTTTTACTGCGTTGATCGTCCCGCTCCTCGACGATCAGTTTGTCGCCATTTGGTGTCAGCAGATAGGAGTAGGAAACGCCCCCTAGTGCCTCGGTCAGATCCACGGTGCAGGTCTGCGCCGAGCGGTCGATCTGGATATGTTCCGGGCGCATCCCCAAAGTTACTTTGCTCTGTCCGGCAGGAACCGTTGCAGTGATCGGCAAAGGCTGAGCCAGGGCAGGATGGGTAACGTGCCCATCGGCATACTCACATTCCAGGAAGTTCATCGCGGGTGAGCCAATAAAGCCGGCAACAAAGCGGTTGTCGGGATCTCGGTAGAGGTCCATTGGGGCACCCACCTGCTCGATACGACCATCGCGCAGGACTACGATTTTGTCGGCCATAGTCATCGCTTCTACCTGGTCGTGTGTCACGTAAATCATGGTAGCGCCGATTTCCTGATGTAGACGCGCGATCTCGACCCGCATCTCGACCCGCAACTCGGCGTCCAGGTTCGACAAGGGTTCATCAAACAGAAAAACCTCTGGTCCGCGAACAATGGCCCGACCGATTGCAACCCTCTGCCGTTGACCCCCTGACAGAGCCTTGGGTTTACGCTTGAGGTATTGATCCAGCTTCAGAATGTTCGAAGCTTCCTGAACCTTCTTATCAATCTCGGGTTTTGCGACACCGTTCATACGCAGGCCGAACCCCATGTTTTCGGCGACCGTCATGTGCGGGTAAAGCGCATAGGTTTGAAACACCATCGCGACCCCACGTTTTGCAGGGTCCATATGCGTGACGTCCCGCGCACCGATGTGAATCTGACCTTCCGAGGTCTCTTCAAGCCCTGCAATCATGCGCAACAATGTGGACTTGCCGCATCCCGAGGGGCCAACAAAAACGCAGAACTCACCATCGTCGATCTGCAGGTCAATCCCGTGAATGACCTGCGTCTGACCATACCGCTTGATCGCCTGGTTCAGAGTTACTCCTGTCATGTCACTTGCATCCTGTCATTGCTATGGTTTGGACCTGTTTCGGGAAAGCGCCATGCCTGCGCTTCGGCCCCGATCTGTTCAGCCACGCGGCGTACACGCGGCACCCAGGCTTCGAGTTGTTTGAAATCCATCCGTTCCGTCGAGCCTGTCACGGAAATCGCGCCCAGCATTCGATTGTTCGACGTCAATACCGGGCAGGCGATACAAATGATGCCGGGTTCGTGTTCTTCGTCGTCTACCGCAAATCCCCGGGTTCTTATCCGATCAAGATCTTCACGCAGCGCTTGTTCGGAAGTCAGGGTTTTTTCGGTGAAACGGTGATAGCTTTGCTGAGAAATCACCCTGTTCAGCGCTTCCTCTTCTAAAAACGCCATCATCGCCTTGCCGACCCCAGTGCAGTAAGCTGGGCCGACTTTGCCAGCTTGCGAATACATTTCTATGGGCTGCGCCGCATTGCGTTTGTCGACATACAGAACCTGCCCCGAATCGAGCTGTGCCAGGTGCACGGTTTCCCCGGTTTCCCGGCTCAACCCATCAAGAAACGGGCGGGCAATCGGTGCCAGAGAACTTTGTGTCCATGCGGCATGGGCCAGCCGAACCAACCTCATTCCAGGCGCATAGGTTTGTCTGTCCGGGTCGTAAGACAACATTCCCTGATTCGTCAGGGATTGAAGGAATCGGTAGAGCGTTGCCTTGGGAAAGGCACTGCTGTCCAGCAGTTCAGAAAACCGCACAGGGCGTTGAAAAGCCGCGACGTGATCCAACACGTCACATGCTTTGCCTATGGTTCCATCACCTGACACGGCCTTGCGTTCTCCTCCGTTTTCCATCGCTTCCTCTCGATGGGTCTTGACAAGACTAACCGAGTCGATGTGTAGTTTTCAATATATAAAACTTGGTTTCAATATTTGGAACCTCACATGGGAGCAACAGGGAGGAGACCATGTATTCCACTTTCAAGCGCACAACGGCTGCGCTGGCGCTTGGCGTCGCACTGGCGGCGCCAGCAGCTGCGGAACTGACCGGAGAGCTGCGCATTTTCCTGGACACGTCTAACCCGGCGCCGCGTGCGACGATGGAAGCGATGATCGAGCGGTTTGCGGAACAGCATCCAGGTTTGGAAATCGAAACCACCGTGATCGACCGCGAAGCTTATAAAACGCAGATCCGCAATTTCCTCACGGCCGATACTCCGGACGTGGCCACGTGGTACGCGGCCAACCGTATGAAACCGTATGTTGAGGCTGGCCTGTTCGAAGACGTATCAGACCTGTGGGCCGAGCCCGAAATTGCCGAGAACCTGGCTTCGACCAAAGGCGCGATGACAATCGATGGCAAGCAGTGGGGTGTGCCGTACACCTACTACCAGTGGGGCGTTTACTATCGCAAAGACATCTTTGATGAGCTGGGTCTGAGCGAGCCGACGACCTGGGAAGAAGAACTGGCCAACTGCCAGAAGATCGTCGATTCAGGTCGCGCCTGCTATACCATCGGCACCAAGTTCCTGTGGACCGCCGGTGGCTGGTTCGACTACCTGAACATGCGCACCAACGGGTTTGACTTCCACAACCAACTCGCCAATGGCGAAATCAGCTGGGAAGATGATCGCGTCAAACAGACCTTCGCCAACTGGAAACAGCTGATCGACATGGGTGCGTTCATCGACAACCACCAGACCTATAGCTGGCAAGAGGCCCTGCCCTTCATGGTCAACGGCGAAGCCGCTGCTTACCTTATGGGCAATTTCGCCGTTGCGCCGTTGCGGGATGCGGGGCTGACGGATGATCAACTGGACTTCTACCAGTTCGTTTCGATCAATCCTGACGTCGAATTGGCCGAAGACGCGCCGACAGACACGTTCCACATCCCGGCCAATGCGTCCAACAAAGAAGCCGCGCGTGAGTTCCTGCGCTTTGTGGTTTCGGCAGACGAGCAGACCGAGATCAACAATGGTGCAAACCTTGGTCAGCTGCCTGTGAACGCGCAGTCTTCGGTGGATGACGACAAGTTCCTGCAGCAGGGCTTCCAAATGTTGTCATCAAACAGCCCGGGCGGTGTCGCTCAGTTCTGGGATCGCGATGCACCGGCTGAAATGGCCAAAGTGTCGATGGAAGGCTTCCAGGAATTCATGGTCAAGCCGGACAATGCTGATCGTATTCTGGCGAAACTGGAACGCGCTCGTCAGCGCATCTACGACAACTAAGCGGATCGGGCCGGGCTAATTGCCCGGCCTACCTAGCCCCTGAAATATAGGACGGGCTTCAGTCCGCCACCCCTTATCACCCGGAACACCGTCATGACCGTTGCCGCCGACATCCCAGAACAAGAAAGCTGGTTTCACCGCAACCAGCAGCGAATTGCGCCGTGGTTGTTTCTGGCACCGGGTCTGCTGTTCTTCATGGTCTATGTGATAATCCCGGTATTCCAATCCTTCAACCTGTCCCTTTACGAATGGGACGGTTTGGGCGCAGCCGAATATGTCGGGTTCCGGAATTACGAAGACCTGTATTGGGAATGGGTGGATCGGGATGCTTTTTTCATCTCGCTGAAAAACAACCTGATCTGGCTGGTCCTTTATCTTCTGGCGATTCCGGCGGGCCTGTTCATCGCATTATTCCTGAACCAGACGGTTTGGGGCATCCGCCTGTACAAATCCCTGTTCTTCTTCCCGTTCGTGATCTCTCAGGTGGTCGTCGGCCTTGTATTTACATGGTTTTATGACCCGACCTTCGGGCTCTTGAACGAATTCCTTGGTTTCTTCGGCCTTGGCCCGCTGAATGTGCTGGGCGACGAACGGTTCGTCACCTATGGCATCATCTTCGCCGGTCTTTGGCCGCAAACCGCATATTGCATGATCCTGTATCTGACGGGCTTGAACGCAGTGGATCCAGAACAGATCGAGGCCGGGCGATTGGACGGCGCAAAAGGGTGGAGAATGCTGTGGCATATCATCCTGCCACAATTGCGCCCCGCCACCTTCATCGCTTTCGTAGTTACAATCATCGGCGCGTTGCGCAGCTTCGACCTGATCTCGATCATGACCCAAGGCGGGCCCTTCGGATCATCTCGGGTGCTGGCCTACTACATGTTCGAGGTTGCCCTGTCTGAATACGGCTTCCGCATGGGATATGGCGCCGCGATCGCAGTGATCCTCTTCCTCATCATGCTCTGCTTCATCGCCTACTTCCTGTGGTCGATGTACCGCGAAGAAAAGGGGCACTGAAATGTTTCCCAAACCCATCGAAAAACAACCTCGCGCGGCGCAGATCACCTATCAGGCCATGCTGCCACTGGCCCTGTTGCTGTGGCTTGGTCCATTGCTGGCGGTTGCCCTGTTTTCGGTCAAGCCCGCCGCAGACTTCACAAACGCCAATTACTGGGGATTGCCATCAAGCTTTGAAGGTGCGTTCAACTATGGGCAGGTGTTCTTCAACTCGGACATGCCGCGCTATTTGTTGAACTCGTTTATGATCACCGTCCCGACGGTGATCGGAGCTGTCGCGCTAAGCTGCATGACTGGCTTTGCGCTTGGGATCTACAAGTTCAAATCGAACCTCTGGATCTTTTTCATGTTCGTTGCGGGCAACTTCGTACCCTTCCAGATTCTGATGGTGCCTGTCCGTGATCTCACGCTTGAACTCGGTCTCTACAACACCAAAACTGGCCTTGTCCTGTTCCACATCGCGTTCCAGACAGGGTTCTGCACCCTGTTCATGCGGAACTTCATTCGCGCCCTGCCCTTCGAGTTGATCGAAGCTGCGCGGGTCGAGGGTATCAGCGAAATCCGTATCTTCTGGTATGTCGTTTTGCCCTTGATGAAGCCTGCAATCGCTGCGCTCAGCGTGCTGATCTTTACCTTTATCTGGAACGACTATTTCTGGGCCGTTGTTCTAACCCAAGGCGCAGAAAGCCAGCCTGTTACGGCGGGGATCACCAGTTTTAACGCCCAGTTCAGAGCTGCTTACCAATTGATGAGTGCAGGCTCGATCGTCGCAGCCCTGCCGCCTGTTGCCATGTTCTTCCTGATGCAGAAACACTTCATCGCGGGCCTGACCCTCGGTGCAGTAAAATAACGTCAAACCAAGAGTTTGTAAGATGACAAAGATCACCTTTATCGGTGCAGGTTCCACGATTTTCATGCAGAATATCGTTGGTGACACCCTGCTGACCCCTGCACTGGCAAACAGCCACTTTGCGCTGATGGATATTGATCCCGAGCGGCTTGCCGAAAGCGAAGCTGTGGCGCGCGCCATGATCCGCTCGGTCGGCACGGGTGCGACAGTTACCACGCATACAGACCGACGCGCCGCATTGGACGGCGCGGATTTTGTCATCACTGCCTTTCAGATCGGTGGGTATGAGCCCTGCACGGTCACCGATTTTGAGATACCCAAACAATATGGTCTCCGCCAGACCATCGCCGACACACTGGGCGTCGGCGGCATCATGCGCGGGTTGCGCACGGTTCCGGTGTTGTGGGACGTCGCACGCGACATGATGCAGCTGTGCCCCAACGCGACGCTGCTACAATACGTGAACCCTATGGCAATCAACACCTGGGCGCTGGCCGAACAATTCCCGGCGCTGAAACAGGTTGGCCTGTGCCATTCGGTTCAGAATACGGTCGAAGAACTGGCCCATGATCTTGACCTGCCCAAAGACGAATTCCGCTACAAGGTTGCCGGTGTAAATCACGTCGCCTTTTTCCTGAAACTCGAACATCAGGGGCGCGACCTCTACCCCGCGTTGCGGCAAGGCTATGCAAGTGGCCAAATTCCCAAGGCCCCGCTGCTGATGCCACGCTGCCCCAACAAAGTACGTTACGAGGTCATGGATCACCTTGGCTATTTTTGCACTGAAAGCTCGGAACATCTGGCGGAGTACGTCCCGTGGTTCATCAAGGACGGACGTCAGGACCTGATCGAGCAATTCTCGATCCCGCTGGACGAGTACCCGACCCGCTGCGTTGAACAGGTGGCCAACTGGAAAGAACAAGCCAAGACATTGACCGACGGTCGTGACATTGAAGTCATCCGCAGCCACGAATTTGCCGCTGACCTGATGAACGCCATCGTCACGGATACGCCCTATACAGCCTATGGCAACTTGCCCAACACAGGCCAAATTCCCCAACTTCCACTGGGTGCAGCGGTTGAATCGCCCTGCCTAGTCGACAGCAACGGTGTGCAGCCTTCGGTCATCACCGATATCCCGCCGCAACTGATTGCCTTAATGCGCACTCAGATCAACGTGCAGGAACTGACCGTTCGGGCTCTGATCGATCAGAACCCCGAATACATCTATCACGCCGCCATGATAGATCCGCATACCGCGGCCGAACTCGACCTGCGCCAAATCCGCAACCTGGTGAGTGACCTATTAACAGCCCATGCCGACTGGCTGCCCGATTGGTGCCGCCCCGCGCGGGCCGCCTGATCTTCATCTTTTTGAAAATACTCAATTCCAACCGCAGCCAAGAAAAGTACCGCAAAAATGACAAAACGCCGCTCACAGCATTGGTACGGAAAGCTCGACAAGGACGGGTTCATTCATCGCTCCTGGATGAAAAACCAGGGCTTTCCCGATCACGCTTTCGACGGGCGACCTATCATTGGAATCTGCAACACGTGGTCGGAATTGACCCCCTGCAATTCGGGCCTGCGCGATCTGGCCGAAGGCGTCAAACGTGGCGTGTGGGAGGCAGGTGGCTTTCCGGTCGAATTCCCCGTTATGTCACTGGGCGAGACACAGATGAAGCCGACCGCCATGCTGTTCCGCAATCTGCTGGCGATGGACGTCGAAGAAAGTATTCGCGCTTACGGCATCGACGGCGTTGTCCTTCTGGGTGGGTGTGACAAGACAACACCGGGGCAGTTGATGGGCGCGGCCTCGGTCGATCTGCCGTCAATCGTGGTCAGCTCTGGCCCGATGCTGAACGGCAAGTACCGCGGGCAGGATATCGGCTCGGGCACAGATGTTTGGAAATTCTCGGAAGCGGTCCGTGCTGGAGAAATGACCCTGCAGGACTTCATGAACGCCGAATCCGGCATGTCTCGCAGCGCAGGCGTTTGCATGACAATGGGAACAGCCTCCACTATGGCATCGCTGGTTGAGGCGATGGGTATGTCCCTGCCTACCAATGCTGCCCTGCCTGCCGTGGATGCCCGCCGTATGGCGCTGGCGCATCTGACCGGCAAAAGGATCGTCGAGATGGTGGACGAAGACCTGAAACCCTCGGACATTCTGACCAAGGAAGCTTTTGAAAACGCCATTCTGGCCAATGCCGCCGTGGGTGGGTCTACCAACGCCGTCGTTCATCTGTTGGCTCTGGCAGGCCGTGTGGGCGTTGATCTGACGCTCAAGGATTTTGAGATCGGATCGGAAATTCCCCTGTTGGTGAACTGTATGCCTTCGGGCAAATACCTGATGGAGGACTTCTGCTACGCAGGCGGGGTTCCCGTCGTGCTGAACGAGCTTAAACCTTTCCTTCGCCCGGCAAAAACCGTGTTGAACAAGGACATTTCAGCCCATTATGAAGGGGCCGAGTGCTTCAACACGGACGTCATCCGCCCTTTCAACGATCCGGTGAAACCTGCCGCCGGTCTGCGCGTCTTGCGAGGCAACTTGGCGCCCAACGGGGCCATCGTGAAGCCTTCGGCGGCGACTGATGAACTTCTGGAAACGGAAGCCGAGGCTTATGTTTTTGAAAATATTGAGGACCTGAAAGCCAATATCGACCGGGATGACTTGCCGGTCACACCCGAAACCATTCTGGTCTTGAAAGGCTGCGGTCCCAAAGGGTATCCCGGCATGCCCGAAGTAGGCAACATGCCGATCCCGGCCAAGCTGGTGAAAGAAGGTGTGCGTGACATGATCCGCATCTCAGACGCGCGCATGTCCGGTACCGCTTATGGAACCGTCATTCTGCATGTCAGCCCCGAAGCGCAAGCCGGTGGTACACTGGCACTGGTGAAAACCGGTGACCGCATTCGTATCTCGGCCAGCAAGGGTGAGATGGATTTACTGGTTGATGAAGCGGAACTGGACGCGCGCCGCACCGCGTGGCAACCGGACGAACCTCACTATACCCGCGGTTATGCGAAACTTTATATCGACCACGTTCTGCAAGCCGATCAGGGGGCCGACCTTGATTTCCTTGTGGGCAAAGACACACGCCTTGTGACCAGAGAGAGCCACTGATGCCACAACCAGCAACATTTCACGACCTGAACGGGGCGTCCGTTTACATCACAGGCGGTGGCTCCGGCGTGGGCGCTGCGCTGACCGACGGTTTCATGGCTCAAGGCGCCAATGTGGCCTTCATCGGTCGCTCGGATGCCAATGCGTTTGTCGAAGAGATGCGCGACAAACATGGCCGCGCCCCCCTTTTCATGCAGGGTGACATGACTGACACCCAACTGCTGCACGCTACTATGCAAAAGGCAGCTGAGGCGCATGGTCCCTTGAATGTGTTGGTCAATAACGCGGCCAACGATCAGCGGCACGCCTTGGACGAAACAACGCCAGAGTTCTGGGACTGGATGATCGAGGTCAACCTGAAAGCCTACTACTTCGCCTGTCAGGAAGCGGCCCGGCAGATGAAAGAAGGCGGAGCGATTATCAATTTCAGCTCGATCAGCTACATGATGGGCAACGCAGGTTATCCAATCTACACGACATCAAATGCCGGAATTACCGGTATGACACGCTCGTTGGCGCGCGAACTTGGGCCGCAGAACATCCGGGTCAACGCTCTGGCCCCTGGCTGGGTTCTGACACAGAAACAGCTGGACATGTGGGCCACGCCCGAAGATTTGGCTGCACATCTGGATCGGCAGTGCCTGAAAGAGCATCTGACACCTGACGATATGATTGCACCCACCTTGTTTCTGGCGTCTAAGGCCAGCCGCGCGATGACCGGGCAGTGCATGGTCGTTGACGGTGGCGTTGTTGTAACGGGGTGATGGGATGAAAGCAGATTGGATCGCTGTTGATTGGGGCACCTCTCATCTGCGGGCTTGGGCCATGCAGGGGACTGAGGTTCTGGATCAGGCGCAGTCCGGTGCTGGTATGGCTCATGTTGGCAAAGGTGGATTTCAAGCGGCTTTGCTGGATCTCATTGAAACGTGGCTTACAGATACCCGCATCGATGTGATTGCCTGCGGTATGGTCGGAGCACGGCAAGGCTGGGTGGAAGCACCTTATGGCGCTGTTCCAACCCAACCTCTGCCCGGTGCGCCGGTGCAAGTTCCAGACACCGATCCGCGCATCCGCGCTTTTGTCGTGCCGGGGTTGAAACAGGTAACACCACCGGACGTTATGCGGGGCGAAGAAACGCAGATCGCGGGATTTGTTGCCACTCGTCAGAATTGGGATGGGGTGATCTGCTTGCCCGGAACGCATACAAAATGGGTTCAGGTCAGCGCGGGCGAAGTTGTCAGCTTTCGGACGTTTATGACGGGAGAGATGTTCGACCTTTTGTCCGGTCAATCGGTGCTCCGGCATTCGGTTTGCGAAGGTTGGGATGAGAACGCGTTTGTAGACGCCGTTGCAGATACACTGTCCAAGCCCGAACAACTGGCAGCACGCCTATTCGGTCTACGCGCTGCAGACTTGTTGCAAGGACAGGACAAAGGCACCGCACGCGCGCAGCTTTCGGGGTTGCTGATCGGTGCCGAGCTGGCCGCCACCCGACCCTATTGGTTGGGACAACAGCTGGCCGTGATTGGTGCCGACGGTGTGTCGCAGATCTATGCAACTGCTCTTAAATTGCAGGGCGCGTTTGTCGAAACTGAAAACGTCACTGCGGCAACGCTGGCAGGGCTTGCTCTGGCAAAAGACAAGGTGAATTCATGAGCCGTCCCATCATCGCCATTCTTCGTGGGCTTAATCCGACCGAGGCCGAAGCCGTTGGGCACGCGATACTTGACGCAGGGATTGACCGGATCGAAGTACCGCTCAATTCACCCGACCCGTTAGACAGCATCGCCATTCTGGCCGGGTCATTCGGGGATCAGGCACTGATCGGAGCGGGCACTGTGTTGTCCGTCGATCAAGTTGAAGCTGTTTCAACTGTTGGGGGCAAACTGATCGTGTCCCCAAACTATGATGCGGACGTGATCGGACGTTCGGTTGCCTTGGGGCTGCAAAGCTGGCCGGGTATCTACACCCCGACCGAAGCGTTTGCGGCCTTAAAGGCCGGGGCGACAGGGCTAAAGCTGTTTCCCGGAGTGATGGCAGGACCCGCCGGACTGGCCGCTTTGCGCCCGGTTTTGCCTGACGGTGCGCTGGTCTTTGCCGTGGGTGGTGCGGGACCTGAGAATTTCGATCAGTGGATCAAGGCCGGTGCGGATGGGTTCGGGATCGGATCGGCGCTGTATAAACCTGGGATGGACGTGACCGAAATCGCTGATCGCGCCCACCAGATCGTTGCCGCCTATGACAAGGCGGCGGGATGAGCACTGTTTTCGATGATCGCCCCTGTGAACTGGGCGAAGGCCCTTTGTGGCACCCCGAGCGGCAACAGTTGTATTGGTTTGACATCATCGGCAAACGCCTGATGACCCGTGACGGGCAAGAACCGCATAGCTGGGCATTTGATGAACATGTCTCGGCCGCCGGGTGGGTAGACCGCGATACGCTGCTTCTGGCGTCGGAAACGGGGCTTTGGCGTTTTGACCTCAATACCGCGGACCGCAGCCTGATCACGCCATTGGAGGCAGACAACCCCGTGACCCGCTCAAATGATGGCCGTGCTGATCCTTGGGGTGGCTTCTGGATCGGAACGATGGGGAAGGAAGCCGAACCCGGGGCAGGATCGATCTATCGGTTCTGGAAAGGCGCGTTGAGGTGTTTGGTTGCGGATGTGACAATCTCAAACGCGATCTGTTTTGCTCCGGATCGGTCGGTTGCATATTTTTGCGATACCGTGACGGGGCAGGTTCGGCGTTGGAAGCTGGACGCGGAAACCGGTTGGCCTGAACGGGATCATACGGTCTTTCTGGACCTTCGGGCCGAAGGGTTGAACCCTGACGGTGCTGTGGTTGATGCCGCTGGCAACATCTGGATTGCCCAATGGGGTGCCAGCCGGGTTGCCTGTTATACATCTGAGGGACAATTCCTGCGTGCCGTTTCTTACGACGCGGCGCATACATCCTGCCCGGCCTTTGGCGGCAGTGATCTGAGTACGCTGTTCTGCACAACAGCGCGTCAGGGGTTAAGTGCCGACGAAATCGAAGCGCAACCAAACAACGGAATGACCTTTGCCGCGCTGAATGTCGGGCGGGGTCAGGCAGAACACAGGGTCATTTTATGAAGCCGGAACTTGGCGTTTGCTATTATCCCGAACACTGGCCCGAGGCGATGTGGGCGGAGGACGCTGCACGCATGATTGCCACCGGCCTGACCTGGGTTCGGATCGGTGAGTTTGCATGGAGCCGTATGGAGCCTCAGCCGGGTCACTTGCAACTCGAATGGCTGGATCGCGCGATCGAAACGCTTGGTTCCGCCGGATTGAAGGTGGTGCTGGGCACGCCAACGGCAACGCCGCCCCGCTGGATGGTGGATAAACACCCGGATATGCTTGCCGTGGATGAACAGGGGCATCCCCGTAAGTTTGGGTCGCGACGGCATTATTGCTTTAGCCATCAAGGCTATGTCGATGAATGCTCACGCATTGCCCGTATCATGGGCGAGCGATATGGCCACAACCCACACGTGGCCGCATGGCAGATCGACAACGAATATGGGTGCCATGACACGACGGTCAGCTACAGTGCCCCTGCTCTGCACGCGTTCCGACAATGGCTTGCGAAACAATACGGGTCGATCGAAGCGCTCAACACTGCATGGGGCAATGTGTTTTGGTCGATGGAATACGCCAGCTTCGATGAGATCGACCTGCCCAATCAAACCGTGACCGAACCGAACCCGGCCCACGTTTTGGCGTTCCGGCGGTTCAGCTCGGATCAGGTTGTGGCGTTCAACAAGGCTCAGGTTGACGTCTTGCGGCAGCTGACCGACGTCCCGCTGCTGCACAATTACATGGGCCGCGTTCTGGATTTCGATCACTTCGAGGTCGGTGCAGATCTGGATATTGCAACCTGGGACAGCTACCCAATTGGGTTTTTGTCGGATCGGCTGGAAGATGACGACAGGCACAAGATCGCTTTTCTGCAGCAAGGCGATCCGGATATGCAGGCGTTTCATCATGACCTTTACAGGGCCGTCGGACGCGGACGTTGGTGGGTGATGGAACAGCAACCCGGTCCCGTAAACTGGGCGCCTTATAACCCGGCGCCCCTTCCCGGAATGGTACGGCTGTGGTCTCTTGAGGCCGTTGCTCATGGCGCTGAAGTGGTGAGCTATTTTCGTTGGCGACAAGCCCCCTTCGCCCAAGAGCAGATGCACGCAGGCTTGCTGACGCCGAATAACCGCCCCGCGCCTGCTTTGACCGAAGCCCGCCAAACTGCAGATGCACTGTCAGAATTGGGTGAAGTGCGGCAAGAGCAAGCCAAGGTGGCTATCGTGTTCGACTATGCATCGGACTGGGCATGGGCCACTCAGCCGCAGGGGGCCGGGTTTGATTACTTTCGATTGGTCTTTGCGGCCTATCGCGCGCTGCGGCGCGCGGGGATGTCGGTGGATTTCGTATCTACTCATGACCTCTCAGGAAAATACGATCTGATCCTTGCGCCGGGGCTGGCGACGCTTGATCAGGATTTGGAACGCCATCTGCAATCGGCATGTAAACTCGCCATCCTCGGCCCTCGAAGTGGTGCCATAACGCGCGATTTCCAAATTCCCGAGAATGGCCGCCCCGGATTGAGTGCATTGGACTGTGACGTCGATCTGGTCGAAACGCTTCCTCCGACAGTTGAGCGACCTGTTAATGGCGGTGGCGCAGCCCTGCATTGGGTTGATCGACTGTCAGGTTCCGCCACGGACTTGCTGAATTTCGAAGATGGGGCAGCCGCGCTCAAAGGGGAAAACGGGGTTTGGTATCTGGCGGGGTTTCCTGACGAACAGCTTTGGGATCGGGTCATTGCGATGGCGGCAAGGCACACAGGGTTGAGCGTGCAGGCCATGCCTCAAGGCCTGAGGATGCGCGAGACAGCTGATCTTGTGTTTCTGATCAACTACAACGCAAACCCGGTGATCTGGAATGGGCAAACTGTTCAAGGCTGCGATGTCGCCATCCTGAAACGCAATCCGCTCGGACAGGGTTGATCCTGATCCGGGCGGATGCCTTAGCTATCAACCGGCAAAGTTAGTCGTCGTTTTGCAGGCTGTTGGGGTCGAAGACGTTGCCGAACCCGCTGTTGTTCGATGGGGCCGGGTCGGCCTCGGACGAACCATCGTCGCTTTCGCTTTCGTCTCCGCCCAGAGAGTTGGGGGCAAACACGTTTCCAAAGCCACTGTTGTTCGACGGCTTCGGCGTGGATTGTGCCCCGCCCTGTTCGGCTTCTTCGGCTTCGCGCTGCTTGCGGCGCTCTTCGCGTTGCTCGCGCAGTTGCTGAATGCGCTGTTCGGCCTCCAGCTGTTTCTGCTCGCGTACGTCAGCAATGCACTGACCAGGGTCGTAGGCCGTTGCGGTGCCGACAACCGTGATCGTTGCAATCGCAAAAACAACCACCAGAACCGCAGCTGCGTTTCCAGCAAAGAAGCTGGGCAATTTGATCTTGCCTGCCAGTTCCTCAACCGTTGCGTTCTTGCGCGCCGCTGCCACCAGTTCCTGACGCTTGAGTTTCGCTTCATTCAGCAAAGCAAAGAACACCGTTAATGCCACAATAATGAACGCCAGCGCTGAAATCGCGGGTGTGATACCATAGCGAACTTTTTGGGCCAGCTCGATTGTCAACGTCGGGTATTCACCAAACGTAAAGGTGGTGGTGTTGTAGTTCTCGAACGAAGCGAGGAATGCCAGCACCGCCGCCGAGGCAATCGCCGGGCGCATGAACGGCAGCAATATCTTGCGGAACGCCTGTGCGTGGCTGGCCCCAAGGTCCAATGCTGCTTCGGTCAGGGCAATATCGTAGCGCTGCAATCGCGCCACCAGCACCAGCATGCAATAGCTTGCGATAAAGGTGGACTGGCCGATCACCGTCAGGAAGATACCGTTCGACAGAAAGCTATCTGCACCCAACCCCAGCATCCGGTTGATCCGGTCCCAGAACACCAGAGTCGAGATACCCAGAACCACACCGGGGATCAGGATTGGCGCAATGATGATCGTATAGTAGGTCGCGCGCAGCTTGGGCCAGATCTGCGTCAGCATCAACGCGCCCGCCAGTCCCATTGCTACCGACAGGATCACTGTCCCCAGACCGACAATCACCGAGTTCTTGATGCCGTTCAGGATACGTTGGTCCTGAAACAACTCACCAAACCACTGGAAGGTCAGGCATTCCCATGGGCTCATCCTTGGGAAACCGGATGAGTTGAACGCGGTGATCGACATGATCACAAGCGGTCCCAGCAGATACAGGAAGAAGATCGCCAGATATGCCCAGACGCTTATACGGAGGAAGGAATTGTTCATTTCCCGATATCCCCCATGTTCACCTTGAACAGGCGCATGACCGCCAGCACGAACAGGATACACGTCACCAACAGAACGATGGCGTAGGCGGCACCCTGAGGCCAGTCATTGTTGTCGTTGAACTGCTGATAGATCAGCTGCGTGAACCAAAGCGACGACGGTCCGCCCAGAATCTGAGGTGCGGCCAGCGCACCGGCACTGAGCATGAAAACCATGGTACAGCCTGAACTGATCCCCGGCTTCGCATAAGGAATGACCACACGCCAGTGAATCCGCCACCACGGCGCACCTAGGTCACGGGCGGCCTCGATCTGGTTTTTATCGAGACTTTCTATGACGTTATACATCGGGAAGACCATCAGAAGGATATAGGCGTAACCCAGACCGGCATAGAGCGCGATGTCGTTTCGGATAAAATCAAACGGCGTATCCCAGATTCCCAAGCCCATGAACAACGTGTTCAGCACCCCGGTTTCACCAAAGATGATCCGCAGGGCAAAAGCCCGCAGGATTTCGTTGATCCAGTAGGGGATGATCAGCATGATCGCAAAGATGCGGATATGGCTGCCTTCGGATTGCCCAAGGTAATAGGCGATTGGATAGCAGATAATCAGGTTGAAGATCGTCACACAAACTGCTGCGATAAGGGTGCGGAAAAACACCCTCAGATCGACTGTGTTGTAGTCCTGACTGCCACCTTCTGGGCCGTAAATCAGATACTTGTAGTTCTCAAGCGTATAGACGTCCTTGGGGCCGCCGATCTCGGGCGGCGGAAGGTTCGGACGGAACGAAAAGTCCAACATCGACAGCTGCGGCAGGATAATCAGGCCGATGGTCCAAAACAGGACCAGACCCAAGATCGCCAACCCCATGCCCGTGCCATTGCGGTTGAAGAATTCTTTTAGAAACTGGGGCATCTGCTACACCCCTACTCTGCGGCCAGTTCACCCGCTGGCACCAGAACCGCATTGCGGGTCTCGTATTCCAGCGTGATAGTCTGGCCGGTGTGGTCTTCAAAGGACTGTCCGAGGTTTGGCAGAGACACTTTGATCTCTTTGCCACCATCGCCTTCGGTGAAGATATTGAAGACGTTTCCTTCGAACTCCTCGTGCTTAACCCGGGCGGTCACGAAATGGTCCCCTGTGCTGCCATCCGGAGCGATGGTAAAGGCTTCGGGGCGCACGAACATCATCGCGTCGTCGCCCTCTTTCATCTTACCCTGATTGGCTGTTGAAATGCGCGCCACCAGTTCGCCCGATCGGTTGGTCGCAATCAGCGCCTCATTTCCCATGACTTGTTTAATTTTACCGCGGAATACGTTGTTTTCGCCAACAAAAGAGGCGGCAAACGCGGTGTTCGGGTCGTTGTAGATAGTTTTGCCATCCGCAATCTGATCAATCACGCCTGCACGCATGACCGCGATGTTGTCCGACATGGTGAGCGCCTCACCCTGATCGTGGGTGATGTAGATAAAGGTGATACCCACGCGCTGCTGAATCTCACGCAGCTCGGTCCGCATGTGCTGACGCAGTTTCAGGTCCAGTGCCGACAGCGGCTCATCTAGCAGCAAAACATCAGGCTCAGCGCAGAGCGCACGAGCAATGGCCACACGTTGGCGTTGTCCGCCGGACAGTTCGCTGGGCAGTTTGTCGCCTTGTCCCGGCAGCGCGATCATGTCCAGAAGCTCATCGGCTCGCTTACGACGTTCGGCTGCACTGGCGCCTTTAATTTCCATCGAAAAAGTAATGTTTTCCCACACTTTCATCAGCGGAAACAACGCCAGGTTCTGAAAGATCAACGCCGTGGGTCGCTTGTTAGGGCCGATGCCACGCATGTCATTGCCGCCGATCAGCACTTTGCCTTCACTAGGCTCCAGAAAACCTGAAACGGCGCGCAGGATCGTCGTTTTGCCACAGCCCGATGGCCCGAGAAACGAGAAGAAATCGCCCCCGTTGATGTTCACATTCGCGTCCCGCACAGCGACGAAATCACCAAAGCGGATCCACAGGTTTTCAAGATCGACGCCGACCCCTGCACTCATTTTAGGTATCTCCCTGAGGTGCGCATTGTCTTCACACCACATTGCTTTCCGTCACGCCGGGACGGCGCGCAGATTGTGGCCCCCCGCGGTTTGCGGAGGGCCGTTTTCTAAGCGGTTAAGCGCTCTTGAATTTGTTGACGAACTCGGTCCGTGTTTCTGCATACCAAGGTGCTTCGGCCGGCCACGGGTTAAGGTTGGCCAACGAGTCACCCGGATAGGCTTCGGCAAAGTTCTTCTTGTAAGTGTCGCCCGAATATTGATCGGCACCCAGAACCGGCGAGTTGTATCCATGGCTGTCGATAGCAACACCAGCAGGTTTCGCCTGATAGGCAAAGTCAATGAACGCGTAGATCTGATCGATATTCGCAGCACCTGTTGGAATCGACATACCGTCAACCCAGGCCATCGCACCTTCGACAGGCGCCTGGTAGTGCACGGGCTCACCGGCGGACTTCAGCGCCAGTGGCGGGCCATCCCAAGTTTGGCCAACGATCACACCTTCGTTCAGCAGACCGTTCTTCTGCGTATCGGCGTCATTCCAGATCAATTTGATGCGATCCTTGCGCGCGATGCACCAGTCGGTGATCTGACCCCAGACCTTGCGCATTGTGTCTTCGTCGCCATACGCAGCCCAGACCGAGCCCGGCTCCATTTCGCCAGAACGCTCCATGAACAGACCCGCGCCCAGCATCATCGAATGCGCGCGACCCATGGTCTTGCCCGCGTTTTCTTCCGACCAGACATCGCCATAAGACGGCGCATCACCTTCCGGCAGCCACAAATCGGTGCGATATGCGATACCTTCTGTGCCCCAGATATGCGGCAGCCAATGCGCGCCTGATCCGCCGAAGTTCCAAGCGTCAGTACCGATCTTGGCCATTGCCGGGTTCACCAGATCAATCGGAACCTTGTTCATGTCAAAGGGTTGCAGCAGCTCCAAAGGTTCCCACTGCAAAGAGCGGTTGTTGGTGGGCGAGACAATGTCAAAGCCCTGGCCCTTGGTGGCCTTCATCTTGTTGATGATTTCTTCGTTCGAACCGATGCCGGTGTAGTTGACTTTGATGCCGGTCAGGGTCTGAAACTCTTCGATAAAGCTGGGTGGAAGATAGTCCGACCACATCAGAATGTTAATCTCACCCGAAGACGCCAGCGCGCTCTTGCTGTACAGCGGTGCCGCCAAAGCAGCTGCGCCCGCGCTTTTTAACACCGAGCGTCTGGAAAGAGTCGATTTATCAGCCATTAGAATTCTCCCATTGATGGACTGTTTTGTTTTTATTTTTTGTTTATAGGACTTTCCGTGTCAGTACGGCAGTCCAAAAGTGACAGTTTTCAGAAATCTTAAGTCCAGTTCCTTACAAGAACACGTTCAGATTGTTCTTTTTGGTGTCACATCTTCTTGCCAAACAGCCAAATCCCTGGCGCCAACTGGATCAGCGCCCAACAAAAATGTGCGGTGCTCTCCGACGGGCAAGTGTTTCGGAACGTCCCCAAAATTGAACGCAAAATGCAAGTTTCCACGCCGGGTCAAACGAATGTCAGGATCGCATTCCAAAGTGCTTATGCCAGCCCATTCCATTGCCTGTCGCAAAATGGACAAAAGCAATCTGTCGCGAGGGATCATGGCCAAATAGATCGCCCGGTCTGATCGAACGACCGCAGGGCTTCCGTCGCAATAGGCGCTGTCAAAGCGGGCAAGAACGTGTTCCTTGGTCTCGACAATCTCGCGCCATCCACAGAAAGCAAACCGTTGACCGTCGGCCAGTTGCACAGTCTCTTGCGCCAAATGTGGAAGAGACTCGACACGGGTCACACGAACTCCGGTCAGCGCGGCCAAAGCACCGGGTGCGAGGTTTTCTGGGGTATGCATCCGAGGCGTTTTGCTGCCGGACCGCGCCCCGATCACCAGTTTCGCACCCGAATCAGAAATTCTGGCGGCAAGGTTTGCACTAACAATCATGCTCTGAGGAAGAAGGATCAGCGCGTAGCCATCCAAATCATCTTCCGGCCCGAGGAAGTCGACGTCTGCGCCAAGCTGGCGCAAGCCCGTATACCATTCTCGGAAAATATGCGCGTTCGGAAAGTCCTCATCATGTGGCAGGATGTCCGCCGCCCAGATCGAACTATAGTCCAGCAGTATCGCCACCTTGGCCTTGCACCGTTCAACGGGGGGCAGCGCGTTGCGATCTTTCACGATCTGGGCCAGTTCTGTTGCGGCTTGATCCGGGCTGTTATCTGAACGCAGCAAGGCGGTATGGTATTGTTCCTGTGCAAATTTTGCTTGCCGCCAGCGAAAGAACATAACCGCTTGCGCCCCATGAGCATAAGCTGCCCAAGTCCAAAGCCGCACCATACCCTCAGCCGGAGCGGGATTCTTAGCCGCCCAGTCCACCGGCCCCGGCTGTTGCTCCAGAATCCACATCCGGCCACGTCCCTGACTGCGATACAGATCGCAATGAAAGCCCTGGTAATCTGGAGCACCTGTTCGCAGATAACGACGCTTTTCGTCATCGGACAAGGTTGAGCCCATCAGGTTCCCCAAAGGATAGCTGTCGAATCCAACAACATCCAAATCGGCGGCGATGGCATGGTGGTCAAACTCGAAACTGCCGGCCATAAAGTTGTGCGTGATCTCGCGGCCCGGAGCATATTTCCGCAGAACGTCGACTTGCGCTTTGTTGAACAAACGTACCCTGTCTGAAGAATACCGCATGAAGTCCAGCGCCTGCGTCGGGTTCGGGGCTGCGACCAAGCCGATTGGCAGCTCGATTTGTTCAAACGTAGAGTAAAGCGATCCCCAAAACACTGTTCCCCATGTCTGATTCAACGCGTCTATAGTTCCGTATTGCTGTTCCAGCCAGCGCCGAAATCCGATGCGTGCCGCTTCTGAATAGCTAAGCACCGTATCGTGGTCGTTATATTCATTGTCGATCTGCCAGGCGTGGACATGAGGGTTTGTTCCATACCTGCGGGCATATTCGGTTGCGATCCTTTGGGCTTCGGACAAATAGATTTCGCTGGAAAAGCAGTAATGCCTGCGCGCGCCATATCCTCTGACCCGACCGTCCGGCCCAACTGGCAGAATTTCGGGGTGCTCATCGATCAGCCACTTTGGCGGGGCGGCCGTGGGGGTCGACATCATAACTTTTAGACCGGCATCCCCCAAAATTTCGATCACCTCGTCCAGCCAATCCCAACGGAATTGCCCACGCGCGGGTTCGATCAGACCCCAGGTGAATTCGGCGATCCGCACCCAATCCAACCCCATCTCGACCATGCGTCTGGCATCGTCGCGCCATTGGGACGGGTCCCATTGCTCGGGGTAATAGCAAACCCCCAGTTCAAGCTTGCTCATCTATCGTCCTTTGCGGTGCGCCGCTCGATCCACTTCAAGAAGCTGGCGCATCCCAATGTAATCACGACATAAAGGATGGCCGCTGTGTTAAATGGGGCGAACGGCAGGAAACTGGCGGCTTGAAACTCTCGCATTCTCTGGGTCATGTCCCGGACTGAAAGGATCGACAGCAGAGAGGTGTCCTTGATCATCGCAATGAATTCGTTACCCAAAGGCGGTGTCACAATCCGCAATGCCTGTGGCAGGACGATCAGCCGTGCAGTTTGCCACCGAGACAGCCCCAGAGAACTGCCCGCTTCCAACTGTCCTTTAGGGATCGCCTCGATTCCAGATCGGAAGATCTCGGCCATATAAGCGGAATAACCCACCGAGATGGCGATGATCCCGCGTGTCATATTCGTCATGTCTATACCGCCCCCTGTGGCGTCCTTGACCGCACCGGCCAGCGGCAGACCAATATAGAGAATGATCACCAGCATCGGGATGCCCCGGATGGTATCCACAAAGAACTCGGCCCCGACTGCAAGCGGGTGCAATTTATGCTGCGCTCCGCCTATGGTCAGCGTTAAAAGCAGAAAGCCAAAAACTGCGAAAGCCAGCGCCGGATTGCGAAACTTGTCCGGCAAAAAGCTGGTTTGCCAGAGCACAGGATAACCCTGAGTATGCGCCTCAACCGGGACAAATGCCCCTGACACGCTGTCAACGGTTTCTATTTGCTCAAGCGCCGCCTCTGCGTCTGTGGCGCTGCGAATGCGATAGTTTTGTTCTCCGCCACCTTCGAATTCACCGAAACGGATAATGTCTGCCTGCGCCTGCGGGGTGCCGCGCACAATGGCAATGCGGGCGTCCGTGCTGCCAACAAGGACATAATTCACCTGTGGCTGCATGAAGAAGAAGGTCGAGACGCCCAAAAGACCCAAGCTTATCGCACCATAGACCATCATTGTGCGCGCTTTGGGTTTGAATGATTGTAGCCCGACCCAGATAAGCCCAAGGATAGCGGCGAAGATATAAGCAAAGATCGCCGCGCGGAACGTGATCGCAACCCCGGTGGCGAATTGCCAATGGGCCATGAACATCAGGTAGAACAAAGAAGCTCCGGTCAGAACCTCAAACCCAATTTGCACATAACTGCGCAATGGATTGGTCAGACGGCCCGACACAAAGCACAGCGCGACGACAACCGCGTAGATCGCCAGTAAAATCTGTAAACCTGTCTGGACCTGATTTACCACTTCGGGGAACAGCACCCAGGTCTGGCTGGATCGGTCAATCAAAGTTGAAGTGTTTTCGTTAAGTGCATGAAAAAACACTGACTCGGCGAAAGGTAAAAGAATCTGAGGCGCAACAAAGGAAAGGATCGACAGCCCGACCGCAGCCGGAAATGCCGCCATTGCCGCGACACGCAACCAGGCTGGCGCCTGCAATTGGAAACGAGAGTGGCGGGCGCAGAGATAGCCCAGGATCGCCGTTGTCAGGATCAGCAAAAACCCGACAAAGATAGGCCCCGCATTGTTGCCGATCCCCAGGATGGCGACCAGAGATCGCAAATACTTGGATGAGGTGGCAAACAGGTAAATGATGAACGGCGCGGCAGCGAGCAACACAAGATTGCTCGGGCGGATCGAGCTCAGGCGCGACATGGGGTTCTCCGCTAAGTCAAAACCCCGGCGAATAAACTCCGCCGGGGCTGTAGGTGTTCAGAGGATCAGTTGGTGCCCCAGTATTGGGCCATCAGCTTGTCCAGCGTGCCGTCTTCCTTGATGGCGGCGAGGCCAGTGTTGATTGCGTCGACGGTTGGGTCGCCTTCCTGAAAAACAATACCCAGCGGGTCGGATTGCAGACCGGTTATCCCGACCGTCAGTTCGCCAGCAAATTCCTGCTCGTATGCGGATGCAGATGTGCCATCGATAATCACACCCTGAACGTCTGCGTTTTGCAGCGCCAGAATGGCGGCCGAGAAGTTGTCATACAGGCTGACATTCTCACGGCCCACCAGTTCTTCGGCCAGTTGCGCGTTGGTCGTTCCGGTTTGTGCGGCAAGCTTCTGGCCACCCGCCTTGAAATCGTCCAACGTCATGTCCGCGTTGTCGACCTGAAGCAGGATCGCCTGACTGACCACGATGTATGGCTCGGAGAAATCCATTGTTTCTTCTCGTTCCGGCGTGATTGAGACGCCCGAGATCACCAGATCGAACTCGCCTTGCTGAAGGGCTGCAAAGATGCCATCCCACGCCGTGTTGACGAAGTTTGGAACGCAGTTCACGCGCTCGCAAATGGCGTTCATGACGTCAACGTCAAAACCCACAATCTCACCGGTTGTTTCATCCACGGTTTCCATCGGCGGATAGGTCGCGTCCGTCCCGATCTTGAGCACGCGACCTTCTAGATCAGCGGCAAAAGCTGCGGGCGCTGCCATCGCGGCAAGCGTCGCCGCGGCAATCAGGTGTTTGAACATGTTTGGTCTCTCCTCTGTTGGTTTAGGTTACTTGCGCATCTTGTGACGCAGGCGTGTCAGGTTGCCGCTCGATCAATTTGGCCCTGATCTTTTTTTGAATCTCTGGCGGGTCAGCGCCGTCCAAGGCTTTCAGCATGAACTCTCCCAATAGGCGACTTGTTTCACCTATGGGCAGGTAATAGGTGCTGGGCGGGGGCACAAAGTACTGGCTGAGTTTCAGGTCATCATTTGAAATGATCACAACGTCCTGCCCGACCCTCACTCTTGTTTTGGCTGCGGCTGACAAGGCACCAAGGGTCATCGCCTCGTTAGCGCAAATTATTGCGCTTGGTGGGTTCGGCAATTTCATTAGTGCGGAAAAGGCAACTTGGCCTGTCTCTGCTGTCGTTGGCCCGGTTTCTATCAGTGTCGGGTCGAAACCCACACCTGCCTCTGACAAAGCATCTGCATAACCCTTGAGGCGTTGTTGCGCATAGATCAGATCATCAGGAGGGTTGATCAATGCGATCCGACGATGACCCAGGCGGATCAGTCGCGCGGTCGCATCGAAGGCAGCCGCCTGACTGTCGAGGTCTACATAGGCATGCGGCCGGGTACTGTCGCTCATACCATATGTGACAAAAGGGAATCCTTTGGCCTGCAAGTATGCGATGCGTGGGTCGTTCACACGGGTGCCCGAGAAGATCACGCCATCGGCCAAACCCTCTTGCACGATTGAGCGCAAGGTCTCCAGTTCAGTGTCGCTTTCGCTGATGCTGAAAACGCTGAGTTGATAGCGCGACCCCTGAACCGCGCCTGAAATTCCGGCCAAAATACGCGTGAATTCTACGCCTTCCCATTCCTCGGCGGACTCTTCCGACACGCTCACCAATACCGCGATCCGATAGGATTTGTTGGTGCGCAGCTTGAGCCCATCCAGGTTGACGCGATAGCCTAAGGCGGCGGCGGCCTTTTGAACCTCCTCCCGCGTTTCTTGTTTCACTGACGGGGCATCCCGCAACGCGTTCGAGACTGTGCCAACAGAATAGCCTGTCTTCTTGGCAATCGATTTGATCGTCGCCCGCGCCATCAGGTGGCCCCGATCAGCTGTTCGGTCAGGAACATCCGCCCTGTGTTCAACGTGCGTCTGTGATTAGAACTTTCGTCATGTTCTACAAACAGATCGGTGCAGTTGCTGTGCGCGAGGGCATTTAATGTGGCACCCCAGTCCACAACGCCCTCACCCAGATCGCGCCAACATTCGTCACCTGTCCCAGCATCCGGATCGATGTCTTTTGCATGGACCGACAGGATTCGGTCCGCGTGGAGAGTGAGTGTTGCCGCAGGGTCTAGACCTGAAGCTTGCAGCCAGCCGACATCCGGCTGCCAATAAACGTTCCCCTGGGCCAGTATTTGATCCAGAGGCGTTTCACCGGGGTTTCCCACCAAATCAAAATCATGATTGTGATAGGCAAGGCGGATGCCGTGTTCACCAAGCTGATCGGCCCATTCAGATAACTGGCCCGACACTGCCATCCATCCCCGGGCAGTGTCGGGCCGCACCTGGGGCGCCAGCCAAGGCATGACGGCCACCTGGCATTCCAAAAGACCCATAACTTCGACGACCTCATCGAAACGGGTGTCGAACTCTTCCCAGTCAAAATGCGCCGACCGAACGTTTAAACCCGATTGATGAACAATGCGTGCCATCTGCCGCGGGCTGAGATCATGCAGGCCAGTGGTTTCGACATCAGTAAAACCGCAAGCTGCTACCAGACGCAGCTGATCTGACAGATCGCCACATTGCCGAACGGTATAAAGCTGGGCTGAAACTCTCATTCACCACCATTGAAACGTTTCAATTATGGTGGAATACGAACTATCGCGTTGTCAAGCGTCGCGTTGAACGCCAGTTGCTATCACTTTCGCATCGATACGCCGTTGTGGAACAGGTGTACTTTTTCAGGGGCTGCGGTAACAGAAACCGTTTGCCCGCGCATATTCCTTTGAACACCAGGCAGCTTGGCAATTGGCGCTTCTGCGTCCGCGGTTTTTTCAAAGTACAACAGTGTGACTTCACCCAAAGCCTCGGTGAAATCAACGGTTCCAGTCAGGATCGCGGTGCTTTCTGTGATGACAAAATCTTCAGGGCGCACCCCGATCTTGACCTGCTTACCCTGATCACTGTCCTCGGTCGGAATCGCGGAAACGGCGGTGCCGCCCGAGGCAAGCTCGACAGTCGTTGTCGCCCCTGTTCCGGTGATCGTTCCGGGCAAAAGGTTCATTGAAGGCGAGCCAATGAATTGGGCCACAAACTCGTTGTCGGGCGTTTCATAAAGCTCAAGCGGCGTGCCAACTTGCGCAATACCCTTGTTGGCCAAAACCACAATCCGGCTGGCCAATGTCATCGCTTCGACCTGATCGTGGGTGACGTAGATCATGGTGCTGTCGGGCATGGCCTCTTTCAGCCGCGCGATTTCGATCCGTGTGGCGACCCGGAGGGCTGCGTCAAGGTTCGACAGAGGCTCATCAAACAGATACACCTTTGGGTCGCGCACGATCGCGCGCCCGATCGCAACGCGTTGTCGCTGACCGCCGGACAGAGCTTTGGGCAACCGGTCCAGAAAGGGGTCCAGTTGCAGAATCTTGGCGGCACGCTCTACCGCAGCATCAATCTCGGCCGTAGGCATCTTGGCGATTTTCAGGGCAAACGCCATGTTCTCGCGCACGGTCATGTGGGGATACAGGGCGTAGCTTTGAAAAACCATCGCGATGCCCCGTTGTGCGGGCGGCACATCGTTCATGACCTGCCCTTCGATTTCCAGCGTGCCGCCTGTAATCTTTTCTAAACCGGCGATCATCCGAAGCAGAGTGGATTTCCCACAACCGGAAGGACCAACAAAAACGATCAGTTCGCCCTGCTCAATGTCGAGATTGATGTTCTTCAGAACGTCAACAGGGCCATAAGACTTGGCGACATCCGTTAGGTTGAGTTCAGACATGTCTTATCCCTTTCCCCGAACCAACAGACAGAATTGCGAAGCCGCCAAAGTGATTGAATTGTCGCCTTGAATGCCACCCAATTCCAGACCGATGGACTGCCAATTGCCGTCCGGTACCTTCACCTCTGTGGTGTCTGATCCGAGGTTGAACGCACAGAAAACTTGCTCGGAACTATCCTCACGCAGGAAAGTCAGAACCGGACCTATTTCGTTCATCTCAGACAGGCGTCCAGATGCCAAAGCCGGGTGTGCATGACGCAGTGCAATGGCGCGGCGATAGTGGTTCAGCATCGATTGCGGATCCGCCTCGGCCCGGTCTACCGCGTGTTCAGCCTGCTGGACGCTGACCGGCAGCCAGGGTTCTGCGGTGCTGAAGCCGGACTGTTCATCCTGCGCTTGCCAAACCATTGGCGTACGGCAACCGTCGCGGCCTTTAAACTCGGGCCAGAACTCGATGCCATAGGGGTCTTGTAGCTTCTCAAACGGCACATCTGCTTCGTGCAGGCCCAATTCTTCGCCTTGATACAGGCAAGCCGAGCCACGTAGGCACATCATGAGAACCGCATGTTGCCGGGCCGCGGCATCATCCAAATTCCAGCGAGAGGCATGGCGTTGCACGTCATGGTTCGAAAACGCCCAACAGGGCCATGCATCCCCTGCCTTGGCCTGCAATTGGTCAAAGACATGTTTGGTGTAACTGGCCGTCAGCGCGCGTTTCTCGAGGAACTCAAACGCATAGCACATGTGCATCCGCTGATCGCCCGAGGTGTATTCACCCATGATCTCGAGCCCACGCTGCGCATCGCCGACCTCGCCCAGACACGCGCGGCCTTCGTATTCGTCCGTCAGCGCGCGCAGCCGTTCAAGGAATGCGATATTTTCGGGTTGGCTTTTCGAGAACAGGTGGTCCTGATGGTTGTACGGGTTGACTGCTGGTGCAATCGATGCGTTGCGCTGATCCATCGGCAGGGCTGGGTTGTCGCGTAATTCCTTGTCATGGAAGTAAAAATTGATTGTGTCCAACCGAAAGCCGTCTACGCCAAGATCAAGCCAGAACCGTGCGACGTCCAACAAAGCATCCTGAACATCCGGGCAGTGGAAGTTCAAATCCGGCTGCGATGTCAGGAAGTTGTGCAGATAGTACTGCAGGCGGCGAGAATCCCATTGCCACGCCGAGCCGCCAAAGATCGAAAGCCAGTTGTTTGGTGGTGTGCCATCCGGCTTGGGGTCAGCCCACACATACCAGTCGGATTTCGGGTTCTCACGGCTGCTGCGGCTTTCGCTGAACCAAGGGTGCTGGTCCGACGTGTGCGACAGAACCAGATCGATCATGATCTTCAGTCCTTTGGCATGCGCCTGATCCAGAAGCTCTTTGAAGTCCTCAAGCGTTCCGAACATGGGGTCGACATCGCGATAATCGCTGACATCGTATCCAAAGTCTTTCATTGGTGACTTGAAAAACGGTGAGATCCAGATCGCATCGACGCCGAGCGACGCGATATAATCCAGTCGCGCGGTGATGCCTTTCAAGTCACCGATCCCATCGCCGTTGCTGTCCTGAAAACTCCGCGGGTAGATCTGATAGATCACCCCTCCTCGCCACCAATCCGAAGACAGTTTTGTTGCTTTGCCGTGTTCAAAGTTGTTCTGCACGTTCATCAGACGCCTCTATTTTACAGATCCGGCCAACAGGCCCCGGACCAGGTATTTTTGCATTGCGAAGAAAACGACCAGCGGCACAAAGATCGAGACAAAGGCGGCGGTCGCAAGAATTTCCCAGTTGCCACCTCGCGTCCCCAAAAGCTCGACGATGCGGTTGGTCATCACGGTCGTCTGGCCGGTTGCATCGATCAGGAAGACCTTCGCAACCAGAAGGTCGTTCCATGTCCAAAGGAACTGGAAGATCGCGAAAGACGCCAGCGCCGGGAAGCTGAGCGGCAGGATCAGTTTGGTGAAGATCTGGAACTCGGTCGCACCGTCGACGCGGGCATTTTCGATCAGGTCACGCGGCAATCCGGCCATGTAGTTGCGAAGCAGATAAATCGCCAAAGGCATCCCGAACCCGGTATGTGCCAGCCAGACGCCCAGATAACCCTTACCGATGCCGATATTCAGGTGAAATTTCAGCAAGGGTATCAGGGCCAATTGAAGCGGAACAACCAACAGCCCAACAACCGCCGCGATTAACAATGCCCGACCGGGAAAATCCATCCAGGCCAGCGCATAGGCCGCAAAGGCGGCAACCAGAATCGGGATGATTGTTGCCGGGATCGTCACGGTCAGCGTATTGAAGAACGCCTTGGCCATGCTGTCCGTACTGCTCTGATCCAGAAGTACTTTCTGGTAGTTGTCCAAAGTGAATTCGGGCGGCAACTCAGCCGTCACAAAGATACGTGCGCCGCGGTTTCCAGTGAACTCTTCGGTGTTTTCCATCCGGTAATTACCATCAGCGTCCACTGTGATCGTGCCACCTCGGCGTAGTTCAGCCGTTTGGCCGGGCGCAAAGGCGTCGACTTCGCGCGCACTGATGCCCCAGCTCGAAATCTTTGCCTGCTCGCCCGCGTCAAACAATTGGCCTTCAATCACGTATACGCCGTTTTCCAACACCTGTGTTTCAGGCGCAGCGCTGCGAAGGGTCAGGTTCTGCTCGGATGGAAACAGCGATCGCCACCACCCGCTTGATGAGATTTGGTCGGCTGTCCGAAAGGACGAGACCAACAGACCCAAAGTCGGAATGACCCACAGCACCACAAGAAAGACGACCGAAAGATGCACAACCCATCTGAGCGCCGGTTTGGTTCCTGCAATATCGCTCATGGCTTACTCCATCTCCTTTCGGGCGTTGCGCACATTCCACACCAGGATCGGAGCAACCAGCAGCATAATCACCATGGCCGAGGCTGATCCGACGCCCCAGTCATTTGCCCGGAAAAGCTTGTCGTACATATAGTTAGCCAAAACCTGTGTCTCCCACTGGCCGTTGGTCATCGCAAAAACGATGTCAAAGACCTTGAGCACGGTGATTGTGATCGTCGTCCAAACAACAAGGATGGTTGTCTTGATCTGGGGCACCTTGATCTTGAAGAAGATCTGGAACGGATTCGCGCCATCCAGAATGGCTGCTTCGATAGTTTCTTCGGGAATACCGCGCAGGGCTGCGGAAAGAATGACCATGGCAAAACCGGTCTGAATCCAGACCAAAACGATCATCAGGAAAAAGCTGTTCCAGAACGGGACCGTCAGCCAGGTTTGCGGTTCGGCCCCGCCAAAAAAGATATAGAGCGCGTTCAAGATGCCAATCTGGTCTTGTTCTGCAGGTCGCGCATCATAGACCAGTTTCCAGATCACTGAAGCGCCGACAAAAGAAATCGCCATCGGCATGAAGATCAGAGATTTGGCGAAGTTACCCCAGCGGATGCGGTCGGTTAATTGCGCGACAAGCAGACCAAAGGCCGTGGACATGGCCGGCACAACAATCAGCCAGAACATGTTGTTGCGCATGGCCTCCCAAAATTTGGGCTCAGCCGCCATTTGAGAGTAGTTGTCCAGACCAACCCATCTGTACCCGCCGCCGGGCACACGCTCCGTGAGTGACAGGCGCAGGGTTTCAACAACCGGATAGGCCAGATACAGTCCCAGCGCAGCAAGCGCAGGGAACAGAAACAGCCATGGCCGGATCATGTTGGCCCGGTTGATGTTGCGCCCCGCATTCGGCCCGCGCGGCGGGAACAGGACTTTGTCCAGAAACTGGTTGGAGAGGTAGAAATAGCCCACACAACCCGACACGCCGATGGCGATCGTCAGCAGGCCTTGAAGTGCCGGTGTCATGGTGCGCTCATCCGTTTGGCAAGCGGGGCGATCCTAAGACCGCCCCAGCGGTTGATCACTTGGCCGCGTCCCAGGACGACTGGATTTCGCTGGCCACGGTGGCTGCGTCTTTTGCACCCGACGAATAATCCACCATCCCGGTCCAGAACGTTCCCGCACCAACGGCACCTGGCATCAGGTCAGACCCGTCAAAGCGGAAAGTGGTGGCATTGGTCAGGATTTCACCCTGCCCACGCTGGGTGTCGTTGGAATAGTTTTCAGGGTTAGCACCCAGGTGAGGCGTCAGGAAGCCGTCTTGAGACATCATGATCTCATGCGCAAAAGGTGTCTTGAGGAACTCCATGAACGCTTCGGCGGCAGGATTCGGGTTGGTGACGGTAAACAGCGTGCCCGCCCCAAGTACCGGAGTACCCAGATCCTTTTCAGCATATGCCGGGAAATAGAAGAAATCGGCATCAACGCCCAATTCGGTGCCCTCAGGGAAGTACGCCGGAATAAACGACGCTTGGCGGTGCATCATGCAGGCCGGAGGACTGTCGAACAAACCCTTGGGGCTGTCGCGGAAGTCAATCGCGGCGGTGTCGTCAGCATCCCCGACAACGTAGTCGTCGTTGCGGGTAAAGCTGCCATACTCCTCGATTGCGGCGATCACGCGCGGATCGTCAAATTTCATCTCATTCGACACCCACTGGTCATAGACTTCCGGCGGCTGGGTGCGCAGCATCAGGTCTTCAACCCAGTCGGTTGCAGGCCATCCGGTTGCACCACCTGAAGCCAGACCAACACACAAGGGGGTTTCGCCATCTTCGACCATCTGGTCCATCAGCGCCTTGAACTCTTCCATGGTCTGAGGCACGTCGTACCCGAAATCTTCAAAATTCTCCGGGATGTACCAGACCAGAGATTTCACGTTCACGTTGAAGAAGAAACCATAGAACTCGGCAGCGCCTTGATCGTTCTCGAAGGTGCCCAGATCGACCCAGGACTGACCTGCGGCAAAGTTATCTTTGATCCAGTCAGCCGATCCTTCGGCCAGCGGTGTCAGATACCCCTGCTTCGCAAGATTTGCCGCCAGACCGGGCTGTGGAAATACCGTCAGGTTCGGCGCCGAGCCTGCTGCCGCGTCAATGAGGATTTGCTGCTCAAGCGAATCTGAACCCACATAGCTGGAACTCGCGCCTGTTGCCTCGTCGAAATACGCAACAAGGTTCTCAAAGGATTTGCCTTCACCCGCCAGCCAAGGACCAAAAATGGTCAGGCTTTCCCCGGACAGATCGTTTGCATCGGCAAAAGCCTGAAACCCGTCCCAGTCAAAGCTGCCCTCACCTACGGCGTGGATCAATTCACCTTCCGCCTGAACAGACCCAGCCATCAGGGCGAACACCGCCGCACCTGCATAAAGCGAGTGTCTCATCTCATCCTCCTCCCTAGTTTTCGCGCGCTTGCAGACTCAGTTTCAAAGCGCTTTGGATGCGATGTGTTATCCGCTAACATTTTCTCTCTGTCAATAATTCGCTTTCCCGATCCAGCAATATTAATAAATCTGGCATTTGCGGCAAAACAAGTTGACGGACGCTTAAATTGCCCACACAACAAGTGCGTGCACACAATTGAAGGCGCTTTGAATAGCATAATGAACCTAAAGCAGCTCTCAGAAATTCTGGGTCTTTCGCAAACAACGGTAAGCCGTGCGCTGAACGGCTATCCCGAGGTCAGCGAGGGAACGCGTGTACGTGTGCAAGCCGCCGCTCAGAAACATGGGTATCGTCCCAACAGCCGAGCAAAGGGGCTGGCAACCGGTCGATCCATGGTTATCGGACATGTGATCCCCAGTTCGTCGCAACATGAAATGGTGAACCCGATCTTCGGAGATTTTGTCGCTGGAGCAGCAAAGAAATATGCGGAACATGGGTACGACATGATGTTCACCAACGCTGACGATACCTCGATCGAAGAAGCCTATCGCAGCCTTTTTCAGCGAGGGGCCGTTGATGGTATTGTGCTGCAAGGTCCAAAAGTGAACGAAGCTCGGATCGAGGTCCTCAAACGTATGAGAGTGCCGTTCATCGTGCATGGGCGTTCAACGGGCGCGGATACGCCTTACGACTGGATAGATGTAAACAACAAAAGCTCGTTTTTGCGGGCGACCCGGTTTTTGATTGATCTTGGACACCGCAGGATCGCCCTTATCAACGGGCTGGAGGAGATGGATTTTGCACAGCGCAGACGTGCGGGGTATCTGGCGGCGCTGGAGCAAGGCGGTATAATCGCAGACCCTGACCTGATGCGCAGCGCCGAGATGACCGAGGTTTTCGGGCATCGGGAAACGCACGGCATGTTGCAGCTTGATGACCCTCCAACAGCTATTTTGGCATCCTCGATGATTTCCGCCATCGGGGTCAGACGCGCGATTGACGAAGCAGGCTTAGTTATGGGGCGCGACGTTTCGGTCATCGCACATGACGATGACCTTTCGTATCTGAAGAACGGGCAAGACATCCCGATTTTCACAGCGACCCGATCATCTGTCCGCCAAGCCGGGGAAATGGCCGCAGAGATGCTGATTGATCGGATCAAGTCTCCGGATGGTCCGCCCAATACCAAATTACTTGAGGCCGAACTGGTTGTTGGCCGCTCGACTGGCCCTGCGCCCAACAGGACGTAATCATGAAACATTCTCGCGCTGACTTCCCAAAAGATTTCCTTTTCGGGGTCGCAACCTCGGCTTATCAAATCGAAGGGCATGCACAGGGTGGTGCCGGGCGAACGCACTGGGATACATTTGCGGCCTCGCCCGGCAATGTGGTGCGTGAGGAAAACGGCGATCTGGCCTGCGACCACCTGAACCGGTTCGAGCAGGATTTCGATCTGGTGCGCGAGGCCGGTTTTGACTGTTATCGGTTCTCAACCAGCTGGGCGCGTGTCATGCCGGAAGGTCGCGGCCAGATCAATCAAGCCGGGCTGGATTACTATGACCGGCTGGCAGACGCGCTGCTGGCCCGCGGAATCCGCCCGTGTGTGACGCTGTATCACTGGGAACTGCCCTCCGCTCTTGCGGATCAGGGGGGCTGGTGCAACCGAGACATCGCGGGATGGTTCGCAGACTTCACCGAAATCATCATGGGCCGCATCGGTGACAGGATGTTCAGTGCGGCCCCAATCAACGAGCCATGGTGTGTCAGTTGGCTCAGCCATTTCGAGGGCCATCATGCGCCCGGTTTGCGCGATATTCGCGCCACGGCCCGCGCAATGCATCACGTTTTGCTTGCTCATGGACGCGCCATTCAAGCCATGCGCAGCCTTGGCATGAGCAACCTTGGTGCGGTGTTCAACCTTGAATGGGCAGAACCCGCCGATGAGAGCGTCGAAGCGCGACTTGCAGCGGACCGGTATGACGCGATTTACAATCGGTTCTTTCTTGGTGGTGTATTCAGGAAAGAGTATCCTAAATTGGTACTGGACGGCCTTGAACCGCACTTGCCCTCTGGCTGGCAGGATGATTTCGAGACAATTGGCACGCCGGTCGATTGGTGCGGATTGAACTACTACACGCGAAAGCTGATTGCCCCCAACGATTCCGCATGGCCCAGCTTGACGGATGTTCCAGGACCATTGCCAAAAACGCAAATGGGTTGGGAAATAGAACCTTCCGCCCTAAACCGTTTCCTGGTTCGCACACAGAAGGACTATACGGGCGGGCTACCAATCTATATCACCGAAAACGGAATGGCGAGCGCAGAGCGCGTGCGGGATGAGGACCGTATCGAATATCTTGATACACACCTTGCAGCCGTGCAGGACGCTTTGGCACAAGGTGTTCCGGTTAAAGGCTATTTTGTCTGGTCTCTGCTGGACAATTACGAATGGGCCTTCGGATACGAGAAAAGGTTTGGACTGGTGGACGTGGATTTTGAAACTCTGGAAAGAACGCCCAAAGCGTCGTTCGTGGCGCTTACATCCGCCCTTTCAGAGGGGCAGAACGTCTCTCAGCCGTTAGCGCAACCATCCGGATCTGTGCATGAGCACTGGAATTTGGTTGCGGACATCGGTGGAACAAATACACGTCTGGGCGTTGTGACAAACGGCGAACTGACAGACCTGCGCAAGCACCCAACGGGAACTCTGGATGATCTGCTGAACGCATTTCACGCTTTGCGCGATGAGGTTGGCACAAATCCTCAGGCGGTTGTTGCCGCCGGGGCTGGTCCTGTCAGAGACGGCGTCATCCGCCTTACAAACGCCAATTTGGACTTGTCCGAGTTGGAACTGGCGCAGGCGACCGGGGCGGAACATACTTTTGTTATCAATGATTTTACGGCCGCGGCATGGTCAGTTGCTGACGTCACACAGAACGAAGTTTCGGTTTTGCAAGGTCAGGCGAAACCACCAGCAGGCACGCGTTTGGTGGTTGGCCCCGGCACCGGACTTGGCGTCGGAGCATTGCTTTTTTCCGAAGGTCACTATCACACAGTTTCCGGCGAAGGTGGGCATGTTGGGCTGTACCCGCGTCACCGGGACGAGGTCGACGTCTTTGAAGCCGCCCGTCACATTGCTCCTGACTGTTTCTTTGGCGACAGCCTTGCTTTGGAAGCAGAGATGTTTCTGAGCGGAACTGGCCTTCCTATCCTGTATCAGGCCGTTGGGCTGGCAGCGGGCACCGGGCGGTCATCGTTTCGTTCGGCCAAAGACATTTTGACGGAAGCCCGCGATGCTTCGGACCCCATCGCAGTCAAAACTGCGCAGATGTTCACAACGCATCTGGGCGCGCTTATGGGTGATATGGCTGTCACGCTTATGCCTGCTGGTGGAGTGTTTCTTGTCGGCGGGGTCGCCGAGAAAAACCGCTGGCTGTTTGATCAGGACTTCAAGGACGCATTCAATGGCGGCGGGCGGTTCAGCGAGCTTCGTAAATCCTTGAACCTTTACGTCTCAGAACAGGCCGAGTTCGGCATCATCGGGGCGAACAATTTTTGCAAAAACGCACTAAAGCGATGAACGACTTTTGCGCTTGAGGCTCTGGGAGAGGACGTTGGAATGATCCTGTGCTGTGGGGAAGCCCTGATTGACATGATTGCCGAGCCGACAGTGTCCGGCGCGCACGGCTTTGTGCCCCATACGGGTGGCGCGATCCTGAATACCGCTGTTGCCATGGGGCGCTTGGGTGAGTCCGTGGGGATGTTGACCGGTGTTTCTACGGATATGTTTGGTCAGCAACTGATCAACGCGTTAAAGGCCAGCCACGTTGACGTTTCGCATGTAATTGTCTCGGATCGTCCCACTACACTTGCGTTTGTACAACTTGAAGATGGGCACGCAACCTACAGTTTCGTTGATGAAAACACGGCTGGCCGTATGTTGGCACCCGAAGATATGCCAGACCAACTCCCTGCCATCTCGGCATTGTATCTTGGGGGTATAAGCTTGGCGTGTGAGCCATGTGCAGATGCTTATGCATCTTTGCTGGCTCAACACGGAAACGACCGCCCTGTCATGTTGGATCCCAACATTCGTCCGAGTTTTATTCAGGATCAAACCCGATTTCGAACGCGTTTGAACCGCATGATCGCGCAATCCGATATCGTCAAAGTGTCGGACGAGGATCTGGACTGGATCATTCCCGGTGCGGAACCCGAAGCAGCCAAAGCAGCCTTGTTGTTGCAAGCCGGTCCATCAGCCCTGATTGTGACCCGGGGCGGCGACGGCGCGAACGGGTATCTGGCGGATGGATCGCAAGTGACGGTGCCGGTAAAACCGGTGCAGGTCGTGGACACGATCGGTGCGGGGGACACGTTCAATGCAGGTGTGCTCACTGGTCTCAGCCGCGCCGGGCATCTGACAAAACCCGCTGTACGCAACTTAACTTCTAGCGCTTTGCACGCGGCCATGGAACTGGGCGCCGAAGTTGCCGCTGTAACCGTATCTCGCGCCGGGGCGGAACCCCCCTGGGCTCATGAGCTATAATTCTTGGAAAAACCAATGAAACGATCTGACATAAATCGCATCAAATCCGAAGCGCAGGCGTTCATCCAGTCCTTTGGCGCTGTACTGCCGCCTTTTGCAGATTGGTCGCCCGAACAGATGCGCAGCCCAGTGGCGCACACGGTCCGCAGCCGCGGGTTGGGGTGGGACATCACCGACTACGCTCAGGGCCGGTTCGATGAACTGGGCCTGTTTCTTTTCACGCTGCGCAACGGCGAAGTGAATGATTTGCAGTCTGGGCGCGGGATGCTTTACGCAGAAAAATTGCTGATTTCGAAAGACAAACAACTGTCTCCGATGCATCGCCACATCATCAAGGCAGAGGACATCATCAACCGTGGCGGCGGCGATCTGGTGATGGAGATCTATGCATCGGACCCAGAAGGTGGCATCGACCGGCATACGCCTGTCACAGTGCCCAGCGATGCCTGCCCTGTTACGTTGCAACCAGGTGAGCATCTACGCCTGAAACCAGGGCAAAGCGTAACCCTGATGCCCGGAGTTTGGCACGCGTTCTGGGCCGAGCACGGTGATTGCCTTATCGGCGAGGTTTCGACTGTGAATGATGATCGAACGGATAATGTGTTCGAAGATCCGATCCCTCGATTTTCAAAGATCGAGGAAGATGCCGCGCCAGATTTCCTATTGGTTTCCGACTACTGAGGTAGACCGGGTTGACAATAACAGACAGACAACTGGGCTGAGCCCAAGTGATTTCGTCAAACGCCACTCATTCTCTTGCTTGACAAGCCCAGCACCACGAGACTAGCTGAGCGGGATGGTTCCGTAAGGGATGAAAATGGGAATACGGTGCGGCACAGTTTTTTGCCAAGTCCGTGACTGCCCCCGCAACTGTAAGCGGAGAGCGACGCCATTACGCCACTGACACCGAAAGGGTTGGGAAGGTGGGCCGAGCCTTGACCCGCAAGTCAGGAGACCTGCCATCCGATGTTCAACCAACCCGGGGCGGGGCGTCCTGGAAGGAGGCTTTGATGGCACGTTTTTCGCGTGTTTACATTGGTAGCACCTTCTGTCCGCGCTTGGTTTCAAGCGGAGCGGACAGTGTTAAAGGTGACTGACAGAAGTAAGCTCTTCTTCAATACCTACTGCGCTGAGGCATCCTGCTTTGCCGTTAATTCAGAGACACGTAACGTTATAACATTGCATCTCAGTCCAACCCGCAGTAAGCGCTACAAGTAATGACGAAAACCGCTGATCATTTCATTCTTGTGTGCGCGACCTGCACAGGTGCCATGTCCACCGATCAAGTGACTGGCGCACTGGCGCAAACATTGCCCGAAGGATTTGCAATTCGAACAGTTGATTGCATGGCAGGTTGTTCCCGACCAACCACCATTGGCCTTCAGGCACCGGGCAAGGCGCAGTATCTGTTTGGAGACATCGACACGGAACTGGATCTGGACGCAGTGGCGGAATTCGCCGGACAATACCGCCTTAGTTCCGATGGCTGGACAAGTGCAACCGAACGCCCGCCCGCGTTATTCACCAAGACCTTGTCCCGAATACCGGCCCTTCCAACGGAGAGGGTGTCATGAGTTTTCTGTCGGTCGAGGGTCTCGAATATTACGCTTTGAACGGCGATGTCCTTTTGCAGGACGTGTCCTTCGGCTTGGAGGAGGGCTCGATTCTGGCAATTGCGGGACCGAATGGCGCGGGAAAAACAACACTGCTCAAGTTGCTTTGCGGAATAGAACGTATTGCTCTGGGTGATGTGCTTATAAGAGGCAAAAGCTTGCGCACCCTGTCCGCGCATGAGCGTGCCCGAACCATCGCGGTCGTAGGCCAGCAAGAAATGCCAGACGGCCGGTTGCGTTTGCGAGACTATGTTGCGCTTGGGCAAATCCCGATTCAGGCGGATAAATCGGCAACCGAGCATAAGGTAGATCTTGATCGAGTTCTGGAAACAACCGGATTGTCTCATCTTTCCCGCAAGCCGATGAGCCAGCTATCGGGTGGCGAGCGACAGCGCGCTCATATCGCGCGCGCTTTGGCACAAAACCCATCCTTGTTGTTTCTGGACGAGCCGACCAATCACCTGGATCCAGACGCCAAGGGGCACATGTTGTCCTTGGTGGCCGAGCTGGGCGTCACGGTGGTCATGATCGTCCACGATCTGGTCATGATCCCGGAATTCGCCACGCATGTGGCTTTGATGAAATCCACACGCCTGACGGGCTATGGCCCGGTCAGCGACGTGCTGACCTCAGAACGTGTCCGCGACACCTTTGGTGTGGATTATCTATGCTTTCAGCATGAAGGCCGCATGATCCCTGCGCTGGATATCCGAAAAAGAAAACTGTCATCATAACAGGAGCTTACAATGATGCAGAAACTTTGGCCTGTGGCTCTGTTCACTGGCCTGGCAAGCGGCGCGGTCGCAGAAGCCATCACAGTGGACAATTGCGGCGAACCGCTGGTTTTTGAAACCGCGCCCGAGCGGATCGTTGTCCACGACATGAACATGACCGACATGGCCTTCGCATTGGGTCTGCAAGACAAGATCGTGGGCCTGACCGGCATCACGGGCTGGTACAAGACAAGCCCTGATTTTGATGCACAGCGCGGTGATATACCAGAGCTTGCACCAAAATACCCTACTGTTGAGAACCTCATCGCAGTAGAACCCGACATGTTCTTTGCAGGGTGGTATTACGGTATGCAGCCGGGTGGCGAGGTTACTCCGGACACCCTTTCGCCCTTCGGCATCAAGACCATGGTTCTGACCGAAAGCTGCGTACATCTGAACAAAGATCGGCCAGAGGCCAGCATGGACCTGCTGTTTGGCGACGTTCTGCGTTTGGGTCAGGTCATGGGCGTCGAAGCCAAGGCGCAAGAGCTTGTCTCGGGCTGGAAAGACCAACTGGCCGCTATCGAAGCCAAAACAGCTGATCTGCCCAAACCACGTGTCTTCCTGCTGGACGGGCCGGCAGATGCGCCGTTTACCGCTGGTAAATTTGCGATACCGGACGCGATGATCGCCGCAGCAGGCGGAGAGAATGTGACCCATGACATGGACACCAGCTGGGGTCGTACGTCATGGGAAACTGTGGCTGCTGCAAACCCGGAATTCCTGGTTCTGCTGGACTATCAGACAGGAAACGGTGCAGAAGACACCTTCCAGTTCCTGAAAGATCATCCCGTCATGTCTCAAACCGATGCAGTCAAGAACGAGCGCTGGATCGGCCTGCGCTACGAAGAGCTGACACCCGGCCCGGCAAACATTGAGGCCATCGAAAAGATGGTCAAGGCAATGCACCCGGAGACCAACTGATATGGCCCATTTGGGCCGTTCGATCTTGCTGGGGGCGATCGTTCTGATCGCCCTTTTGCTGCTGTCCATCGTTTATGGAACAACAAATATTCCTGTGCGGGACGTGGTCGCCGCGATTGGTCTAGGAACAGGCCTGATCGATGGCGACATGTCCCCGCTTCACCGGATCGTTTTCGACTTGCGCCTTCCCCGCGCCTTGTTTGCCGCGGTCATCGGGGCAGGATTGGGGGTTGTTGGTGTGGTTTTGCAAACAACCACGCGCAACGATCTTGCCGATCCATTCTTGTTTGGCCTGTCCTCGGGCGCGGCTGCCGGGGCGGTGTTGGTGATCACTGTCACGGGTGATGTACTGGGCATTTGGACCCTGCCCTTGGCGGCATTTTGCGGAGGCTTGATTGCTTCGGGCATTGTTCTGGCACTGGTTCAGGGCCTGCGCACAAGTGCGCCGGAAAAACTGATTCTAGCCGGTTTGGCCGTGTCCTTTCTGTTCTCGGCCATCACAAACTATTTGATTTTTTCCGGCGACAATCGCGCGGCGCATTCGGTCATCTTCTGGATGCTTGGCGGGTTGGGCCTTGCACGGTGGGAGACATTCCCACTGGTTCTGACCGGACTGGCTCTGATCCTGAGTTATGCTCTTTACCGCAGTCGCTGGCTGGATGCCCTTTTAACCGGAGATTTCACGGCGTCCTCTCTTGGCATACCCGTTCAGGGCTTGCGATTTAGTATGTTCTTTGTCGCGGCATTGGCGACGGCGAGCTTTGTTTCCGTGGCCGGCGTTATTGGTTTTGTCGGGTTAATGGTCCCTCATATTGCACGGGGCATTGCCGGCACGCTGCACAGAAACCTGTTGATTACCTCAGCTATCGTCGGGGCGATCCTGCTGACGATGTCGGATATTCTGTCCCGCCTGCTTTTGGCCCCTCAAGAACTGCCCGTAGGTATCGTAACAACGTCGATCGGGTCTCTTTTTGTGTTCCTATATCTGTTCAAATCCGCGCGCGGTGATTGACGTCAGATTTTGGCCTACGTGTCTGGTCCGTGTGACAAAAGCTCCTGCACCAAGGGATTAGGGAACCGGCGCTTGAACGTAATTGCGTGGAAGTTTTCCTTGATCTTCGGATGCTCATTTGCCTCGACCAAACGGCCCGAGTTCAGCTCATCCTGAACAACGATCGGAGCCACCAGAGCCAAGCCGATATCCTCGCGCGCCAAAAGCCGCATCATGGCCATATCGTCCACCTCGGCAGCTACCTGAGGCCGTACCGACATGCGGCTGGCCATAGCGTCAAACGCAGTACGAACACTGTTGTTGGTTGTGGGCAGGATGAAAGGTTGTTCTTCCAACAGATCCCGTATCGGGCGCGTCGGATCAAGGCGATCCGGGGTTCCAACGATACTCACCGGTTGTTCGGCCAGATGATGAGTGACAAAGCTGGTCAGGCTGTCACTCGCGGGTTCGTGGTTCATGAGGACCAAGTCGAAATTCAACGTTTCCAGCCCTTCCAGCAACTCACTTGGACTGCCAGACCTCAAGATGACCTCGACATCAACACGCGCCAATATGGGTCGCAAAAAGCGAATCTGAAAGTTCCGCGACAGGGTGGACTGCGCCCCCACCCTAAGCGCCTGCCGCGTGTTTCCAGCATCCTGCAAGGTTGCCACAAGTTCCTGACCGGTCGCAAAAATCGCATCTGCGTGGTCCAGCGCGATATGTCCGGCTTCGGTCAGGTGCAGCTTGCGGCCTCTGCGCTCAAACAGGGGATGGCCAAGGCGATCTTCCAATTCCTTTATCTGCACGGACAAGGCGGACTGTGACAGATTCAAACGTTGTGCAGTCCTGGTCAGATTGCCGTCATGGGCAACCGCCCAGAAATAGCGGAGATGATGATAGTTAAGCGGCATATCGTTCTATTTAACCGAACGTATTTAATCAAACAATGTATTTTTCATATGATGGCACGCGAAATATGTCTCCTTGAACAATTCGAGTCAGTATCGAACGTCAAGGGACACACGCATGAGCTATTTGCTTCTACCCCTCCTGAGTCCGCTGATCTTTTTAGGGTCGGCTTTTTATTGCAGCCGTCATCCGGGGATGCGCCCGGGCAACTTACCTAAAATCGCAGAATGGGCTGCGTTGGCAGCTTTTGCTGTGTCTGCGCTATCTGCAGTGTTGCTGATTGCGAATGGATCCGGAACATCGGCACTGATCGGGTTCTGGGGCGTCGGACTGTCAGTACGGTTGGACGCGGTAAGCGCCACGATGCTGGTTCTGGTCAGCTTTATTGGCTGGATCGTCCTGCGTTATTCAGCGACTTACATGGATGGGGAACAGAAACAGGGCGCCTTCACCGGATGGATGTCCGTTGCGCTTGCTTCCGTACTTTTGCTGGTCATGTCCGGCAACCTCACTCAACTTCTTGCAGCCTGGATCGCAACAAGCCTGGCGCTGCATCAACTGCTGCTGTTCTACCCGGAACGCACAACGGCACAGCGTGCAGCGCGCAAAAAGGCGGTTGTGGCGCGGCTAAGCGAGGCCGCACTTGCGCTGGCCGTAGTCCTGTTGATCATCGGCTACGGAACAACCGATATCGCCACGATCCTGTCATCCGCACAGCCAACCATGGTGACAATTGTAGCGGCCCTGTTGATCGCAGTGGCCGCCGTGCTGGCGTCAGCTCAGTTCCCTGTTCATGGCTGGCTGACCGAGGTTATGGAAGCACCGACGCCGGTTTCTGCACTACTGCACGCCGGTGTGATTAATGCTGGCGGTTTCCTGTTGATCCGCTTTGCCGATGTGATGCTGGTTGCACCGGGCATCATGGCCTTGCTGGTCATGCTGGGCGGGTTCACTGCCCTGTTTGGCGGGTTGGTGATGCTGACACAACCAGCGGTCAAGACGTCTCTGGCATGGTCCACCATCGCGCAGATGGCGTTCATGATCATGCAATGCGGGCTGGCACTGTTCCCGTTGGCGCTGCTGCACATCGTGGCGCACTCACTTTACAAAGCGCATGCTTTCCTAAGCGCCGGTGAAGCCGTGCGCAACGTTGCGGCGATCCGTCGGCCGGGGCCAGTGGCTGTGCCAAGCGCACGCAACGTATTGCTGGCTTTCGCAACCGGCATTCTGATCTACGGCGCGGTGGCTTCGGTGTTCGGGATCGATGGGAAATCGGTTCAAGCCATCGCACTGGGCGTTATCCTGATCTTCGGCGTCGCTTATCTGCTGGCCCAAGGTTTTGCTGATGCAGCCCCGGGTGCCCTGACCCGTCGCACCGTCATCTATGCCGGAGCAACATCTGTCAGCTACTTCGTGTTGCAAATTGCAGCGCAGCATCTGACCGCCGGAACTTTGCCAGCTACACCTTCCGCGGGGCCGCTGGAATGGGCTCTGATCGTTCTGGCGCTCATCAGCTTTGGTGCAGTGGCACTGGCTCAGTCAACCTTCCCGCTTTGGGCGTCTCATCCGGCAGCGGCTGGTATCCGGGTGCATCTGTCCAACGGGCTTTATGCCAACGCAATCTTTGATCGGCTGCTGGACGGATGGTCCACGCGGCGGTCTGTATGAAAAGGGGATCAGACATGTATATGAAACACGAAAGCTATCCTGCTCCGCTTTTGGAACTGGTCGCGATTGCAAATGACGCTGTGCGTCAGATCCCTCCTCTGTTTCCGCTGGCGGCCAACGTCGCCGTAAACCCCTTCCTGGGGCAGACTGAAGACACCCTAGCCGTGACAGCTGCGCGCCTTGGTCGTGTCGCCGGTGTACGCATCACACCTGACCGGCAAGCCATGGCCGAAAAGCTGAAGACCGGCGAGATGGTTGACAGTGATCTGGTCGAGGCAATTTCTCATGTCGAAAGCCGCTTTGATCCGCCAAGGCTGGAAGATGTAACGGCTGCTTTGACCACGGGCGCGGCACCTCTTGCCCCGTTGCCAACAGTTGCGGATCTCGCCGCCGACGTGTCGGGCATCGACTGGCCGGGTTTGATCGAAGAACGTATCGGAGCTTGGGCCGCAAGTCATTTCGACGAAGGCCAAGCCCTGTGGCAGCCCAGCCGCGCTGGCGGTACATTCAGCGCATGGCGGGAGTTCGCCTCGCGCGACCTTACGCCGGAAATCAATGGGTTGAAGGGCTTTGGCGCATTTGTGGCGGCCACCAACCGTTCCCAATGGCGGGCCATCGGACGGGCCGCGGAAACGCTGGGCGTGACGCCAGAGGCGGCCGGAACAACCTTTCATCGCTGGCTGATCACGCTGGGCGGATGGGCACAATATGCACGCTACTTGTTGTGGCAGGCCGAGCTTCAGGGACAGACCGACACAACAACGGCTGAACTACTTGCCATTCGGATGGTGTTTGAAGAAGCGCTGTTCCACCAGTACCGCGATCAGATCACGTCACGTTGGTCGGAAACCATCGCAGCACACGAAACGCCGATCACACCGTCCCGTGACATGGTGATTGACGCCATTCTGCAAGATGCTGCTGAACGAGCACAACAGCGCAAGTTGGGGCAGTCTTTGTCCGGATCTCAGCCAAGGACAACCGAAGGCCGCCCCATGGTTCAGGCCGCATTCTGTATTGACGTCCGGTCCGAGGTCTTCCGCAGGGCGCTGGAAGCACAGGATGCAGGCATTGAAACTATAGGCTTTGCCGGGTTCTTTGGGTTGGCCAGCGCGCATAAATGCGCAGGATCAGACGTGACCGAGCTGCGGGGGCCCGTTCTTCTGAACCCCAATGTCACATCTAAAGCAGCAGAAGACACACTGTCCGATCTCGACCGGCGCTACACGGCCCGCGCGAAACGTGCTTGGGGTCGGTTCAAACTGGCCGCTGTATCATCCTTTGCCTTTGTCGAAGCGACCGGACCGATCTACGCAGGTAAATTGCTTCGGGACTCGCTGGCAGCCAGCCGCAAGGGAACCAAGTTTGATCCTGCACCCAAGCTGGATCCTTCGATGGATCTGACCACACGCATCGATACCGCCAAGGCCATCCTGGGCGCTATGTCTCTGACGGGTAATTTTGCTCGTATCGTGATGCTGGCAGGACATGGGGCGGACGTCACCAACAACCCCCATGAAAGCGCGTTGCAGTGCGGTGCCTGCGGTGGTCATGCAGGGGACGTCAGCGCCCGGCTCTTGGCCAGCCTCCTGAACGACAACAAGGTGCGCGAGGGTCTGCGGAACAAAGGGATCGACATCCCCGCTGACACGCTGTTCCTTCCAGCGCTGCACAATACGACGACGGATGACGTCACCCTGTTTGATCAGGACCATCCGGCAGGATTGTGGGCCCCGCAGATCGCCAAGTTGAAAACCTGGCTGAATGAAGCCGGACGCCTGGCGCGCGCCGAGCGTTCGGCCCGGTTGCCTCGTGCCAACGGAGGTGACGATATCGCCCGCCGTGCCAAGGATTGGGCCGAACTTCGGCCTGAATGGGGTTTGGCAGGCTGTCGGGCCTTTATAGCTGCCCCACGCAGCCGGACCGATGGGACCGGATTGGCCGGACAGTCCTTTCTGCATAGCTATGACTGGCGTTCGGATGATGGGTTTGGCGTGCTTGAGTTGATCATGACCGCCCCGGTGGTTGTGGCAAGCTGGATCAGCCTGCAGTATTACGGGTCGTCCGTCGCGCCGGGCTTGTTTGGCGGTGGCAACAAGCTGCTGCACAACGTGGTCGGCGGGATTGGTGTTGTCGAGGGGAACGGAGGTGCTTTGCGCCCAGGTCTGCCTTGGCAATCGGTCCATGATGGCGAAGCGTTCCAGCATGATCCTCTGCGCCTGTCCGTTGTAATCGAAGCGCCGCGTGAAGCCATGAACGACATTCTGAAACGGCATGCGAATGTCAAAGCCCTGTTTGACAACCGCTGGCTTCACCTGATCGCAATGGATGAAAATGGTGATCTGGCTTGGCGTTACACAGGTGATCTGGAATGGGGCCCGATTGCGAAACCCGCTGGCTCTGAACAAGCCATCGCTGCCGAATAAGCAAAAAACGGAAGGGCCCGGCCACAGTGCCGGGCCTTCTTTTTACTGACTATGTGTTGATAAGTTTCAGAAGATCTGCATGCAGATCAGGGGTTGCCGCCAATACGACCGCGCCATCTGACTCCAGTGTCAACGCCCTGCCCTGCCAATCGGTCATCACACCACCAGCTGCCGCAACAAGCGGCGCTACCGCCAAGTAGTCATAGGGTTGCAGGTCATAATCCACTACAGCGTCCACATGCCCCGCGGCCAGCAACGCATGCGGATAACAGTCATAGGCAAACCGACGCGTCTGCCCGGCCTGCATCAAACGGTTGAATAGGTCCAGGTGATCGCGATGGATCTTGTCCCCCTCGTTTACGTATAGAATAGATTGATCCAAACGCTTTTGTTGCGAGGTCCGTATGGGTTCACCGTTCAATGTGGCCCCTTCACCAATGGCACCCACATACACCTCATTCAAAGCGGGCATTCCGACCAAGCCTAACTGAGGCTGCCCATCAACCAGATGTGCCAACAGGAACCCGAACAATGGATGCCCAGACAGAAATGATCGGGTTCCGTCGATTGGATCAATGACCCACATGTGCCGACCATCACCTGCCTCTTGCCCGTGTTCTTCGCCAAAGACCCCATGCTCGGGAAAATGCTGGTTCAGGTAGGACCGAACCGCGGCTTCCACCGCTTTGTCAGCTTGCGTCACAGGGCTTTCATCCAGTTTGAACTCGACACCCAGAGATCCACGGAAAAACCGCATCGCAGACGACGACGCAATGTCAGCCATCTGAATGGCATGTTCCTTCAGCGTATGTGCGACGACCATTTCAATCCTTTCAGACGGATGTTTCTGCGTTGTTTTTGATGACGGGTTTCATCAGTTGCAATGGGGAACATGACACGATCAGTATCAGCTACATTAAACGGTCCGGGCGTCATTTTCGGGCTGTTTTCACGCCATTTTTCCGCTGCAAGCCAATCACCAAGCGGGGCACGGATGTGCCCCGCCACTAGCTTTTGCTTACCGCATAGATTACGGATCACGTTCGGGGCTTCAAACCTTCACGCGTTCCATCTTGGGGTCGTAAAGTGGCTGCAAAGTCACCTGACAGGGTACTCGCGTAGTCGCCACGTCCAATTCATACTCTCCGGACGTGACATATTCTGGATCAACGCCTTCGGGGTTGCGAATATAACCGTATCCAATCGATTTCCCGATGGTATAGCCATAACCACCTGAGGTCAGCCAACCGACCCTTTCACCGTTTCGATAGATTGTTTCCCGCCCCAACAGGACGATGTCGGGGTCAACTGTGAAACAGGCCAGCATCTTTTTGACGCCTTCTGCTTTCTGCTTTTCGGATGCGGCACGGCCTTTGAAGTCAACATCCTTGCGCAGCTTGACGGCCCAGCCCAGCCCGCTTTCGAACGGTGTATGATCCGGCCCGATATCCGAGCCCCATGCGCGGTAGCCCTTCTCAAGCCGCAGCGATTCAATAGAGCGGTATCCTGCATTCACCAGACCATGAGACGCGCCCGCCTCCATCAGCGCGGCATAAACGGTTTGGGCATATTCCACTGGCAGATGCAGTTCCCAGCCCAGCTCACCCACATAGGTGACGCGCAGCGCCTTGACCGGGCAACCGGCGATGCCGATTGTGCGGATCGTTCCAAATTTAAACCCGTCATTCGAAACATCATCTCGCGTCACCGCCGCCAGAATATCCCGCGCCTTTGGTCCCATCAGCGACAGCACCGCATTCGATGAGGTGATGTCGAACAGCTGGCAGTTCATGCCTTCCGGGATATTGCGGTTGATCCAGTCGAAATCATGGGTGGCAAAGCCAGTGCCAGTGACGATGTAGAATTCGTCATGTGCCAATCGACCAACGGTCAGGTCACATTCGATTCCGCCCTTGTCGTTCAGCATCTGAGTATAGACCAACGCGCCGACCGGCTTGTCGACATCATTGGCACAGATCCAATTCATCGCCGCCAGCGCATCGGGGCCTTTCAGCGCAAACTTGGCAAAAGAGGTTTGGTCAAACAGCACCGCCGCCTCGCGCGCGGCCTTATGTTCGCGGCCCACCGCATCGAACCAATTTTGGCGACCAAAGCTGTATTCATCTTTGGCGGTCTCTCCCAGCGACGCATCCGCGTACCAGTTCGGGCGTTCCCAACCCAGTTTCTCACCAAAACACGCGCCCTGCGATTTCAGCGTGTCATAGAGCGGTGACTTGCGGCACGGACGGCCCGAGTCATGCTCCTCATGCGGCCAGCCCATTGTGTAATGTTTGCCATAGGCTTCGACGGTCCGGGTGCGCACCCAATCGGTGTCGAAATGCGGGCGGCCAAAGCGGCGGATATCGGCGGACCACAGGTCAAAGGGGGGTTCTCCCTTGTGGACCCATTCAGCCAGCGCCATGCCCGCCCCACCACCAGCGGCAATGCCGAAGGCATTGAAGCCTGCGCCAACGAAGAAGTTGTTCAACTCGGGCGCTTCGCCGATGATGAAGTTGCCGTCTGGCGTGAAGCTTTCTGGCCCGTTGGTCAGCGTCTTGACGCCTGCGTTTTCCAGCGCTGGAACACGACCCAGAGCCAATTCCATCAACTGTTCGAAATGATCGAAATTGCTGTCGAGCAGCGTGTAGTGGAAGCCCTGCGGAATCCCTTTGGTCGCCCAAGGGATCGGGTTGGGCTCATAGCCGCCCATAACCAAGCCACCGACCTCTTCCTTGTAGTAGGTCAGTCGATCCGGATCGCGCAGCGTCGGCAGGTTCGAAGGGACATCAAAAGGTTCGGTAACCATATACTGATGCTCCATCGGCACCAGCGGCACGTTGACACCAAAGCGCCCGGCAAAGGTGCGGGTCCACTGACCGGCGCAGCAGATTACCTTTTCGCATTCGATCCGGCCATGTTCCGTGATCACCGCACGGATCTTGCCGTCTTCGATTTCAATATCCGTGACTTTGGTGTCCTCGAAAATCTTTGCACCGGCCATACGTGCGCCTTTGGCCAGTGCCTGAGTGATATCCGAGGGATTCGCCTGTCCATCGGTTGGCAAATAAGCCGCGCCGATCACGTCCGAGACATCCATTAGCGGCCACAGTTCCTGCGCCTCAGAGGGCGTCAGCAACTGCATATCCAGACCAAAGGAATGCGCGGTGGTGGCCTGACGTTTTACCTCGGTCCAGCGTTCCTCGTTACAGGCCAGACGCAGTCCGCCGTTCATCTTCCAGCCGGTACCAAGCCCAGTTTCCTCTTCGATCTTGTTATACAGATCAACCGAGTAACCCAGCAGCTGCGTAATATTCGCGTTCGAACGCAGCTGCCCTACCAGTCCTGCCGCGTGGAAGGTGGTGCCCGAGGTTAGCTTTTTGCGCTCCAACAACACCGTGTCGGTCCAGCCCAGTTTGGCCAGGTGGTAGGCGGTCGAGCAGCCGATGATCCCGCCGCCGATAATGACGGCTTTGGCTGTTTTCGGAAGGTCGGTCATGTCTGTCCTCAGGTATTTTTGAAATCGGAAAGGGCTGCGCGAAACCGCGCGAGGTTTTCGGCCGTATAGGCTGCGTAGTCGAATTCGATGTCCGAGGTGATCTCGGACACCATGCTCCACATGGTTTCCCGCAGAAGCGAGGCGCATTTCATCGCAGTGTAACGGTGGCGCAGATCGTCGGTTACGGGAGCGTGGAAATAGGTCTCAAGCACCCAGTCTTCCTGTTCGGGGGAAAGACCATTGTTTGAAGCCAGCCCACCCAAATCGAAAAGCGGCGAATTGAACCCGGCATAGTCGAAATCGATCAGCCAAAGGCGATTGCCGTCATTCAGAAAGTTGCCACAGAGCAGATCGTTATGGCCAAACACCATGTCATACGGCCCGGCCTCGCGTTCCAACGTAGCGCCTGCGTTGATCAGGTCAGGGATCAGCGCTGAATGGGCACTGCCGCGTTCGATGAGTGTGGCGGCATAGTCGCGGATGACGTGGAAGACCCAGAACACCAGCGATGGACCCCGCAGGTGCTTCGGTACCTCGGTATGGCACGCCTTCACCAGTTCCAGCACGCGCGGCAGCATATCCGGGTTGCGGACATCCTCCTCGGTCAGTGTGCGGCTTTCGATGAACTCAAGTACCGTCAGATCGCCAGACGAATGTACAACCGCCGGCGACAAACCCGCCGCATGGGCGGCCTTGCTGGCGGCCAGTTCGTTGAACCGCATGACTTGATGCAGCGGGATATCGTCCCCCACACGCACCACATAAGATCCGCTGCTGTCGGTGACTCTGTAGTTCACATTGGTGATACCGCCGGTCAGAGGCGCGGCCTCGATCTCACTTTGCCAGATCGGCAGGGCGCGGATGCGGGTCATCAAATCGGATTGGCTCATCTTAACTCTCCAGTCCAAAGCGGATGCTAGCCTGACGGGCACCTGCATTGATCAGGCGGTCGGCAATGATGGCAATGAACGCGATGGCCAAACCCGCGACCAGACCCCTGCCCGTATCTGCCTTGGTCAGGGCGATATAGACCTCTTGCCCCAGATCGCGCGTACCGACGAGTGCAGTGATGACCAGCATCGACAGGGCCAACATGATGGTTTGGTTGATGCCCAGCAGAATCTCAGGCAGCGCCATGGGCAGGCGGATATGGTGCAGCAATTGCGCACGGGTGCAGCCGGAAACCAAACCGGCCTCAATCAGTTCCTCACTGACCGAGCGCACACCATGTGCCGCATAGCGCACGGCTGGGGCCAGCGCATAAAGGACGATTGCGATCAGCGCAGTGAAATCTCCGACCCGGAACAACATCACAACGGGGATCAGATAGACAAAGCTGGGCAGGGTTTGCAGCGTGTCGATCAGCAGGTTGATCACCGCTCCGGCGCGTTTGTTCAAAGCCGCCAGCACCCCCAGAGGCACCCCGATCAGCGTAGCAAGGATCACCGAGGCTCCGCACAGATAGACCGTCACCATCGCTTTGGACCACAGTCCTGACACAAGGATTAATGAGGCCATTCCTCCGCACAACAGTGCCAGACGCCAGCCGCCCGCGTGCCAGCCCAACAAGGTCAGCATCGCAATGGCCCAGGGCCACGGGATGCCCAGCAGAACCGTCTTTATCGGGATCATGAACCACGTGAGAAAGAAGACCTTGATCGCCTCGAACACGTCGAAATAGTTGACGTTCAGATACTCGACGGTGTTATCCCAGAACGCGCCCGTGGTGATTGTCTGGCTGTCGGGATACTCCAACAGCAGCGGCGAGAACTGGCCAAGCACCCAGGTCACAACCAAAAGGATCAGCACCAAAACAGTCCGGCGATGGCGCGCGACCCACGAACCCGGTTGTTCGTGATGCACCTGCCCCATGCGTTCGGCAAATGCCTGACTAAGCCGATCGACAGCGATGGCCAGAACCACGATGGCAATCCCGGCCTCGAACCCCGCACCAATGTCCAGACGGCGCAGTGCAGCGAGGACGTCGAACCCCAGCCCTCCGGCCCCGATCATCGAGGCGATGATAACCATATTCAGCGTCAGCATGATCACCTGATTGACGCCCACCATCAGGCTGTGACTGGCCGATGGGACCAGAACGCGCCACATCAACTGCCGCTGGGTTGTGCCGGCCATGCGACCAAAATCGAGGATCTCGGGGTCCACGCCCTTGAGCGCCAGCGTGGTGATCCGCACCATTGGCGGCGTGGCGTAGATAATCGTGGCAACCAAAGCCGAGATCGGACCAAAGCCAAACATGAACAGGATCGGTACTAGATAGGCAAAGATCGGAATCGTCTGCATCAGGTCCAGAATGGGAGAGATGATCTTTTCGAACAGCGGATGGCGATAGGCGAGGATACCCAATAGCAGCCCTCCACCCGCTCCAATCGGCACCGCAATCAGGACCGAGGCCAGCGTCACCATCGCGCTTTCCCATTGCCCGAAGACAGCGAGATAGATGAAACAGGCCCCGACCAATGCGGCAAGTGCCCAGTCACGACAGTATTGCCCCAAAGCGATGACAGCGGTAATCACAACGATCCAGCTGATCGCAGGCAGGATGACCTGCGCGTCATTGCCCTGACCGCTGACAAACCCGTCCGCCAATAAGGCAAGCACCAGATTATAAGGTTGTTCAATCATCCACGCGATGGCGCGGGTGACATCGGTGAACGAGACAGGCCCGATGGCAGCGTCCTCGATCAGCCACGTCATCGCCGAGGAAATATAGGTCTTGAATGGGATCACCCAGGCCGAGGGGAACTTGGTCAGCCAACGTGCATCCAGCGCTTTGCCCAGATCGCGGCCATAGTACCCAAGCACGATTGTGATCAGAACAAGGGCCAGAGCAATGGCCTGCGCCCGGTTCAACCGGATCATGCCGCGTCTCCGTCGCCGAATAGAACATGCGCAACAGCTTTGCGATCAATCGCTCCCATGGGTTGCCCCTCTGCATCCACAACAGGGATCGGCGCATCGGCGGCGATGATGCGTTCGGCCACGTCAGAAACGCGAGCAGATTGCGCAATTGGCTCTCCTTCACCTGCGGCGCCGGGGGTCATGACCCCGCCGACGGTCAGAACCTTCGAACGCGGGATATGTCTTGTGAACTCCGCCACATATTCCGTGGCAGGGTGCATCACCAGCTCTTCCGGAGTGGCGATCTGAATCACTTCGCCATCTTTCATGATGGCGATGCGGTCTGCCAGGCGGACAGCCTCTTCAAAGTCGTGCGTGATGAAGACGATGGTCTTGTGCAGGCGTTCCTGAAGCCGCAGAAACTCGTCCTGCATCTCGCGCCGGATCAGGGGGTCGAGGGCCGAAAACGGCTCATCCAGAAACCACAGATCGGGTTCGGTCACCAGCGAACGGGCGATACCCACACGCTGTTGCTGGCCGCCGGACAACTCACGCGGATAGTAGTCCTCGCGCCCTTTCAGACCAACCAGTTCCACCACGTCCCGCGCCTTGGTTTCAGCTTCGGCTTTGGGCGTGGACTGAATGGTCAGAGGGAACATCACATTCTGCAAGACGGTCAGATGTGGCAGCAATGCAAAATGCTGGAACACCATGCCCATCTTGTGGCGTCGAATTTCAATCAGTTCTTTGTCGTTTGCACGTAACAGATCAGCGTCGTCAAAAATGACCTCACCACCTGTGGGTTCAATCAAGCGCGACAGGCAACGAACCAAAGTCGATTTCCCCGACCCGGACAGCCCCATAATGATAAAGATCTCGCCTTCCGCGATGTCGATATTGGCGTTGCGCACGGCCCCAATCAAACCTGCATCACGGATGTCATCCGCCGACGGGTTGGGGTTTTGCTTCAACAGCGCTTCAGCGTTTGGCCCGTATAGTTTCCAAACGTTGCGGCAGGACAGTTTCGTCTTGGGGGGCATCGGTGTGGTCCGGTAAGTTTGCAAAAAAGGCCAGAGCGGTCCGAGAGAGCGAAAGGGCCGCTCTGGCCAGTGGATTATTTTGAGATCCAACCCGACCAGCGGTCTTTGTTGGCCTCCATCCACTCTGAAACAACACTGTCAATTTCCACGCCGTCCAGATCGGCCTTGCCGACCATCGCACTCATTTCGTCATTGTTGATGTTGTACGCCTCGATGATGTCATAAGCACCGGGCCATTTCTCCTGCAAGCCGGACCAGGCAGCCTTCCAGATTGGCCCACGCGGCTTGCCGCAGTCATAAGCCATGTTGGGATTCACACCAACCGAAGGGTCGCTATAGCATTCGGCCGAAAATGGCGGGAATTCTACGAATTCACCCTCATACTTGGCCGGCGCCCAATGGGGTACGTAAACCCACAGAACGATCGGATCTTGCCGTTGATAGGCAGATTCAAGCTCGGCAAACAAAGCTGCATCGGTACCCGCATGTACCACCTCGAAATCCAGCTCCAGAGCTTCGACACGCTCTTCGTCGAAGCCGCCCCAGGTCACGGGCCCACCGACATAGCGGCCGCTTGGTGCGGTTTCAGCGGTCGAGAATTCTTCCGCGCAATCGCGCAGAGCTTCCCAATTCGGCAGCCCCGGACAACGCTCTTTCATGTAGCTGGGATACCACCACTCTTCGATGGCCATCAGACCGGTTTCCCCGACATTTACGACATTGCCCGAAGCCGTCGCTTCGTCCAATGCCTCGCGGCCGGTTGTCTCCCAGATTTCCATCGCCAGATGCAGGTCACCCGTTTTCAGGCCAGCGAATTGGGCAATGTAGTCAGCCTGAACGTATTCGACGTTGTAGCCCGCTTCTTCAAGGATCGAACCCATGATCTTGGTATTGATCAGCTGACCGGACCAGTCGTGCAGCGTAAGCTTGATCGGATCAGTGGATTCCACCGCCCAGGCTGACGTAGCAGCCGCAACAGCAAGTACCGAAAGTCCCAGTTTGCATTTCATAACACCATCTCCCTGTCGTGAATTTTTTGATGAATCGGTGGCATTGAAGACAGACCAACACACTGTGGGGTTTTGTGTCAATAAAAACCAAGTAAAGCCACATATTTTTAATTCTGAGCTCAAATATTCTACTATGTTTTGGCGTAATGTTGCTTTCTGTGGGTGTTGTGGTATCCCTAAACTACCCGTATGACGGGACTATCAGAGCGAAAAACATGAACCTTAAAACCACCAACCAACGAGAAGAAGAGATTCTGCGCGCGCTGTTTCGCACAGGCGGATCCTGTCGCGTAAGCATCCTGGCGAATGAGTTGGGCGTTACGCTGGAAACCATTCGGCGCAATGTGCGCAATCTCGAGGAACGCGGCATCGTGCGTAAGGTTCATGGTGGCGTCCATCTGTTGGAGGACATCCTGGAGCCGTCGCTGGAAAGTCGGCTAGACAAGAAGGTTGATGCAAAAGAAAAGCTGGCCAAAGCAGTGGCCGAAGTCATCAGCGACGGAGACTCGGTCTTTCTGGATATTGGCTCGACAACAGCTTATGTGGCGCAGGCTCTGTGTGACCATAACAACCTGTTTGTGGTGACGAATTCGGTTTTTGTTGCCCAGACTCTGGCGTCCCGGAACAATAACCGGGTGTTTATGGCAGGCGGTGAACTGCGCCCCCATGACGGCGGCGCGTTTGGTGTTGAGGCACAGGACCTAATCAAACGTCTGAACGTCCGGTTTGCTGTTCTGTCGGTTGGGGCGGTCAATGCCGAGTCCGGCTTTATGCTGCATGACCTGCAGGAGGCCAACCTGGCGCGTATCGCCGCTCAGAATGCCCAGGTTCGCATCGTTGTCGCTGACGGAGAAAAGCTGGGTAAGCGCGCGCCGGTCACTTTGGACTCTGCCAGACAGATCAATCTGTTCTTTACGGACACCCGTCCGTCAGAGGATATCCGCCAGATGTTGTCTGCAAACGAAATTGATCTTGTTGTCGCCGAATAGGTGCCTATCGCTTTTGAGCGACAATCCAAATCGGGTGATATGTCAAAGACACCCCGTTGGCCGTTCCAAAATTTCGCACATAGTCTTCTTCAAACCGGGCCAGAGTGGACTTGGTCCATGTCCCTTTTGCACGCCCATTCACCCCGGTTCTGCGCAGATATTTTAAAACGTCCCTTGGTGTTTTGAAGAAAGATGGCCGGATGCATTCTCCAGCGGCCAGAACCTGCATCGACCCTTCGACAGCTGCGACTAATGAACGGGCTTCGCAAAGTCCGGGTGCGTGTGCAGTTGATCCGATGCGGGACAACTCTTGATATTGCTGCGGTCCAAATCCTGAAATGGCCAACCAACCACCGGGGGCCAAGGCATCGACTGCCTGCTGCAACAATCCGGCCGGGTCTTCCATCCACTGGATCATCGAGGCCGAGGCGACCAGATCAATCTGATCGGGCCATTGCACCGAGCGCACGTCGCCTGAGATGAATGCTGCTGCTTCGGCCTCTGCCGTCACTTGGGCTTGTGGCGCGATGTCGTTCACGATGAAATCGGGAAGATCGAAGTTTTGCCGCAGCATTCTGGTCAGGTGCCCGGTACCACATCCCATTTCAAACGTTGTGTGAAACTGAGCCGGAGCACCGACACGGCAGAGTTCGGAAACCAATTTTTCCGCGACCCAAGCCTGTTGACTGGCTGTGTCGTGATAGGTTTCGAAGCTTCTGCTGAAACTTCGTTGCACCTTATCCGCCAATTGCACGATCATGATAGCCACTCCGCCCAGGTCTGACCCGCTTGGAAAGGCACATGGAGCCCGGCGATGGATCTGACTTCGCTGAAAGAATGAGCCCAGGCCGCCTCTTGCGCCTTCGTCGGAATGACGCGGTCACGCTCGGGTATCCACACCAGATCAAACCCAGGGTCCGATGCCGGTCCGCGTTGAATCACCGAATGCAGCTCTTTTTGCGCGGCGGCAATGTCCAGGTCCGGTGCGTCGCCGCGCAAGCCCGCGCGGCGGCAAAATTTGGCAAAGCTGGAGGTCGTAAGTTGATCCGCCGTAGCCCGGATCATGTCAGGCGCTATTCCGCGGTCAGGACAAGACGGGTGCAACGTGCCGCTGACCGCAACCAGCCGGTCGGGACGAAACGAAGTGTTGGCCAACCAATGCGCAGCGGATGCGACGCCAAAGGAAAACGCGAGCATGTCGACACGGTCAAAACCTGTCAAATCAGGCAAGGGATCATCAAGCCCGGTATAGTCATCAATCAGCAAAACAGACGCGTCACCGGTCAGACCCTGGAACGGTGCAGCACCAAGCGCCCAACCCCCGAACACAAGGATCAGAGTGCCGTCGTCTGATTGCTCCAGCCACCTGTGCTTCATCCCTGCCCCCCAGCCAGCCCGACCATTGCGCTCGTGACCTGGCTGAGCTCATCAGGAGAGATGACGTAAGGGGGCATACAATAGATGTTGCGCGCGAAGGGGCGCAGCCACACTCCGGTCTTTGGGGCCAGCCGATGGGCGACAGAAGGATCAACCGTATCCTTCATTTCGATGACGCCGATGGCACCAAGGACTCTGACATCCGCTACGCCGGGCAAATCGCGGGCTGGCTCCAGTTCGGCGCGCATCTGGGCCTCAATATCAGACACGTGGCGTTCCCAATTTCCCTCGGCCAGTAGACCGAGGCTGGCCGATCCCGCGACACAGGCCAGAGGGTTGGCCATATAAGTCGGGCCGTGCATGAACACGCCCGCTTCACTGTTGCCGATGCCATAAGCCACCTGCTCGCTGGTAACCGTTGCCGCGAACGAGATATGTCCACCGGTCAGCGCTTTGCCCAAGCACAGAATATCGGGTTTGACGTCAGCGTGATTGATGGCGAACAACTTGCCGGTACGGCCAAAGCCGGTTGCAATCTCATCGAAGATAATCAGCACGTCATGGGCGTCGCACAAAGCGCGGGCCGCGCGCAGCCATTGAGGGTGATAAAAATACATGCCACCTGTGCCTTGAACCACAGGCTCAAGGATCAGGGCCGCCAGTTGGTCGCCTTTTTCGGCAAGCAACCGTTCCAGCGGCTCCAACCCGTTCTGCGCAGAATCTGCGGGCCATTCGTCACCCAGCCGCACATGAGGGCGCGGCAGGAAGTGCTGGATCGACAAAGCCCCGCGGAACAACCCGTGCATACCAGTGACCGGGTCGCAGACGCTCATCGCCTTCCAGGTATCGCCATGATAGCCGCCCCGAATGGTGGCGAACTCGAATTTACCGGTGCGGCCATGGGCCATTTGGTATTGCACCGCCATCTTCATCGACACTTCGACCGAGACCGAGCCACTGTCACAGTAGAAAATGCGGTCCAGTCCCTCGGGCAGCATGTCGACCATCCTGCGCCCCAGATCTACGGCCGGTTGGTGTGTCAGCCCCCCGAACATCACATGGGGCATCTTCTCCAGCTGTTTCTGCATCGCAGATGTTATCGCAGGGTGTTTGTGGCCGTGGATTGCACACCACCACGAGGACATGGCGTCGATCATTTTCACGCCGTCTTCCCGGTACAGATAAACGCCCTCGGCCCGGTCGATTAGGTGCATCGCGCCGGGGTTGGCCACGTTGGTGTAAGGGTGCCACAGGTGGCGGGCGTCAAATTCGAGCGGGGTCACAGGAACCTCCGAATGGTGGCAACGTCAATCGCCGAAAAGGCATCTGCCAGGCTTTGCTGTGTCAAATCGCTGAGCATCGGAAGCCGCCCAAGGTGACGAACATTACTCATCTCAACGATAGTTTGTTCAACACCCGGCTCAGCCTCACCGACAAAAGCAACACCCACGACCTCGCATCCCGCTCGTCGCAGGGCCATCAAGGACAATGTCGTGTGGTTAATCGTTCCCAGCGCGGTGCGTGCGACCAAGACCACCGGAGCCCGCCATTGCGCGATCAGGTCCAGATAATAGCTTTTACGGTTCAGCGGCACCATCAGGCCCCCTGCCCCCTCAACGACCAGCGGCCCGTCAACTTGCGGCACAGCAAGGCGCGACAGATCAATCTCAACACCCATGTCTTCGGCAGACAGATGGGGTGAGGCGGGCATGTTCAGGCGATACGCCTCGGGCAGCACTTCGACTCCCGACAAGTTTAGAACGGTTTCTGTGTCCGTCGCATCTTCCAGGCCCGACTGAACGGGTTTCCAATACCGGGCATTCAGAGCCGCCGCCAGACCAGCGGAAAAAACGGTTTTCCCGACGCCTGTGTCGGTTCCGGCAACGATCAGCGCGCTCATGCGGCCTCCGATTGATAGCTGGCGATGGTTGCAAACAGTGCCGAGATGTCTTCGTGGGCGACATTTCCGGTGATCGAAACACGCAGTCTGGACGTTCCCTTGGGAACGGTGGGGGGACGGATGCCTCGGATGTCAAAGCCCTGTTGCTGCAAGGCAGAGGCTGTCGCCATCGTTCTGGCCTCGTCCCCCAAAATAACCGGGATGATCTGGCTGGTCAGGGCCGAAGCCGGCAGTCCTGCTTGCCGGGCCACATCATGCGCATGGCCAACGCGTTCGCGTGCAGCAGCAACCAAACGATCATTGGCAGCCAGCTCTTGCAGAGTGGCCCGCACCAAAGCAGCGTTCAAAGGCGAAGGCGCGGTTGCAAAGATAAAGGGTCGCGCGCGATTGATCAGCGTATCAATCATCACACGCGGGCCACAGATCAACCCGCCCGCAACACCCAGACCCTTACCGCAAGTGTGCAGGGTTAAGAGGTTTGCGCTTAGATCATGGGCCAGACCTTTGCCATTCAGGCCAAAAACGCCAGAGGCGTGCGCCTCGTCCACAATCAGAATAGCGTCAGTGTCGCGCGCCAAGGAAGCCAGGTCCTCTAGCGGAGCAAGGTCGCCTTCCATGGAATAAACGCTTTCCACAGCAATCCAGATGTGGCCCGCACCACCCGTTGACCGCCATTCGGTTAAAACATTGCGCGCATCTTCTACGTCATTGTGGCGGAAGGCACGCAGATCCGCGCGGCTGGCACGCATCCCTTCATGGGCACTGGCATGAACCAAAGCGTCATAAAGCACCAGATCTCCAGCCGCTGGCAGGGTGGAAAAGATCGCCTGATTGGCCTGAAACCCTCCGCCCATGAAAAGCGCGGCTTCAGATCCAAAGAAAGCGGCAGCTTCCTGTTCCAGTGCCTCATGTTCAGAGTGATTACCCCGCAGCAAGCGCGAGCCTCCGGACCCAACCGGCACACCGCGCGCCAAGGCGGCCTGCGCTGCATCTTGCAGCAGTTTTGACCCCGCCAAACCCAGATAATCGTTCGACGCAAAATCCAAACCCTGCGCAGGGATCAAAGCCCGGCGGCGGTGCCGGGCTTCAAGCGCATCAAGCATGGATTCCAGCCGATCGACTGCTTTCATTCGGCAGCTTCCGTGCGTTTATGCTCTTCCGCCGTTTCGGCCTGAATGCCAAGTTTCGCAAACAGGACCGAGTCGGTGTCTTCCTCGGGGTTTTCCGCTGTCAGGAGCGTTTCGCCCACAAAGATCGAGTTCGCACCGGCGAAGAAACACATCGCCTGCATCTCATCGCTCATGTCACTACGTCCAGCAGACAAGCGAACGTAAGATTTGGGCATCAGAATGCGGGCGGTTGCGATGATCCGCACAAAGTCGATGGGATCAATCGGCTCTGCATCGGCCAATGGTGTATCCGCCTGCGGCATCAGCATGTTGATTGGCACCGAATCCGGCGGAGGGGTCATATTGGCCAGGGTCAGCAGCATGTCGATACGATCACCGGTATGTTCGCCCATACCCAGAATACCGCCCGAGCAAACCTTGATACCCGCTTCCTGCACCCGGTTCATCGTGTCGATCCGGTCTGAGAATGTCCGGGTGGTGATCACTTCGGAGTAATAGCGCTCAGAAGTGTCGATATTATGGTTGTAGTAGTCCAACCCGGCGTCGCGCAGCTGGACCACCTGAGTGTCATCCAGCATGCCCAACGTCATGCAGGTTTCCATACCCATCGCCTTGACGCCTTCAACCATGGCAACCAGAGCAGGCATGTCGCGCGGCTTGGGCTCACGCCATGCGGCCCCCATGCAGAACCGGGTCGCTCCGCCATCTTTGGCTTTCTTAGCCTCGGCCAGAACACGCTGAACTTCGATCAGCTTGGACGCTGGCAGGGTCGATCCGTTGCGGGCCGATTGCGAGCAATAAGCGCAGTCCTCGGCACACCCACCGGTCTTGATCGACAACAGCTTCGAGGTCTGAACCTTGTTGGGGTCAAAGTTTTCACGGTGCACGGTTTGTGCCCGGAACAGAAGGTCCATCAAGGGAAGATCATGAACAGCTTGCGCAGATTTTCGGGTCCAGCCGGAATGAGGGATGATCATTTTATCTATAAAACTTCCTGCAGCTTGCGTTGCCGCAGATTTATTATCGATAAAACTGAATTGCGCAACCGTGTTGGCGCAAACGAGCCCAAATCAAGCGGAAATGCCGCGCCTTCAGAAATCCAGCCCCAGATCCACAGTACGCGCGGAATGGGTTAAGGCACCGGACGAGATATAGTCCACGCCGGTTGCTGCGATGGACGCCACGCGCTCAAGGGTTACGTTCCCGCTAGCTTCTGTTTTCATCTGACCATCTACCATGGCAACAGCTTCGCGCAGCATGTCGTTGTCCATATTGTCCAGCAACACGACCGAGGCTCCGCCAACTTTCAGGACCTCGGCCAACTGATCCAGACGGTCAACTTCGATTTCAACCGCCATCATGTGGCTGGCCTGGGCCTTGGCGGCTTCCAATACCTGACGAATACCGCCCGCAGCAGCGATATGATTGTCCTTGATCAGGATCGCGTCGGACAGGGAATAGCGGTGATTGTAACCGCCTCCATGCAACACGGCCTGCTTTTCAACGATACGCAGGCCAGGCGTGGTCTTGCGCGTGCAGGTAATACGAGCGTTGGTGCCCTTGGTCTGTTCCACAAATGTGGCCGTTTTGGTGGCAATGCCGGTCAGGCGTCCGGCAAAGTTCAGCGCGACCCGCTCACCCGACAGGATTGATGCAGCAGATCCTTTAATGGTCATCAGCGTGTCACCACGACGACAGGGCGCGCTGTCTTTGACCAGCACCTCAACCTCAAGCGCGGGGTCCACCAGGCGGAACGCGATTTCGGCGACCTGCATTCCGGACACGACAGCATCTTCGCGTGCATTCAGCCGGGCCGTATACGTGGTCTCCTGCGGGATCACGGTGCGTGTGGTCACATCGCCGTAGCTTCCCAAATCCTCCATCAGCGCCGTGCGGATCACAGGCTCAAGGATCAGATCTGGCAGGGTTGAAAATGTCATGTCAGTTCCTTGCAAGCTTCGGCCCGAATACGCAGGGCCTCAGAGAGATACATTTTGGAGCGTTCACCGGATTCGCCACCAGTTTCCGGGAAGTCAGAGCGTTCATGCGCCCCGCGGCTTTCTTCGCGCTGCAAAGCAGAGGCCGCAATCAGCGTCGCCGTCGCGCACATGTTCCTGAACGAGGGACAATCACCATGGCGCGCCTCTAACTCGGCTATGGTTTTCAATGCGCGGGTCAGTCCTGAACGTTCCCGGACGACACCGACATCACGGGTCATGGTATCGCGCAACTCTTGGACTGCTTGCGCCGTATCAGATGCCTCGCAGGGAGCGAACTGCAAGTTTATCGGGTCGGTATTTGTACCGGCGGGCAGCGACTTCGCTATGCTCTCAGAACAGATTCGGGCAAAGACCAGCGCTTCGAGCAACCCATTCGATGCCAGACGGTTGGCCCCGTGCAGACCCGTCGAAGACGCCTCACCACAGACCCACAACCCGTCCATTGTGGCCCGACCATCTGTATCCGTCGCAATGCCGCCCATATGGTAATGGGCCGCGGGGGCAACCGGGATCGGGTCGCTTGCAGGGTCAATACCGCTGCGCGCGCAGGAGGCTGCGACCGCAGGAAACAACTCATGGATTCGCGCACCCAAAGCGTCGCGTGTGTCCAGCATGGGTCGATTGCCTGCCTGCACTTCGGCAAAGATCGCACGCGCCACGACGTCGCGCGGGGCCAGTTCAGCGTCCGGGTGAACGGCCTGCATGAACCGGCTGCCCTGCTTGTTGATCAGGATCGCGCCTTCCCCACGCAGCGCTTCGGTGGCCAAAGGCGCAGGATCTTCGCCCACATCGATGGCTGTTGGGTGAAACTGAACAAACTCGGCATCAGCAATAAGCGCCCCGGCGCGTGCGGCCATGCCAATAACTTGCCCCCGAATGCGTGCCGGGTTGGTTGTCAGCGCGTAAAGCCCGCCCGAGCCGCCACCCGCCAGCAGCACCGCAGGTCCACGTAAAGTAATGGGTGCAGAGCCAGTCTGTCTTGCCTCCTGCAGCACCACCCCCGAGACTTTGCCCTTTTCCACGTCCAAAGCCACCGCAAGGACGCCTTCCAATATCTGAACCGAAGGAGTCTCGCGCACGCGCTCGATTAGGGCAGCCATGATTTCACTGCCCGCCTGATCGCCTTTCACGCGCACAACACGGGCGTAACTATGCGCGGCTTCTCGCGAAAGAACGTAACCGCCATCTTCAGCGCGGTCGAAGGGCGTGCCAATCTCGGTCAGGTCAAGGATGTATTCTCGTGCTTCGCGAGTGACCAGGTCGGCCACATCAGGCTCGACGGTGCCTGCGCCGGCATTCACGGTATCGACAGCGTGACTCTTCGGGCTGTCCGCCAAATCCATCGCCGCCGCGACACCCCCTTGCGCCCAGGCTGAGCTTGCCCCCTGCCCCAACGGATCAGGTGAGATCACCACCACAGGGCACGGTGCCAGCTTCAACGCCGCATAAAGCGCACCGATACCGGCCCCGACAATGATGACCCGATCCGTGGTAACGTCGGTCATTTGAAATCAGATGCCCAGCTTGCGGGACAAATCGATCATGGCCTGAACGGATTTGCGTGCCTTTCCCGCCACGTCTTCTGCAACTTCGACCTGACCTTCCATCGTGTGCAGGGCGTAGAGGATTTTTTCCAGCGTGATCTTCTTCATGTACGGGCACATGTTGCAGGGGCCCACAAAATCGACCTCGGGCAGCTCGTCGGCAATATTCGACGCCATCGAGCATTCGGTGATCAGCATCGCCTTTTCGGGCTTCTCGTCATGCACGTATTTGATAATACCGCTGGTCGAACCCGAATAGTCCGCTTCGGCCACCACATCTGGCGGGCATTCGGGATGAGCGATCAGCCGTGTGCCTGGATTCCATTCGCGGAAATCGCGCAGGTCCTGAGCTGTATATTGTTCATGCACGATGCAGGACCCAGGCCAATAAACCACGTTCTTGTGGCTTTGATTTGCGACATTCTGCGCCAAATATTGATCCGGCGTCATAATAACTGTGTCGCTTTCCATCGCGTTCACGATCTGCAACGCGTTGGATGATGTGCAGCAAATGTCGGAACCCGCTTTGACCTCGGCTGTGGTGTTCACATAAGACACAACCGGTGCACCGGGATATTTGGCCCGCATCTCTTCGATTCCGTCTGCGGTGATCGATTCTGCCAGCGAACAGCCAGCCTCCATATCAGGCATAAGAACGGTTTTCTGAGGGCCCAGGATTTTCGACGTCTCGGCCATAAAATGTACACCGGCCTGAACGATCACATCCTCTTCCACCTCGCTGGCTTTGATCGCCAATTGCAAACTGTCGCCGACGAAATCAGAAACACCATGGAAAATCTCGGGCGTCATGTAATTGTGCCCAAGGATCACAGCGTTACGTTCTTTCTTGAGCACGTTGATGGCCCGAACATAAGGCGCGTAAATCGCCCAGTCCGGTGGGCTGACCACTCGGTCCATACGGGCAAACGTGTCATTCATCTCATTGGCCAGCGTGGCCGATGGAGCGAGGTCATAGACGTCCGAAAGAACCGAGCGGACATGTGTAATATCGAGCAACGGGCGAGCCACCTTTGTCAGTTGTCGTAAGCCTTGCGGGCCGCTTAACGGCTTAGCCCTAGCCGAAAGCCACCCGGTTCGAAACCGGAAATTTCAGCGTTAGCGCTAAGCCAAACAGACAAATTCAAAGTTGGATAAGCAATTCAGCCCAGAATGCCCGGCAAACGCAGCCCATGCTCACGTGCGCAGGCTTTGGCATCCTCATAACCGGCATCCGCGTGACGCCAGACGCCCGAGGCCGGGTCGTTCCACAGCACTCGCTCCAACCGCTTGGCTGCTGCATCCGTGCCGTCGGCGCAAATGACAACACCTGCGTGCTGAGAGAAGCCCATGCCAACACCGCCGCCGTGATGCAGCGACACCCAAGTGGCACCTGACGCGGTATTGACCAGAGCGTTTAGCAAAGGCCAATCGCTGACAGCGTCAGAACCATCTTTCATTGCCTCGGTTTCGCGGTTGGGCGAAGCGACCGAGCCGCTGTCCAAATGGTCTCGGCCGATGACAACGGGCGCTTTCAGTTCGCCGTTTCTGACCATCTCGTTAAATGCCAACCCAGCCTTATGGCGGTCGCCCAACCCGATCCAACAGATGCGCGCGGGCAGTCCTTGAAACGCGATGCGTTCCTGCGCCATGTCGAGCCAATTGTGAAGATGGGTGTTCTCGGGGAAAAGCTCCTTCATCTTGGCATCGGTCTTGTAGATGTCTTCAGGATCGCCCGAAAGCGCGCACCAACGGAACGGGCCTATGCCACGGCAGAAAAGCGGACGGATATAGGCGGGGACAAAGCCGGGGAAGGCAAACGCGTTCTCCAGCCCTTCATCCTGCGCCACCTGACGAATGTTGTTGCCATAGTCCAGCGTCGGTACGCCCGCGTTCCAGAAATCGACCATTGCAGCGACGTGCTGTTTCATCGAGGCGCGTGCGGCTTTCTCAACGGCCTTGGGATCGCTTTCACGCTTGGCGGCTGCTTCGGCCAAGGTCAAGCCCAAAGGCAGATAGCCATTGAGCGGATCATGGGCGCTGGTCTGGTCGGTAACGATATCGGGGCGCATCCCACCGGCCTGCATTCGCCGGTAGATCTCAGGGAAAATTTCAGCCGCATTGCCTAAAAGGCCAACGGATTTGGCCTCGCCCGCTTTTGTCCAGCGGTCGATCATCTCAAGCGCATCGTCCAGCGTTTCGGCCTTTTCATCTAGGTATTTGGTCCGCAGGCGGAAGTCGATGCTGTCGGGGTTGCATTCAACCGCCAGACAGCAGGCCCCGGCAAAGACAGCAGCCAGAGGCTGCGCGCCGCCCATGCCGCCCAGACCCCCGGTCAGGATCCACTTGCCGGTCAGGTCCCCGTCATAATGCTGACGCCCGGCTTCGGCAAAGGTCTCATAAGTGCCCTGAACGATACCTTGCGTTCCGATATAGATCCACGAGCCAGCGGTCATCTGGCCATACATCATCAGACCCTTCTTATCGAGCTCGTTGAAATGATCCCAATTGGCCCAATGCGGCACAAGGTTTGAGTTCGCGATCAGCACCCGAGGCGCATCCGTGTGCGTGCGCACAATGGCCACCGGCTTGCCGGATTGCACGACAAGCGTCTCATCCTCTTCTAGATCCTTGAGGCTGGCGACGATGGTATCAAAATCGCTCCACGTCCGCGCCGCGCGCCCGATGCCGCCATAGACCACCAACTCATGCGGGTTCTCGGCCACATCCGGATGCAGGTTGTTCATCAGCATCCGCATTGGTGCCTCTGTCATCCAGCTTTTTGCGTTCAGTTCCGGCCCTGTGGGCGGATAGACGTCGCGGGTGTTCTTGCGAGGATCGGTCATGCAGCAATCTCCAATGCGGTGTCCTGGATGGCGTCCAGTATATCTTTGAGCCATCGGCGCAGCCGGTTGGCTTTGGTGGTGTCATATGTCCAAGGCGCAGTTTCAGCGCTCAGGTAGGTGGACTGCGCTAGTTCCATCTGAATGGCGTGGAAGCCCTCGGTAGGGCGGCCATAATGCCGAGTCGTCCATCCGCCTTTGAAACGGCCATTCAAAATGGTGCTATAAGGTGAGGATGACGCGAACTCATGTGAGATGGCTTCAATAACTGACGCGCACGTCACGCCATTGTTTGTTCCGATGTTCAGATCAGGCAGAATGCCATCGAAGAGAAACGGAATGTGGCTGCGGATCGAGTGGCAATCATACAAAATGGCTATCCCGTGGATCGCCTTGACCCGCTCAAGCTCGGCCAGCAGCGCGGCATGATAAGGCGCGTGAAACGCCTCGCGTCTTTCGACAATATCCTTCTCTGCTGGCGGGATATCCCAGATGTTTTGCCCGTCAAAATCTGTAAGCGGCACCAAGGTCGTCGTGTTTTGACCGGGATAAAGCGATACGCCGCCCGGGTCGCGATTTGCATCAATCACATAACGATGAAAAGTTGCCCGCACAGTGGTCGCACCGGGCAGGAGCCCCTCGTAAAGCGTGTGGATGTGCCAATCCGTATCCGCCAACTCCCTGCCCCGTGTATTCAACTTGGCTTCGATCGAGGCGGGCACATCGGTGCCGGTATGTGGCAGGCCCAGAACGATAGGGCCATCGCCCCGCGTGACTTCGACCGGGCCGCTCACGCGCCAAGCTCCGGCATCGCGACACCTGTGCCATGGGCGATCTCGCCACTTGCAATCAGGGCCGAGGCTGCTTCGATCTCGGTCGCCATATATCGATCATCGCCCAAGGCTGGAACGACCGCCCGCAGGCGCGCCATCACGCCTTGTAGCGTTTCGCTTGTGGGCAATGGCGCTCGGAACTCGACACCTTGCGTCGCGCAAAGCAATTCGACACCCAGAATACGTTCCAGATTGGTGACCATCTGTCCCAATCGCCGCGCGCCATGGGCGGCCATCGAGACGTGATCTTCTTGATTGGCCGATGTGGGCGTTGAATCTGTAACGCAGGGATTGGCTAAGTGCTTGTTCTCGCTCATCAACGCGGCGGTTGTCACCTCAGCTATCATATAGCCCGAGTTCAGGCCGGGATTTGGCGTCAGGAAAGGCGGCAGGTCAAAACTCAGTGCCGGATCGACAATCAGCGCAATACGGCGTTGCGCAATCGCCCCGATTTCGGCCACGGCCAGTGCGATCATATCCGCTGCGAATCCCACCGGCTCGGCGTGGAAATTTCCACCCGAGACGATCAGCCCGGCCTCGGACAGAACCAAAGGATTGTCGGTGGCTGCGTTCGCTTCAATCTCAAGCGTGGTTGCTGCTTGGCGCAACACATCCATGGCGGCACCTACCACCTGAGGTTGGCAGCGGATGCAATACGGGTCCTGTACGCGGGTGTCACCTTCTCGATGGCTTTCTCGGATTACCGAGCCTGCCAGAATGGCACGCATCGTTACGCCTGCCTCGATCTGGCCGCGATGACCGCGCAGTGTGTGGATCTCCGGCTGCAATGGCGCGGTAGATCCCATGATTGCATCTGTGGTGAGAGCCGAAGTGACCAATGCGCTCTGCGCCGCTTGCCACGCACCAAACAGCCCTGCCAGTGCGAAAGCCGTCGAGAACTGAGTGCCGTTGATCAGTGCCAGCCCTTCCTTAGGGCCCAACTCAACGGGTGTTAAACCCGCCGCCGCCAACGCCTCACCACCGGGCAAAACACTTCCGCCGAATTCGGCCTCTCCCTCGCCCATCATAACGGCGGCCATATGCGACAGCGGTGCCAGATCGCCTGACGCACCAACCGATCCTTGCGCGGGGATCAGCGGGGTCACACCTTCGTCCAGCATAGCCTCAAGCAGGTCGATCAGTTCCAGCCGCACGCCAGAGGCACCGCGTCCGAGGCTGAGCAGTTTCAGCACCATCATCAGCCGCGCAACCGCGCGTGGAATGGCGGGACCAACACCACAGCAATGGGACAGAATTAGATTGCGTTGCAGCGTCGCGGTGTCCTCGGCCGCGATCTTGACGCTGGCCAGCTTGCCAAAACCGGTATTGACCCCGTAAACCGCAGCGGCGCCCGCCGCTGCATCGGCAATACGGGCATGCGCCGCGTCGATACCGGGCCGGCAACCCGGATCCAGCCGCACGGCAAACTCTTCTCGGAAAACCTGTTCCAGCTGCAGCAGAGTAACAGCGCCGGGGATGAGCGTGAGGGTCGTCAAATTACGCCTCCGAGTATTCGGGTGTGAAGGGGATTGAAGCCAACGCGATAGGCCAGTTCCGCCGGATGGGTGATGTTCCACACAGCCAAGTCCGCGCGCAATCCAGCGACGATCCGCCCGCAATCCTGCAGACCCAACGCGCGCGCCGCATGGGCGGTGACCCCGGCCAGAGCCTCTTCGGGTGTCATACGAAACAGGGTGCAGCCCATATTCATGGTCAGCAACAGTGAAGTGACCGGAGCTGATCCGGGGTTGCAATCGGTGGCAAGCGCCATTGGCACACCATGTTTGCGCAACAGATCTATTGGCGGGGCCTGCGTTTCGCGCAGAGTGTAGAAGGCCCCCGGCAGGATTACCCCGACAGTACCGGCATCGGCCATGGCCCGAACGCCTTCTTCATCCAAGAATTCGATGTGATCGGCGGACAACGCATCATAAGAGGCGGCCAGTTTTGCGCCCCCAAGATTGGACAACTGCTCGGCATGGCATTTGACCGGCAGGCCAAGTTCTTTCGCCACATCAAACAACGGAACAAGTTGATCGGGAAGGAATGCGATACCTTCGCAAAAGGCATCCACCGCATCCACCAGACCCTCTTTATGGGCTGCGCGCAGGGTTGGAATGCAGACCTCTGCAATGTAGGCCTCGGGCCGGTCTTTGTACTCCTCTGGCACTGCATGTGCGCCCAGAAAACTGGTTACGACACGTACCGGGCGATGATCCGGCAACGCGCGGGCAGCGCGCAGCATGTTCAATTCCGTATCACGATCCAGACCATAGCCGGATTTGACTTCGATCACCGATACACCCTCGGCCAGCATTGCGTCCACGCGAGGCAACGCCTGTGCAATAAGGTCATCAATGCTGGCGTTACGCGTGGCTTTTACCGTCGAGATGATACCCCCACCCGCGCGCGCCACTTCTTCATAGCTTGCACCGTTCAATCGCATCTCAAACTCGACGGCGCGGTGGCCACCATGCACCACATGGGTGTGGCAATCGATCAGCGCGGGCGTCACCAGACGACCTTCAAAGTCGGTTCGGGGCAGCGCGGCAAATTTGCTGGGCAGTTCAACCCGAGGACCCACCCAGGCAATACGGCCGTCTTCGACTGCAATCGCCGCATCTTCGATCAGCCCATAGGCCGTAGATCCCGCGATCATCGTTGTCGCGTTCAGATCTGAAAATACCCGATCTTGCGAGTGCATCCGACTCTGCGCCTCCTTGCAGTTCTCTCTTTTCTCGTACATTTCTATATGTAATATGTCTATCCATAAAATGAGGTGAAATTCATGGCGATCTTTGCGAAACGTGCTCTGTTGAGTACGGGATGGACAAATAACCTGCGGGTCGAGATTGAAGACGGCAGAATCGCAGCCTTGCACGCCGAGACATCGGCCCAGACCGATGATGTGTCTGTGGATACTTTGCTGCCTGCCCTGGCCAACTTGCACAGCCATGCATTTCAACGCGCCATGGCCGGAATGACCGAATACCGCATGGCAGGTCGCGACAGCTTCTGGACATGGCGTGATCTGATGTACCGCTTTACGACGCACCTTACACCAGACCAGATCCAGAAGATCGCCAGCTTGGTGTATATGGAGATGCAAGAGGCCGGATACGCCTCAGTTGGAGAATTCCACTATCTGCATCACCAACCAGATGGCTCGCCCTATGACCGACTGGCCGAGTTGTCTGACCGGATCATGGCAGCCGCTGTCGAGACAGGGATAGGACTGACCCATCTTCCTGTGCTGTATTCCTATGCCGGGGTGGGCAAAAAACCTCTGGAGACGGGGCAAGCTCGGTTCGGTAACGATGTGGATCGTTTCTGCATGTTGGTGGATCAGGCCAAGGACGCGCTCGGAAATTTGCCCGAAGACTGCCGGGTCGGCTTCGCGCCGCATTCATTGCGCGCGACCTGTCCTGGCGATCTCGCGCGGGTTTTAGCGACGCAAGGTGAAGGTCCTGTTCATATCCACATCGCCGAACAACCCAAGGAAGTGTCCGAGGTGATGGCCGGTCTGGGCGCCCGCCCGGTTGAGTGGTTGTTGGACAATGTCCATGTCGATGCCAACTGGTGCCTGATTCACGCCACGCATATGACCGAAGACGAAACACAGGCCATGGCCGCCAGCGGTGCCGTCGCGGGACTGTGCCCCGTAACCGAGGCCAACCTGGGGGACGGCCCATTCAATGGCCCCGCATATTTAAACGCAGGCGGCTCGTTTGGCGTAGGGTCGGATTCAAACGTCCTGATTTCGCTGACCGAGGAACTGAGGACGTTAGAATATTCACAGCGTCTGCGGGATTTGGCGCGCAACGTGATGGTGGTCAAAGAAGGATCGGTGGGACAGACGCTGTATTGTGGCGCAGCCAAAGGCGGAGCACAAGCGCTCGGTCGTGAAGCTGGTGTGATAGCCAAAGGCAAACTGGCCGACCTGATGGCCATCGACAGCCAGAACCCTGCGCTTTGTGCACTGACATCTGAACAATTGCTTGATGGGCTGGTGTTTTCAGCAAAAGATAAGGTCGTCACCGATGTGTGGTCGGCGGGCCGCCATCAGGTGCGAGGGGGTCGCCACGTTGCAAGGGATCAGATCGTATCAAATTATCAACGAACCATGGCGGATCTTCTTGCAAAACTGTAACGGGTCGCTCTGCCCTTTACGCAGCACACCAAAAACGCTCATAACAAGTTTATGAATATGCTTAACGGAAAAACCACAGCGTGACCGATCAAAAACATGTCGGCTTTCAGGATATTCGGGATGAGGTCATCAACCGAATTCAAACCCGCGTCTGGCCGCAGGGCAGTCTGTTGCCAACGGAACTGGAACTGGCGGCCGAATTTGGCGTTGCGCGGGCCACGGTTAACCGCGCGCTGCGCGAGTTGGCAGAACAAGGTATCGTGACCCGAAAGCGCAAGGGGGGCACGCGTGTCGTGACCACGCCTGTAAAGCAAGCCAAACTGCCGATCACAGTGGTGCGCCAAACCATCGAAGAGATGAACGCCGAATATCGCTATGCGCTTGTCAGCAGAAGCGTGATTGATTGCCCCGCTTGGCTTCAGGCCAAGTTGAGCATTCCCGAAGGCACCCAAGTCGTGCATCTGCAATGCATGCACCACGCCGACAACCGCCCTTTCCAATTTGAAGAGCGTTGGATCAACATCGAAGCTGTGCCTCAGGTCGTGAACGAAGATTTTCTGACTACCGGCCCAAACGAATGGCTGTTGTCCGAAGTGCCTTTTTCAAACGCCGAGATCGCGTTTTCCGCTGTTCCGGCCACTGCACTCTTGCAGGACTTCCTTTCAGTCCCTCCTGGAACACCCCTGTTTCAGTTGGAACGCACAACTTGGTTCCGCAAAGACCCTGTGACTTTCGTGCGTATGACCTTTCACCAAGGCTACCAAATGCGCACAACCTACTGAGGCCAGGGCAGCGAATAGGTTTTGACGTTGGTGAAAAACTTCATTGCGTCAATCACGCCTTCTTTTACTCCGTTACCGCTGTCCTTGATCCCTCCGAAGGGTGACATTTCGATCCGATAGCCGGGTTGCTCCCAAATGTTGCAGGTGCCCACATCCAGACCATTGATGTATGCGATGGCCCGGTTCAGATCATTGGTGCATACACCTGACGACAAGCCAAAAGCGGTGCTGTTTGATATCTGCATAACCGCAGTGTCATCGTCGGGCACGCGCACAATCGGAATAATCGGGCCGAAGGTTTCTTCCATGACCAACTCACTGTAATGAGGCACTTTGTCGACGACAATCGGCGGCAGCAATGCGCCCTGCCGACCGGGATGGTAAAGGATTTCCGCCCCCTGCTCTGCCGCCTTCATCACGCGGTTTTCAAACAGCTCTGCCGCGTCAGCATGAATGACGCAACCGAGTTCAGTTTCGGGGTCCTGAGGGTCACCGAACCGGATGGCCTTTGCCTTTTCCAACACCATTGGAACAAAGCGATCCGCCACGCTGTGTTGCACCAAAATACGTTTGATCGCGGTACAGCGCTGGCCGGAATTCCCAGTGGCCCCGGCAACGGCAATTGTCGCGGCGCGCTCTAGATCCGCGTCGTTCAGATCATTCAATACGATCAGCGGGTCGTTCCCGCCCAATTCAAGCGCCAGTCGTCTATAACCTGCTTTTGATGCAATGAGCTTCCCAACAGGAACACCACCGGTGAAGGTGATGATGTCGATATTATCATTGGTGATCATTTCGTCGCCAATGTCCTGTGGCCAACCTGTCACGATCTGGAACATCTCGGGGGGCAGGCCCGCCTCGTATAGAATATCGGCCAGTGTCAGTGCTGTCAGTGGCGTCAGTTCAGTCGGCTTGCAAACCATACAGTTATTGGTCGCAATCGAAGGCGCAATCTTGTGACTGACCATATTCAGAGGATGGTTGAACGGTGTAATCGCGCTGATCGCCTTGACGGGCTCGCGCTTGGTAAAGATCTTCCGAGCCTTCCCGTTACGGGTCAGATCGCAGGAAAATACCTCACCATCGTCTTTCAGGGCTTCGGCGGCGGCGAACTGAAACACGTCTTGCGCGCGTTTGGTTTCATAGATCGAATGCTGAAGGCAGATACCCAACTCAAGCGTCAACCACTTGGCCAGATAATCGCGCTTCTCTCCGATTAACTCGCCAGCACGGCGCAGGATTTGGCTGCGCTCATACCGCGTCAGGCTGGCATTGTAACTCGCCGCGATTTCAAACGCGTGCCGCGCATGTTCAGCAGTACCGGCGGGGACAGTGCCAATCACGTCATTTGTGTAAGGGTAGTGTACGGGCACGACGCCATCAGTGAACACCACCTGTCCCCCGATACGCATGCCTTCGTGGCGAATTTCCATGTTGCTCATGCCGTGCCCCATCGCTCTGAGAGCCGCAGGCAGATTCCTGCGGATTTCGATACGCCAAGCGATAGAGCCGCCCTTTGCCTTGCGTCAACAGATTGTACCGCCTGTCAGGGGCAATTCGCGTCTCTGTCAGGCTTTCTCGGGCAGTGGTTTTGCAAGTTTGGTTTTGCCTTTAGACGATGCATCGGGCTTAAAGGTCGGGATCACGCCCACGGGCGGGTTTTCAAGGATATAGGCCCCAATCCGCGCCAGCATGGGTTTTCTTGGGCAATTGGGGCGCGTGGCTGCACCAAGATCTCGTAAATGTCCCGGTGCCTCAAATGGAATGAAGTGTAACGGCCAATTATCCCGTTTGAACTGTTCCGCAGCCAGAGCCGAGACAATTGTGCAATCGTCTGAATGGCAAATGTGACGACAGATCGTTTCAAACCGCAACGCTGTCAGATCAAAACGCTTACTGATCCGGGTTGTCCCGTCCTGCTTTGGAAGCCGATCCTCAAGATCGTAGCCAAAACTGTGCGGCAGACGGATAAAATCATGCGGCGGCACCTCTTCAGGAGTAATGGAGGTAAGCGTGGACAGCGGATGCCCTTGGCGCAAAGCCAAGAACAGTGGCTCGGACCAGATTGAAGTGAAGTCTAAATTGGCGCTGTTATTGACCTTGGCCACCAGCGCCATGTCCAGCTCGTGATCCTCAACCATGCGCAGCATATTTTGGGGCAGATCTTCGACCAGAGTGACGCGCATCCTTGGAAACAGGACGCTGAACAGTTCGGAAAAGTAACCTGTCAGATATGGTGCGAGCGTCGGCGTCATGCCGATGGTCAGCGGAACCGCCTCGGGGTCTCGAAATTCGATCGCTGTATCGCGGATTTTCTGGGCGTCCTTCAGAATACGGTCCGCAATCTCAACAATGCGTTCCCCGTACAGCGTTGGGCGCACCTCGTTGTTTAGACGTAGGAACAACTCAGCACCCAGTTCCTGTTCCAGCTTTTTTATCTGGTTCGACATCGCAGGCTGCGACACGTTGCAGGCCGCAGCGGCCTGACTGAACTGCCCGTGTTTTGCGATGGCAAGGACATATTCCAGATCTCTGAGGTTCAACGGGCATCCAGTTCTGACGTAAAGTGCTCGGCTTAGTCAGCTATCAAGATACGATCTGGCGGCTGGATTCAGAAGGCCGCTGGGGTCAATCGAGGCCGAATGCCGATCACATCCGCTGACAAATCTGTCAGAATTCGAAATCGAATAGATGACCACCCGATCCCGGATTTACCGCAAGCCCCTTGTTTATAGTGATTCTGCCTGCGCCCACCTCACGAAATTCGTGAGTATTCGCGCCGGTTATACACCCGATTTGAACCATGAATTTCAGCCGCCGCGCGGGGCGGCCTAGTCCTTTGTTGCGTCGGTAGCCCGGACAGATGGGCCGCCAGCACAAACGCAACCTAATGACGGAGTGATCCATGCTGTCCCAATTCGCAGAAAGCCTGCGCGCCCGTCTCTTGACTACGTCAACCCTGGCGCAAGAGACATCCCGCGATGGCCAAACCCTCATCAATAATTTCTTTCAATCCACGGTCGTGGACGACACACCCGCTTTTGTTCTAGCAAATGATTTTTCGCGCCTGCTGAACTTTGGCGAGATCGTCACCAATAACGCTGTTGCCGCTGTTCAGGCTCAGGGGCAGGACGTCGATGTCTTCAACTTCCGTTCGGGCCGGATCGAAGCGAACAGCGGGCCTGACGCATTGGCCACTGGTGTCCAAGTCACCGGAAGCGCTGCGGTTCGCAATTTCGGCGAGATCGCGGGTGAGTTTAACGGCGTGCAGTTTGCTGGTGCCGAAAGCTCGGGCAGCCTGGACAATTTCCGCGGTGCTGTCATCTCTTCCGACAGCCGAGCGGTTGATATTCAGGGCCAGGGCATAGATGTGCGCAACTTTGGCGACATCGTTGGCACTGGCGACCAGCGCAATGGCACCATCTATACCAACGCAACGGCCGAGGACATCTCGATCTCGAACTTCACCGGCGGTACGATTGATGCTGGCGAAGGCAACCAGGGCGCAGGTATTTCCCTGCAGATCGGTGATCAAGCCGGTGACCGCGTGCAAACCGATGTATTCAACGGCTTTGGCGCAACCATACAGGGTCGCGGTCAAGCGGCTGCCAACACCCCGCTGGCGGGCGACGGCATCCGGATCGACGACGGCGCTGAAGGCACCATCCTGGAAACCGAGATCATTAACAGCGGCCTGATCTCGACCGAAAGCAATCAGGGCACAGCGGCTGGTATTCGCATTGCAGATGGCGCAAATGCCGAAGGTGAGATCCTGAACACCTCAACCGGTGTGATCGAAGGCCCTCGCAACGGCCTTTACATTGGCAATGGTGAACATGATCTGGACGTACTGAACTTTGGCACCATCCAGTCGGGCAGCCGCGCGGTTAATATCGACGGATCTGGTGTCGATCTGATCAACGGCGGGGATATCCTTGGCACCGGTGACCAGCGCAACGGCACCGTCTACGCAGATGATACTGCACGCGATTTTTCGATCAATAACCTGGCGACAGGCGCGATCGATGCAGGTGAGCACAATAACGGTGCGGGTATCTCTCTGTCGTTGGCTGAAGACGGCAATGGTGACATTGAAATCGAGAACGCAGGCGTCATCGCCGGACGTGGCAACGCGGGTGCCGCGCTGGGCACGGCGGGCGACGGCATTCGTCTGGAAGGTGTGCGTCAGGACAGTGGCTTTGCGCCTGCCTCGTTTACTGGCACCATCACCAACAGCGGGAGTGTCACGTCCGAAGGTGGAAACGGTACGGTTGGCGCGTTCCGGGCAGTGAACAATGTCAATTTCCAAGGCCGGTTGATCAATGAAGAAACTGGTGTGTTCGCAGGCGGTCAGAACGGCGTCTACTTTGGAACCGGTGACCATTCCGGCGGATCGTTCGTTAACCGCGGTCTCGTCACCTCGGACAGCCGCGCGCTGAACATCGATGGCGTTGGGCTTGAGGTGCTCAACGAAGGCCAAATCATTGGCACCGGAAATCAGCGCAATGGCACTGTTTATGCGGATGGCACAGCCGACAACTACGCGTTCACAAACACCGGCTTGGTGGATGCGGGCGAAGGCAACAATGGCTCTGCCGTGTCTTTGCAAACCGGTGACGTGTCGGGCGACGTTGTATCGGCGGTTGTTGTGAACGAAGGTACGCTGCAAGGTCGTGGTGACGCGGCCGAAGGCAATCAGGTTGGCGATGGCCTGCGCTTGTTCACCAGCCAGGATGACGCTTCTTTTGCCGGTATTGTGGTCAACGAAGGTCTGATCGCAGGGTCCGAAGGTTCGGATGCCGCCGCCGGTATCCGCGTGGATGGCGGCCTGAATCTGCTGGGTGCAATCCTGAATAAAGGTGAAATCCGTGGCACGGTTAATGCCATCGATGCGTCTGATGCAGGCACCGTTACAATCGTCAACGACGACGAAGGTGTGATCAACGGCAATGTTCTGCTGAGCGACGGTGATGACATCTTTGTTGATCTGGGCACCACCAATGGCGATATCGACGGTGGCGCAGGCGATGATGTTCTGATCGCCGGCGATGCAGACAACGTTCTGACCAGTGGTCTGGGCAATGACTTCATCGACGGTGGAGAAGGCATCGACACCGCAGACTTTTCGGATCTGGATGTCGCAGTCAATGTTCGTCTGGACGCCAATGGCAACGGCACCGCTACCCGCGATACCGGTTTCAACGTGTCAATCACGGATTCGGTAGTCGCGGCGCCGGACCAATTCGGAGCAAACATTCCGGACGGCGCTTGGTTTGTAGAGGAAGCGGTTCAGGGCAACCTGTACTACAACATCCACACGACCGATTTCCCTGCTGGTGAAATCCGCGGACAGCTGCTGGTCGACAGCGATGTAACCGAAAACGGTATTCGCACAGTGTCACTTAGCGGCGGTCTGGACGCGGCACAGGAGCCTGGGCCAACTTCGGACAGCCTAGCGACCGGCGATGCAACTGTTGTCATCACTCAGAATCTGGCAACGGGCGACGTCAGCTATTCCAGCGACCTGAGTGTTGTGGGCCTGAACGAAGCCGACCTGAACACGCCGATCCCCGGTGTCGTTTCCGCCATCCATCTGCACAACGCACCTGCCGGTCAGAATGGCCCGGTCGTGCAGGACACGCTGGTCGATGCAGGTGCCACGCTTGATGTGGATGCGCAGGGTGGGACTGGTGTCATTGGGCAGGACGTCATCGAAAATCAGATCGAAACCGACATCCTGCAGTCCATTGAAAACGTTGTCGGATCCGATGATGGCGACGTGATCTTCGGCAGCGATCAGACCAATGTGCTGAATGGCGCTGACGGTGATGACCTGCTGAACGGTGAAGGCGGCAACGACGTCCTCATCGGCGGCGCCGGGGCGGATACGTTCCAGTTTGGCGCGAACTTCGGCAACGACACCATCGAGGACTTCGAAGTAGGTCTGGATCAGCTGCAATTTGGTGACTTCGGTCCAGACTTCGGGGCGCAAGTCAACGTGGCTCAGGACGGTGGCGATGCAGTAATCAGCTTCGGAGATGAGGGTTCGGTCCGCCTGGTTGGCATCAATGTCGCCGACCTGAACGACAACGATTTCGTTGCATAAGCAAACAGTTGGCGGGGCGGCTTGTGGTCGCCCCGTTTTTCCAAACCGGAAAGGATCAACACGATGTTGCAGAAAACCAATCCCGTCAAAGCCGCCTGGGGGTCGCTGCGCAAAGGATTTGTCGCAGTTGCCTTTTTTAGTCTGTTTCTGAACCTGCTGATGCTGGCCGGACCGATCTATATGCTGCAGGTCTATGACCGTGTCCTGACCAGCCAGAATGCCGACACACTGATCGCCCTGTCGCTTCTGCTGGCGGGGGTCTTTGTGGTGATTGCCTGCCTTGATCTGATACGGATGCGCATCCTGGGCCGCTTAGCTGCCCGGTTCGAGATGAAAGTCGGAGCGCCCGTTCTGGGGGCCGCGATGAAACGTCGTGTGCAGGGGGAATCCACCCCCGGCGACAATCTGGTCGAAGACGTAAACGGCTTTCGCGAGTTCATATCAGGCACAACACTGACCGCCTTTTTCGATGCACCGTGGATACCGCTGTATCTGTTGGTCCTGTATGTCTTGCATCCCCTTCTTGGGCTGCTTGGACTGGCCGGAGCTCTGACACTGACCGTAATGGCCCTGATCAACAACGCCCGTGCACACAAGCCGATGCAGCAGGCAGCGCACGCACGCGGCCGTGCAGAGGCACTGTTTCGAACCGGAGACAGCAATGCCGAACTGGTCCACGCGCTGGGCATGAAGTCCGATCTGGTTCGGCGCTGGACTGCCCTTCAGGTCGATGCGCATCGTCAGAAGACCCGTGTAGCCGACCGGATCGCCAGTTTCTCGGTCATGTCCAAAACTCTGCGCATGGGGTTGCAATCCGCGGCTCTTGGCCTTGGCGCGGCGCTGGCGATTACTAGTGAAACCACAGCTGGCGTCATGATCGCGGCGACCATTGTTTTGGCCCGCGCTCTTGCCCCAATCGATCAGTTGATTGGGCAATGGCGCACATTCCTTGCCGCACGCGGCTCGTACGCCAAAATCACAAAACTCACCGAGGATTTCGCGGAAACGCCTGCCAATCTACACCTGCCTCGTGCGTTCAAATCTCTGGATGTCAGAATTGCGCAAGCGGGTCCGCCACGCGCGGTCAATGCCACTCTGCGCAGCATTGATTTCAGTTTGGCTGCTGGCGATGTGCTGGCAATCATCGGCCCCAGCGGTTCCGGGAAAACAACACTGGGCAAGATGCTGACAGGCATCTGGCACCCGCAACGGGGTGAGGTTCTGCTGGACAGCAGCCCGATGTCGAAATGGAACCATGAGGATCTGGGCAAGCAGATCGGCTATCTGCCGCAGGATGTGGACCTGTTTGACGGCACGATCCGTGAAAACATAGGTCGCTTTGCGGCTGCCATCGATGATGCCGAGGTTCTGCGCGCCGCGCGCGAGGCCGGAGTGCATGAGCTGATCAGCAGCCTGCCAGATGGGTATGAAACACGCATCGGTCAGGGATTCTTCCTGTCTGGCGGACAACGACAGCGCCTTGCCCTGGCGCGCGCGCTTTATGGTGATCCGTTTGTGCTGGTGCTGGACGAACCGAACTCGGATTTGGATGCAGATGGCGAAAAGGCTCTGCGTGACGCCATTCTGGCAGCTCAGGCCAGGGGCTCAATCAGTATCGTGATGACCCACCGCCCGGCCACATTGCAGGCGGCCAACAAGGTCATGGTTCTTCGCAACGGATCACAAGCCCAGTTTGGCGACCAGGGTGACGTTTTGAAGGTCAAAACTCAACACGTTCTCAAATCGCCCGCACAACGCGCAACCTCCGGCAAGCCCACCCTGCAACTATCAGAAAACGCCCGCATTACAGGAGCCGCACAATGACCCGTATCGTTCCCTATGCTTCAAACGACACAACACCAGACCTTTACGATGCGCGGGTTGTCGACGTGACCGAAGCGACACCCGACATCCGGCTGTATGTACTATTTGGTTTTTTCACATTGCTCGCGTTTGTCGGTGGCAGCATCTACTGGGCCTTCGCATCCAGACTTGACGGCGCCGTCGTGGCCCCTGCGTCATTTGTCGTCGAAGGGGATCGCAAAACAGTTGAGCATCTCGACGGTGGCATCGTCCGGTCCATTCTGGTCGCCGATGGTGAGGCCGTTGAACAGGGGCAACCTCTGATCCGGCTAGACAGCACCGAGATTGACGTCGACCTCAGCGTGCTGGGCAGCCAGATCGGCGAGCTTTCTGTCCGTCACGCGCGACTGATTGCGCAGCTACAGGGACAGTCTCAGTTTGACGAAGCCACCGCCTTCCAGAACTTTGAAGAAGATATGAATCGTCTTCACTGGGCTTCAGCTTTTCTGACACAAAAACAACTGTTTGACGCCGAACATCGCGCCCGCGCGACCGAAGCGGAGATCAACGCACAGCGCATTTCGGCGCTGCGGGATCAGATTGAAGGTCTGAACGAGCAGCGGATCAGTACGCAAAACCAGATGTCCATCACACGTGCAGAGTTGGAAAGCCTGCAGACCCTTTTGGACAAAGGCCTGGTTGCGATCACGCGGGTCAGCGCCCGCCAGATCGAGGTTGAACGGCTTTCGGGCGTCGATGCGTCGCTTCGGACACAGATAGCCCAAGCAGAAAACCAGGTCAGCGAGTTGAAACTGACAATGATCAGTCAGAAAAAGCTGCGCGATGAAGTTCTGGCCGGAGAACTGGCTGTCGTCGATGCCCAGCTTGATCTGCTGCGCCCGCAGTTCTCAGGGACCGTGGAGCGCCGTAAACGAATCGAAATCCTTGCACCAGTCAGTGGCCGTGTCGTGAACCTTGCCGCTTCGACCACAGGAGGGGTGATCAGACCCGGTGAACACATCATGGAAATCGTGCCCGCAGACCAAGCTTTGATTGTCGAAGCGCGCGTGAAACCCGGCGACATCGACAAGCTGAAGATCGGTCAGACCACGCGTATCCGTTTGTCTGCCTTCGCCCAAGCCGACGTTCCCGAAGCGCAAGGAGCCATTGTCGATATCTCTGCCGACGCGTTGGAAGACGAACGCACGGGCGAGGCCTACTACAAAGCGCGGGTCAAACTGGATGATCAGCAATCCAAAGAGGTAGCAGCCTTGAATCTGGTGCCCGGTATGCCGGCAGACTTGTTTGTCACCACCGGAGAACGCGCTGTTATTGCCTATCTGGCTCAGCCCATAAGCGAACGCCTTGCACGAACATTTATCGAGTAAAGGCTTTCAAAAGACTTTTGGAATAAAGCCTATTAGTATCGAGTGCTTTGGTGAGTGAGCGATGGTCTGCGAGCCTGTTCGGGCCGCGGGCCATCACTTTTTCGAATTTTCGCAGCCGTAGCTGGCCAAGAACATATCCACCGCTTGCGTCGCGACCTCATCGATCTCACTCTGGTTAAAGCTGTTTTGAATTCCAAATACAGCACGCGCCCAGATGCGTACTTTGCACAGCTCGGAAAACTGTTCCGCCGCGATGTTCACATTTTCGATGCACAGTTCGCCTTTTGCCACCGCCTTTTCAAGATACGCTGCCATCTGCCTTTGGCCGTTTTGCGGACCTGCCTCATAAAAGGCGCGGCCCAATTCGGGGAACCGGTCCCGTTCGGCTACGCAGATCCGAAATACTTGTTGTGCGAATTCGGATACAAGAAAAGCAGTGAGCTGCGTGGCCGCGATCTGCAGCACCTCGCGCGCAGGTTTGCTCTCATCAATCATTGACAAAATGCGCTCAGACATCAGACGACATTCTGTTTGCGCAACTTCCATGAACAACAGGCGCTTGTCCGGGAAATAGCTGTATAACGTTGCCTTTGACACGCCTGCTGCGCGGGCAATGTCGTCTACGCTTGCACCTTCGAACCCATCTGCCATGAAAACCTCTCGGGCCCCGCGCAAAACCTGATCGAACTTACGGCCTGTGCGCAGGATGGTGGCAGTTTGGGTCATATCATCTCCGGGATTGGTCTTTGCTGTAGTTTATAAACCGTTCAGTTCAGATACAACGATTTTCGCACTCCATGAAACCGTAACCCAGGGCGCGCGCCGTGATGTCAAAGGCTTGCGGCGCAGACAAACCATGTTAGGAGTCTGTCCATGGTCGAAGTTTTTCTGCGCACCCTTCCCTTTTTTGCGATTATCGGCCTGGGATATTGGGCGGGTCGCACTCGGTTTTTTACCGCCGAGGCTACTGCTTACCTTACCAAATTTGTCTTCTTCTTTGCGCTTTCAGCCATGCTGTTTCGCTTTGCGGCCACCTTGCCGTTTGCCGAAATCTTCAATGCTCGTCTGGTGCTTGGATATCTGAGCGGTACAGTTGCTGTTTACGTTTTGGCAACATGCGTTGCCTCGCTGCGAGGGCTGGATGTTCCAACAGCAGCAGTCGAGGCACAATGCTCAGCCATTGGCAACGTAGGCTTTTTGGGACTACCGATGCTGGCGCTCTTGTTCAGCGAAGCCGCCATCGGACCGGTGATGGTGGTCCTTACCGTGGATCTCGTTGTATTTTCCTCTCTCATTGTAATCCTGATCAACGGAGGCCGCGACGGTGAGCTTACCTTGGGCACGTTCAAGCTGATCGGTTTTGGGCTGGTTAAAAATCCGATGATCTTGTCCATCTCGGCCGGGTTGGTCTGGTCGTCGTTGGAAATCCCTGTGCCCGGGCCTTTCTACGACTTTCTGACTATTCTGGGCGGCGCAGCCACCCCCGGCGCTTTGTTCGCCATTGGGGCGTCTCTGGCTGGTAAATCGGCCGAACGCATCGAAATCGCCGCTTGGTTGAGCTTTTGCAAGTTGGTGATACATCCGGTTTGCGTTGCCGTTGTCCTGTTATGGCTAATGCCGATCGACATCTTTCCAGCCACCGTTGCAATCGCGGCAGCCGCTTTGCCTGTTGCCGGCAATGTTTACATGCTGGCCGCCCATTACGGCGTCGCGCCACAGCGGGTCTCGGCGGCCATTCTGCTCTCGACTGCAACCAGCATCCTAACTGTACCCTTGGTCATCGCTTGGCTGAGTGGTCTCTGACCTTCACCTTTTCGAAAAATACTCTCGCGACCAGCGGTCGCGGACTTTACGCCGCGTCTCTGGATCGTTAGCCATGTCGCGACTCTAATGTAAGGACGATGCCTGATGGAAACCCTCTCGGAAAACGCCTGTTTCGGTGGAGTGCAGGGCGTGTACCGCCATGCCTCTTCGGTCTGCCAATGCGACATGACTTTTGGCCTTTTTCTTCCGGCTGAAGCGAAGGACGGGCCGGTTCCCATCCTGTGGTATCTGTCCGGCCTGACCTGCACACATGAAAACGCCATGACCAAAGCGGGTGCACAGGCCTGGGCTGCAGAACAAGGGATCGCCATCGTATTCCCTGATACTTCCCCGCGTGGCGAGGGGGTCGCGGACCATGAAGACTATGATCTGGGACAGGGCGCGGGGTTCTATGTGAACGCGACGCAAGATCCATGGGCTCCACATTTCCAGATGTGGGACTACATCGCAGAAGAACTGCCCGCCTTGCTGGTTGAAAACTTCGCAATCGACAGCGAACGCCAGGCCATCACCGGGCATTCCATGGGCGGTCACGGGGCCCTGACACTGGCGATGAACCTGCCCGGCCGGTTCCGCTCGGTTTCGGCCTTTGCTCCGATTTCGAACCCTACGGGTGCAGATTGGGGGCGCAAACAGTTGAGCGCTTATCTCGGTGACGACGAGACCCTGTGGGCCAAGCATGATGCGTCGTTGTTGATGAAGGACAAAGGCTTCGACGGTCCGATCCTGATCGACACGGGCGCTAATGACCAGTTCATGGACCTGCTGCGCCCCGAAGCGCTGGCCCAAGCCATCGCCGAACGCCGTCAGCAGGCAACCTATCGCTTCCAGCCCGGCTATGACCATTCGTACTTCTTCGTTTCCACGTTTATGGAAGACCACATCACATTCCATGCTGAAGCGCTGTACGGAGACTGAGGCATGAGCAAATACGATTACGACCTGATCATCATCGGGTCTGGCCCCTCGGGTCGGTCAGCGGCCATTCAGGCGGGAAAACTAAAACGTCGCGTTCTGGTCATCGACCGCAAGGATCGCTTCGGCGGCGTGTCGGTTCATACCGGCACCATCCCGTCCAAGACCTTGCGCGAGACTGTGCTGAACCTCTCGGGCTGGCGCGAACGCAGCTTTTACGGCCGTTCCTATCGGGTCAAGGACCAGATCCGCGCCGAAGATCTGAAAGCCCGTCTGCATATGACACTCGACCATGAGGTCGATGTGCTTGAGCACCAGTTCAACCGCAATCACGTCGATACATTGGATGGTCTGGCCAAGTTCGTCGGACCCCATGAGGTTGAAGTCGCCACCGATGCCGGTGAGACCACGCGGGTGACGGCCAACAAGTTTCTGATTGCCACAGGAACTAAAACCTATCGCCCCGAGTACGTACCCTTCAACGGCAAGACCGTGGTTGACGGGGACGAGTTTCTGGAAATGGCCGAGATCCCGCGGTCGCTGGTCGTCATTGGCGCGGGCGTTATCGGGGTCGAATACGCCACGATGTTTTCCGCCCTGGACGTGCGGGTGACATTGATCGAACCGCGCGACACGTTTCTGGACTTCATCGACAGCCGTTTGATTCACGATTTCACCCACCAGATCCGTGAAAACGGCGTTGACCTGCGGTTGGGATCTGCTGTTGAGAAGATCGAAGATGCTGGTGAGCACGTGGAAGTGACATTGGAAAACGGTCGCCATGTTCGGGCAGAAATGCTTTTGTTTGCGGCCGGGCGTATGGGCGAGACATCAAAACTCAATCTCGATGCTGTTGGGTTGGAAACAGATCACCGCAACCGGATCAAGGTGGATCGTAAGACATACCAGACAGCAGTGCCGCATATCTATGCGACCGGCGACGTGATCGGGCACCCATCTCTGGCCTCGACGTCTCTGCAACAAGGACGCGTGGCGGCCTGTCACGCACTTGAAACACCCACACTGCCGGAAAGCCCGTGGTATCCCTATGGCATCTATTCAGTACCCGAGATTTCCACCTGCGGCATGTCCGAAGAAGAACTGCAGGAACGCGGTATACCCTATGAGGTCGGCGTCGCCCGGTTCCGCGAGACATCACGCGGGCACATCATGGGGCTAGAACACGGGATGCTGAAAATGCTGTTCTCGCTCAAAACCCGCCGGGTCTTGGGTGTGCAGATCGTCGGCGAAGGCGCGACAGAGCTGATCCATATTGCGCAGGCTGTGTTGAACCTTAAGGGCACAGTGGATTATTTCGTCCAGAACACCTTCAACTATCCGACACTGGCAGAGGCTTACAAGATCGCTGGGCTGGATGCGTTCAATCGGATGCCGATCCCTGAAGAGTTCAAGGTGCGCAAAAAACCGGCTGAACCCGCCAGGAAAGAGGCCAAGAAGGCGTGACCACGCTTTATGTCGATGGCGATGCCTGCCCTGTAAAAGCCGAAGCTGAACGGGTTGCAACGCGACACAAAGTGCCCATAGCACTGGTGTCCAATGGCGGGCTGCGCCCGTCGGCCAATCCGCTGGTCCAGGTTGTTATCGTCTCGGAAGGCGCTGATGAGGCCGACAAGTGGATCGCCGAGCGCTGCGGCGCAGGGGATGTCGTGATAACGTCCGACATCCCTCTGGCTGCCAAATGTGTCGAGGCAGGCGCGCGGGTTCTGCGCCCGAACGGTGAAGCCTTCACAGTCGCAAATATTGGTCAGCAACTGGCGATGCGTGACCTTATGGCAGACCTGCGTGCGGCCAACCCGCTTGGTGCGGGTGGTGGGGGACGACCGTTCGGTAAAGCTGATCGGTCTCGGTTTCTGGATGCATTGGAACGGGAAATTCGTGCTGCTCTGCGCGGTTAGTTCGACCAGCAACCGTTGAAAATACTGTCGCAAAATTGGAAACGCCCGTTTACAAGCCCTGCGTAAGAACGCACCTTGTGTTTGAATTCTGATCAGACCATTCGAACAGGGAGACTGCGTTATGCAAGTACAGGGCACTCACTATCGATCGATTTGGTGGGACAAGTCGGAGGGTGAGGTTCGGATCATCGATCAACGCTGGTTGCCGCATGATTTCCGGGTTGTGACCCTGAGAACTCTGGACGAGTTCGCAGCGGCAATTCGGGATATGTGGGTCAGAGGTGCACCTTTGATCGGCGCGACGGCCGCTTTTGGCATAGCTGAACAGATGTCCAGTGACAGTTCCGAAGCATCGTTTGATGCTGCATATGATGTTCTGCACGCAACGCGGCCCACCGCAATCAACCTGCGTTGGGCTTTGGACAGATGCCGAGAGGCTCTGATGCCGCTGGCTGCGTCCGATCGTGCCGAACGCGCCTGGGCCTTGGCACAAGAGATCGCGGACGAAGATGTCGAAATCAACGCGGCGATTGGTCGACATGGGTTAGCGTTGATCAAAGAGATCGCCGCGCGCAAGCCCGCTGGCGAACCGGTACGGCTTTTGACCCATTGCAATGCGGGTTGGCTGGCGACGGTAGATTGGGGCACAGCCACAAGCCCGATGTATCATGCGCATAACGAAGGCATCCCTCTGCATGTTTGGGTGGATGAAACCCGGCCCCGCAATCAGGGTGCGCTAACCTCATGGGAACTGGGAGAGCATGGCATCCCCCATCGCTACATCGTGGACAATGCCGGGGGGCACCTGATGCAGCATGGGTTGGTTGATCTGGTCATCACAGGCACAGACCGCACGACAGCTCAGGGCGACGTGTGCAACAAGATCGGCACCTACCTCAAAGCTTTGGCCGCGCATGACAACGGAGTGCCCTTTTACGTCGCCTTACCCTCCCCAACCATTGACTGGACGGTGCGCGACGGTGTGGCTGAAATCCCAATTGAGGAACGCGACGCAAGGGAAGTGACGCATGTCCTTGGCGTGGATGAGAATTCGGCCATAACAGATGTTCGCGTGACTCCGGTAGGGACAGAAGGGGGCAATCCTGCCTTTGATGTCACCCCCAACCGGTTGGTAACCGGGCTGATTACCGAGCGTGGCGTGTGCGAAGCCTCTGCAGAAGGTTTGGCAGGCTTGTTCCCGGACAGGGCTGGCTAACTGATACCGCACAAGCCGTATGTCGCTTGTCAGCGTAAACACAAAGGTTCTTGATCTGCCCCGGCTCTCTTTCCGTTGGCAGATCAGGACAAAAAGCGTCAGGCCGGAACAGCCGTGCGGTTCTCACGGATGGGCAAATGCACGATCGCGCTGAACGCGCCAATTGCCACGCCGATCCACCAAACCATGCTGTAGTCGCCGAACTGATCATACATACGACCGCCCAGCCAGATACCCAGAAAGCTGCCAAGCTGATGGCTGAAAAAGATAATGCCGTACAGCGTGCCCATATACCGCAAGCCGTAAAGGTGCGCTACAAGGCCCGAGGTCAGTGGCACAGTGGCCAACCAAAGTGATCCCATCACCAGAGAAAACACAATAACCGAGATTGGGGTGATCGGCAGCAGGATGAACAAGGCTGCAGCCAATGTTCTGCCTGTATACACTGCAGCCAGCAGGTATTTCTTGGGAAAGTGATTTCCTGCCCAGCCGGCCAGCAACGTACCACCGATATTGGCCAGACCAATCAGCGATATCGACACGGCCCCAAGCGCTGAGGTTGAGGTGATGCCAACGGAATGCAAAACGCCACCAGGTTGGATCGGGCCGCACATCTCGGTCACAAATGCCGGGAAATGCGCGGTGATAAACCCAAGCTGATACCCGCAGCTAAAAAAACCCAGAAAGATCAGCGCATAGGAAGGATCACGGAATGCCTTCCCTAAAATCTCTCCCATGCTTTCATGCAGTTCCGCCTTGCTGGCGGTCTGAGGGGCGCGCATGAAAGGCAGAACAAGAACAAGTGCCAAGATCGCAACCGCGAACACGATAAAGACTTGCTGCCAGGGCAAGAAGGTCATCAACCATTCAGCGGTAGGCGCCCCGAGCACCTGCCCAAAGCTACCTGCGGCTGTGACAATGGCAAGCGACATGGATCGGTTTTCATCAGAAGATGCACGCCCGACCACAGCAAGAACCACGCCAAACCCGGTTCCGGCAATGCCGAAACCCACCAACCAGGCATAGATCTGATGTTCAAAAGGTGTGACGGACCACGCCGATAGCACCATGCCAGCAGCATAGGTCAAAGCACCCAATATGATGGCCTTGCGGTCGCCGACTTTTTCGGCAATTGCACCAAAGATCGGCTGGCCAATTCCCCAAGCGAGGTTTTGAATGGCAATCGCCAATGAGAAATCAGTACGCAGCCAGCCAAACTCATCCGCGATTGGAATCTGAAACACGCCGAAAGAGGCGCGCACGGCAAAGCTGACCGTGATGATGATACATCCGACAATCAGGATTGGATTCAGCAGGCGGGCGGATTGCGGCATTCAGACCTCGGGCGTTTCTTCCGATGGACCGTATCGTTTTTCCGGATGGCGTCAATTCAGCAGATTTGTGGTCACGGATAACCAAATTTGATGTGTTGAGAAAATGGTTTCTTTTCAACGCGCGGTGGGGCGGGTAAGGCTCGGAGTTATGACGGATCTGATATCGCTATACGAGGCCCGCGTCGCGGATGGAACTCTGACCCGCGACGACGCGCAAGAGGCCGTTCTTCCCCAATTCGAACGCATCCGTGCGGCGCTGTCCGAGCCCGTCAAACGTGGTTTTTTCCGTAAAGCACCCCCACCCCCCAAGGGGTTGTATCTATGGGGCGGAGTCGGGCGTGGGAAATCTATGCTCATGGACATGTTCGTCGAAACGTTGGGCGATATTCCGGCGCGACGTGTCCATTTTCACGCGTTCATGCAGGAAATCCACGCAGGTATGCATAAAGCCCGGCAAGAGAATGTCGAAGATGCTCTGGCTCCGGTGGCGAAGGACGTGATCAAATCCGTCCGTTTGCTGGCATTTGATGAGATGCAGATCACCGACATCACCGATGCGATGATTGTTGGACGTCTGTTCGATCTGTTGCATGAGGGCGGTGTCGTTGTTGTTACAACGTCAAACCGGCACCCGGACGATCTGTATAAAGACGGGCTGAACAGGCAGCTGTTCCTGCCTTTCATTGCGCATATCAAAGAACAGCTACGGGTTTGGGAACTGGTTTCCCCAACTGATTACCGCCAAAACAGGTTGGAAGGCGCGCCGGTTTATTTTGCACCAATAGGCCCGGAAGCCCGGCAGAATATTCGGGAGGTCTGGAAAGATCTTGCGGGCGGCCCTGCCGAACCGCTTGTGTTGCAAGTCAATAGCCGCGCGGTAGAGCTGCCCGCTTTTCGCAATGGGGTTGCACGGGCGTCGTTTTACGATCTGTGCGGGCGGATGTTGGGACCTGCTGATTATCTGGCAATTGCCGACGCTGTGAAAGTGCTGGTGCTGGAAGACATCCCACGCTTGTCGCGGAACAACTTCAACGAAGCCAAACGGTTCGTAACCCTTATCGATGCACTTTATGAGGCCAGGGTCCGCTTGATCTGTTCCGCAGCGGCCGAGCCCGAAATGCTGTATGTGGAAGGTGAAGGGACGTTCGAATTTGAACGCACCGCGTCGCGCCTGCGAGAGATGCAGGACAAAGATTGGGGCTCATAGGGGGCTTTGCCCCCGCCGCGCTGCGCGCGCCTCCCCCAAGGTATTTTCAAACAGAAGAAGTGTTAGCCGTTTTCGCGCAAAACATTGCCTGCAAGGTAGAGCGAGCCGCAGATCAACACACGAGCTTGAGGGTCTTGGCTTGTAATTGACGCCAGCGCGTCTGACACGCTGCCTGCCGTAGACGCGGGCAAGTCAACTTTTGCCGCAGCAGTCGCCGTTTCTTCTGCGCTGAGTGTCGCGGCTTCACCCGGAATTGATACCGCAGTCAGGCTTGCGGCTTGTCCGGCAAGCGGTGCGAGATAGCCTGTCACGTCTTTGGTATTGAGCATACCGCAAATCATATGCGTCGGTTTCTGTGGCAGTTTGGCCAGCACATCAGCCAGCGCAATTCCTGCAGCCGCGTTATGACCGCCGTCCAACCACAGCTCGGCCTGTGGTGCCTGTTCGATCAACGGGCCGGTTTTCAGACGCTGCATACGGGCGGGCCATTCGGCTTTGGTCACGGCAGCCTCATAGGCATCATCACCCATATCCAGATGGCGCAAAACGGCCAGGGCTGCGCCCGCATTCTGAATTTGGTGCGCGCCCAGAAGGTTGGGCGATGGAAGATCCCGCAATCCGGTTTCGTCCTGATAGATCAAGCGTCCGTTTTCCTCATGCACGTGCCAATGTTGACCATGGACCAATAGAGGCGCGCCGAGCCGTGCGGCCGTGTATTCGATGACTTCGAGGGCTTCGTCCTGTTGAGGCCCAACGATGCAGGGCACGCCGGGTTTTATGATCCCAGCCTTTTCGGCGGCGATCTTGCCCAAAGTGTTGCCCAGAAACTGCTCATGATCGATCGAAACCGGCGTAATCACAGTCACTGCAGGGTTTTCGACCACGTTGGTAGCGTCCAGACGCCCGCCCAGGCCAACCTCAAGCAGAGTATAGTCAGCTTTCTCTCGGGCAAAGGCCAACAAAGCCGCGCAGGTCGTGATTTCGAAATAGGTAATGTTTTCACCGCCATTGGCGGCGTAACATTCGTCGAGAACTGCGGTCAGATCGGTTTCTGAAATCAGGTCTCCGGTAAGACGGATACGCTCATGAAACCGCGCCAAGTGGGGCGAAGTATAGGCATGTGCTGAATGCCCTACCCCTTCGAGCCCCGCGCGGATCATGGCCTGAGTCGAACCTTTGCCGTTGGTTCCGGCAATATGAATGACAGGAGGTAGTTTGAGCTGTGGATTATCCAGCGCTGCCAGCAAACGCCAGACGCGGTCCAAGGTCAGATCAATGATCTTGGGGTGCAACGCCATCATTCGATCAAGAATGGCGTCAGATGTCTGAGCGGTCATTTCTGGCCGGTCTCTTCAGCAGCGACTTCTTCGGCTATTGCCGGTTCCGGCGCAGGCAGATCTCCCTTGATCGCCGGGGGTTGGTTCATCAGCATCCGTGTGATGGTGATCAGCTCTTCGCGCATTTCGGTGCGTTTGGTAACACGGTCCAGCATGCCGTGATCCAACAAGTACTCGGCGCGTTGGAACCCTTCGGGCAGCTTTTCCCTGATCGTTTGTTCAATCACACGTGGGCCAGCAAAACAAATCAGCGCGTTGGGTTCTGAGATATGGACATCGCCCAACATGGCATAAGACGCGGTCACACCACCGGTGGTGGGGTGGGTCAGAACGACGATGTAGGGCAAGTTCGCCTCTTTCAGCGTCTCAACAGCTACGGTTGTCCGCGGCATTTGCATCAGGCTGAGGATACCTTCCTGCATCCGAGCGCCACCTGCGGCAGAAAACAGGATCAGCGGGCGCTTGAGCTTTACGGCCTCTTGCGCGGCGGCAATGATCGCGTTGCCGACATACATGCCCATCGACCCGCCCATGAAAGAAAAGTCCTGCGCTGCTGCGACAATTGGGGTGCGGCCAATTTCGCCCAAAGCAACCAGCATCGCTTCTTTTTCGCCAGTCTTCTTCTGGGCTGCCTTCATGCGGTCAGGGTATTTTTTCTGATCGCGGAACTGCAGCGGATCGTCCTTGGGGGCCGGGACGTCAACCTCGGTGAAAACACCGCCATCAAACAGGTGCTTGAACCGGTCACGCGGGGTAATCGCCATGTGGTGACCACATTGGGTGCAGACGTTCTGGTTCTCGGCCAGTTCGCGGTGGAACAGCATCGTCCCGCACTCGTCGCATTTGTGCCAGAGGTTTTCCGGCACTTCACGGCGCGAGAAAATCGAGTTGATCCGGGGGCGGACGTAGTTTGTGATCCAGTTCATGTCGGAACCTTGGCTTTTACGGTGTTGACGTCAAATAAGACGCAACGGAAGGAAATGCAATCAGCGCCTGAGCGCAAGTCGCGCGGCCAGCCAACAAACGAACATCATGACCAGATCCACCAACAGCCAAGGCCGCAGCTGTTCTGCGTCGGACGTGTCAAAGGGCAAGACAAACAGAGCTAGCCCGCTCAGACTGTCGGGTAGAGAGATGAACAGCAAAGCGATGACATTGTTGAAGAAATGCAGGGCTATGGCAGGACCCAAAGTTCCAGCTCGGGCCGTCAGATCCGACGCTAACAGACCAAAAACAAAGGCCCAAAGCGCAATCAACAGCGCGTTTCCACCCGCCGCGTCGGGCGCATAGTGACCCACCGCAAACAAGATAGATGGCACACCCATCCAAATGATCGGTGAGTTGAACCGGGCTGCAAGGGTTTGCTGGATATAGCCGCGAAACAGGATTTCTTCGGCGCTGACCTGAATCAGGACGGCAAATGCCGCAACTGGAAGCAAAAGCACCCATGTGGTCAGCGGCAATTTTTGGGTCAGTTCCCCTCCCATGCCGTAGGGAGGCAGCAGAAATCCGATGACACCGAGTATCAGCAAGGCTTTCAAAACGCTTACAAACTGCGTCACGGCCAGACGTCGTTCACCTAAGATGGACCATAGTGTTCGGTGTTGCATCTTGCGTGCCGCCACGGCGACACCGAACGTTATGAACCCGAAACTGACCAACAACAGAATCAACGCCAGAGGCGAGCTTCCCGCCAAAAGCTCCTGCGCCCATTCGTTCGGGCCCATCGCCACGAGTGCAGCGAAGAAAACCATGTTCAGCAGGCTTACCAACACACCGATGAGCAAAAGACCCACAAGCAGGCGCCACAGTTCTGGCCGCCTACGCGCGGTTTCCGTCAAATAAGCATGCGGGAAATAGGCCTTAGACATGGTTATTCGAACTCTCTGGCTCTTCTTCCTGTGTGACTGTAGGCAGCAATTCCTCTGGGTTTTGGGCAGCGGATATTCTGTTGGACAGCGTTGTCAGGTAACCCGCAACTGTTCGAAGCAACTGCGTGGCAACGTTTGCGTCGCTTTCCACCACTGCGCGCAGCTCTTCGGCCCCGATACGCAGGAAAAGACAATCCTCTGTCGCGACAAGATCCAATTGACGGTCTTCACCTGTGATGATCGACAAGTCACCAATAAGGCGACCCGGTTCAATGATCGAGATTGGGCGTCGTGTTCCGTCTTCGTTGAACCAATCCAAACGAGCCTGACCCGTAATGCACAGATAAGCGGCGTCCGGGGCCTGACCACGCGAGAAGATGACCTGCCCGGCCTTGACTTCATACCATTGGGCCGAGAAAGCCAGCAGCCGTTGATTGCGCCCGTCCAGACCTGAAAACAATTCTGTGGCCGATAGAATTTCAAGCTTCCGGCTCAGATCGTCAGTTGTTCCAGCGGTATCTTCATGTTTGGTTCGGGATACTCCGTCGATCCTTCCGTCCTTGATTTCTACAAACAGATCATAGGCTTCGGGATGGGCGAAATGATCTTCCATAAAGATCATGATTGAGTCCGGCAAAAGCTCTCGCAGTTTCAGGCGGGTCCGCAACCGGCTTTCTGAATCGTGGCTGGCCAGCGCCTTGTCCAGAATCAAAACATCGGGGCGCTTAATTCCGGCGCGTGAAAATGCGGCGCGTTCCTGAAAGACAGTCGGCAGGTTGTTCCCGCCCAGACCAGAGGGCAGATCATAGATAATGGCGGCAGCTCTGCGGCGCAGGCCCGCTTCGTTCATAGCCTCGGCCACCACGTCTTCGATTTCTTCCGCATGTGCGCCCGCCAATAAGGACACGCGCCCATAGATCGCATTTTCCATCACTGTCAGTCGCGGGACATATAGATCAGGAGTGACAGGCGTAAACAGCCCATCCATTGCGTCACGCAACCTCTCGGCGTGGCTTTTGCGGATCGTCAGGATCTTGTCCTTGTATTCCTCGGGGAAATCCGGGCCGATCTGCTCGGCTGTCAGCAGGAAAGGCACAGTCAGCAGCAAGGCGTGGTCTTCTTGGCTGAGTTCCGTTTCACCTTTGGCTTTGCGCTGATCTTCTATGTCGAGCAACCGGTGAAACATGTCTTTCGACATGCCAAGCCGCAGGAACAGGGGGTGATCCGCGCCGTCCCGTCCGAATGTTTTACCGAGTGTGTCCAGAACCGCGTTGGAAATGCTCAGAGCCTCGTCCGCCAAATCATGTACGCTGAGCATTTTTACAAAACGGGCGTCCTCGACCAGAAAGTCAGGAGAGATATCGCGGGACGGCGCGGCAAAAAGCAGGTTACCACCCAATGGAACCGCCGGATTAAATCGTTCCGGATCGAAACGATAGACATACCGGTCCAGACCTTTGGCTTTCAAACGCTCGGCAATCGTTTCCCGAAGGTTGACCACTTCCTGCGCCAAAACGGGGTGAATTTCAGGATTAAACTGCGTGCGCAGTGTACGACGGAACATGAACTCGTCGATGCCCATGGCTTCGACAAGCTGGAACCACCAATCGCGAATATCCTCGATACCGTCCAGACCTGCGAGACCGGGATCGATCCATTCATCGTCCAGCGAATCTGGGGGATTACCGGACCGGACTGCTTCAATTTGCTTGCGGGACGGCGTTCTCTGAGTTTCAGCGCCATGCTGGGGATGTGTCCGCAACGGCATCATCAGGTTATCGCCCAGCGTTCCATCAAACAGATAGGGCCGCGAATAGGCATAGCCAATCCGGGCCGCAATCACAGCTTGGTGCAAGTCATTCAAGTTGTGGCCGGAAACGATTACGTCCCCCTGTGCAGGCAAAATCTCACGGGTCAAAAGCTGACCCAAGGCACTTCTTTCCGCAGCGTGAGAAGACTGGATCGCAACGCGCGCGCCGTGCGGGATAGTCAGGTCCAGATCTTCGAGAATTGTTTTGCCGTCGCTATCGCGCACCGTCACGTTGCGCAGCTCAATTGCCCCATCCAAGCGCGGGATCGCTTCGGGTTCTCCGGAAAACAGCTTTTCGGGTATCATGTTGTCGGGGGCGAACCGTTCAGTAACGACCTCCCACCGCAGAGACATGTCCTGAACCTGATTGTAATAGGTCAGCAAATCCTTCCATGGGCCACTGAGGTCCTTATAGGCCCCAAGTGCTGCAACCAAAGCACCCACCGTCACCTCACCCGTGATCGCCAGATAGCCGCCCACAGAATAGAACAGGAACGGCGTCATCTGAGTGATCAGATTGTTGAGGAACTTCATGAAGAATTTCTTGTTGTAGATCTTGAAACGGATCTCGAACAATTTCCCCAAACGGTCGCTGAACTGGGCCAGACGATAACGCCAGCCGCCATTGGTGCGCAGGTCACTGATCCCCGCAGCGCTTTCACCGATTTCCGAGCTCAGACGCCGGACTTCCTGAATACGGTCTTTGTTCAGCAGGTTGATTTGTCGTTGCAATTTGGGGATCAGCCAAGCCTGTAACGGGATCAATGCGATACTGGCCAGCCCGAACCACACGCTTTGCATGAACAGGAACGTGACAATGGTCATCATCTGGCCGAACTGAAACACGGGCTGAGCAATCGCATCGCCCATCAGTCCACCCATCGGCTCAGCCTCGGATGTGATCATCGAAACCAACTCACCCTGACTGGTCGTAGCGAAATAGGATTTTGGAAAGCGCATCGAACGCTCAATCAGCGTAAAACGCAATCGACGCAGCATACGCTCGGCCAGGACACCCTTCATCGTATTGATGCGCATCTTCATCAAGCCGCTGGCGATCACCGTGCCCAGAAACGCTACGCATAGTATCAGCAGGTAGTGGACTTGCGATACCGTGATACCCCAAATGGTAACCGTATCACCCGGAGCACCGATGGCATCATTGATGATCTGCTTGGGCAGTTCCAACGAAGCATAGAGGAACGGAAATGACAGCACTGTCAGCAACAACAAGACCAATTGCTGTTTCTTCGAGTACTTCCAAATAAAAGAAAATAAAGTGGGCTCCATTAACTGGCCTTATCGATAGCTAAACGGATGTGTGGCTAAAACTGGGTGACCCATGTTGCAGGGCCCGACGGTACGCTCTGACCCTGCGCTTTGCAAGGCAAGACCGGCACGCACGCATCCGTTCGCGCCTAACCGAATTTTGCTTTGCGCCCAACTGAAAAACGCGGGTCGAAGATCGCAATTTCGTTATTGCGGGTTTGTTCCCGAAGGCGTCTTGACTAAAGAGGCTGTGTATCGGACGACGAGGCCATGGGCAGGATTCTGGATCGCTATCTTTATCGCAAGACTCTGGACCGTTGGCGGCGGGCTGCACAGCGTGTGCAAAACGCAGGACAAGCGGACCTACGTCAGCAGCGTGATCAGGCGCGCGCATTGCGAAGCCATCTTGATCAGTTGATCCAAACAGCCGATTCTCGTCTTATTCGCCCAAAGATTGGGTCCATGCAGTTTGCCAAGCCTGTCGGCACGGACTGGAGTTGCAGACCAGACCTGTGGCGCGGACCGTTGGCGCAACCCGGCGTTGCTTCGGCCCTGCGCAAAACGGCACTTGATGCGCACGTCAACCTGTTTCATGACTGCCCCCTGTCCGAGATTACAGTGCGCCAAATCCGAAATCGGGATACAGGCGATCTGGCCCCGTTCAGTCTGTCCGTTGAAGTCTTTAGTTTCGAAGGCTCATTTCTTTCGGTGTCCGTCGATCTGCCGGGCGACGCAACGCAGAACCTTACGCGTGAGCATTTGATACGGATGGAGACCGTAATTGACTGCGAACGATCCACCGGGCTGTTCGCGCGCCTCAATATTCAACACGGTCCCAATTCTGAACAGGTACTGCGCCAGTTGAGCGCGTCTGACGCCCAAAACACCGTAGATTTCGATCTGGCCCATCTGCCCCTGAATGAACGCCGGATCGAAAAGATCTGGGTAGATTTGATCTTTGAGACCCCAAGCATGAACCGGATGGTGGTGCGGGACCTGACGTTCTGCCGCTTCCATCGCGCCGATTTGTGAGGCAATCGGATATGACACAAACCAACTTGACCTTCATCCGGTTCGAAAATGGACTCTGGCAAGCACATGTTCAGGCTGGACAGGAACCTACGATTGAGGTGCGATATCGCGGCGAACTGCTGGAAAACGTTAATCTGGCACCCAACGAAAACGGGTGGGATTTGAACATAACGGTGCCTGTCTCAGCTCTGTCTGAGGGTGTCCACAGCTTTATCATCGCCGATGCAGCAACAGCGGACAAGCTTGGAGGTTTCACCATCATCGCCGGTGAACCCGCGGCAGAAGACCTAAGAGCCGAAGTCGCGTTGCTGCGGGCTGAACTGGACATGCTGAAACGCGCGTTCCGCCGGGTTTGTCGGGGCGACGACTAAGCCCGACTAAGCCAAGTCTCTATCTTTTATACCAATTTCCGTGCATCATGGGCGTATTCAAAACGGATCGCGCCCGATATGGATCGCAGTAGTATTGTTAAAGTCATCGCGTTGATGGTGACAGGTTTTGGCATCGGCATCGATTTTACCGGTGCTCTGATGCTGGTCCCCGCGATTGAAAACAGCTTTGATGCCGATATCACCAGCACCCAATGGGTTTTGAATATCTACGCCCTGTTTTTTGCGATGACCATGGTCGCCGGAGGACGACTGGGCGATATGTACGGTCATCGAAAGATGATGATCATCGGCCTGTGCATTTTCCTGTTTTCGTCGGTGATGTGCTTTGTCTCGCCCAACCTTGATTTTTTGATCCTGGCGCGTGCGTTGCAAGGCATCGGCGCTGGCTGTGTTTGGCCCTGCACACTTGCGTTTGGGGCGACTAAAGTGTCCAAACCTGAACATCGGGCCCTTGTAATGGGGCTCATTCTGGCAGGTGTGACCACCGGCAATGTATTTGGCCCAATGATCAGCGGATTGGCTGTAAACTTGGGCGAATGGCGGTATTTCTTCCTGGCCAACGTCGTCTTCTCCTGCATTTCGATGGCTACCGCCCTAATCCTGATGGAGCGCGAAACGCAGCACAAACAGGACGAGCATCTCGACTTGGCTGGCATGGGCCTGTTGGCGTTTGCCGTTTTGTTCCTGCTGTATGGGTTGGATGTTGGCGCGGATTGGGGATGGACGTCGGTACCGTTGTTGATGCTTTTTTTCATCAGCGCCGTGCTTTTCCTCTTGTTCCCCAAGGTAGAAAAACGCGTTACCGAGCCTTTGCTGCTGCCGCAAATGATGCAGAACCGTCAATTCAAGATCACGCTTGGCCTGAATATGTTCAACGTTTCAGCCGCCTTTGTTGGGTTGCTCTATTTTCCTCAGTATATGCAAAAAGTGCTGGGCTGGTCGGCATTTGAATCCGCATTGGGGCTTGCTCCGCTGACCGTTTTGCTGGCGGTGGGGTCGATTGTTTCAGGCACGCTGTACAATGATTTCGGACCCAAACGGCTGCTGTTCTGGGGTTATATGATTGCCACAATCGGTGCCGCGACCGTTGTCATTCTGCCAAGCGATCTGGGTTACTTCAGCATTCTTCCGGGCATGGCGATGATCGGTTTGGGAGCGACCCTGACCGTCGGACCATCGGGTACAGCTGCCGTTTGCGCCGTCAAGCCTGAGCGGGCCGGACTGGTCGGCGGGCTAAGCTTTATGACCCATCTGGTTTACGGAGCCATTTCCGTCGCCTGTGCCACTGCTGTTATGTACGTCGTCAGCTTGTCCAAACTGCGTGATGGCCTGCATGCCGCCGGTATCAAACTATCTGAGACCGATTTAAGGGCAATCAACGGCAGTACACTGGATACGGCTTCTGCACATGCGGTGATCAGCCGTTTGAGCGCCGGCGATTTGGCAAAGGTTCAATCCGCCTTGTCCGATGCTTTTAACAGTGGCATGAGCATGGCGTTTGTTTTTTCGACAATATCCGTATCGGTGGGTATCGTGCTGGCGCTGTTGTTGGACGAAAAGAAACTGCACAAGATCGAGAGCTAGGGCGCTTTCAAGACCCGCTGACTCTCGCGATCCCGACCAGCGCCCTATTCAGAAAAGCAACCAACTGCGCATTCAAATAAAAAGGGCCGCGTTCATCGCGGCCCTGATTGAGTTATTGAGAAGGTCCATTCGGGTTGAACGCGGACAGGCCCTTGAGGATGTCAATGGCATAAGCCAGTTGGTAATCCTCTTCCCGCAGTTCAGCCGTCGCTTCAGCCTTGGCGCGGTCTTCTTCAATTTGGCGAATTTCATCCTCGCTCAGGCTGTCATTGTCCAGGCTGCCACGCAGCTCGGCCTCGGACCGGGTAAAGCGGCTGTCCTCTTCCTCTTCAGTCTCGGGCTGCGGACGCGGTTGTTCCACGATGATATCCGGGCTGACACCCAGGGCCTGAATAGAACGACCCGATGGAGTGTAATAACGCGACGTTGTCAGGCGCATGGCCCCGTCACCGCGCAGCGGCATGACTGTCTGCACAGACCCCTTACCAAAGCTTTTCGTACCCACCACGATTGCGCGTCGGTGGTCCTGCAAGGCGCCTGCCACAATTTCGGACGCCGAGGCTGAGCCACCGTTGATCAGAACAACGATTGGTTTACCTTCGGCCAGATCGCCCGGCGACGCATTAAAGCGCTCACCCTCTTCCAGGTCGCGGCCGCGGGTCGAAACGATTTCTCCTTCGTTCAGGAACGCATCCGACACTTTGATCGCCTGCGTCAGCAAACCGCCCGGGTTATTGCGCAGGTCCAGGACAAATCCATTGACCTTGTCAATGCCACCGGCTTCTTCGATCTGTTCCTGCAAACCTTCTTTAAGGTTCGGGAAGGTCTGGTCGTTGAACGTGGTCACTCGCAGAACCACGCTGGTGCCTTCGGTGCGCGCACGAACAGCCGTCAGTTTGATCGTATCCCGGATGATTGTAACGTCGAACGGGTCCGGCTCACCCTCACGAACGACGGTGATCACAATCTCGGAACCCACCGGGCCACGCATCAGGTCAACAGCCTTATCCAACGTAAGGCCCAGAATGCTTTCGCCATCGACATGAGTGATGAAGTCACCAGCCTCAATTCCGGCTGCGTCGGCAGGGGTGTCGTCAATCGGCGATACGACTTTGACAAAACCGTCTTCCTGCGTGACTTCGATACCAAGCCCGCCGAACTCACCCCGGGTCTGCACGCGCATCTGTTCGGCATCGTCGGGCGACAGATAGCTGGAATGCGGATCAAGCGAGGTCAACATGCCGTCAATGGCGGCCTCGATTAGTTCCTCGGGTTCGACCTCTTCGACATATTGCGCGCGGATGCGTTCAAAAATGTCGCCAAACAGATCCAGTTGTTCATAGACGCTGGCCTTGTTTTCGGCCTCCTGCGCCAGCAGGGGTCCTGCAATCTGTGTCGTTGCAAGAATACCTGCCAAAGTTCCGGCCAGACCGGCCATCACAAATCTCTTCATACTCGCTTATCCATCCTTGTCGGTCCGGAACCATGTTTCCGGGTCCACGGGGCTATTGTTTTCTCTTACCTCTATATAGAGCGTTTCTGAGCGATCAGTTCCAGTGCCATCACCGCTTGTTGACAATATTGCGCCAATTTCTGGCGTTTCACCGGGCATCAAACCCACCGGAGTGCCTTCGGGGATCACTTGCCCGGGGTTGCCATAGACCTCTTGCAAGCCGGAAAACACAAAAAGCAGCCCAGGCTGCGGTTCAAGAATGACCAGGTTCCCCAGATCCAATAAGGGGCCTCGATAACGGATCGTGGCCGCCGTGGGTGATGTGACCAAGGCGCGCGGACGTGTTCCCAGCACCAAACCGGCGCGTGTCACCCCTGCGGCATCCGTTTCACCAGCCTTATGCAACAAGACGCCCTGAACCGGCAAAGAAATCTGCCCTTTCTGACCTGAAACATTCGCATCGGTTTCAACAATCTCACCTTCCGAGATTTCGGACAGACCACTAGCAAACCCATCCAACGTTTCCGTTGAAGAGATCAAAATGGCCGTGCGTACCGGATCTTCGACAAATCGTCTGGGCAGATCCGTGCGATCGGCGATGGCCTCGCTCAGCCGCGTGCGCGCATCTTGCACCCCACTGAGACCTTCGGTCAGAGTTTCCGAAGCGCTTTGCTGTAACAGACGCAATGTCTGCACCTCGTTCAAATCATCTGCCAGAGCCTGCGCTTTGGCGTTCAAGCCAGGAGTGACCTCGGACAGCATCATACCGGCCCGCGCCGCACCCAATGGGCCCGAAGGGTGCAACATCAAGACCGGAGGTTCTGTTGTTTCGATGGTTTGCAAGACGCCGATCAACTGTCGGACATCCTTTTCGCTAGCCCGAAGTTCGGCGCTTAACTGAGCTTCGCGAGTTGCAGCTTGGCGCAGCCCTTCCCGCATCGCGCTCAATCCCGCCTCGTAGGCCTGGATCGTTTGGGTAAGCGCGCGCACGCGATCTCTTGCACTGTCAGCGTCGGCAAGCGAGACAGAGGCTGCTTCCAGCATCTCTGCCGCTTCAAGCGCCGCCTGCGACGAGTCGGTCTGGGCCAATGCTGAAGTTGCTGAGATCAGAAAAGCCGTAAAGGCCACCAGTTTCATGACAATAGGCTTTCCCCAGTCATCTCGGGGGGTTTTGGCAGGCCCATCAACTCAAGCAGTGTGGGGGCCAGATCCGACAAACGCCCCTGCCGCAATTGCGCCCCTTCAGGCCCACCGACCAGCGCCACAGGCACAGGGTTCAGTGTGTGGGCGGTATGCGGTCCACCCGTTTCGGGATCAACCATCATTTCGCAATTGCCGTGATCGGCAGTGATAATCATCGCACCTCCGGCTTTTTTCAGTGCCGCTACGACTTGCGCCAGACCTTGATCCACGGCTTCACACGCTTTGATCGCCGCATTCAGATCACCGGTATGGCCCACCATATCAGGATTGGCATAGTTCGTGACAATCAGGTCATAGCCGTCTTCGATAGCCTCGACAAATTTGGCGGTCACCTCAGCCGCCGACATTTCGGGCTGCAGATCATAGGTCGCAACCTTTGGCGATTTCGGCATAAAACGGTCTTCACCCTGTTCAGGCGTCTCTTTGCCGCCGTTCAGGAAGAAGGTTACGTGTGGGTATTTCTCGGTTTCAGCCAACCGGAACTGGCGCAGCCCCTGTTTGGCCACCCATTCCCCCAAAGTATTCACGATGGCCCGTTTGGGAAAAACGGTGGTCATATAGGCGTTGTGTCCGTCCGAATATTCGACCATGCCCAGCAGCGCCGAGAGAGAGGGCCGCGGCCCTGTGTCAAAGTCGGAAAACCCGGGCTCTCCAATGGCCCGCAGGATTTCCCGCGCCCGATCAGCACGAAAATTAAGGCAGAAGAACCCGTCGCCATCTAGAACGCCCGTGTAACCTTCAACAACAGACGGGGTGATGAACTCGTCAGACTCAGACTGGTTATAGGCATGATCGACCGCACCATGGGCGCTGTGCGCCGCCCTTCCCTGCCCTTTGGTCATCGCGTCATAGGCTTCGCTGACACGTTCCCAGCGATTGTCCCGGTCCATGGCAAAATAACGTCCGCAGACGGTCACAATGCGCGCGTTTTCAGGCAAGCGCTCTTCCAGTTCCGCGATATAGGTCAGCGCCGATTTTGGTGCTACGTCCCGCCCATCGGTGACTGCGTGCAGCGCAACTGGGACACCCGCATCGGTGATCGCAGTCGCTGCGGCGACGATATGGTTCAGATGCCCATGCACGCCCCCGTCCGAGACCAGCCCCATCAGATGCGCTGTCCCGCCCGCCGCTTTCACTTTGGAGATAAACTGTTGCAGGGCTTCATTTTCGAAAAATGAGCCGTCTTCGATAGCCAGATCGATCTGACCCAAATCCATGGCGACAACGCGACCTGCGCCGATATTGGTGTGGCCAACTTCTGAATTGCCCATTTGTCCACTTGGCAGACCTACATCGGGGCCATGGGTGATCAGCGTTGCATGAGGGCTATTGGCCATGATCGCATCAAAAGTCGGCGTATTTGCCAGATACGGCGCGTTGGCTTTGGTGTCGTCGGACAGCCCCCACCCATCGAGAATGCACAAGACAACAGGTTTGGGCGCGGCCATAGAGTTTCTCCGATTACTGCTCGTGCGCTTCTTCTATCGCCTTGCCTTCGGCGGGTGAACCACCTTTGGGCAGGTGAAAAAGATTTAATAGACGCAGAGGCTCTATCCCTTGAGGTAGCTCTTGTATGGACGTGCCTTTCGATTGCGGTACTTCACAGTAAGGTCCAAAGGCGCGTCATTTTCATCATACACACCCAAGACAATGCCTCGGCCTCTGCTTTTGGTACGCATGTCGATCAATTGCTGTTCCGACCTCGTGGTGCGTTGTGACGGTCGCCGCGCCCATGCGAACAGGTGATCATACATTTCAGCGATCACGTTTGCATGCTCTGTGCTGTTGCCCAGATCATTCAGTTCCTGAGGATCGTTTTCCAGATCAAACAGGATCGGTCTGTGCCCGCCCTCGCAATGGATGAGTTTCCACTTTTTGTTGGCCACCATGAACATCACCGCTTCGCGAACCGACACTCCTACGATATCAGCGATCGGTGAGCCTGAGTAATCGTATTCGCAGATGACAAAGTCCCGGGGCACCTCTTCTGCGGACCCATGCAGGATGGGCAGCAACGAATGACCTTCAAGGATATGAGTGGCAACGTCACCGCCTGCCAGATCAACAAAGGTTGGAGCCAAATCGATGGACTCGACCAGCGCATCACTGACCGTCCCACGAGTCGCATCAGCCTCGGGCGATGGATCATAAATGATCAGCGGCATTTTGGTCGAAGCATCGTGAAAAAACGTCTTCTCACCCATCCAATGATCACCAAGAAAGTCACCGTGATCCGAGGTTAGAACGATCATCGTGTCGTCCATCCGCCCGGTTTCTTCCATCCAGTCGAACAGACGCCCCATCTGGTCGTCGGCTTGTTTGATCAAGCCCATATAGGCTGGGATCACCGCCTCACGCACATCCTGTCGGGAAAAGGTCTGACCAATCTTTGTGTCCATGAAAGCCTTGAGTACCGGATGCGCGTTTTGCCGTTCAGCCTCGGATCGCACTACGGGCAAAACATGTTCTGGACCGAACATTGAGGCATAAGGTTCTGGCACGATGTAAGGCCAATGCGGTTTGATAAAGCTCAGGTGGCAGCACCACGGGCCATCATGCGTTTCCATAAACTCGATACCGCGCCCTGTCAGATAGGGCGTTTCGCTGTCGTCTTCGGAGATATTTGCGGCTTCCGGCGCGTTTTTCAAAAACCAGCCGGACAGAACATTGCCGTCTTCATCCAAACCTGAATTGGCAAAATCATGCCATGGATTGTCGCTCTCATACCCCTTGGCCTTGAGGAACTTGTTGTACTCCTTCGCTCCGTGCGGATCGTAAAACCCGTCGGGACCCTCGGGCAGCATACCGTCATCGCGTTCGAACACGTCAAAGCCGCATTCGGCAACCCGGGCACCAATCAGGCTGTCGGGTTCCAGCCCTAACCGCGCCATGCCTTCTGCGTCCGCCCGCATATGAGTTTTGCCGACCAGCCAGCAGTCCATTCCCGCCTTGCGAAGATGATCACCCATCGTGATCTCGCCGACTTTGAGCGGAATACCGTTCCAAGACGCCCCATGCGAATGCACATAGCGCCCGGTATAGGTAGACATGCGCGAGCTGCCGCAGATTGGTGACTGAATGTAAGCCCGGTTAAACCGCACGCTTTTGGCTGCCAGGCGATCTATGTTTGGCGTGTGCAGGTGCGGATGCCCGTAACAGCTCAGGTAGTCCCAGCGTAGCTGGTCGAACATGATGAACAGGATGTTTTTCGCCTTGGCCAACGCGACGCCCCTAAACCTTACAGAAACTTAGTTAGCCATTTCCGTCCGCAGTGCGAAGCAAAACTTTGCTTCAGGCCTGACGTTCCATCTGCTCCAGCATCTTCTTGGCGCGCTTGCATTGCAGCTGATCGCGCAACGGGCTGTTGGGATCCACGTCTTTTTGGCAGACAACGCATTTATCAGCACCCGATATGGCATTCAGACCACCACAGCTGCCTTTGATGGTCTTGCCCATCAGCATGACGCCGAGTGACATACCCACCATAACGAGGGCGAGAAGAATAAAAGCCAGAATAAAAGTGCTCATCTCAGCTCCTCCAGTCAGTTCGATTCCAGCGCGTCTTTGAACGCGGTGCTATGGGCAGTAATATAAGCTTCTTCACCGCCTGTCACATCCCGCGAGATGAAATACACGGCAAGTTTATGCTCTTCCGCCAGTTTCAGGCCCTTTTCCTGACCCAAGGCCAGCATCGCGGTGGCCCAGGCATCGGCCATCATCGCGTTTTCGGCCAAAACAGTGACAGAGGTTGTCCGGTGCGTGATCGGGCGTCCGGTCGTGGGATCGATAATATGCGAATAGCGCACGCCGTCCTGTTCGAAGAAATTCTTGTAGTCGCCCGAGCTGGCCATGCCCAGGTCATTCACTGACACGATCAGCTGAATGCTCTGACTGCCCGTTTCCGGTTTTTCGATGCCGATGCGCCAAGCTTCGCCCTTTTCGTTCTGACCCATGGCAACCAGATCACCACCAATTTCAACCAGGTAATTCTCGATTCCGGCGTCCCTTAAGGTTTCGGCTACCGCATCGATGCCATATCCCTTGGCAATTGCAGACAGGTTGATACCGACGCTGGCGTCAGATTTCGCAAGAGTTCCGGCTTCGGTATCCAGCGTAAGCAGACGGCTTTGGCCGACGCCGTTTAACGCGGCTTGGATGTCAGCATCAGATGGCACCGGATCTTCGGGCTTACGAGGGCCAAACCCCCATAATTCGATCAGTGGGCCAAGGGTCACATCGAAAGTTCCACCGGTTTTTTCGTGCACGTCGTTGGCAGCAGCGATGACCAAAGCGAATTCGTCCGAGATAGTCATCGGCTCTGTACTGGCCGACGCCGAAAAGACAGAGACCTCGGAATTCGGGTCCCAGTTCGACATCTTCGCGTTGACCTCAGCCAATGTCTCATCGACCGAGGCTGCAAGTTTGGCCTCGTCCAGATCTTCGCCTATGGCAGTGATATTGAAGGTTGTCCCCATCGTTTCACCGGACAGGCGAACCACTTCGGGCTCCTTGTCCAAAAAGCAGCCGGAAAGAAGGGCAACAAGGGCCACAAAAGGCAAAAGACGCATAGGGCGAGCTCCGGGAATTTCTGTGCCCGGCATATGCCAGTGACCCTCGTCAGAGTCAAATCGACATTAGAGTTTTAACGGCAGAAAACCCAATACCAAAAGCCCAACCCCAGCCGGAACTCCAAACAACCACGCTCGCTTCTGCCACCCCGGGGCCTGTTGCTTCCAGGCCATGCGAAAGTTGTGACCACACACGACAACCGCAAAGAAGATCAAAGCGGCCACAGGCGGTGTAAGGTAGAGTCCACTCACAAGCTTGATCGTCCTTTGTTGACCACAGATTTCGAGCATTCGGGCATTTGCACCCTATACAGGTCGTTTAGCTGCGCTAAGGTGAAAGGGAAAGACATTGCAAGAACCATAAGGAGATTGCCCATGGCCCCAACCTCTTACCAGTCACCAACACGCGGCGACAAGGCAGACAAGACGACGTATAGCCAATCGGCAGAATCGAACTTGTCGCACTCACAGACCACCGTGGCCAAACTGCTTGAGGGAAAAGGGGACGCGGTATTTTCGGTACGGCCAAACGATACGATCCATTCCGTGGTCAACACGCTTAAGGACAAGCGGATCGGGGCCGTTTTGGTGACCGATCAGAACGGTGCATTGCAAGGCATCCTGTCAGAGCGCGACATTGTACGGCGCATGGCAGACACACCCGGCCAGACCTTGCCGCAAGCGGTCGAAGACCTGATGACCAAAGAGGTCAAGACCTGTACACCAGACGATCTGCTAAACGATGTCCTGAAGACGATGACCGAAGGCCGTTTCCGCCATATGCCCGTTCTGCGTGACGGCCATTTGAGTGGCGTCATCACTATCGGAGACGTCGTGCATTTCCGCTTGAAAGAGCTGGAATACGAAGCCCTTCGGATGAAGCAGATGATCGTCGGCTAGGATCAGCCTGTCGAAAGGAACCTGACGCCTCCGTCCTCGATCTCCGCGGCCGTCAACCGGCCTGAGGCAAAAGCGCCCGTGTCAATCGACAGGACCCTGTTTCTGACACGGGGCTGGTTTACGATTGTGTGACCGTGCACCACCCATTGATCATCGCCGCGCGCGGTCCTTGGGAACATGGGATGTCCCCAAAGGCAGATCTGACGGTCCTGAGCTTCGATAGCGCGACGAGGGTCCAAAGCCGCGTGAACAATAGTGACGTTGCCACTGGTCCAGGTCAGGGGCAGCTTTGTCAGCCATTCCAGCAATTCCTGACCCATCGCTTTTCGCAGGCCTTCGGCCAGTTCCTTGACTTTCCGGCTGTCTTCCAGATCTCCAGTTGGTTTGAGCCCGAATGACGCCAGCGTATGCAGACCTCCGTTTCGAAACCAGAGCCTCGCATGGCGTTCTGGATCATCCAAGAAATGCAACAACATCTCTTCATGGTTACCAAGAAGGCAATGGACGCGCCGATCTGATGCGTCGCTCAGATGGTGCAGATGGCGCAACACTTGCGCGCTGAAAGGCCCCCGGTCAATGTAGTCTCCAACAAAAACCAGAGGGCTTTGATCATCCAAGCGTGGCAACAACGCATGCAACAAATCCAGACGGCCATGAATATCAGCCACCGCCGTCACTCGCGTGGTGGGGGCGATGTCACAGGGGAAGGTATCGGTTGCTCGCCCTGTTTTGCGTTGAAGTCGCTGTCTGATCCAATTGCTTATCATACGGTCTGTTCCCTACCCTTCTCGCCTATTGGCGGCAATGAACAACTGATTGAACAGGCAAAGTGTTGACCAACGGCCTTAGGTTGTCCGATATGGCCTTGAAAATGGTCATGGCCCTTGGTCTGGTTCGTGGGCCAAAGCCGTTTGGTCAGTCATGGTTTTGCGGAGCGTTCAGAGGGTTTTATGAAGCGGGTATTGATTACGGGCTCTGCGGGGTTCATCGGTTTCCATCTGGCCAAGCTGCTTCTGGCAGAAGGGTTCCGGGTGCATGGCTATGACGGAATGACCGATTATTACGATGTGACCCTGAAACAGCGCAGACATCAGATCCTATTGCAAACCCCGGGGTTTACCGCGACCGAAGATCGGCTGGAAAACTATGACCGTCTGGTGCAAGTGGCGGACGAGTTCCAGCCCGATGTCATCGTCCACCTGGCGGCCCAAGCAGGTGTTCGGCACAGCCTCGAATACCCCCGAAGCTATATCGAATCTAATGTCGTTGGCACGTTCAACGTAATGGAAATCGCGCGTCAGCATGAGGTCGAGCATCTGTTGATGGCTTCGACCTCGTCCATCTATGGTGCCAACGAAGAAATGCCGTTTACCGAAACGGAAAAAGCGGACACGCAATTGACCATCTACTCTGCCACCAAAAAGGCGAATGAGGCGATGGGGCATTCCTATGCACATCTGTGGAATCTGCCGACCACGATGTTTCGGTTCTTTACGGTCTATGGCACCTGGGGTCGGCCCGATCTGGCCTATTTCAAGTTTGTGGCGGCCATATTGGAAGGTCGTCCCATTGATATCTACAATCATGGAGACATGTATCGGGACTTCACCCATGTTGAGGATCTTGTGCGCGGGATCAGATTGCTAATCGATGTGCCCCCGGTCCGGCCGGCCAGCCGTGAAGACATTGAGGACGGCGACAGCCTGTCACCCGTAGCACCCTATCGTATCGTCAATATTGGAAACGGCGACAAAGTGCGCTTGATGGATTTCATCGAAGCTATCGAAGAGGCGGTTGGACAGGAGGCCATCAAGAACTTTATGCCGATGCAGATGGGCGACGTTCATGCGACATGGGCTGACAACCGTTTGTTGCAGCGGCTGACCAATTACCGTCCACAGACGGACCTGAAAGACGGCATAGCCCAGTTTGTTGCCTGGTATCGGGATTATTACGGAAAATAGCGTCGTGTGACGGCCAAAACGAAAAAACCGGCGCTTGAAGCGCCGGTTCTTGTTTTCTTACCCGCCGAAATCGTCGAGCATGATGTCTTCTCGGTCCACGCCCAAATCCAGCAGCATGTTGATGACCGACTGGTTCATGATGGGCGGACCACACATGTAGAACTCGCAGTCTTCTGGCGCGGGATGGTTCTTGAGGTATTCTTCGAACAGGACGTTATGGATGAAACCGGTATAGCCTTTCCAGTCATCCTCGGGCTGCGCATCCGAAAGCGCAACATGCCAATCGAAATTGTCGAACTCTTCGGCCAATTGGTCGAAATCTTCGACAAAGAACATCTCTTTCTTCGACCGCGCACCATACCAGAAGCTGATCTTGCGATCGCGGTTTTCGAGGCGCTTGAGCTGGTCAAATATGTGGCTGCGCATGGGGGCCATGCCCGCACCACCGCCGATGAACACCATCTCTTTTTGGGTCTCGCGCGCGAAGAACTCGCCAAATGGACCCGAGATTGTGACCTTGTCACCCGGCTTCAAGTTGAAGATGTAAGATGACATCTGACCCGGAGGGATACCTTCCGAGCCCGGAGGCGGTGAAGCTACGCGGACGTTCAGCATGATCATGCCCTTCTCGTCCGGGTAGTTGGCCATCGAATAGGCGCGCTCGATCGGTTCCGCGACAACCGACTCGTACTGCCAAAGATTGAAGCGGTCCCAGTCTTCGCGATATTCCTCTTCCACGTCGAAATCAGTGTATTTCAACGCGTGCGCAGGGGCTTCAATCTGAATGTAGCCACCCGCGCGGAAGTTCACGTCCTCGCCTTCCGGCAGATCCAGCGTCAGCGCCTTGATGAAGGTTGCCACGTTCTCATTCGAACGCACCGTGCATTCCCATTTCTTGACGCCAAAGACCTCTTCGGGGACTTCGATGTCCATATCCTGCTTCACGGCCACCTGACAGGACAGTCGGTCACCGCACGAGGCTTCGCGTTTGGTGATATGGCTTTCCTCAGTGGGCAGGATCGACCCACCACCCGAATGCACGCGCACCCGACATTGCGCACAGGTGCCACCACCCCCGCAAGCCGAAGGAACAAAAAGCTTTTCGGCCGCCAGCGTTTGCAGCAATTTGCCGCCAGCTGGTACGGAAATGGTTTTCTCGCCATTGATGGTGATGTTCACGTTGCCGGTCGACACCAGCTTGGACCGGGCGGCCATGATGACGGCCACCAGTGCCAGAACGATGACGGTGAAAAGAGCTACGCCTAGGGTAAAGGTTTCCATTGACGCCTCCTTACAGTTTCACGCCCGAGAAGGACATGAAGGCCATGGCCATCAATCCTGCGGTGATGAAGGTGATGCCCAGACCCTGTAGGCCGTCGGGAATGTCCGAATATTTCAGCTTTTCGCGAACACCCGCCATCGCAGTGATCGCCAACGCCCAGCCAAAGCCGGAAGACAGACCATAGGTTGCGGCCTCGGCAAAGTTATAATCACGTTCCACCATGAACAGCGAGCCACCCAGAATGGCGCAGTTCACTGTGATCAGCGGCAGGAAAATCCCCAGCGCGTTGTAAAGCGGCGGGAAGTACTTGTCCAAAACCATCTCGAGGATCTGAACCATCGCCGCGATTACGCCGATATACGAGATCAGGCCAAGGAAAGTCAGGTCCACATCCGGGAAGCCAGCCCAGGCAAGTGCGCCCGGTTTCAGCAAGTAGTTCAGCAACAGATTGTTCGCGGGCACGGTGATGGCCTGCACGACCATGACCGAAATACCCAAACCCAGCGCGGTTGAAATCTTCTTGGACACGGCGATGAAGGTACACATCCCCAGGAAGAAGCTGAGCGCAAGGTTTTCGACAAAGATGGCCTTTACGGCCAGTGAGATCAGACCTTCCATCAGTGGGCCTCTACCTGCTGAATTTTGTATTCACGCTCTTCCACCTGGTTCGGCTTCCATGTGCGGAAGGCCCAGATGATCAGACCGATGATGAAGAACGCTGACGGTGGCAGCAGCAGCATGCCGTTGGGCACATACCAGCCACCGTTGTTGACGGTCTCCAGAATGGTGACGCCGAACAGCGACCCGGCGCCGAACAACTCACGAATGAAGCCGACCAGCAGCAGGATCAGACCATAGCCCATGCCATTGCCCATGCCGTCGATAAAGGACGCAACCGGCGGGTTCTTCATCGCAAACGCCTCGGCGCGGCCCATCACGATGCAGTTGGTAATGATCAGGCCGACGAAAACCGACAGGGTTTTCGAGATCTCGAACGCATAGGCTTTCAGGATCTGATCCACGAGGATCACCAGCGAGGCGATGATCACCATCTGTACGATGATCCGGATCGAACCGGGGATCTGGTTGCGCAGGCACGAGATGAAGAAGGACGAGAACGAGGTCACGAAGATCACCGCCAGCGCCATCACCATCGACACCTGCAGTGACGAGGTCACCGCCAGCGCTGAACAGATGCCCAGCACCTGCAAAGTGATCGGGTTATTGTCGACAAGCGGGTCGACCAGCATCTCTTTCTTGGTCTGAGACATTAGAACTCTCCTGCTTGCAGTTTGGCCAGGAACGGAGCGTAGCCCGCGTCGCCCATCCAGAATTTCACCAGGTTATCGACACCTACCGAGGTCAGGGTCGCCCCTGCCAGAGCATCGATATAGAAATCAGGTCCGGCCGCAGGTTGCGATTTGGACACAGTGATTTGCAGATCACCATTGTCATCGCGCAACTTCTTGCCATTCCACAACGCTTTCCAGCGCGGGTTATCCACCTCGGCCCCAAGGCCGGGGGTTTCGCCGTGCTGATAGAATTGCAGGCCGTAGATATCGTTGCCGTTATTCTCCAGCGCAATAAAGCCATAAAGCGTGGACCATAGACCATAGCCGTGCAGCGGCAGGATCACCTTGTCCAGATCGCCTGCGTCGTCGCGCAGCAGATAGATCACACGGTATTTCGACTTTCGGCCAATGCCTGCGGGATCATCATCCAGCGCAACGCTCAACTCGGGGTCGCTGGCAGCAGCGATGTCGTCGAAGGTGGCCGGATCGAACTGGTCATCAACGAAGTCGCCGGTGGACAGTTCCAGCACATGCGGCTCAAACGCAGCGAAGGCTTCGGTCACGTCGATGCCGGGTTCAAAAACGCCCGCAACTTGCAGAACGTTGACCTGTTTATCCTTCAGTCGGTTGGTTTCCTGTACCGGGCGCAAGCTGACCGCAGCGGCGGAAACGACCATCGAGGCGACAAGACAAACGGCGACGGCGATGAAGATCGTTTTGCCAACCGAGTCCGGCGAGGCCGCCAGAAACTTGGCAATCGCGCCTTTAGGTGCCTCGTTTTGATCTGGGGATTGCGTATCAGACATAGCGACGCGCCCTCCGTTTAATGTTGGCCTGAACGACGAAGTAATCGATCAACGGTGCAAAGACGTTCCCGAACAGGATTGCCAGCATCATACCTTCGGGGAAAGCCGGATTGATCACGCGGATCATCACAACCATGACACCGATCAGAGCGCCGTAGATATAGCGACCCACGTTGGTGTGGCTGGCCGAAACAGGTTCCGTTACCATAAAGGCCAGACCAAAGGCATAACCGCCCAGAACGATGTGCCAGTACCATGGCATCGCGAACATCGGGTTCGTGTCCGAGCCGATGAGGTTCAGCAGCAGGGTAAAGCCGATAGTTCCGGCCAGACAGCCCACAATCAGCCGGTAATTGGCAATCTTCGTCGTCAGCAGGAAGGCCAGACCGATCATACACGCCAAGGTCGATGTCTCACCAAAGCTGCCCTGGATCTGTCCGAAGAACGCGCTTGACCAGGTGATGCCTTCAGCCGCCAGCGCCTGAACGCCGTCAGCCGCCGAAACCGCCAGTGCAGTTGCACCCGAGAACCCATCAACCGGGGTCCAAACCGCATCGCCCGACATCTGCGCAGGATAAGCGAAGTACAAGAAAGCCCGGCCAACCAGCGCCGGGTTGAGGAAGTTCTTGCCTGTCCCACCAAACACTTCTTTACCGATCACGACACCGAAGATAATCCCCAAAGCAACTTGCCACAGGGGCGTGGTTGCGGGCATGATCAGCGTATAGAGCATTGATGTGACAAGGAAACCCTCGTTCACCTCGTGCCCGCGCACGGTTGCGAAGATGACCTCGAAAATACCACCGGCGACCAGCGTGACGATATAGATCGGTAGGAAATACATCAGCCCGTGCATAACATTGGCAAAAATGCTTTCCGGGTTCAGCGAAATGCCAAACATCTGCAGAATGGCGATCCGCCATCCAGTTGCGGAATCAGGCCCAAGCGTGGCAATAGCCGAATTGGCCTGATAGCCGGTATTGTACATTCCCCACAGGATACACGGGATCGTCGCGATCACGACATAGGTCATGATCCGCTTCATATCCACGTAAGACCGCGCATGAGGGGCAACGGTGGTCACAGTTTTCGGAGTGTAGATAAAGCTTTCGACCATCTCGTAGATGGGGAAATACTTTTCGTACTTGCCGCCCTTGGTAAAGTTCGGCTCGATCCGATCGAAGAAGCTGCGCAAACCCATTTGGATCAGCCCTCCTTTTCAATCTTGCTCAGGCAGTCGCGTAGCGCCAGCCCGTATTCATATTTCGCTGGACAGGCAAAGCCCACAAGGCCCAGGTCCTCTTCATCCAGCTCCAACGCCCCCAAGGCTTGGGCCGTGTCGGTATCCATAACCAACAAAGCGCGCAGCAGCTGAGTCGGCAGGTAATCCTGCGGCATCAGTTCCTCGAAGACACCGGTTGGCACCATCGCGCGACGCCCGCCATTCAGGTTGGATGTAAAAGCGTACAGCTTCTTGGCAAACGCTGAACCTAGAACGGGTTGAACGGAAAACTTCGACGGCATTGGACGAATCCAGCCCATCGGAATTTGATCGTGATCTTCACGTATGATACTGATCTGGCGCGCAAAACGACCCAGATAGGCTGTCGGTCCATCAGCTTGCTGACCAGACAGGATTGAGCCCGAGATGATACGCGGCGTGCCGTCCACGTTCACCTCATCACGGGTCAGGTCATCCGTGGATGCACCCATAACGGTGCGTACTAGGCGCGGCTGACGCGCCCCGGGTCCGGTCAAAGCAATCACAATATTGGGATCCAAATGACCCGTTTGCATCAGGCGGCCGATTGCAATGACATCCTGATAGCTGATGGTCCAGACCTGCTTTTCACCAGCCAGAGGCTCGAGAAAATGGATATGGGTACCCGCCAGACCAGACGGGTGCGGACCAGAAAACGCCGCCGCTTCTACGCCGGGAACATCTGCTCCGGGGATCGCATCGCCGTCCTTCTGGCACAGAAAGGTTTTTCCTTCGGTCAGTTTGGTGATCGCTGCCAGACCCGAGTTGAACGCCTCGGGCGCTTCAGCGATGATCGACGCGGCATCTGGGGCCAGCGGATCACTGTCCATGGCAGTTACAAAGACTGCCGTCGGCGCGCTGCCCGGCTGCGGCATCTTCGAATAGGGCCGCGTGCGAAACGCGGTCCACAGGCCAGCGGCACACAGTTTGGCGGTCACACCTTCTGCGCTGTCTGCATCGCCAACGTTCGAAAAATCGACGCCGTTGTCATTTGCATCCGACACTTCGATCACAACGCTTTGCAGGACACGGCGGGCACCCCGGTTGATGGCAACCACTTTACCGCTTACCGGCGCAACCATCATCGCCTCTGGTGCGTCCTTGTGACAGAACAACGGTGCACCCCGTTGAACCTCCTCACCCTCTTGCACCAACATCTTGGGCTTCAGGCCGATATAATCTCCACCCAAAACGCCGACGGTCTTGTAGTCCGGCCCCGGATGGATGGTCTGGTCAGGAGCGCCTTCAACCGGCAGATCCAACCCTTTTTTAAGTTTGAAAGTTTGCATGTCGCTACGTTCTTCCAAGCCTTCATTGCTGCGCCTGCATTGCTGACGCCAGTTGGGGCCATGCAATAACGCGGAAATTCATACCACTTGTCGCGAAAGCGACAAAATGGGTCCAAATTCCGCAGGCATAATTCCGATCACGGACCCTTTACGCGGGGACGCTTCTAAACGCAAACCTGTTACCGCCAAAAGTTATCTTGAAACCGCACTTTCCCGCTATTTATTCGGCAAAGTGACACATTTCTAGCGCCAAAAAAAGCGTGTCGCACCCGCGAAGGTTCCGGTGTAAGCAACCAGAATGGAACAAAACGCAGACCTCGACATCTTTCTAATTGCGACGCCGGGCCTCGAAGCGCCTTTATGCGCCGAGGCGCAGTCGAACGGATTCGCCCAGGCGAAAGAGGTTCGAGGTGGCGTAACGTGCCGAGGATCTTGGTCCGAAGCCTGGCGAGCCAACCTGACCTTGAGGGGTGCGAACAAGGTTCTTGTGCGATTGGGTAGCTTTCCGGCGGTGCATCTGGCTCAGCTGGACAAACGGGCCCGCAAATTTCCGTGGAAAGAGTTCCTGCGCCCGGACGTTCCTATCAAGGTCGAGGCAACAAGCCGCAAATCCCGGATTTACCATGCCGGAGCCGCCCGACAAAGGATCGAACGCGCGATATCCGAGACATTGGGGGCTCCGATCTCATCTGAAGCCAGCCTAAGGGTCCTTCTGCGAATCGAAAAAGACATGTGCACATTGTCGATCGACAGCTCAGGCGAGCTTTTGCACAAGCGCGGACATAAGGAAGCGATAGCCAAAGCGCCGATGCGGGAAACGATGGCCGCCATGTTTCTGCACGACTGCGGCTACACCGGTAACGAACCTGTCCTTGATCCAATGTGCGGGTCAGGCACATTTGTGATCGAGGCCGCCGAAATCGCCCTGGGCTTGCTGCCCGGCCGGTTGCGCAGCTTTGCTTTTGAAGATCTTGCCAGTTTTGATCGCAGCCATTGGCAATCAATGCGAGATGGAACCACCAGCAAGGAAACTGGGCTAACCTTCTACGGCTCAGACAGAAATGCAGGTGCGATTGAAGCCGCCATTGCGAACGCCAAGCGAGCGCAAGTGAGCCAAGCGACACAGTTTCAGTTAAAGTCGGTCAGTGACATGAAACCCCCGGAAGGCCCAAAGGGGCTGGTAATTGTGAACCCGCCTTATGGTGCGCGGATCGGGGACGAAAAAAGGCTGCGCTCGGTCTATGGTGCAATGGGCAAAGCCCTGATGAGCCGATTTCAGGGGTGGCGGGTTGGAATAGTGACAAGCGCCCCGTCCCTGGCAAGGTCAACGCGCCTGCCGTTATTAGCGCCCGGCCCGGTCGTCGACCATGGCGGAACAAAAATCCGCCTTTACAAAACGGATCCGCTTCGCTGATTCCGAACATTCGAGCCCGAGTATTTTTCACGCGCGATTTCCAGCACCCACGTCTCAGAAACCTCTTGCGCATCCCAAACGCCGGGTATAGATCACCCGCCACGGTCGGAGTGTAGCTCAGCCTGGTAGAGCACTGTCTTCGGGAGGCAGGGGTCGGAGGTTCGAATCCTCTCACTCCGACCAATAAAACAAGGCGCCCAAGGGCGCCTTTGTAGATTCTGCCGCTGGCGCTATCTAAGGCCAGCCCAAGATAAATTGCTCTCAGCGGCCTTAGTGGCGGCACGGTTCTTGCGCCTTAACACTCTCTTCATTTTCTCTGATCATTCTGATGATCTGTTCGTCTGAAATTCTGCAGTTCATAGCCCATCCTTTGATTGGAAGAATTACGAACACCTCAATTGCCTGATTTCAGGGGGCTGGTTCACCAAGACTGAACACCTAGCTGCCTTTCCCAAAACGAACCTGCCACGCATTTCTGATATACTTCCACGGGTACTTTTGTGCGTGTCTTTTTTCGTACTGCAACTGCTCATTGTCACGCTGCAACTGCTCATTGTCACGCTGCAACTGCTCATTATCGCGCTGCAACTGCTCATTATTGCGCTGCAACTGCTCATTATCGCGCTGCAACTGTTCCTCATCGCCAATACTCTGATGCAGAGCCTCAAAGACTGTGTCGAATTGTTTTTCAGTTAGGTCCGCGTGTTTTGCGGGACTCTGGCCTACCTTATTTAAAAGTCTTATTTTCTTGTTCGCATCGAGATACTCGTTTACCACTTTGGCGGCTTCAGCATTTTGTCTAATAACTTTTTCAACAGCACTTGAGGAGACCTCAATCACTTCGCTTGAAATATCTGGCAAGCCCTCCACGAGGGCATCGGAGGTTTTTAAGCCGTGCTTAGCCCCAAATACGCGATTTATTGACTTAATAATCTCCGTCTCCCAATACGTTAATGATCGATTGCTGGGAGACACCAAAACCTTCTCGGCTTCAGCCTGTAGCAAATCAGGTACGCCAAAAATAGACATTAATCTCGCTGAGATATTTTTCTTTTCAACAGAATAATTGAGCACGTTAGCTTGCACCCCAAGAGATTTACAGGTTGTTAAAACATTGGCCGCGCCAGTAAGATGAAAAACCAATTCGGCGGCCTGTTCCACCTCGCCGTAAAAACCATGACGTTTTACTAATTGAGAGTAGAGTGACGTGAGCATTTCTGTTGGCTCACGAACCACAACAATTACAACAATATTGTATTTTGACGCAAACTCTTGGTGAATTTTCGGAAGAGTATTCGGAAATCTGTCGAAAAGATACTCGCTGGAAAATATGAAAGCATCGCAATCAGGATTTTCTCGAGTAACGTCTGTGATACGTTTGGTGACTTCCCGATCTGCATCTTCAATATCCAAATCCAAACGAACCATTAAGTTACCGCTCTGGATTTTTCCAGATTTAGCTAGGGCCTTCATTTCAGGCGGCACATGATAACAAATGCCTTGCTCTTTCAATTCCGGAGAAACTATAGATAACATGTTTTGCGTAGCGGTGGTGCCGGTCTTTCCATGTCCTATGTGAAAGAAGAGAGTTTTTGGCTTTTCTTGCAATGCACTTGTCCCATACCATTGGGGGTTTCATTAGTATAAGAACGCAATAGTTGCGAGGTCAAACTTAGTGAACGTACACGTCAGCCTAGTTGGCCGATCCCAAATTTCGACTGTGGTCCTTTCGCTGGAATGGAAGGAAGCCTTTTGGGCAAGTTCGTCATGGTAGCATCGCGTCCAAGCAAGTCGTCGGAAAAGCAATACAGCGATCTACTAGCCGGCGCAGTGTCGCGAGAAGCGCGAGCTTCGATCACTGGACAAACATGTTCTTCAAAACGATCAAACCAGACCTTATCAAGCGTACTTCATGGCCAATGCGCCAAAGCACTGAAATGGCCATCTTCAAGCACATCAATGGCTTCTACATTCCAAGTCGGCGGCGCCCAGCATTAGGCTGGAAGCCCGATCGCTTTCGAGAGGAAAGCGACCCAAATGAGCAAGTGAGCGGCACGAAAACGCGAAAGATCTACGATGCTCCGTCCAATTCAAGAGTTGGCGCCTCCGTTAAACCCGATACAGTTCATAGCAGTGGGCCAGTTAAATTGGGTAGGCTCAAAATCAGCTGTCAGAAAACTGGAGCCGTGCAAAGAGACAATCCGCTCTGCTCTTAAGAAGCAAGAGACCAATGCCACGCACCGGTCTGCACCTCCACATGCTGGGAAACTAAATTACCGACCTTCAAAGGGTTCCAAACGAAATCCCAAATTCTCAACAAGGTTGACGAATATTCGCTCTATAGCGTGGGCACGTGTCCCATCAGCCAAACCACGCTCGACGTCAAAATCGTCAGTATCTAGCTTCAAAAGAGGTTCGATCGCTGCAGGAGTGATCCAAAACATGGTTCCAGCAACAAATTTTCCCTTTTTGTATTCAATACCTATCTGACGAGAAATATTTTTAACGTTTTCAAGGTTGTGATGCATATTGGTTGAGTCGTGCTTATGGATTGATTCTGGCGACGCAAGCATTCCCAAGCTTGGGTCTGTTTCAAACTTTGTGAAAGCCGATTTATTGATTAGCGCGCTCAACGTGCTCTTGCGGATTTTATCCCCATCGACACGGTATACTGATTTCTTTCCATGAACCTTGCACAACGCTCTGTAGTTCAAATGCGCGATGCGCTTTATCGTCAACAGGAACGGGCGAACATCTCGGCCACGGTTGTCTACAAGTTCAACATGTGCCTCCGGCATGCTTTTACTTACAGTCAACGCCGTTTCCAAGCTTGTAACCGTTACATAAACGTCGACCATACCTTGAGGAAGCTCATCAATGAGTTCCTTTAGTTCCGGCCATGTATCCGCGTAGTGTACATGCGCGACGATAGCATACTTTGCATCCGTAGTCTTAGGAATCTCAGGGCGCAGGAAACGCGCCGCGGAAGAATCGTAGTCGGCCAGTACCTTACGCGTGGCGTCTAAGTATCCGTACCCGTAGTGTTGATCAGGCTCCAGGTGAGTTCCTTCGGCCCATTCATTCCATGCGTTGATGAAAACGATACGTTCATCATCCGTGAGGACAGGGTTTTTGGCCGTGTTTTCAATGTTCGCCGATAGCCACTGACTGTATCGAGTCAAACTAAAGTCAGTAAACACAGATGCTTTCAAACCACGCCGGGCAGTGTTGTCCCAAGATAACATTGCAGTTCGGAAAGTCTTTTTAGCAGAGGGTTTCTTTCGAACCTCCTTAGAAACGATATCATCGTAATCGTAGATGCCACCTTCAAATCCACTCGTTAGGTTATCAACAAGCCGGGTGACATCTTTGGCATTTACTGCATGGGGTGGGAACTGCATAACCGCGTCTAGCCCAAGTTCTTCCGCAGTTACACCATCGTCTGTCTGCGCCGATACAATATATAAGCCACTTAAACCCATCTCTTTTGCTTGCTCCCGCCACATCTGAACGGTTTCCTTAAAGTCAGGAATCAGGTGGGCCCGATAAACGATGAACAGAGGCTTCCCGTTGATGCGGATGTACCTTGAATCTTTCATGTAAGTTTCAAGATACAGGAGCATAGCACGTGAATCTTCCAGAGAATGATCCTGGGAAATCAGGATTTCTTGGTCTAAACCGTCCCATCGGCGGGTCCAGTTTTCGTTGGCCCAAATCATGCAATACGGCATGTCCACGTCGGGGTTATCGCGCATGGCTTCCAGCGGTTTTTCCATAAGCAGCTTACCGGCAAACCAATAGAAATAATAAGCGAATCCAGATACGCCGTAATTGCGAGCCAATTTCGCCTGCTCTTCCATAACTGAAGGAAGGCGAAGATCGTAGTATCCCAAATGGATTGGGCAATGTGGCTGATAATGCCCTGAAAAAAGAGGACGTGCTTTACCTACATTAGTCCATTCTGTGAAGCCTTTGCCCCACCACTTGTCATTCTCAGGAAAGGGGTGAAATTGCGGAAGATAGAAGGCTATTGCCTTAACGTCGGTTTCCAGCTTGTCATGTGAGACATAGTCAACAAAGCGTTCTTGAACCTCAGAATATTGAACTACGGGTACATCCGGTCCTGTTCCGTAGCGACCAAATGGTGAAACAACTCCCTCGGCTGCTGCAGCGCGCCGGTCTGTTAGGCCCAATTCCACACCGGTAGCACCGGCGACGATACGGTCGACGAGCTCCGGTGTTTCGAATTTTTTGGGCCAAATTTTCTTGGGACGCCCTCGGCGTTTACGTAGGCTGTTTGACAATCGGCGCCTCAGGCGAGTGCCGCGCCACCATTTACTTTGCACCACTTCGTTGGCGGAAATCGTCATATTCTGAAGATATCCGATCAAATGAGAAATAATCTCGTCGCGCTCTGAAATAATCTCGTCGCGCTCTGAGAGAGTCTCTTTGAGCTCAATCTGAGCACGTTGCAGTTCAGCCGTGTGTTTTAGCGCTTCTTCAGCAGCATAGGGCTCGAGCGAACCACCAGGAATTTCGTAAGCCGAGTTTGGCAATTCTGGTAATTCGCTGTCAGAGGCGAGAACAAGGTCATAGCGCGCATTCGGGATACCATCCCGGACACCGCTGCCAGAAAAAACACGAAATGGCAAAGTCTGTTTATTCGCGATGAGCGACGCCGCGCTAAGTCGCTGACCATAGTGGCATGTATTTGGGAAATAGCGGCCAATAAGTTCCAAAAATTCGTCTGTATACAACTCCTTTACGTGAAAGGGGTTACTATAACCAGGCTTGTCTGAATACTCATACTTATTGGGACTTGAGATGAGCAATAGACCGCCAGGTCGAAGTACACGACGCACCTCTTGGATCATGCGGTCGTGCTCTTCAAGGTGTTCTATCGTTTCGAAAGAAACGACCAAATCTACAGACTGATCTGGAATGGGAATATCCGTGGCGCTTCCGGCGCGAAAGCACAAACGAGGATCGCGGTAATGGAACTTTGCATGTTCGACAGCCGACGCACTCACGTCCACTCCGATAACCGACTTAGCACTTGCGGCAATAATATCTGTGCCGTAGCCTTCGCCGCAGGCAATGTCCAAGACGTCCAATCCATCGGCCAGACTACGTGCAAGTTGATATCGATGAAGATGTTCTAGCTCAATCGTCCCTTGGAATTCAGGAAGATACCGCTCTCCATCAGCTGGAAGCTTCGCAGGTTGATCCTTGCCGTCCTTAGTCATTGAAGTTCTTTCTTAACAAATCTTCGTCCTGAATGTCGCTAATAATCCGCTGAATGGGCGGTATGCAACAGCGCAATCTTAGTTCGCAGCCACTTACCGTGAGTGGTGCGATTCTCTATTCAGGCTTTGTAGACTGAACTCAGGAGAGTACCACGAATATTTTGAACCGTGCTGGGTTTACCGTAGGTGCCAACTCTTGAGCAGAAACGAGGATCACTAAAATGACACTGGGCAAGTATTCACCGAAAGCACGCGAGCGTGGTGTACGGATGGTATTGGACGGCACCGGGTAGTCAGAGAACATTTGGGCGGCAATCTTGCGAATTTCGTTAATATTGCATGCGCACAGCATTCGCTGAATGGGCAGGTCAAGTTGGTCGAGATTGACACTGGTTAGTGTGGTGGCGTCGTAACCGAGCAGGCAAAGAATATGAACCCGCTAGAAAGGAAGTTCACGGGTTGAAGCAGGCCATTGAGATCCTTCACAAGGTTCAGGGTCATTTGGTGTACATGTGCCCCACGCTGCTTACGCCAAAAGTGTGGCTGCTGGAAAAACAGTTTGCCTTTGAGCTCATTTTGCCTTTGAACTCATGGAGCGGCAAGGTCACTGCGATGAGCCGTCTCTAACTTGCTTTTGACTTCAAACGCCAACAGACCATCAAAGCCTACAAGAATGGCACAAGAGATAGACTATGAAATTTGAGTTTGAAGGTTGGTGTCCAGTCTGTCGCCAAGAAACGGTGTTTCGCAGCGACATAGATTGGTTTAGGGATTTCCTGCTGTGCGACCACTGCAAGTCGATCCCCAGAGAGCGCGCGTTTGCATGGGCTCTGGATACCTTTGCGCCAAACTGGAGGGAGCTGATTCTTCACGAAAGCTCACCGGTTGATCGTTCAATTTCCGGTATAATGATGCGGCAAGCGCCGCACTACATTGGTACACATTATTTTACGGATGTACCTTTGGGCAAAGTACTCAATGGGTTCCGCTGTGAAAATCTCGAAAATCTGACTTTTGCGGATAGCAGCGTTGACCTGCATTGTCATTTGGATGTGTTAGAACACGTCAACAATCCGGAAAGCTGCTTCAAAGAAATGGACCGTACGCTCAAACCAGGTGGGAAATTGATATTCACTACTCCGATTTACGAGGGTAAAGTTAAGACTGAACGGCGCGCCCGCTACAAGGATGACGGGATCGAATTTCTTGCCGAGCCAGAGTACCATGGCAATCCAATTGATCAGTCCGGTGCGTTGGTGACGTTCCACTATGGTTCAGACTTTGCCGACCTAATTCAGGATTGGGTTCCGAACTTTGGAGTCAACATGGTTACGCTGAACGATACCAGAATGGGTGTCATCGGAAAGTTCCGTGAAGTATTTGTAGTTACCAAATACGCATAAACGTCTGGTAGACTTCGGCGCGAAAGATCGAAGAACAACTTTGCACTATTCCCGTAGAATGGAAATGAAGAGATGACATTGACTTGCTCGATTTGCGGTGGCCAAAAATTTGTTAGCAATCGTGTTCTTTGGCCGGATTTGATCGCTGAATGGGAATTGGAGCCCCATGAAGCCGACTACATTGACAGACAGCAGGGCGAACGATGCATCAACTGCAACGCGAGCTTAAGGCATATCGCTCTTGGCAACGCGTTTCGAACTGCAATTGGCGACCAAAGAACAATTCGGGAAATTGTCGAGGCAAAACCAAATATCACTATTCTAGATCTGAATGGTGCCGAGGTTATTTCTGAAGTTCTGTCCGGACTCTCCGGTTATGTTCGAGGGGATTACCCGGAAATTGACATGCAAAACCTTCCTTATGCGGAAAACAGCTTTGACGTAGTACTTCATTCTGACACCCTTGAACATGTTCCTAATCCTCTCGTTGGCCTAAATCAATGCATGCGCGTACTGCGACCCGGCGGGTGGTTGTGCTACACTGTTCCAATCGTGGTTGGCCGTGCAACCCGATCCCGAGCAGGCATGCCGAAGAGCTTCCACGGTGACCCGTCCATGGGCAACGATGACTATGTTGTTCACACTGAGTTCGGAGCAGATGCTTGGACATATCTTGCACGCGCCGGATTTACTCAGCTTGGAATTCAAGTTGTATCCTTCCCTGCAGCCCACGCACTAACGGCGCGAAAAACACCCTAAAGATGGTGAAGACCAGCTGTTTGACCCCACTATTTGATGGTGTGATCCTTTCGTTGGAATTGAAGGAAACCTAGTGGGATAAACTCGTCTTGGTAGCGTCAGGACCATGCCTGCCGTCACGGTAGAAATACTACAGCCCATTGGCTTGCAGGGTATGGCGAAACAATACCCCGAGAGGCGCATGCTTCGATCACGGAGCGGCGCCGGGAACTTGAGATCGATCCAAAATCGATCGCCAAGTGGTGTAAACGCCAAACTGTATAAGATCTGAAGACCGGCCCAATAGAACCGTTCTCAGCGGCGAAGAAGAGGCCATGATTGTCGCGTTCCGGTGGTACAAATAGCTGCTGCCAGACGACTGTCTAAAAAATTTGCACCGATCGATTCAGCACCTGATAGATCTTCGTTGCGCCGATGTTTGCAGCGCTATGGAAAACGTCTTTGAACAGCTCTTGCCTTGGATAACCTATTGATCGTTTCTGCGAGAACGTCACCTTAACTACATCCGAGGCTGTCGATGGGCGGCTTGATCTCGGCTTCCAGCGCACTGAGCTCCTTCGCATCCGATGGTGCCATCCCCCCATACTTACTCTTGAATTTGTAGATACTGCTTGGGCCGATCTCATAGCGTCTGCACACGTCAACTGTCTTCTCGCGAGCCTCTTGTTGCTTGATCATCTGAATGATCTGCTCATCGGTGAATCTCGTCTTCATTGGTCCGTCGTAAAGTTGGGCAGACTTAAAACATAACTGGAGGTGATCCAGCGGCTCAGGTCAATTCCAACATCTCCTATTCGGTTTCGGTTCATAACGCCTTAACGTAACGCCCCGAAGAAGCCGCAAAAAATCCATCGGAACTGAACATAAACTATTCAGTAGCGACGACCGTCCTGTTAAACGGGTTTTCTAAAACAGGCGGACTACTCTATATTCACCGCAGGCTCTTGAACATTTTTTGCATTCTCGGGAGCTTGCCACATTAAGAACAACTTGGTCGAGCAACTAGAGCGCGAACAGAGTCAGCGAAATTCAAGGCTGTGACATGACATCCTTAACGACAATTCCAAAACCCCCTTCCAGTTCTCCTGTCAGCTCGATTCAAGGCGGAGTGGCACATGGTGACGGGAATCCGTCTACGGTCACTTACATCAATTATTCCTTTTCCACGCAGTCCGGTTCGCAGGCTTGGACAGCAGCTTACAAAGCCGAGTTTCGCGTAGCTCTGGCGGAAATTGAGAAGGTTGCCAACATAAGGTTCGTGGAAACCGGCCGCGCCAGCGCAGACTTAGTTGAAGTCATCGCGCCAGGGAGTTTTTTCGGCAACGCCAATACCCTTGGCTACCATTTTGTGCCAACAAGCATCTATAACTCTGGCCCCTTTTTTGGAGCTTATAACACCGCGTATTGGAAGGCCAATTCTGGCCTTGGTGGCAACGGGGATCCGGGCGGTTTTTTCTTTACTACCCTGATCCATGAATTAGGCCACGCACTGGGGTTGGGACACCCCCACGACACCGGCCTGGGTACAACGATACTAAACGGAGTAACCTCGGCGTTCGATTCATTTGGAACCGGGAACCTCAATCAGGGTGTGTTCACCGTGATGTCCTACAATGATGGCTGGACGTCTCAAAACGGGTCTCTGAGAGTTGATGCTACATATGGCGGATCAACGGGGTTCGGAGCATTGGATATTGCCGCACTGCAGGCAATGTACGGTGCAAATACGACATATAATACGGGTAACAATACCTATGTTCTGCCGTCCGCAAACGTCGCAGGTACTGGTTATCAGGCGATTTGGGACGCAGGTGGCAACGACACCCTTCAGCATGTTGGCGGAACGGGGGCCAATATCGACTTAAGGCCCGCCACTCTGGACTACAGCGACAAAGGCGGTGGGCTTGTCTCGTACGTTAGCGGAGTAAAGGGTGGTTTTACAATTGCGCACGGCGTTGTCATCGAGAACGCATCCGGTGGATCAGGTAATGACACCATTATCGGCAACGCCGCTCAGAATATTCTATGGGGGAACAACGGAAACGACGTTATTGTGTCGCAGTCAAATGGGACTAACGACAATACGCTCTACGGTGGTCTAGGCAACGACGTATTCTACCTCGCCGTCAGCTCTGGCGCTGACCGAGTGCTTGGTGGCCAAGGAAGTGATCTTGCCATCGTTACTGTGAATGGCGGTTCGTTCTCCGGAGGTAGCGGATCAGACACCGTCAGGTTTGTCAGCGCTGTCAGCAACTACCTTTTCTTCGACAACGGCACCTCGTATGTGTTTCTCGACGTCGTATCGCGTGTTTCCTTTACCGTCGAAAGCGATGTTGAGGGAATTCAATTCCTTAACGGAAACCAGAAGTACACTCAGAACGATATCCAGGCAGCGATGCAACTGACTGAAGATATCGACCTTCAGGGTACAACACTCAAACATGCGGCGCATGGTCTCTACGTGTTGGATGCGGGTGGTTTGAACTTGGGCGTGGTTTACCAAGGTCAGGCCTTAGGCAAATTTTCCTTAACTGGATGGCAGGCCATACAGGCCGAAGCCGACGGCAGTGACTTCCGGGTTCTTTGGAAGAAATCCGACGGCAGCTATAGCGAATGGACTTTGGACGCGACCGGCAAATTTATCAGTGGTGGTGCCGTTTCCAACGTTGTAGATGTCGAGGCCTTCTACAACGTCGATCTGAACAACGACAATGCGATCGGCCACGCGGTAACAGCCATCGAGGCAAATGGCGCGACAACTCTCGATGCGTCGACCCGTGGCGTTTACGTAATCAACAACGCCATCGATCTGACACTCAACGGGGCAAACGCTGGCCCCAACAGTTACCCCGGATGGCAGGCCATACAGGCCGAGGCCGACGGCAGTGACTTCCGGGTTCTTTGGAAGAAATCCGATGGCAGCTACAGCGAATGGATTGTGGACGGGACCGGTGAATTTGTCAGTGGTGGTGCCGTTTCCAACGTTGTAGATGTCGAGGCCTTCTACAACGTCGATCTGAACAACGACAGCACGATCGGCCACACGACGACAGCCATCGAGTCAAATGGCGCGACAACTCTCGATGCATCGACCCGTGGTGTGTACGTGATCAACAACGCCATCGATCTGACACTCAACGGGGCAAACGCTGGCCCCAACAGTTACCCCGGATGGCAGGCCATACA
>NZ_WQGE01000004.1:0-374852 GCF_013034525.1 Ruegeria sp. HKCCA5929
GCAAAAGCTACGCAACCGTCCTGCCTGCCTCAAGACAAGTTCTTCTGACAAGACCCACAAGGTAGCAAGGTCGGCAAAACGGATAAAGTGGGTGTTCAAGGAACCTTTTAAAGCGCCTTTTCAATGAACTTTGAAAAAAGCTCACCCTGCGAGTTGATCCTAAGTTTCGCGTAAATGTTGCGTCTGTGGATGCGGACTGTGCCTGGAGAGATGCCGAGAATTGTGCCAACAGCTTCTGCCGAATGGCCCTTCAATGTGAACTCAACGACTTCTCGTTCTCGTGGCGTCAGAACGCCATCGCCAAATGCCTGGAATGCTAGATCAACGCGACGACTAACGCCATTCGCTGCGGCGCCGCGGGCCATCGTTGGAAAGTCACTCCAATGTTTGCAACAGGCTGCCCGAACGAGCGGCCATAGAGCGTGCAAATGACGAATTTCCTTGGCGGAAAAAGGCTTCTCTGCTCGCATGAGCGAGACCACAACCATCCCAGCGCCTGGGATATCGATAAAGTAGCCAATCTCCTCTGCTAACCCAGTCCTTTTGTAATAGCTGCGATAGTATTCGCCCTGATAGAACCTGTCCGGTGCGATATCGCGCATGCGGTACAGACCCGGTGTTATTGGTTTTGTCGCGGCCAAAAAAAATGGATCAAGTACGTAGGGCCCGGCTTGGTAATCCTCAACAAAAATACGCCGTTTGCTTTTGGGGAAATCGTCGTGAAGGTCTATTGGTGCTTCGGTTCCAACATGGCCAAACACCACCGTAAAATCAAATGGTGCGACCTGCCGTAAGCCATCTGCCAAAGCACATGGAAATTCTGGGGTTCCGATCTTCTCCACGACCCTGCCGGCCTCTTCCATCCAATCGTACACACGCCGCTCCAGATTTTCGAAAAGCACCTCTATACCCCAATTGTGGTATATACAGTTATTCCGAGTTATTGTTACTTTTTCCTTGTTTGAGTGGTATGCCAACAAATGCCAAAAAATCAAGCAAAAGGAAAACGGCAGTATATGAGCTTTGACATGAGCGTCACCATGCAGACGATTGCGGAACTCCGAGGAGTGACCAAGACCTTCGGGAATGTGGTCGCCGCCAAAGACCTGAATCTTTCCATTGGGAAAGGAGAGTTCCTGTCGTTCTTAGGCCCATCTGGTTGCGGCAAAACCACTGCGCTTAGAATGTTGGCAGGTTTCGAGAAGCCAACCGAAGGTCAGGTGTTGCTCGATGGAGAAGTCGTCAACGACTTGGATGCGCACCATCGCCCAGTCAACATGGTGTTTCAGCACTATGCTCTTTTTCCTCACCTAAGCGTGTTCGACAACATCGCGTACGGCCTGCGCCAACAACGACCACGCGTAGACAAACAAACAATCGCGACAAAGGTTGAGCAAGCGCTGGAAACTGTCCGTCTTGGTGGGTTTGGCCCACGTCGCATCTGGGAGATGTCTGGTGGTCAGCAGCAACGCGTCGCTTTGGCGCGTGCGATCGTAAACGAGCCCAAGCTTTTGCTGCTTGATGAACCAATGGCTGCTCTGGATCGAAAGCTTCGAAAAGAAATGCAGTTTGAACTGCAGAACCTGCAACGACAACTAGGGATAACTTTTGTCCTCGTCACGCACGACCAAGAAGAAGCGCTTTCAATGTCCGACCGAATTTGTGTGATGGAAGGCGGCAGTATTGTGCAGGTTGGCAGCCCACGCGAACTCTATGACATGCCCCGCAGCCGCTACGTGGCTGGATTTGTAGGCACCTCAAATTTCTTTGATGCAACTGTGACTGACTCAGCAACCGACCAAATCACTGTGCGATTAGCGAGTGGCCAAAAGGTGCACGGAACTCCGGAGATTCCAATAGATGCAGGGCAGGAAGTGTGCGTTAGTATCCGTCCTGAACAGATCACGCTGACCCGCGCGCTACCCACAGCTGAAATCGCTCTGCCAGTTACCATTCAAAATCGGATCTTCCTTGGGGAGCACACAGAATACCTTGCGCGCAACGAAGCACTGGGTGATTTCCATGTACTTGTGCCAAGGCAAGCGGAATTGAACGAGGGGACGTTCAATGCAGGAGAGCAGGCCTTTGTTTCATGGGGCGAAGGCGCACTGCTGATCCTGAAAAAATAACAAATCCCGCAATCCAACAACAGAGAGGTTCACAATGACCAAGGATAATGGGACTATTTCCAAGCAAAAGTTCATGGAAGAGCTTCGCCGGTACCAAAAGGGTTCGGTTACACGGCGACATTTCTTAGGCGTGACAGGTCTTGGGATGGCAACGGCCGTTCTGGGCACGGCCATTCCTGGGTTGCGTCCACGCCCGGCATTTGCTGCCGGGGACATTGGCGACCGAGTGATCCTCGCCACATGGCCGAACTACCATGACGAGATGAACTTCGAAGCCTTCACGGAAGCCACTGGCGCCCATGTTCAGGTCAATGTTTTTGGCTCGAATGAAGAGATGTTGGCAAAACTACAGGCTGGAGGGTCTGGCTGGGACGTTTTCGTTCCAACCAACTACACGATCACTACGTATGTGGGTGAAGATCTGATCATCCCGCTCGATACGTCCAAACTGCCAAACTACGACGCAGGTTCATTCGAACAGCGCTTTTCCGATGCCGGTTCTGTCGATGGCCAGCTTTACGCGGTGCCAAAAAACTGGGGCACGACTGGCTTTGCAGTGAACACCAGCAAGCTTGACGGCGCTCCGACTCCAACCACATGGAAAGAGTTCTGGGACCTTACTATGGAAGGTTACTCAGGCCGGACAATGGTGCATGATTACCAACTCACCACCATCGGTAATGCCCTGAAATACTTCGGCTACTCCTTCAACTCGGTCGATGAGAAGGAACTGGCGGATGCCGAGAAATTGTTGCTGGATGCCAAACCGCATCTGTTTGCAATCTCGTCGGATTATCAGCCACCGATGCGTAACGGTGACGCCTGGATGACGATGTGCTGGACAGGTGACGGCAAGCAGATGAATGTCGACATGCCTGAAATCGCCTACGTTCTGGGAACTGAGGGCGGTGAGCTCTGGTCCGACTACTACGCTATTCCTAAGGGCGCACCCCATATGGATGCCGCTTATGCCTTGATCGACTTCCTGCTGAACCCGGAAGTTAATGCGAAAGAAGTCCTCGCTCACGGCTATCCATCGGCTGATGCTCGCACCAATGCGTTGCTGCCGAAGGAACTACTGGAAGATCCGATCCTTTATCCGGCAGCTGACCTTCTGAATGCACTCGAGTTCGGCGCGGCGGCTACACTAACCGATCCAAACCGTGCCGAGTTGCTCGCCCGCTTCAAGTCGGCCTAAGCGGCAAGGCCGCCAATATCGGAAAAGACGAGGACAAAATGACCGAACGAGGCAGAAAAGCACTGTTGCTGGCTCCAGCAGGAATATGGCTTTTGGTAATGCTAGCCCTTCCTCTGCTGGTCGTCTTCGTCTTTTCCTTTGGCGAACGGGGTGCCGCCGGAGGCTACGTTCCAGCGTTCACGTTGGAACAATATGCCAACCTTCCTGCGCGATGGACGGCGTTTAAGAACACTTTGATCCTTGCACCTCTGGGGACTATCGCTGCGTTGGTAATTGCCTACCCGCTCGCCTACTTTCTTGCGGTGCGTTGTTCACCAAAGTGGAGAACTTCGCTGTTGATCCTAGTGATCGTGCCGTTCTGGACATCGATCCTGATCCGGTCATACGCTTGGATTTTCATCCTTGGGGGGCGTGGCTTGCCCGCTTTACTGGAGTCGATCGGCATCGATGATATCCGCCTGATAAATACGCCGTTCGCTGTGCTTGTCGGGATTGTCTATGGGTATCTACCTCTGATGGTTTTCCCGATTTTTGTAAGCTTAGACAAACTGGATAAACGCCTTCTGGAAGCATCGGCTGATCTCGGCTCTACCCCATGGCGTACGTTCCGTCAGGTGACACTTCCTTTGTCGGTACCTGGTATCGCAACTGGCTGCATGCTGGTCTTCATCTTGCTGATGGGCGAGTTTCTGATCCCAGCGATCTTGGGCGGCGGAAAGGTCTTTTTCGTCGGAAATGCGCTGGTGGACCTGTTCCTGCAGTCTCGGAACTGGGCGTACGGATCGGCGGTCGCAATGACTCTGGTTGTCGTAATGCTTGTCACTGTCTCAATTTACATGAAATTCATCTCGCGCCTGGGTGGCCAGCGCGAAGATGTCTCGCTGATGTGAGGGTCCGATGCGCTTATACGCGATTTGCGTCTACCTTTTTCTCTATATTCCAATCGGCATCATCGCGTTTTTCAGCTTTAATGCCGGACGACACGCAAGCCAGTTCATGGGGTTCTCGACCCAATGGTATGGTAAAGCGCTGAACAACCCATTTGTAATGGACGCGCTCGAGACCAGTCTGCTTGCGGCATTCATAACTGCTTGCCTCGCATCCACTCTCGGAACCATGGCGGCCATCGCTTTAGAAGGGGTTAAGGGATGGCTCCGAACTTTGTTTGATGCGATGATTTATATTGCAATAATGATACCCGGTATCGTCATCGGCATCGCGACACTCATTGCCCTGGTCACCGTATTCGGCTGGCTAAACCCGCTTCTTGCAAGCCTATGGCCCGATGGAGCAAATCCCCCGCAACTTTCCATGGGGATGCCCACGCTTGTCGCCGCACACACCATGTTCACAATGGCGCTGGTCATAATCATCGTACGTGCAAGGCTATCGGGTATGGACCGCGCGCTCATGGAAGCTTCGGCTGACCTCTTTGCGACGCCCTGGGGCACCTTTCGACAGGTGACCCTGCCGTTGATAGCACCGGCAATTTTGGCAGGCTTCCTGCTCAGCTTCACTTTCTCATTTGATGATTTCATCATCGCGTTCTTCGTAGCTGGCTCAGAAACAACCCTGCCAATCTACATATTCTCATCCATCCGGCGCGGCGTAACACCCGAGATCAATGCCATCGGCACTATGGTTATGGGCGCGTCGCTCTTGTTGCTCGTAGCAGCGCAGCTGCTATTGCGCCGAGGCGCCTCAAAATCGAATAATTAAATAAAGGAGCCAAGTAACATGCGGCTTGCAGGTAAGGTCGCGCTCGTGACGGGCGCGGGATCAGGAATTGGTCGGGCGGGTTCAATGGCAATGGCACAAGAGGGTGCGCATGTTGTGGTAACCGATCGCGATGCAACCCTTGCTGAAGCCACTGTGGCCGCGATCGTAGCGCAGGGAAATCAAGCATCTGCCATACAGCTTGATGTGACCGATGACGATGCCCTTACCAGAACCATAGACGAAGCAGTTAAAAACTTCGGTCGGCTTGACGTGTTGCACTCTCACGCTGGGTTGCAGATCGAAGGAACGCTGGAAGAAGTGGAACCAGATGGAATGGATGCTTCTTGGGCATTGAATGTCCGCGCTCACTTCATTGCCGCGCGTGCAGCCGTCGCCCATATGAAATCACAAGGTGGAGGCAGCGTGATCGTCACGGCCTCCAATTCTGGGGTTCAATATGACCGGGGTATGATCGCCTATGCGACTACAAAGCACGCTGCTGTTGCGATGGTCCGGCAGATGGCAGCCGACTACGCTGTCCATGCAATCCGTTTCAATGCCCTATGTCCAGGATTTGTAGACACCCCTTTCAATGCAGGCTTCGAAAAGCAGATGGGAGGCCGTGCCAAACTGGAAAGCTACATCGAGCAGGCGATCCCCATGAGTCGATGGGCGACAGTTGAAGAGATTGGCCATGGGATTGTCTATTTAGCTTCAGATGAATCCGCTTTTATGACGGGGCAAGCCCTGGTTATCGATGGCGGTGAATGCATTTAGTGATGGGTTAGACCGCTCAAGAGAATGTCTATCGCCGCAATTCATTTTGGCGAGCACATTTCAGTCCGCTTTGGGCTCGAGGCAGACGTTCGCTCACCTACGCTCAATGACTGCATTGCGGACTTTCCCGCCGTTCGCCTTGCGCCCCTATACGGCCGCTATCTGCGCATTGCGGTCGTTGGTCGAGCACCGCACTTCGCAAGCGCAGCACGATCTCAGACCCTCGTGAACGGCCCAGAGCGGACTTTTAAGTAGCGCGCCGAGAATGGCGGCTTCGAAAGCCACAGCGAACAAGCAAGCTGCCCAACCCGGACGATGTGCGCCGCTACTCGGTGTGTCACACCGCACGGATCTCGAGTTACTCGCGACCGACGTCGCGCCTACCTTGGTGGCGAGTGTGTGAAAGGCACTGCGGGTATTGAACGAAACGGGCGTTGCGTTGTTCGAACGTTGGCTTTGGCAACTGGCAAGAAGGTCAGACGGGCCTTAACGTGGCGCAACACGTCAGACACCGAGACTACGGACCAGAAATGAAATCCGAGATTCCAAAACACAGCGCAATCTGGGGACAGATCATTGTCGGTGAGTTGAAGAAAACAGGCCTTTCCGAGCGGGATATCCGAAAGGAGTTCGGGATAACCAGATCTCAACTCGAAGACCCGGATGCTCGCTGGTCCTTCGACAAGACTGCCTGGTTGTTTGAAAAGGCGAGCGCTTTGACCAGGGACGACCTTGTCGGATACCGCCTGGCACAGTCGCCGGACCTGGTCAGGAAGGCCGGGTTGCTCGCCTATGTCGGCGTTTCGGCACCTACCGTTGGCGGTTACCTTCGAAACATCACCCGTTTTCAGCGCGTGATCGGTGACGCGAGCAAGACGGCCATGGAAGAAGGCCCGGAAACCACCCGGCTGACCTGGCACTACGATGTGCCAGCAAGCATTCCGACCGGGCAATATGCCGAGTTTGGAGCCGTTGGCACGGTCTTCGCCCTGCGGGACTACTCCAATCGGCAAATCCGTCCGACGCATGTTCGGTTCGCGCATCAGCGGCTGACCGGCACCGAGGCCCTCGACAGGTTCTTTGGCTGCAATGTCCTGTTTGGTGCCGCGGAGAACAGCATTGCCTTCAAGGCGGCTGATATGGATGTGCCGCTGTTGACGGCCGACGACAACTTGCAGCGGACGCTTTCGGTCATTTGCGAGAACACGCTGGCTCGGATGCCGCAGACACCCAACAGTGTGGCCCGGGTTGTTGAGAGGCAGATCACGGCGCGTCTTGCAGCCGGCACGGCCCAGCAGGACGCAATTGCGGCGGAACTTGGGATGAGCGCCCGAACGCTGGCCCGCCGACTGACCGACGAGGGCACGAGCTTCGCAGCGGTCGTCGCCAATCTGCGAAAGGCTCTGGCCCGGGACTATCTGCTCAACAGCACGCTTCCGCTCACCGAGATCGCCTATCTTCTCGGATATAGCGACGCCAGTACCTTCAGCACGGCATTCCGAAGATGGTACGGACAGCCCCCCAGCGACTTCAGGGAGCAGCCAGCAACAGAAGCGCCCCTGGCATAGGGCGAACGATCTGAGTAGAGGCCGGACTGCTCGGATCATAGGCCCGCACTTTCACGTTTCTCCGTCTTCCTGAACCACCCTGACGCAACAAACCCGGCAGGCATGAGGCCTAACGGGTTTGAAGCAGATGCCGGATCTCTCCAGCGTCGGTTGGAAGGGGTAAACCGTTCCGGTCGTCTCGTTGCGGGATCAGCGCTTGTGCTTGTTGCCACCCTTCTTGCGATCGTCCTTGCGATCTTGACGATCCCGGTCTTCGGCGATCTTGCCACCGAGCGCACCGGCGGCTGCGCCGAGGGCCAGGCCGTCCTTGGCGTCGCCGCCGGTGATTTCGGTCAGCACGGCGCCGGCCACAGCGCCCTTGAGGGCTTTCTCACCGATGTCACCGGCATTGGCGGCCATCGGGGCAGCGAGGGCGAGTGAGGCGGCAAGGGCGGCGAATACGGTGTTCTTGAGGGTGTTTGTCATCGGTTCCAACCTTTCTGACGGTGGCGACCTCCGTGGCCGCCTTCTGTGGAAAGATCTAAGCGAACCGCCATGCCCCCGCTTGAGAGCATCCGACAGCTTCATTGGAATGGCTGACATTGCAGAGCAACAAGCCAAATTCGACGGTTGTTCTGCCGTCAAGACTTTCGCCTGACGCAATGCCAATCATCCAAGGGGTCGCCTCCTTGGCCGCGATGGCTGCATGGGCCGTTCCGGCGCAGGCACGACACTCCCAACCAGACGGCATTCTATCCGCCGCTACTCAGGTCAAAGATTGATCCGCAGCCTCAAGCCGAAAACGGTCGTGTCCTGATCGTTGAAGCCCGGGTTGATCATGTGCTGGACGTCCGCCGTCAGGGCGACATTGTCCGACAGGTCCAACCGATAGAAGGCCTCCATTGTGGTCTGGGTGTCGAGCGTTTCATCTACCGGGTCCGCAACGGTCGCGCCAAACCCAAAGAGGTCGTCATAGAGGTCCGGCCGCCATAGAAGTCCAGCGTTGGCTGCGCGTCGGGCGATCGGCGCCTCACCCTCCGACCAGCCGAGGCGTCCGTAGATCATGAATTCCTCGTTGATCGTGTGGTTGGCAGACAGGATCGCCCCGTAGCTCTCCGGCACGCCTGCCTCGGTGCGTTCATCGACGTGAAATACCCCGAGGTGAACGTTGGTTAGAAAGCGCTTCGAGCGTTCGGGCGTCCATCCGATCTCGGCGTATTTGTAGAACTCGGGGCCACCGGGAAACCACTCGACATCGGTCAGCGAGCCGTTTGCATCCGACAGGACACCGAGGGCATAGATCTGGTCGGTCAGGAAACCGCCCCCCGCAATGCCGAAGCCGGGATCGGGGATCGGCAGGACCGGGCTGAACAGGATCGAGAAATTGGAGAAAGTCGTGCGTGGGTTCACGTAGCCGAGGATGTCCGAGTAGTCTCCCGGATCGATCCGGCCGGCCACGAAACCGGCCTTCCCGCCAGCGAGCGTCTGGGACCAGTAGGCGACGGAGAGGGTCGTGTCGGTGTCACTGAATGTCGTTGCGGTGACGCCCGCATAGCCGATTTCCCCGGCAAGCCCGCTTGGCGCGATGTCCGTGCCGAGCAGATGGCGGTTCTCCAATGTGAAGACCAATTGCCCGGGATTTTCGCCGCCGCGATTGAGCAGCGTCCACTGGCCCAGAATGCGCGCCTGGCCCAAGGCGGCCTCGTCGATATCGGTCAGGCTCTCGGTCGCGGACTGGTAATAGGCCTGGTAGTCGAAGGAGAGGTTCAGGCCGGTGCGTTCGGCAAAGCGTTGCCGCGATGCCTCCAAGGGGTCCAATGCCGCATCCAGCCCCGGCCAGCGAGAGTCCTGCAACCGCCGCACTCGGTCTTGTTCCAGTTGGGCCTGCGTGGATGCCGGGCCACCGAGCGAGACCGCTGCGGCGGCCTCCAGGGCGGACGTTGGCCGGCTTTCCTGCGCCAAGGCTCCGGTTGATAACCAGAAGCCAGCGACGATGACCGTACCGAGAAGCCTTGCCTGTCCCATATGAGGTCTCTCTTGTTGCTCTTGATTCTTCTTCGGCCCGCTCATGCAAGTATCGCCAGTACGACATCCCGGCCCGTCCAGAGGACGAAGGCCGAAAGCGTAGCCGTGATCATGGCAGGCACACCGTCTTTCCAAGTGTCCCAGATCAGATGACAACCGATTGCGCCAAGCGACGTGCCCAGAAGGGCAGCGGCCCCGAGCGGCCCGAGCAAGCTGCCTTGAAACCAGATCGCCACCGCCCCGAAAAGCTCGACACCACCGACAAGCGCCATGATCTGACGGTTCAGCCCGTATTTGACGAACATCGCCAGTTGCGTTTCGAAGATGAGCTTCTGCCAGCCAAGGATCTTGATCGAACTGGCGAAGAGAAAGAAGGCGGACAGCAGGCCAATGGCAACTATTTGCATAATACGACTCCGCCGACACACACAGGGCTGAAGTTCATTTGATGTTCCCTTCTGGATCGTCCCGAGTGTGCAGTCCGGTTACTTGAGATCGTCCTGCGCCTTGATCTCCGGCACACGGGCGAGGGCTTCGGCCATGTCGGCGCTGCTCATCAACTCGATCATCTGGTAATCCTCCAGCAACCCGTCACCGAGACGGCTGACATAGAAGGCCTGGATGAAGGTGGGGTCGTCCGGCAGGGCGACGGTGATGTAGTTCTTCCCGTTCCCAAGCCCCCAATAGTAGCTCAAAAGCTCGCCGCCGAGCGCCTCGATCCCACCCTTCACCGAGGCCGCGCGGTCCCCGGGATTGGCGATCTGCATCTCCCAGGCGGCGCTGTTGGATGCGCCGATAAACAGGAAGGTGCGCATGTCTTTTGTGTCCTGCGCCGCTGCAACTGTCGCAGAGACGCAAAGGGCTGTCGAAAGAAGGATCCTGTTCATCTTGCCACCCGGAATTGCTTCGATGTTGTGGTCAGTACAGCATGGCTGCCCTGACCGTTCTTGTGGGTTCAATGCCCCGGAGCTCCGGGAATGGAGTGTTCCAGCTCGGCAGGGCGGAGCGGGAACTCGGAATGCTCATCCTCTGGCGTTTCGATGTCGGCGTGCCAGGTGAATTCCTTGTCCCCGAGGTCCAGATCGATCTCGCCCCCTTCGATGACCGGGTAACGGATCGGCTGCCCGGGCCGCAGGTCGATATTAGCGACACCGTCGTCGATAATGACCTGCCCGCTCACCAGAACGTAGGGGATTCCCTTGGTGAAGGAGCCGTTCATGCCCTTCTTCATCGATGATGTTTCGGTGATCGTGTCGGGGTCGAAGATCGTGATATCCGCGATCATGCCTTCCTGCATCCGGCCGCGTTCCTGCATCGCCTTCAGGCCCACCTTGGAAAAGTACTTCGCGGGAATGTAGGAGGCGTTGTTCACCATCTCCATCAGCGCGATGCCCTGTTCACGGGCCTCGCGGAACACGATGCCATAGGTGCCGGCATTGCGCGGGTGCCCCCCGTACTCCGTGAAATCGGCCTCGATCGGCAGCGGTTCGCCATCGACGGTGAAGCCGACGATGTCGTTGGCGATCGCAATATCCTTCATGTGGATCCAGCGCTCCAGGTCTGCTTCGGGGCGGACTGTGATGAAAATCGGCTTGCTCGGATCCTCCTTCTGCTGCCGGAAGAACTCCTCGTCGGACTCGTAGAGTTCGCCGGTGCTGGTATCGAAGATATCGCGGGTCGGAACGATATTGTTCGCCTCGATCTTGTCCGGCAGCAGTTGCGGTGTCGCGATGTTCGGATTGCCGGTGATGGCCGGGTAGTATTCCGCGAAGATGGTCATTCCGCGCATTTGCAGGCGGCGCGCAAGCTCGTAGATTTCTTCCCACCCCTGGTTCTGGATGTGGGAAAGGATCAGGGCCCCGTCGAGCGCAACGGCGTTTGCGATCACCTCGTTTGCGCCCAGGGAATAGTAGAGCGGCAGGCTCTCGGTCGGACCGAAACGGGTATGGGCGCCAAAGAAGCGGTCATACTTCTTCGCCATTTTCTGAAGCGCGAAAATCTCCTTCGGATAGGTGTTGTATCCCATGTATCCCACCGTCGTGTTGACGGTGATCGCCCCGGCGCGAAGACCCTTTTCATACATGGTCATGACTTCGACGAGCTGATCCGCAGTCGGAATATCCAGCGCCCAGCTGGCATGTCCGTCTTCTTCCTCGGCTGCACCGCGTGACTTGAGGATGTAGGTCGGATCGGATGCCAGCTCGACTGAAACCCCATCCATCACGACACGCCGGATCTCCTCGTGCCCCATCCCGGAACCGAAGTTGAGAAAGGAATTGCCCTCGTACTTGTCGTAGAACAGGTCGGCATCCGCCACGCCGCTCTCGGTATCGAGGATCGTCGTCGTGCCATCATGGGCCATCATCTTCTGATCGAAGCCGCCAAAGGAATGCGAATGGGTGTTGATGAATCCCGGCGCGACTACATGCCCGGAAACGTCGATCTCGCGCTTGCCCGTCAAGGCATCTTCGGTGATCGCGGTGATCCTGTCGCCGGTCACGCAGACATTGCGCACGGCATCAAGATTGGTTTCCGGGTCCATGACGCGGCCGTTGAGAAGCGCGACGTCGCACTCCTGAGCAACCGCCATCGAACTGCAGAGGGCCATGAGAGTGGCAAGAGTGAGGTGTTTCACGGTCAGTCCTTCCGGGATGATTGCGTCGGGCAAAAAAACGCGGGGCGGACGAGGGAGACCGCCCCGCGCTCTCCTCAGTCCAGCGTGTTCTTGTAGATCACGCCGTCCTTCATGATGACCTTCAGGTTGGGATCAGGATCGGCCAGAAGAAGGATGTCTTCGAGCGGGTTGCCATCGACCAGCAGGAGATCCGCGTAAGCGCCTTCCTCGACCACGCCGAGCGGGCCGTCTTGATACGGATTGTTCAAGCCCGTAAGCCGGTTCATGCGGGCGCCGTTCGATGTGGCCATGCGCAGAATGTCGAAGGGTTTGAACTTGGCCTCGTGCAGGTATTTGAACTCGTCGTTCATCTTCTTGTCCTGCTCAAGCGTCTGGTCCCAGTTGTTGATGAGATCGGTGCCCAGAGTGTAGAGGTCGATCATGCCCGGTGTCGTCTGGATCACCTCGATCATGTTGGCGGCGGCGTCACGGACACTCTTCCATTTGGCGAACGAGGCTGGCGTGTAGAAGGCTTCCGCCTGTTCGGTCGTCACCGAGTAGACCGGGGCTACCGCCGTCGCGAACATGATCTGCTTTTCGACCATGATCTCGGCGGCCTCCTTGGTCAGGAACGGGATGTGCTCAACGGTCTTTGCACCGTTGTCGATACAGTTGCGGATCGCCTGCTCGGTGAACACGTGGCAGGTGACGTAGGTGCCCCATTGCTCGGCGGTCTTGACCGCCATCTGGATCTCGTCCGCCTGGTACTGAAGCGAATGCAGCGGGTCGAACTCGGACGTGACCCCACCGCTGACCATGACCTTGATCTGGGTTGCCCCGCGCCGCAGGTTCTCGCGCACCGCCATGCGGATCTGCTCCGGGCCATCCGCGATGAAGCTCATGTCCGTGTCGACCCAATGCGATGGGCCTTGCCCCGACAGGGTTGGATGCCGGTCGTTCAGCTTGCGGAAATCGGCATGGCCCGATGTCTGCGTGATGAAGGCCTCCGAGGAATAGATCCTCGGGCCGGGGAACATACCGGTATCGATGATCCGCGCGATGGACTTTGCCGGTCCGCCGAGGTCACGAACCGTCGTGAACCCGTTCATCAGGATGCGCTCGGACCGGATCGTTGCAACGCCACCAAGATGGAAGGGCGTGATGTTCTGGCGCAACCCGTCACTGAGCGGGTTGAACACCAGCAAATGCACGTGCTGGTCATGCATCCCCGGCATGAGCGTGCGCCCGCCGCCGTCAATCATGGTTGCGTTGGGCGCTTCGATCCCGTCCGTCGAAATTTCCTTGATCAGGTTGCCTTCGACCAGAACGCTGGCGTTTTCGATCCGCGCCTCGTTCACGCCGTCAAAAACATGGACATTGGTGAACAGGATCTGCGGCAGCGCTTCGTCCTGCGCAGAGGACATGCCGGCAGCGAGCGACACCACGCCCGCCAGTAATGTGGACTTGAAAAGATGCTTCATAAGTTTGCCCTTCCGCAATGTTGACGGCGGAGCCAGCGCCCCGCCGAAAGTTCAGTTCAACGTGTTCTTGTAGAACTTGCCGTCCTTCATGATGACGCGAATGCTCGGCACGTCCTGCCCGCGTGGCTCGGCATCGAACCATGTATCGACAGCGCCGATGGCAGTGATGTCTTCGAGCGGGTTTCCGTCAACGATGAGGATATCGGCATAGGCACCTTCCTCGATCACGCCGAGCTTGCCTTCGGGATAGGGGTTTCCGCGTCCCGTCAGTGCGGCCAGTTCGCCGCCATTCGAGGTCATCATCTGCAAGGCCCAGAGGTTGCCGAACTCACGCGCCATGAAAGCCTTGGTGAAGTCCATCGACTGCCGGTACGGCACACCGGTCAGCAGCACGTAGTCGGAATCGAACACCATCTTCGGCTTGTACTTCCGCACCAGATCAAACAACTGCTCGCTGTTTTTCCGCAACCAGAGGAACTTCGCCGTCGGCGGGAAGGTCGGGTCCTGGTGCATCGGATGCTCAAGCGCCTCGGGCGCCAACGCGGTCAGGTTGGGCGAGAAGAACGCTTCCTTCTCTACCAGCTTCTGCATCGTCGGTTCCGTTATGGTCAGGCCGTGATCCACCACTTTGACCCCGAGATCGAGCGCGCGCGACAGGTCGCTATCCATGAAGACATGCATGGCGACATAGGAATCCATGTCCCCGGCCACCTCGACGGCAGCGGCGATTTCTTCGTCTGTAAAGGCGGACTGGTAGATCGGGTCCTTGATGGAGGTCACACCACCACTGACCATGATCTTGAGGTAGTTGGCCCCAAGCGCAAAGTTCCGCCGCGCGCCGTGGAGCACTTCGGCAGGGCCGTCGACAAGCCGCGTGATCTCCAGCCGTTCAAGATTGCTTTCGTTCTTGCGTTGCCCGGCGATCCCCCAGTCGCCATGACCACCGGTCTGGCTGAGGCAGGCGCCGGACGAGTATATCCGCGGGCCCGGAAGCGAACCCTCGTCGATTACCGCACGAAGTCCACCATGTGCACCGCACATGTCGCGCACGGTTGTGAAGCCCATCGCCAGCATTTCCTGCGCAAAGGCCGCAGAACGTGCGCCGATCTCCTCCCATGTCGTGTCCTGAAGGCCCGGGATCGTGCCATCCTTGTACATATTCACATGCACATGGCTGTCGATCAGTCCCGGCATCAAGGTGCGTCCGCCGCCGTCGATCACATTGACCTCGACCTCTTTGGTCTCGATACCGCGTTCGGTCTGGATGGTGAAAGAATAGCCGTCGATACCGCCAACAGGATCGGGCAGGCGCTTGCTTCCGCCCGTTCGAACTTCGACTTCCCACGTGCCGGATTCGGGAATGTCCTCTGCAATCTTGTGAATCTTGTTCTTGACGACGAGCACGTCGACATCTTTCAAGCCGTCATTCACCCCGTCGAAGACCATCACGTTCTTGAACAGCGTGACCTCCGAGGGAATGTTGGGGATATCCTGCGCAATGGCAGGCGTCGTGAGCGCAATTGCCATTGACATGGCCGGCAGCAACGCCTTCAGGTTGAGTGTTGTCATTCGGTGTCCTCCCAGGGGTCGGTCTTCCTGCGGACCGATCCTCCCACTATGCACATGTGCCCCGAGATTCTTTTGACCCGCTGATCCCGTGGTGCATTTTTCTGACCCGATCCGGTCAATTTCAGCCAATTTCTGCTTGGCCGTCAGGCGCCCGCGCCCGTAGCGTGTCGGAGAGCGAAAGGGTGATGTGGATGCCGCAAGGAGAACAAAAGGACGGTTTGTCCCTCGTACGTGCTACGGTCCTCGGCCCCGTCGTAGCGATGATGCGGCGGCTCGATGCGGATCCGGCCTTTGCGCTCGGGCTGCATGGATTGAGCGAGGAACAGGTCCTGAACCCGGCCGAGTTCATCCCGCATGACACGGTCTATGCGGCGCTGGCCTCCATCGCCGACATCACCCGGCCGGATATCTGCGCCTTGGCGGGACAACAGACAGACCTGTTGAAGTTCCTGCCGCGTGGGGCGCTCCTCGGCCAGTCGGTGACCCTTGGCGATTTCTTCACCCGGTTCACCCAGATCGTCTCGAAGGAAAGCAACGCGGTGTCCTTCCGGCTCCTGATCGAGGAGGAACACGCCTACTTCACCACCAGTCGCAATTTCGAACCCGAGGTGTCGCCGGGCCATTCGGACGCCTTTCTCGTCGGGATCTGGATCTCCCTGCTGCACCGTGTTCTCGATTTCCGATGGGATCCAACCCAGGTTGTTCTGCGCCTCTGCGATCCGACCCTGCTGCCGGAGCAGTTTCATGGCGTGCGGGGCATCAAGTGCAACAACAGGGGATTCTCCATCCGCTTTCCGGCGGCCTGGCTGTCGCTTCCAATCAACCCCGAACTCCTCGTGAACCACGACAATGATATCGAAGAACCGGTTCAGGTCGATGTGCCCCTGGACTACCTCGAAGGCTTCGAAATTCTCGTGCGATCAAGGCTGTCCGATCCGGCGCTGACGGTGAGCGAGGCCGCCCGGATGTGCAGCATCACCACCAAGGTGCTGAACAAGCGCTTGTCCTCCTACGGAACAACGGCGTCCAAGGTGATCAACCGGCTGCGGATGGAAAAGGCCTCCGAACTGCTCACCACATCTGATCATTCGATCAAGGAGATCGCCCAATTGGTCGGCTTGTCCGAAACATCGGCACTCACCCGAGCCTTCACGCGGAACTTCGGCATATCCCCGAAAGATTGGCGCAATAAGGAGGCACAAGAGGCCCAAATTGCCGGAGCGCCTGCAGATTAGCCTGACCCCGCTGCGACTTCTCGACTACCGCAATCTCTTGGAACCTCGGTCGCCAATGGTAATGCCGAAGAGATGCATGAACCGGCGAGCCCTTCGCGGGGAGCAATCGATGGGAAAGGAGACCTCCATGCTATCCGCAGCGAACTCCCGCTTGCCGCCCATCTTGACCGCCTTGGTTTCTGCGAACTCTGACTTCTCGTGCCCGCAGCGAAGGTCCGTAAGGTCGGCATTCTGCCCGTTCGTGACAAAAGCTGCATCGGTCGGGAAGGGCTCAAAGCCGTCATCCGACGGCATTAGCGATTAGACCGGTTTGTGGTTGCGAGCGGTCATTGGGGCCGCTCTCAGGATTGGTCCGACATCGGCCCTCCCAGTACTATTCAACGAGTTTTCAAGCTCAACTCCGAGATCCTACCGTCGCCTGACCCTCTCTCGATTACGCTCCCGACGTTCGATGTTGATCCGGTGGTCGCGGCCCAATGCCCGGTAGAAGCCCGGTCCCTTGGACCAGTTCAGAAAGTGGGCAAAGCTGTCGACCTGATCGTCGTTGCGTCCGCGTGGAAAGGACTGAAGCTCCCGTTTGAATACCGGCAGCCAGGGTGCATCTGCAGGCAGATAAACCTTGCCCTCTTCGACAGGACCGCAAGCGGACTGGAACCGGGTTTCCTTGTCCTTGTCGGGTTTAATGCGTTCGTAGCGCCGACGGTCATCACGAAACAATTCGTCCAAAAGAGGTTTGCCGGAGGCCGCATCTTCGATCAGGACACGATCGGGATCCCAACGGCCGACAAGTTGCAGTGCCTTGGCTTTCAGGTCTGGGTAGTCTACCTGCCCGCACCAGACGTCGATAAGATGCCACGCATTTTCGCGGAACCCCCAGGTTGTACAGACAGAGAAATCAGACCGGGGGTCTGCCGACATGCCCGTATCCCAGCTCTGAACCACCAGTTGGAACCAGCGGCGATCTTCGATGGTCTCGTAGGTGCCAAACCACTCCCAGCGCAAGGGCGACCCGTCGGGAGCAATGGGGTTCTGCTGATACTGGCAATTGAACACGGCCGCGCCCATTTCGCGACGCTTGGTATCCAGCGTTTGCTGATCCAAACGGGACGGGCACAGGAGATCACCCGGTTTGCGGCGCATGACCCTTCCATGCCCAAGAGGAACCACCTCATGGCCTTCTGCGATGGCAGGCAGATTCAGATGCCGGTAGGTCCCGCGTTCGAGCAGATAACCCGGCGGATCCATCTCGTGCAACCGTTGCGCAACCATAACCACACGCCCTTCGGCCGGATTGTCGAAGCGCGACAACAAGGTCCCCTCAATGAACTCCTGCGCCTTGACCAGCTCGGCTTCGGAGCCGGCATCTCCGGCTTTCAGCAGGTCATCGATGATGATGTAATCGGCGCCATGACCGGTGACAGAACTTCCAATGGAGACAGCCTTACGGCTGCCTCCCTTTGTGGTGCGGATTTCTTCTGAGGTGTTGCCCTTTTTAGCCAAGACCGTTTCAGGGAACATTTCCCGGTACCAGCGCGCAGACATGATCCGACGACAATCTTCGGAATGTTTGCGCGCCAGATCCAACCCATAGCTGGCAACGATGATCTTGGCGCTGGGGTTATGACCGAGAAGATAAGCGACATATGCAACGGCCACGGTGACCGATTTCAGGCAACGTGGCGGGATGTTGATGATCAGTCGCTTGTTTTCGCCTCGACGGACATTGTCCAACTCATGGCACATGGCCCGCACATGCCAGGCCGGATCAAAGCTGCGGTCAGTTCCCTGGTGCAGCGTGCCAAACACACGCCAAACGAAGGGAAAGAAATTGTCCCGGCAAACCTCGCGAGCGGCTTGCACGACGATTTTTGGATCAGGAGTCGTCATCTTCCGCCTCCTCGTTTTCCAGATCACCGTCACCGTCCAGTTGGCTGGAAAAGAAATCCCGGAGGATGTCGTAGTCGACAGCGTCGGGCTCAACCGTACGGACGCTTTCTTGCGCGTCCAATTCACTTGCGTTGAACAGATCTGTGTCCAGCTTAAGCAGCGCCATCAACAATTTCGTGTCGCCCTTCAACGCGCCTGCCGTGAACCGCTTGGCAATTGCCTCAGCCTTGGAAATCCGGATTTCGTGGCTGCCTTCGCGAACCGTAAACCGCCCGAAATCATTAACCGAGTTAGTGGCTGAAAATCTGAAAGAACGCATTGTTAGTGGCGAGTTCGATCTAGGTGAACAGCTTTCAGAGGCTAAAATTGCCAAAGAACTGGAAGTAAGTCGAACGCCGGTACGTGAAGCGATCAACAGACTTGAAATGGAAGGATTATTGGTCGTCGAACCCCAACGTGGATCATTCGTATTTGACCTTGAACCTGACGAACTCGATAAACTAATCGATGCGCGAGTTTGCCTTGAAACCGCGGCGTTAAAATACGCTATGCAAACCGACAGCAAGAAGCTGCACGCCGAACTGGACAAATGTGTTAAAGAAATGAATCTGGCAAGAGATTCTGGAAATGATACGGAATATCTTCGACAGGACACTATTTTCCACCAGTGTATATTCGATTGCGCGAACAATAGGTTCCTCAACGACGCCTATCAGACAATAGCTTTGAAAGTCTCAGCCGTGCGCAACAGGCTAGGTCGCCACCCTAGGCATATGTCGAGATCCCACGAGCAGCACATTGAACTAGTCAAGTCAGTGAAGCAGGATGATTTCCACAGTGCTTTCGAAGTATTGGAAAACCACATTGACAAAAAAAGTGGTTCATATTGGAGCGAAGCAACCGAAAAGGTCAAAACAAAGGAAGAGGCGCTAAGCGCAACGATAGCAAATTAAAAATTAATCAGAATACTTTGTGAGTTTGTAATGACTATTTTGATTTCGAACCTGCCGTAGACTTCCTCTGCAACTTTTCGCCCAGTGGAAGAAAATCTTAGCGACTATGTTAACTTTTAATTGTCTACTAGTTTTCGCGATTCAGGGCGGCTTCCCGGTCGATATAGCAATGGGTCTGAGCTCGCGAAGGGAGTCATTACACTCCGGCGAAGAGTATTTGTTTCTTGCGATCTGCATCCCTTTGACACAAAACGAAATCGTTCTCATGCAAAAAGCCCTGAGGGGAGGACGCAACTAAAAAATGCCCAAAATCATCTCGCCCTGCGACTAGCGCAACCAAAGTTTTCACTCCGTTTTGCTGTTTCATTGAGGGCTTTATGAAACGCAACGCCGCACCAATGCGTCTATCGTCCGTGTTATTGGGCCCTGATGCGTGAAAGAGATGCCCGTGATGCATGGATGCCTGCCCTGCACGCAATTCGGCAGCAACTGCATCTTTTTCGTTCACATCGACTGCGATTTCCTGCCCACGTGACAAAAGATTGTTTTCGCTGAAGGTGTCCACGTGAGGCACGATCCGGCTTTTATGGCTGCCAGGAACAAACCTCATACACCCGCTTTGCTCAGACGCTTCTGAAATCGCAACCCAACAGGTTACCTCTTCAGCATCATCCAAACCCCAATAGGTCAAGTCTTGGTGCCACGAGACTATCTTCGATGATCGCGCTTCTTTTACGAAAAGTGCACCGCTCCAAACCATGAGGTCCGGCCCCAACACTGTTGAAGCAGCCTCAATCAGCTTCGGATGGCGAAGAAGTGCATCGAATGATGGTATCAGCCTATCCGGATAAGAATACAGAAGCTTGAGTTTCTCTGGGTCGTCTCTGAGAATGAGCTCTGCTTTCTCAAAATCATCGCGCAGCGTTTGGACCTCGGAAGCTGTCAGGATATCCAGCGGAGCTACGAAACCGTCTCTTTCATAAGTCTTTGCAATATCACGCATTCGCCTATCCGTCGTCATTTTCCGGAAACTTTAACTGCACTTTCATTGATTGGCTTCGATCAGACGCGACCTCAAAGGCAGTTACTGCCTCGCCAACTTCGAAGGAATGCGTCACCAACTGGTCGACGTATATTAGTCCGCTTCGCATCATCTCGACCGCGACTGAGAACTCGGAATGGAAACGGAAAGACCCGCGAAGCACTATCTCTTTTGCAGTCAACGCCTGCATCGGCACAGTCATATCTCCACCCAGACCAAGTTGAACCAATGTTCCACCCGGTCGCAAGCATGCGACGCCAGAAGCCAGAGCCGATTGAGCCCCAGAACACTCCAGTTGGACATCAACCTGGCCCTTGTCGTTTTCAAACTGCTCCAGTTTTTGCGGATCGGCGTAGGTGTTGATGACATCGTCTGCCCCGCATTCACTCGCAAGAGCGAGGGTCTGGTCCGAGATATCCGTCGCCACTATTCTGGCCGCTCCAGAACGACGTACCGCCAAGATCGTGAGGCAGCCAATCGGACCGCATCCCGTGATAAGTACCGTTTTGCCTAAGAGGTTCCCGGCTTGTTTAATCGCGTGCAAACAGACAGCCAGAGGTTCGGCCATAGCGGCCTGCGCAGGGCTCAACCCATCTGCCGGAACACATTGACTGGCTTTCGCCACGAGTTTGCTTTGAAAAGCGCCTTGGATATGCGGGAACGGCATCGCGCTGCCATAGAACTTCATATCAAGACAGTGGTTTTGCTGCCCGTTCAGACAATAAATGCAGGCTTGGCAAGGGCGGGATGGAGAAACTGCAACCAGTTGGCCTAAGTGCAGCCCCTGCACACTTGACCCGACTTTCACGATTTCTCCGGCGACTTCATGTCCTAGCACCATCGGCTGACGCAACTTGATCGCACCGAAACCACCGTGGTTATAATAATGCAGGTCAGAGCCGCAAATCCCACCCGCGCGCATGGCAATCAAGACTTCGTCTGGCCCCACGTCATGTACGTCCCGGTTTTCCAACCTCAGATCTTTTGCGGCATGGATAACAACAGCAACATTGGCCGAAGACATTGCACAGACTCCCTATACATATTGCCAAAAGATACGGATAGTCGGTGCTGACAACCAAGGGGTTTTTGCATGATGCTTGAAATGTTCAACCTAGAGGGAACACGCGCACTAGTAACAGGCTCTAGCCAAGGCATTGGATTTGCGTTGGCCCGTGGCTTGGCTGCCGCCGGTTCGCAAGTCGTTTTGAACGGGCGCGACACCGCGAAACTAGCGGCAGCAGCATCCGAGTTGAGCGAAACAGGCGCCTCGGTACGTGAACTTTCGTTCGATGCAACCGATCATGAAGGTGTCCGATCTGCCGTGGACAACTTTGAAGACAATGTCGGCCCCATAGACATCCTGATAAACAACGCCGGAATGCAACACAGGACGGAGCTACAGGATTTCCCCGCTGATGCCTTCGAGCACCTACTACAGACAAATGTAGCGTCCGTCTTTCATGTCGGTCAGGCTGTGGCACGGCACATGATTGAAAGAAAGTCAGGCAAGATCATTAACATTGCGTCGGTTCAATCCGCATTGGCAAGACCGGGTATTGCGCCTTACACGGCGACAAAAGGTGCCGTGACCAACCTTACAAAAGGAATGGCGACTGATTGGGCTAAGTATGGCCTAAACTGCAATGCCATTGCGCCTGGATATTTCGATACACCTTTGAACGCCGCATTGGTTGCTGACCCTGAGTTTAGTGCATGGCTCGAGAAACGCACCCCGGCCGGTCGCTGGGGCAATGTGGAAGAACTTGTCGGCGCCGCCATATTCCTTGCCTCCCCTGCATCCAGTTTCGTCAATGGACATACTCTCTACGTTGATGGCGGAATAACGGCGTCACTTTGATTTGTGTCTTTCAACCGTCTGCTTGGTACGACTGACGCAGGCTTTGTTTAAAGCGCCGACGCCAAAGCAATCACCACAACAACCATCAATGAAGCCGCCATCGCAAAGTTGATCCTTTGATGTGATCTCTCACTTAAATCAAGGCTGCCTAGCTTTGCGCCAGCACCCAGCCAGATCATGTGCACTGGCACCCAAATCATATTGAATATTACGATTTTTATGACGACCTCCCAAACGGGCGCATCGGGCAAAAAGGCAAACCCTGAAAACAATGCAGTGCCGACCACGTAAGCCTTGGGATTAATGAACTGAAGTGTCAGCCCGTTCGCAAAACCAAGTGGCGAGACCGCGGGGGAAAACCCGACCTTTGAGCCAGCTCTTGCAATACGCCAGACAAGAAATCCCAAATACCCAACAGAGGCAAATAGCAGCAAAGTTCTAAGTACCGGTATAGCCAAAGCTACTGCAGCGACTCCAGAGACAACAAACATCATGTTGATGAACCCGCCCAGCATCAAACCGGCCACAAAAGCGAGCCCAGCTCGAAAACCAAATGCTGATCCAATACCCGCAGTTGTCAAAACACCTGGGCCCGGCGTAATCAGCAGAAAGAAAACCGCAACGGCAAACTCAAACACTATTCAGATTGGCCTTCTACAGATCTCTGCATTCCGGCACAGCTGTGATCACCGATCCGTCCTTATGGTGTTGCAGCAGATTGTCGACAGTCAGGTCACCCATTGCTGCACGCGTCTCAAAAGTCGCGCTACCAGCGTGAGGGAGCAGAACGACATTGGACAACTCGCGCAATGCTTTTGGAACGCGCGGTTCGTCCTCGAAGACATCAAGCCCTGCCCACCCGAGCTCACCGTTTTGCAATGCACTAATTAAGGCAGTTTCGTCGACAACCGAACCTCGACTAACGTTTATCAGAGTGCCGCCTGCCCCCAACGCGCGCAACACCTCAGCGTTGACCAGCTTATTGGTCGACGGGCCGCCGGGCGTGATGCATATGAGGACGTCCACATGCTCTGCCATTTCAACCAAATTGTCGAAATATCGGTACGGGACATCCTTTTGATTGCGGGTGTGATAAGAGATTTCGGGTGCCCACGGCTCCAACTTATCAACAATCGCCTGACCAATGCGACCAAGACCAAGAATGCCTAATTTTTGATTGTCCGCTGATCGCGTCAAAGGGGCATTACCTTCAACTTCCCACCGTCCGGACCGTACGTAATTATCGTCACCTATGAGCTCTCGATAACATGACAGCAACAGCAGAACGGCGGTGGTTGCGACTTCTTTGTTCAAAACATTGGGTGTGTGCGTCACGACAATCCCGCGCTCAGCCGCGGCATTTGCGTCGACGGCGTCGTAACCGACTCCATAGACGCTGATCATCTTCAAACTGCTGAGTGATGTCATCAGGTCATGCGGAACGCCATCATGCCCATTTGTAACGATATGTGTTATACTATCCGCGCTGAAATCGTCCAATTGATGAATATTGAACACTGTGGCCAGGCGTTCTCGCATCCGTTCAGTGATCCCTCCGATTTGCAATAAGTCAGTCATCTTGGCCGACCTCTTGCCGCTGAACGCCAAGCCCATCGATGCGAAGCTCCATGACGTCGCCTTTTTTCAGGTAAACTGGTTCCGGTTTGATCCCCATTCCAACACCGGGCGGTGTTCCAGTTGAAATGACGTCACCGGGATGCAGTGTGAAAAGTTGGCTTAGATGTTCAATGATCTCGGCAACGGAAAAGATCATCGTAGCAGTATTCCCGGTTTGCATGCGCTGACCGTTTACATCCAGTGACATACCAAGACTTTGAGGATCCGGCACCTCATCCTGGGTCACTAGCCAAGGGCCAGTAGGGCCAAATGTGTCGCAAGACTTGCCTTTGGTCCATTGACCGGTCAGTTGAGTTTGAAAATGCCTTTCCGACACGTCGTTTACGATGCAATAGCCGGCAACGTATTCGAGCGCGTCGGCCTTGGAAACGTATTTGGCTGTTTTGCCTATGACGACGCCCAGTTCGCATTCCCAGTCGGTGTGTGTAGATCCCCGCGGCATTACAACTTCGTCATATGCACCAATGACTGCTGAGTTAGCCTTGAAAAAAAGTATCGGATGCTCGGGAATATCTGCGCCGGTTTCTGCAGCATGGTCCGAGTAGTTCAAACCGATGCAAAGAAATTTACCGATGTCACCGACACACGGTGCGATACGAGGGTCACCCTCTACAATTGGCAGGTTGTTCGGATCCAATGAGCGCAGGTTATCAAGCGTTCCGTCATCCAACATATCACCCGTAATATCAATGATATGAGCGGACAGATCCCGCAATTGGCCCTCAGCGTCGACCAACGCAGGCTTTTCCGAGCCCTCTACTCCGTAACGAACAAGTTTCATTTCTGTTCCTTTTAGTGATTGTCGCGTGGCATGAATCCTCGCGCGATATCGTGGTAGTTTTCTGCCCCCTTGAGCGTCATACCGCGATCCAAACGATCTACTTTTTCGCGGAATATTTCCTGCCACGGGGATTGGTTGGGCGGCATTGCATACCCTCCCTTTGCCTCCAGGTCGCGGGCGCGTTCATGCAGTTCTTCAAGCGAAACCAGAATATCTGCTGTGCCTTTGCCAAGATCGATGCGCAGTCGGTCGCCATTTCGCACCAAGGCTAACCCACCACCCTCTGCAGCTTCGGGTGAAGCATTCAGGATAGACGGGCTTCCTGATGTACCAGATTGCCGTCCATCACCGATGCAAGGAAGGGCTTCGATGCCTTGCTTCAACAAATATGCGGGCGGGCGCATGTTCACGACCTCTGCAGCACCCGGGTATCCTTTTGGTCCTGCTCCGCGCATGATCAGAATACAGTTTGCGTCGATGTTTTCTGCGGGATCATCGATCCGATGGTGAAAGTCCTCAGGCCCATCAAACACAATCGCCCTGCCCTCAAACGCATTTGGATCATCCGGGTTCGACAGGTAGGTCTCTCGAAATGCCTTTGAGATCACAGATGTTTTCATTATCGCACTTTCGAACAGGTTGCCCGAGAGATTGATGAACCCCGCCTGTTGCTTGACCGGGCTACCGACTGGCTTGATTACTTCGCTATTCTGAGACCGGCGCGCCGAGCAATTGTTGCCCATTGTCTTGCCGTTCACCGTTATCGCATCGGGATGCGGCAGCAATCCAGCATCAAGAAGCTCTCCGACAACGGCCGGAACACCCCCGGCCTGTTGGTAATCTTCGCCCAGATACTCACCCGCAGGCTGCATGTTTACCAACAGAGGAACGTCGTGGCCAAGGTTCTGCCAGTCATCGTTGTTCAATGGAACACCAAGATGCCGGGCGATTGCATTCAGGTGGATCGGCGCGTTCGTCGATCCACCAATCGCAGAGTTGATAACAATCGCATTCTCAAAAGCCTGACGTGTCATCACATCGCTAGGGCGCAGATCCTCCCAGACCATGTCCACAATACGTTTGCCGGTTTCATAACTGATTTGACCGCGCTCTCTATACGGGGCTGGTATGGCTGCTGATCCGGGCAATTGCATACCCAAGGCTTCAGCAAGCGAATTCATGGTCGTTGCTGTTCCCATCGTATTGCAATACCCCACTGAAGGTGCTGCGGCGGCTGCGATTTCCATGAACTCGTCGGTGTCGATTTGGTCAGCCGCAAGGTCTTCGCGCGCTTTCCAAATAACCGTTCCCGATCCGGCGCGCTCGCCTTTCCACCAACCGTTGAGCATGGGGCCGACCGACAGGGCGATCGCTGGGATGTTGACAGTCGCAGCGGCCATGAGAAGTGCGGGAGTAGTCTTGTCGCAACCAATGTTCAGAACAACGCCATCAATCGGATACCCAAATAGACTCTCAACCAAGGAGAGATAAGCCAGATTGCGGTCAAGTGAGGCCGTTGGCCGTTTGCCGGTCTCTTGTATCGGGTGGACCGGTATTTCGATGCACGTTCCCCCGGCGGCGATGATTCCGTCGCGAACGCGTTTGGACAACTCGATATGATGCCGGTTGCAGGGGCTCAAATCACTGCCAGTCTGAGCAATGCCAATGATCGGTTTGCCTGATTGCAGCTCTGCACGGGTCAACCCGTAATTCAGGTATCTTTCCAGATACAATGCAGTCATCTCAAGGTTCTCGGAATTCATAAACCACTTGCGAGATCGCAGATCGTCCTTTGATACTTTTGTCATTGGGCTGACCAACCTCCGTCAATTTTATGTGTCTGTACTGTGGTGCATGCACTCTCAACCCATGCCGGATAGACGATCAACGCAGCAATCTCTTCCGCTTTCGCTACACGCCCGGCAGACTGAGGCGACACGAATTGAGCAAGCGCTTCTTTTCTGCTGCCCAGCTGCTCTCCCAGCGCATCTACGCGGTCACGCCTGCTGGGACTCTCGACTGTTCCAGGGCAAGTACAATTGCACCGAATTTCTCGCACTATTAAATCCACGGTCACCGATTTCGTCACCCCAACAACGGCAGCCTTTGTCGTGCACACCATTGAGCGCAGATTGTGGTCCATGGCGAAATCCCTTTCACCATCCGTTGCATCAAGAATAGTTCCGTGATGCACGAACCCGTCGCCGTTGAACAAAACATCTGGCTTCAATCGCGCGACCCCATGATGAATACTGCTATTATTCGCCACATTCATCTCGAAAATTTCGTGATTTTCGAGATTCTGACCGCGAATCGAATTTAGATTTTTGGAGTTTATATCCGTCGCATAGTCTTTCGCACCCCTTCTTGCCGATGCAATCGTGCTTGCAATTCTGATCCTTTGTGAGGTGGCTACGGCTAGGTCGCGCTTCTCCTTAAGCCTTTCTAACATATAAATATTCCGACTCATAAGGTGGCGGTTGAACGCGTGTTATTTCGTTCCACAGATCAACCGAAAAGCAAAGAAACCTTGGCGGTTCAGCAACGAATTCTGGCATGTGGGCACAGAGCCGTTAGCGTATGATAGAGATTTTGGTTTGGCCATAACCATGCGTGGCGCACCTTGGGAAGGACGTAGATGATGAGCAAGCAGTTCAAAGTGGCTCTGTTGGGAACCGGCCTGATGGGTGCCCCCATGGCGCGGAATATTTTGCGCGCCGAATTTCCGCTCACTGTTTGGAACCGCAGCTTGGAAAAGGCAAAACCGTTAACAGCAGAAGGCGCGAAATTGGCGGAATCTGCGCCGCTGGCGATTTCGGGTGCAGACGTAATAATAACCATGCTCTCGGATGGATACGCGACCGGCGCGCTACTTTCTGATGAGGCTTTCCGCGAACAACTCAAACCGGGGATGATCTGGATTGATATGTCCAGCGCCAAACCCGAACACGCCAGAGAGCAATCCGCGCAATTGTCCTCGATGGGGGTGCAGCATCTGGATGCCCCGGTTTCCGGCGGCACCATGGGTGCAGAAGCTGGCACCCTCGCGATCATGGTCGGTGGCGATCAGGACGTTTTGGAGCGCGTGCGGCCGGTTCTGACGGCAATGGGACGTCCTGTGCATGTAGGCCCAAGTGGTTCTGGTCAATTGTGCAAATTGGCCAATCAAACAATTGTCGCTGTGACAATATCGGCCGTCGCCGAAGCGACACTACTGGCTCAGCAAGGCGGTGCAGACCCCACCGCGTTGAGGGCCGCACTGAAGGGGGGCTTTGCGGACAGTATTATCTTACAACAACATGGCGAACGCATGTCTGATGGAAATTTTGTACCAGGAGGTTTGTCTAAGTTTCAAATAAAGGACTTGGACAACACGCTAGAAGAAGCGCGCAGCCTTGGCGTTGAGCTACCCAGCACCCAATCCGTGCGCAACCGTTTCGAATATTTGATAAATGAAATGGATGGGGCCGAACTGGATCATTCGGCTTTGTATCTGGAACTCAAAAAACGGAATGGAATGTTGTGACGCGGGTACTTGTTATAGGCGGTGGAGGAATGCTGGGCCAGAAACTGGCCCAACGCGTTTCGACCCAAGAAATTTTTGGAGCAAATGCCCAAATCTCACTGTTCGATCTCTCATTCCCGCTCGACAGTGCGCCAGGTAAGCAAATTGTGGGAAACTTGACCACGTCAGGCATCGCCAAGTCGGTTGCAGCTCAGCGCCCGGACGTCATATTTCACCTTGCAGCTATCGTTTCAGGCCAAGCTGAAACTGACTTTGCGTTGGGTTGGGATGTCAATCTTATGGCGACCTGGACACTGCTGAACACACTCAAGGATGAACACGAGGCGTCAGGAGGCGAGTACAAGCCTCGTCTGGTTTTTGCCTCGTCCATAGCAGTTTTCGGGGCACCGTTCCCCGAAAAGATAAGCGATGAGTTTCTATCGGCTCCTTTGACCAGTTACGGAGCGCAGAAAGCGGCGTCTGAATTGATGATCACGGATTTCAGCAGGAAGGGGTATATCGACGGTGTTTCCTTACGCTTGCCCACTTTGTGTGTGCGCCCTGGCAAAGCCAACGCTGCCGCTTCGTCCTTCTTTTCAGGTATTATCCGAGAGCCGTTGAATGGGGTTGAGGCTGTCTTGCCTGTTGCCGAAACTGTTCGCCACTGGCACGCCAGCCCCCGCGCCGCTGCAACTTTTTTGACCCACGCAGCAACAATCGACACGCGGCTTTTGAATGACCGACGCGCGTTGAACATGCCGGGCGTAAGCTGCACCGTCGCAGAACAAATCGAAGCGCTGCGCGCCGCGGCCGGCCAAGATGCAGTTGGCCTCATCAGACGAGAACCCGACGAGGCAATCGAACGAATAGTCAAGAATTGGCCGCGCGACTTTCAAACAGATCGCACTCTGGAGTTGGGGTTCGAGGCGGAATCAAGCTTCGACGAAATCATTCAGGTGTATTTGGAAGACGATTTTCGGCGCTAGTCGCCCATCGTCTTTCCAGTTAGGTGGCGTTTCAGATGATCGTGAATTTTCTCTCGTGTTAACTGTTCATCCCCTGACAATGCTGCCTCGAGTATATCCGCATGGTGTCTTATGTTCTGAGAAATGAACTCAAAGTTCCGGTCTGCCACCATCAACTGCTGTCTGAATTGCGCGTAAACTCGGCCATGCATTTGTTTTAAGGTTTCCGAGCCACAGGCAGAAATAAGCGTTTGGTGAAACTCCTTCTCCGAGGCAAACCATATCTCGATAAGGCCGCTCGGGTCGTCTGTGGCATGTATGCGTTTTTCGATGTGGCTAAGTTTGTGATGCGCGGCCGTCAGTCTTGCTTCCCAATCCACCCCGCCACTACGGATTGACATTGCTGTACCTTCGGCCTCCAACAAAACACGGACATGTGTCAATTCGATAAGCTTCTGCGGCGAACGTATTGGCACGCGGAAACCTTTTTGTTCCTGAAAGTCCACCAATCCAACAGCGGACAATCGAAAAAGGACTTCACGAACTGCGCTCGCAGAACAGCCATACTCTTTACGTAGTTCTTCGGCCCTCACCTTGGCTCCATGCTCGAATCCGTTCGAGACTAGGCGCATTTTAAGATCTTGATAAATATCGACTTCTTCTTTCATCCCGGTATGCGCCTTCAATTTTTGTCCAAGTAGCGTCCTAAGCCTATTTTCGAATTTATGCAAGAATCTCGAAATTATCAGAAATTTCAAATTCTTCTTGTTGCATTCGATTCGTCGGCTTAACGTTTATCTGCGTGACGGCAAAGGAGGCAGCAAGATCTCCCACTCCGCGCGTCGCTCAACGTCTGGGAGGACAATATGAAAATAGTCAAGACAGCGGCCGTGGCGGCCTTAGCCACGACAATGGCAGCCGGTTTCGCGATGGCTGAAACCACGAAGCTTAGAATTCAAACCCATTTTTCGCCCGAAACTCTGTCGGGCCAGATGGCTGCAAAATTCGTTGAAGACATTCAGGAAATGTCGAACGGCGAAATCGAAGTTGAAATGTTCTATTCCTCTTCGGTGGTCAAGTCAGTTGAGACCTTCGATGCCGCAGCTACAGGCATTCTTGATTGCGACATGACGGGCGGCGGCTATCAAACCGGTAAAAATCCGGCCTTCCAGTTTGCGGGCGACCTGCTCGGCGGGTATCAGAACCCCTATCAGCAAATGGCTTGGCTTCTTCATGGCGGCGGAAGAGAAGCCGTAAATGATCTATACAACGGCTACGACATGGAGTTCATCGGATGGTGGATTCCCGGGCCGGAGTCGCTTTCTTCGACCAAGCCGATTGCTAAAGTGGAAGACTTCAAGGATTGGAAGTTCCGCTCGCCTCCGGGCCTTGCAACAAAAGTGTTCGCGGAACTTGGTGCTTCTCCGATCGTGATGGACTTCAACGAAATCTTCACAGCTTTGGAAACCGGCATCATTGATGGTGCGGATGCTGCGAACCTGACGAACAATGTGGGCCTGGGCCTGTACGAGATCGCAGGTCACACAAACTATCCCGGTTTCCACTCGATGCCCGCGGACCACCTTGCCTGTCGCAAAGACGTTTGGGAAGCAATGCCCGCACACCATAAGAAGATCATGGAAGTCGCAATGGATAGCCTGGCATTGCACAATGCGACCATCAACGAAGTGCAGAACGCTCAGACTGCAAAAGACCTGAAAGCAAAAGGCGTTCAGTTGTACGAATGGTCGCCTGAAGATCTGGCAGCCTACCGCGCGGCCGTTCAAGTCGGGTGGACTGAGTTCGCAACGACCCCTGAAGCACAGGCGCTGCTGGAAAGCCACATCAACTTCCTGCGTGACCTGGGCGCGATGCAGTAGTCAGGCTGCGACCGACTTACGACACACGGAAAGGCCGCACTAGCGGCCTCTCCGGTTCGGCGCCGGGATCCAGAGCTTCATGAAAATCACCAGAATAATAAGTCACGTACTGCAGTACGACATGCCGGAAGTTCTGGGCTACTCGCAACAGTATTATGACAAGCGTACAACTCATCTGGTCGAGGTTCAGACAGATGAAGGGGTAACTGGTTGGGGGGAGTGCTTTGGTCCCGGAAACGTGGCCATTGCCAACAAATCCATCGTGGAAAAGGTCATCCAACCAATGGTTCTTGGCATGGACCCTTTGGACAAAGACGTGATCTGGCACAAGGTGTACAACCTTTTGCGAGACCATGGCCAAAGCGGAATGCCAATACAGGCTTTGTCCGGTGTGGACATCGCACTTTGGGACATCACCGGCAAAATCTCTGGCCTCCCCCTCCATAAGCTTGTCGGCGGCGCACATCGCGCAAGCGTTCCTTGCTACGGCTACGGCATGATGCTCAGGGAAGAACCGATTTCCAATCTGGCCAGCCGTTTTGAGGATGAAGCCTCAAAGATCAAGGAAATGGGCTTCACCGCCACCAAAATGAAAACGGGCTTTGGCGCGAAGCCTGATGTGAAGCTGTGCGAAGCCGTTCGACGCGGGGTTGGTGACGACTTTCCCTTTATGGTTGATGCAAACCATGCCTATACGACTTCGGACGCATTCTACGTCGGTCGGTCGCTGGAAGAACTAGACGCATATTGGTTCGAAGAACCCGTCGCGCCAGAAGACATTGACGGATACCGCGAATTGCGCACTTCGCTGAAAGTCAACATTTCGGGCGGCGAGACAGTATTCAATCGCTGGGCCTGGCGCAGTCTTCTTGAAAATCGCGGCATCGATATAGCGCAGCCAGAAGTTTGCGCTTTGGGCGGTGTTTCAGAGTATCTCAGGGTACTGGCCCTATGCCACGCACATTTCACTCCGGTCGTAAATCACGTCTGGGGTAGCGCCATCGCTGTCGCAACTAATCTGCATTTACTGGCGGCCATGCCCGCGATTCCAGGCGGCTTGCATCCGTGGGAGCCGATGCTGGAGTTCGACACAACGGACAACAAGTTTCGGGACGATCTGCTGACCGTACCGCTGGGAATTCAAAATCAAGTCAAGGCCAACAACGGTCGTGTCATGATCCCGACTGGGCCCGGACTGGGTGTCGAGCCGGATCGAGACTTTGTCGATCACTACAGGATCGAAGGATAGGGACGAGGGTTACGCGATGCACAAGAATTCAGGCGGACCAATTGAATGGCTCATACCGTTGGCCTTCGTCGCGACGGCGAGTTGGCTTGTTTGGCATCTCCCTGCATTCCTATTGGATTGGCTGCCCTACACCTCTGAATCCCTCAAAAGTCAGGTAACAGAAATATATCTGCGCAGCGACATCACGCCCGAATTGTCTGGCGTGTTCGGGGGTTATGTCGACATCATCGACGTCGCCGCGCTCGTCCTTCTACCGTTTCTTGCAGTGATTGGCACCAAGACAGTGCGCCCAGCGACGATGGAGTTCGAAGGCACGACGGTTATGGATCGTTTCGCCCTGTTCATAGGACGAGTTACGATGATGATGATCGCAATCATGACTGTCGTCATGCTCTACGAAGTCTTCATGCGCTATATCCTGGAAAAGCCGACCGAGTGGGCCAACGAAATGACACTTTGGTTCGCCAGCTTTGTGTTTTTGATGTCCGGCTACTACGCCATGCAGCAACGCAGTCACATTCGAATATTCCTGCTCTACGACGCAGTTCCACGTTGGCTTCAACGCGTTTTTGATACGGTTTCGACAATACTGATCGTGCTGTTTGCCTTCTTTTTGGTCTACGGCAGCTACAAACAGGTGTTCGTCAACAAGCTCTATAAATGGGAGCTTTATGGCTCCGCCTTCAATCCTCCGATCCCGGCGACGTTGCAGCCGATGGTGCTGATCGTGATTACGCTCGTCGCAATGCAAGCAATTTTGAACTTGATCGCTGATTGGAACAAAGAACCGGAAATCCACACAGATGAACCGGACGAAGACGAAATTGAAATGATCAAACGAGCGGTGGGACAAGACTGATGGATATTGGAACAATCTCACTCATCCTGATGGTCGCCCTGATCGTGCTTCTGGCGATCGGAATGCCCTTGGGTCTGGCCTCGGCTTCGCTTGCGGTTCTGGTTCTTGTCCTGAAGTTCGAACCGACACTGCTTTTGAACCCGTTTTCATTCGGCGACGGGGTTCTCACCGGTCGGCCAGGGACTGGGCCGCTCTATATCCTGGCACAGAAAATATACGGGCTCTTAACGGACTACGTGCTCATATCAGTGCCATTGTTTATCTTCATGGCGTCGCTGCTAGAGCGGTCCGGGATCGCGCGTGACATGTATTCGTCGCTGAATGTCTGGCTGTCCAGAACACGCGGCGGCATCGCGATCGTGACCTCGATCATGGCGGTGATCATGGCAGCCATGTCCGGCATAATCGGTGGTGAGGTTGTCCTGCTGGGACTTATCGCCCTTCCCCAGATGCTGCGCCTAGGGTACGATCAAAATCTCGCGATCGGCGTCATCTGCGCCTCGGGTTCGCTGGGCACCATGATCCCTCCCTCCATCGTTCTGATCATCTATGGGCTGATCACCGAAACCTCGATCAAGTCGCTGTTCACCGCGTCTTTCATTCCCGGCTTCATGCTGGCCTCGATGATCATCCTGTACATCATCATCCGCACGCAGTTGAATCCTCATCACGCTCCGCTGCCGGAACCGGATCCGAACGACCCCGAACCGGCCGAAAAACGCAAACTGTTTGGGGCCTTCATGAGCATCGTCGTCGCCGGATTTTCCACCGTTCTGTTTATCCGGGCCGCGTTTTTCGAGCTCTCAGGCTCGAACGCTGCCAGCCAGGGTGAGCCCGCGAGGCTGGGAACGGCTGACTACCTGCCCTGGTTTGCCGGCATCACGATCGTTGCCCTTCTGCTGATCTTCTTCGTCTTTGGCAGAGAGCGCGCTAAAATCGGGTGGGAAATGGGCAAAGGCCTCGTCGCTCCGCTGGTCGTCATCGGCGTCGTGCTCGGCTCGATCTATGGCGGGATCACAGGCATCACCGAGGCTGCGGGCATGGGCGCCTTCGCCGTTCTGATTATCGCCATCCTGCGGGGCGAAGGATCGTTCGAGCTGGTTTGGGACAGCTTGATGCGAACCCTAAAATCCACAGGCACCATCATCTGGGTTACGATCGGGGCCGCCGCGCTGGCGGGTGCCTACACCATTGCTGGCGGGCCCCAATACGTGGCCGACCTAATCGTCGGCCAGGAGCTGCCAACCATGCTGGTCATTCTGGTGATGATGCTGATCTTGCTGTTCATGGGCGCATTCATGGATTGGGTCGGCATCGTGCTGTTGATTATTCCGGTCTTTCTGCCGATCGTCCTGCGCCTTCCTATCGAAGAAATCGGAGTCTTTGGCCAGTTGGAGCCGAGTCATGTCGCCATCTGGTTCGGCGTCGTGTTCTGTATGAACATGCAGGTCAGCTTCCTCTCGCCCCCATTTGGCCCGGCCGCGTTCTACCTGAAGTCGGTGGCCCCGCCACATATCAGTCTGACGGATATCTTCCGCGGCTTCCTGCCATTCATCGGGATCCAGTTGCTGGCGCTTTCCGTTCTTCTGATTTGGCCGGGCATCATCGCGCTGCTGTTGTGAGGTCGCACCCATGCTGACACAAGATCAGATTGGCAAGTTCCAGACGGACGGATACCTCGTGGTCGAGGATGTTATCCCTGCCGATGTCCTTGATCGGGTACAGACCGAATACTCGGATGTCCTGAGCCGGCTCTATGACGGTTGGTACGAAAAAGGGCTGGTCAAGGACGAACCGTCTGGAATGACCTTCTGGGACAAACTTCTGTCCGCCTATCAGGCCGGTTGCGACTATTTCCAGCCGCTTGACATCTCGTTGCCCGGCGATCGGATCAAGGCGGACACACCATTCCATATCGGGCCTGCAGTGTTCGACTTGCTAACGGCCCGGCCCATGCTTGACATTGTCGAGCAGTTGATCGGGCCAGAGTTGGTGAGCAATCCAATCCAGCACGTTCGGCTGAAGCCCCCCGCTCTCAAGCTGTCCAAGGATGAGGTGCGCGCGCACATCACAGCGACGGACTGGCATCAGGACCGGGCGGTTGCGTTGGAGGATGCGGATCAGACCGACATGGTCACGGTGTGGATTGCCGTCAACCATGCAACGGTCGAAAACGGCTGCCTGCAAGTGCTGCCAAAGGAACAGGACCAATCCATCCTACCGCATTGCGCGCGGACGCAGACTGGTATTGCCGACGGATTCATTGACGAAGGCCGGGCTGTGCCCCTTCCTGTCAAGGCGGGCGGGATCATCCTGTTTCACCCTCTGACGCCACATGCTTCGCTGGTCAATGAAACGGACCGGTTCCGCTGGTCGTTCGACATCCGCTTCAGTGCGGCAGGCCAGCCCACCGGTCGAGACCATTTCCCCAGCTTCATCGCTAGGTCCAGATCGCGCCCCGAAACCGAACTGCGAGATTGGCGTGTCTGCAAGTCCAATTGGGAAGCGGCGCGAGCAAGGCTGTCCGGACAACCGCACATAGATATTCACCGGTGGACATCGGATTCACCGTTCTGCGCCTAGCTGCTGCCGCCAGGAAAGCTGATTATGACTTTTGTACGTTTAGATAGAACGGATAGCGTGGTTGTTACAACTCGGTTCCTGGATGCCGGCAGTATGGTGGAGGATGTCATGACCAATACGCGCATCCCCTCGGGACACAAGGTCGCCACGCGGAATCTTGCACCCGGCGATCCTGTCAGAAAATACGCCCAGATTATCGGTTACGCCACCCAACCGATCGAACCTGGCGACCATGTGCACACCCACAATATCGAGTTCCGCAACACTAGTGTGGACTACGAGTTTGCGACGGATCACAGGCCCATGAAACCCGCCACCTCGGTCGATACGTTCATGGGCTACCACCGGGACAGTGGTCGGGTCGGCACGCGCAATTACATCGCGCTTCTGACCACAGTTAATTGTTCGGCGACTGCGGCCCGTATGATCGCCAACCACTTCACGCCGGACAAGTTGGCCGAGTTTCCGAACGTCGACGGCGTGGTGGCCTTTGTCCACGGAACGGGCTGCGGAATGGCCGATTCCGGCGACGGTTTCGAAGCACTTCAACGGGTCATGTGGGGGTTTGCGAAACATCCCAACCACGCTGCCGTTCTAATGGTCGGTCTGGGCTGCGAGATGAACCAAATCGACTGGCTGCTGGACGCATATGGTCTGAAGCAAAGTCCCACCTTCCAGACGATGAACATCCAGAACGTCGCGGGATTGCGCCGGACCGTGGAAATGGGCATCAGCAAGATCAACCAGATGCTACCCATTGCCAATGAGGCGCGGCGCAGCGAAGCCCCTGCGTCCGAACTGATGGTTGCGTTGCAATGCGGTGGATCGGACGCTTGGTCAGGTGTGACCGCTAACCCGGCGCTCGGGCATGCCTGCGACCTGTTGGTTGCCCAAGGAGGCACAGGAGTCCTTGCGGAAACGCCCGAAATCTACGGAGCCGAACACCTTTTGACCCGCCGCGCCCTTGGTCGTGCAACTGGGGAAAAACTGATCGGACTGATCGATTGGTGGCAGGACTATACCGCCCGCAATCACGGTTCGATGGACAACAACCCAAGCCCCGGCAACAAGCAAGGCGGTCTGACGACCATCCTTGAGAAGTCGCTGGGGGCAGCGGCGAAGGGCGGAACCACCCCATTGACCGGTGTATTCAAATACGCCGAACCCATCACCGCCAAAGGCTTCACCTTCATGGACAGCCCCGGATATGACCCGGCCTCGGTGACCGGGCAGATCGCGGCCGGGTGCAACCTTGTGTGCTTCACCACGGGGCGCGGTTCTGCCTTTGGGTCCAAACCGGCGCCTACGCTGAAAATCGCTACCAACTCTGAGTTGGCAGCGCGCATGGCCGAAGACATGGACGTGAATGCGGGCGACATTCTGACCAAAGGTGCCAGCGTCGAAGTGAAAGGACAGGAAATATACCGACGGCTGCTCCAAGTCGCCTCGGGCGCGCGAACCAAGTCCGAGGCGCAAGGCCTGGGTGACTACGAATTTGTTCCCTGGCAAATCGGAGCGGTGATGTGAAACGGATCCTTGTAGCTGGCGGCGGATTAATCGGTATCCGCCACCTCCGCGCCGTGATTGAGCATCCCGGCTGCATGTTGGTCGGATTGGCCGATCCAGACGGCTCGATCCAGATCGACGCGCCGCGTTTTTCCAGTATGGACGAGGTGAAGGGCCCGGTAGATGGCGTCATCATCGCGACGCCGACCCGCCTGCATGCCGAACATGGCATTCTGGCCGCATCCCGCGGTTGGCACATGCTGATCGAAAAGCCAGTTGCCGCATCGATCGATGATTCCCAGCGCCTTGGAACGGCCGTTCGCCAGGCCGATGTCCGCAGCCTTGTAGGCCACCATCGGCGGTATCACACAACCTTGCAGCGCCTGAAAGAGGTGATCGTGCAAGGTACGATCGGACAAGTCATCAACGTCTCGTTGCTGTGGGCCATGCGCAAACCCGAGAGCTATTTTGAACAGAACTGGCGGACGTCTGATGGTAGTCCAGTCATGATCAATCTGGTGCATGATATCGATGTCTTGCGCTTTGTGATCGGTGAAATCTCAGATGTCGTCGCCCTGCCCGGCGCGTCAATCCGCGGATCAGATCGCATAGAGAGCGGGGCTGTTGCGATCGCGTTCGAAAACGGTGCGACGGGCACGATCAGCTTTGCCGACACCGCACCTAGCCCTTGGGGGTTTGAGGCCGGAACCGGCGAGAACCCGAATATCGGCACGACCCACCAGGACATGATGTGGATCACGGGAACCAGCGGCGCTGTCAGTTTTCCCTCCATGACCCTGTGGCGTGGAAAGGATTGGGGCACTCCGGCCCAGAAAGACCAACTTACACGACCGGAACAACAACGCGCGCCGCTTGAAGCGCAACTGGATCACTTCCTTGACGTGATCAACGGCGCCCCTCCACTTATCGACGTGGAGGATGCAGCCCGGACGCTCGAGGTCACATCATGGATCGAACAGGGGCTCAAGGCGCGAACAGCTCGAGCGCGGGCACCGGCGTGATGGCCATGCGGCCCGGCAAAATTCCGGACCACTCAAAAACCAATGATTATCCGCCGGGAAATGTGAGCATTCAAACTGCAAAGCCGCCCGCGCCAGACACAAGAATGAAAACCAGACACATTCACGGAAAGGGAAACCAATGAGCAAACCATCAATCGGGTTTATCGGCTTGGGACTAATGGGCGGAGCCATGGTGAGCCGACTGTTGGACCAAGGATACTCGGTCGCTGTATTGGGAAACCGCGACCGCACATACCTGGACGCCGCGATAGACCGGGGCGCCCGCGAGATGCGAAACGCCCAAGAGCTGGCTGAGGCCAGCGACATCGTGATGCTGTGCATGGGCACCTCCGAACAGGTCGAGAGCCGGATGCGCGGCGCAGATGGAGTGATTGCGGGATTGAAACCCGGAGCAATCGTCATCGACTTTGGCACCTCGCTTCCAGGCAGCACACGCGCCTTGGCCGAGGAGGTTGCCGCTGCTGGCGGAAGCTATCTGGATGCGCCGCTTGGCCGGACGCCATCGCACGCGCTCGAAGGCAAGCTCAACATTATGACGTCCGGCAACAAGGCTGCCTTCGACAAGGCCGAGCCGACACTGAAGGATTTGGGTGAAAACGTCTTTTACCTTGGCCCCGTTGGGTCCGGACACACGATCAAGCTGATCAACAACTTCTTCGGAATGACCGTTGCGAACGCGATGGCCGAAGCGTTTGCCATGGCAGATATCACCGGAGTTGACCGCAAGCAGGTGTATGACGTTATGGCCGCAGGGCCGCTGCATTCCGGAATGATGGATTTCGTCAAAGCCTACGGAGTCGATAATGATCCAAACCAGCTGGCCTTTGCCATCAAGAACGCGGCAAAAGACCTCGGGTATTATGACCGTATGGCACGCGATGCAGGCGTCACCAGCGTGATGTCGCAGTGCGCGCTTTCGGCGCTAAATGACGCGCGCGACCACGGTCAGGCGGATGACATGGTCAGCCAGATGGTCGACTACTACGTCAAGCGTTTCAACACCTGATCGATGGCTGTCACCGCCAACCCAAATGCAGACCTGCCGCGCCTTGGCATCGTGCTGATGCTGACAGCGTGGCTGTTCTTTTCGCTGGTGGACCTTGGGGCCAAGTGGTTGGCGTTGGCTGGCGTGCCGGCATTTCAGTTGGCGTTCATGCGCTATGCGGGGCACTTTGTGATCTCTGTGGGGGTGATCGCCAAAGGAGGGATTGAGGCCAGCCGCTTCAAGACTGACCATCCATGGCAGGTCATTAGCCGGGCCTTGCTGCTGATCTCGGCAACCGTTTTCAATTTTTATGCCCTGCGGTTTTTGCCTCTAACCGTTGTGTCGGCAATCATGTTCTCAAGCCCGGTCATCGTGTGCTTCCTGTCCGTCTTCGTGTTGAAAGAGAGCGTGGGTCCATGGCGTTGGGCGGCCATCATACTGGGCTTTCTGGGGGTGTTGGTTGTCGTGCGGCCGTTTGGTTCGGCCTTTCATCCGACCATGCTTCTGATCGTTTACAATGCCACCGCGTTGGCTTTGTACTCGATCATGACGCGCAGGCTGTCCGGGGTTGTTGCGGTGGACACCATGCAATTCTACCTCGGGCTTACCGGGACGGTGGTCCTGCTGCCCTTCGCCATCTGGTTTTGGGTCCAGCCGGAAAACACTTGGAGCCTGATAGTCCTGATAAGTCTTGGCGTCTTTGGTTGGTGCGGGCATCAACTGCTGACGAACGCGCATCGATTCGGAACGGCGAACCAGTTGATGCCATTCACCTATTCGTTCCTGATCTACGTTGCGATCTGGGGCTATCTGTTCTTTGACACAGTACCGGACGCATTCACGTTGGCAGGGGCTACGCTGATCATGGTCGCCGGGCTCATCATCTGGAAAAGAGAAAAGAAATGACGCGAATTGCCTGCATCGGAGAAGCAATGATCGAATTGTCCATGCTGGAGACCGGCGCGAAGGTGGGCGTCGCGGGGGATACGCTGAACACAGCCATCTACATGCACCGCGCGGCTCCTGATCTGCAGGTGGAGTATGTGACATGTCTGGGCGACGACCCGTTCTCAGGGCGCATCGCGGACTTTATCGCCAGCCATGGCATCGGGACATCCGGCATCCGCATCATTCCCAACGCTTCTCCGGGACTATACGCGATCACGACCTCTGCGGACGGTGAACGCAGCTTCACCTATTGGCGCAGCGAGGCGGCCGCCCGCCAGCTTTTTGCCGATCATGACTTCAGCTCGCTGAAAGGTTACGACGTGCTGTACTTGTCAGGGATTTCCGTGGCCATTCTTCCGCATTCAGTAAGGGTTGCGCTTCTGGACTGGCTCGAAGGCTCTTCAGTCCGGTTGGTCTATGACAGCAATTTTCGTCCGCGTCTTTGGGACAGCGCCGAACACGCCCGGCAGATCAACCAACGGCTTTGGCAGCGTGCAGATATTGCCCTACCATCCATCGACGACGAGATGGCACTGTTCGGGGAAAGCGCGGATCAAGTGGCGGCACGCTTTACCGATCATCACGGTGTCGGTGCATTGAAACGCGGAGAGGATGGCCCTCTGTCCATTAGTCAGAACATTGACCAAACCTATGAGCCTGCCAAAAACGTGCTGGATACCACAGCGGCGGGCGACAGTTTCAACGGTGGGTACCTCGCAGCCTTGCTGACAGGAAAATCGCAGGCCAAGGCCCTGATGGCCGGACACAATCTGGCGTCCACCGTTGTTCAGTTCCGCGGCGCGATCATTCCCGGATAAGTGACGCGAGATCCTCAGCGCCAACAAGGTCCAAAAGCGGCACTACCGGATCTGGCTGTGTGACAGCCGAGGCGATTTCCAACGCGCAAGGATCGTTCAGCGTCCTGCCCTTGGCGATCTCGGACATGCAAAAGGAGATCCAGGCCCGCATCCCTGCAATCACCGCCTGAGAGCCGGTCTCACGGAGTGTGGGAACAAACCGATACGGCAGCTTCTGGCTGCCATCCATCGCGATTTGGTCCAGACGGTGCGCCAGCTCGAGGTTTTCAAAGCGGCGCAACAAAGCCTCGGCATAGTCCGGAACCTGTACTTGCAGTGCTGCGGGCAGCGTTGCGCCCGCATCCTTCATCAACTCGGTAACCAGTGGGCGCAAAACCGGGTCTCGAACCGCTTCGTGAACGTAGGTCAGGCCTCGCTCCAACCCGGCATAAGCCAAGAGGGAATGGGCACCGTTCAACATGCGTAGCTTTCGCATCTCGTGCGGGGCCACGTCATCGACCAGTTGCACGCCCGGCCAATCCGGATGTGGCCCGACGAAATTGTCCTCGACCACCCACTCCGAGAACGCCTCGGTTGGAACAGCCATAGGATCGCCGCTGATTGCGCGAACGGCGTCCGTGGTAGCCGGGGTGATCCGGTCGACCATCGCGTTAGGAAAGCGAACTGCGTCCCAATTCACGTCCAGACCGGCTGCATTTGCAAAATCGGCAACAGCCATTTCAAGCGTTTTGCCGTTTTCCATGCGATTGTCGCAGCTTAGCACCGTCACTGGCTTGCGCCGTTCCGCGAGGCCAAAAGCGAGAAACCCGATCAGCGTTGCGGGCCCCTGCCCCGCCAGATCGGCAGCAATCGCCGGGTCCTGAAGGTTCAGATTGCCCGCTGCGTCCAAGTGATAACCTTTTTCGGTGACGGTCGCCGAGATGATCTCGGCATCCGCCATCACATTGAGAATCTCGGCGCGATCCTCGGGCGCGACCAGAACGTCCCGCAGAGCTTTTATGCGCCGGACGCCCTGCCCCTGTACGCACAAATCGTACTCGAAACCCTGGCCGGCCAATCCATCCCGAACCGAGGATGAACGCAGGCTAACGCCGACAACGTCCCATCCGCCCGCTTGATCGGTGTAGTCCAGCAAATGCGCCCGGGCGAAGTTTCCAAGGCCGAAGTGAAGAATGGTACCCATCTAGCTTTGCAACCCGTAAACCTGTTTCGCCAGACCGACCGCCAGCAATCGCGCCAGATGCTCGGCACTGTCCCGGCCGAAATAGCCGCGCGCAACCTGCTCAGCCAAATGAATAGAAACACCTCGTCGCCACAGGTCGTGACGAGCTGGAATGGACAGAAAAGCCCGCGTGTCGTCATTGAATCCGGCCAGATTGTAGTATCCGGCCGTTTCAACGACCTGATCGAAATACCGCGCAATCCCGGCTGGGCTGTCGTGGAACCACCAAGGCGGCCCGATCCGAAGGCACGGCCAATGCCCCGCCATTGGCGCCAGTTCACGGGCATAGGTGCTTTCGTCCAATGTGAAGAGAATGATCCGCAGTTCCGGCGAGTTTCCGACCCGGTTCAACAGCGCCTCAAGGCCCGTGACCCAATCCATCGCGATTGGAATGTCAGCCCCCTTGTCCCGTCCGAAGTCCCGCATTACCGCGTCGTTCGTGTTGCGCTTGCTGCCCGCATGTATCTGCATGATTAGACCATCATCGACAGACATCTGCGCCATTTCGATCAGCATATGCCCGTAGAAACGGCGAGCATCCTGTTCGGTCCCTTCCCGCCGTCTCAGCCGATGGTACAGCGCATCCGGGTCTTCCAGCCACTCGGTCTGCACACGTTCGATACCGTGGTCGGTAGCCGTACAGCCCAGCCGGATGAAATAAGCCCGCCGCATTCGCAGCGCATTGAGGTAGCCATCATAGCTGCCCAGATCGCAGCCTGTCAGCTCGGCCAACTTGTTCAGGTTCTGTACGAACTCCGGGTCTGCCCCATCCAAAACCCCGTCTGGGCGGAACGTCGGAATAACTCGCCCGCCCCAACCGCTTGCACGGATATCCCGATGCTCCGCGAGGCCGTCGAGAGCGGAATCCGTGGTGGCCAGAACCTCGATCCCAAACTTGTCGAACAAAGCCCTCGGGCGAAATTCGGGTCGCGCCAGCTTTTCGGCGATCTCATCATAGATCAGGTCTGCTGTGCGCGAAGACAACTCCTCAGACACGCCCAGCGTTTCATGCAGCACGTAGTTCACCCAGATCCGGGATGGCGTTCCCAGAAACAGATGCCAGTGCTCGGCAAAGGTGCGAAACACGGCGCGAGGATCATTTTTTCGCCCTTCTTCCCCAACGCCAAGTTCGGACAAGGGAACACCCTGCGAATAGAGCATACGGAACACGTAATGGTCGGGAACCACCAGCAGCTCTGCCGGGTTGGGAAACGGTGCATCGGTTGCGAACCACCCCGGATCGCAGTGACCATGCGGAGACACGATCGGGAGGTCCTTGATGCCCAGGTACAGGCCTTCTGCCATCCCATTCAAATTACCAGTCAATTCTGCCTCCGATACTGCTGCCCGCAATTGTTAACACAGTTTTTAATGGTTGCATCTTTCCCGTTCGAACCCGCAGACTGACCGGGTGATCCGGGGGAATGAATGAATATTGCGCTGATTGGTTTGGGGATGGTTTCGGGAACGCATGTTGCTGCCATTCAGGCATCGGAGCGAGGTCTCAATCTTGCTGGCGTCCTAGGGCGCAATCCTGAAAAAGCAGCTGAGTTCGCGCAGCGAAACGACACCCGCGCGTTCAGCTCGGTTGAGGAAATCGCAAACGACTCAAACGTCGACTTTGCGATCATCGCAACCCCGCCTGATCAGCGCACTGAGTTGGTGCGGGTTCTTTCGACCGCTTCGAAACCGATCCTAATGGAAAAGCCTATCGAAAGAACGCTTGGCGCCGCGACAGCCATAGTCGAGCAGTGCGAGGTGTCTGGCGTGCTGCTGGGCATCGTTTTTCAGCACCGCGCTCGCGCCGCCTCGCAGGCGCTGAAATCAGCTATTGTACAGGGTGAGTTGGGCGCGATCGCCACGGTGGAAATCCGTGTCCCCTGGTGGCGCGATCAGAGCTACTATGACGAGCCAGGTCGCGGCACTTATGCACGCGACGGAGGCGGTGTCATGATTTCGCAGGCAATCCACACGCTTGACCTCGCGATGTGGCTGTTGGGGCCGATCTCGGACATTCAAGCCATGATGAGAAAAACTCCGTTGCACGATCTCGAGGCCGAGGATTGGGCAGGTGCAATCTTTGAAATGGATAACGGCGCGGTGGGAACGTTGATGGCAACCACCGCCGTATATCCCGGTGCCGCTGAATCTATCACGATCCAGGGCACGCACGCCAAAGCGCATCTGGAATCAGGTGTTCTGACCTTGACCACTTTCGACGGTCAGAAATCCACGGTTGGCGAAACGTCCGCCACAGGCGGCGCGGCCGATCCCATGGCGTTCACCCATGAATGGCACCAGGCGGTCATAGAGGATTTTGCCAACGCCCTCGCCGGTGGAACGCGACCCATGGCCACCGGACGCAGTGCCCTTTTGACCCACGCCGTCATAGACGCGATACAGATCGCCAATCGAACCGGCCAGAAAACACGAGTCATCTCATGAGCCTGACCTGCGTCGCCCTTGGCCTGGACCACCGCCATATCTATGGCATGACGGAAAACATGCGGAAAATCGGCGTGGACTGCGTTGGCTATTGGACACAAGGCGAACCCGAAACGCTGGCGGGCTACGTCAAAAGGTTTCCCGATATTCCACGGCTGGCCCGACTGGAAGACGCTTTAACCTGCGGGGCGGATTTGGCGCTGATTTCCGCAATTCCGGCAGATAGGGCCGCGTTGACGATCCGCGCCATGCAGAACGGTATGGATGTCATGAGCGACAAGCCGGGCTGCACGTCGTTCGAGCAACTCGACCAGATCAAACGGGCGGTTGCGGACACCGGTCGAATCTGGTCGGTGGATTTTTCCGAAAGGTTTGAAACGCCGGTCAGCACCCGGGCGACCGAGTTGATCGAGGTCGGTGCCATCGGGCGCGTGATCCAGACGGTCGGACTTGGCCCGCACCGATTGAACCGGGCAACCCGGCCGGAATGGTTTTTTCAGCGTGACCGCTATGGCGGCATTCTGACCGACATAGCCTCGCATCAGATCGATCAGTTCTTGCACTACACAGGTTCGAAAACCGCAGAAATCACAAACGCCTATGTAGCGAACTACGCAAACCCCAATGATCCCGGATTGCAGGATTTCGGAGAGCTCAATCTTCGAAGCGAGAATGGCACCGGGTACATCCGGGTTGACTGGTTCACTCCGGATGCCTTGCCAAACTGGGGGGATGGTCGCCTGACGATCCTGGGCACCGAAGGCTATATCGAGTTGCGGAAATACGTCGATGTGGGTGGTGCCTCGGGAACAGACCATCTGATCCTCGTCAATGGTGAAACCTGCCAAAAGATCGACGCAACCAACGCCGGCCTTCCCTACTTTTCGCGCCTCGCCGATGACGTCCGTAACCGGACCGAAACCGCAATGGCGCAGACCCACTGCTTTACGGTCATGGAACTGGCGCTGCGTGCACAGGAAATGGCGGAACGAAGATGATCAACGTTGCGATCCTTGGCGCAGGTATAGGTGCGCAACATCTGAGCGCACTGGAACGGCTTGACCGCACCTTCCGCGTAGCCGCCGTCGTCGACCAGAATACGGACCGGATCGAGCAGATTCGACAAAACTCGGATTTTCAAGCACTTACCAACATTCAAGACGCTCTGGATGATCCGGCGATTGATGTCATCGACATCTGCCTGCCACCCCATCTGCATGTACCGACCACCCTTGCGGCACTGGCCGCAGGAAAACACGTTGTATGCGAAAAGCCCCTTGCGACCTCTATGCAGGATGTAGATCGGATCACGGAAACCGCCCGCAGCAAGGGCAAGCATGTGTTTCCCGTCTTTCAATACCGGTGGGGCCCGTCACTGGCCCAAATGCGCCAGTTGCAACGTTCAGGCCTCACCGGAGCGGTCCAAACTGCCGCGCTTGAAACTCATTGGTCCCGGGGGGCAGACTATTACGCGGTGCCGTGGCGGGGAACATGGGCCGGTGAACGCGGCGGCGCAGTGCTGGGCCATGCCATCCACAACCATGATCTGCTGACTCATATTGCGGGTGATATCGCCTGGGTGTCCGCAATGGCCACAACGCGAGTTAACCCGATCGAGACGGAAGACTGCGCCGCGATCTGCTTTGGCATGACTTCTGGAGCTTTGTGCACAAGCAACATCACACTAGGCGCCGCTAAGGACGAAACCCGCCTGCGGTTCGTCTTTGAAAAAGTGACCGCCACCTCTGGCACGGAACCCTATGCCCCGGGTCAAATGCCTTGGACATTCGTCGCGCGGGACCCGTTGGATCAAGCCACTATCGACGACGCTCTTGCCGCCTCCGCTATGGAGCCAACAGGTTTCGAAGGGTTCTTCACCCAAGTCGGCAAGGCGCTACGGTCCGAGGCAAATTCAGTCGTTACACTGCAGGACGGTGCTGCGTCCATCGGCCTTGTGACGGCGATTTATCACGCGGCGCGCACCGGGCAGCGTGTTGCCCTTCCCATCGAGCCCGATCACCCTCTGTATGAAGGATGGCTGACATGAAACAATGCTGGCGTTGGTTCGGACCCGAAGATCCGATCGCCCTGGTCGATCTCCATCAAGTCGGGGTTCAGGGCATTGTCACCGCGCTGCATCACATCCCACCGGGACAGCCCTGGGACGAACAGAGCATCGCCGACCGGCAGGCCGTTCTGACCGCTGACGGGTACAGTTGGGACGTTGTCGAAAGCCTGCCCGTCTCCGAGGCGATCAAGACGCAATCCACAGACATGGCCGAACATCTCCAGGCTTACAAGTCCAGCCTCAGAGCCCTGTCCGCCCGTGGAGTCAAAGTCGTTTGCTACAACTTCATGCCAATCCTGGATTGGACACGCACCGCCCTTCGCGCCCCGCAGCCGCATGGCGGAACGGCCATGCTGTTCGACCTGACCGATTTTGCTGCATTCGACATATATATTCTCGAACGTCCAGGTGCGTCGGAAGACTATTCCAGCGACGTCCAGCAAACGGCCAAGGATCGTTTCTTGCGCATGTCGGATGAATCCAAAGCTCAGTTGCAGCACAATGTCACTGCGGGGCTGCCCGGCGCCAACGATCAGTGGAGCGTGCAGGACGTACGCTCTTTGTTGCGGACATATGCGCACATAGGCCGTGACCAGCTTCGCGCAAACCTCATAGACTTCCTGTCCGAGGTCGCCCCAGAGGCCCAAGAACTAGATCTACGCTTGTGCTGTCATCCGGATGATCCGCCGTTCTCGTTGCTCGGTCTGCCGCGGGTCATGTCCAGCACCGATGACTACGGCGCCGTTCTGGATGCGGTTGATTTGCAGGCGAACGGCGCAACGTTGTGTACCGGCTCGCTGGGAGTGTCCCCCGAATTCGATGGGCCGGACTTCGTGCGTAGACATGGCGGCCGGATTCACTTTGTTCACTTGCGGAACACCAGACGCATCGCGGGGTCATACAGCCAGAAGCCAGACTTCTTTGAGGCCCCGCATTTGGAGGGCGACACAGACATGGTCGGCACCATTCGCGAGTTGATGAACGAACAGCGCCGCCGCAAATCCCAAGGGCGTGGCGACTGGCAAATTCCGATGCGGCCCGACCACGGACAAGAACTGCTGAGCGATCTGGGCGGACAGAGTACTCCTGGCTATCCGCTGATCGGACGAATGCGCGGGCTGGCGGAACTACGCGGCATAATGGCGGCATTCTCGTAACGCGTCGGATCAGACAGTTTCTTTCCACACGCAACACTTCTTTGCTTGCCTGAGCGCTGCATTCTTCGTTTACTTACGGTACGTAAACGGGCAGCGGGGTGTCTTCCGGACTCGCCCGACGTCTGCTCAAGACGCGTGAAACTCCCGCGAAAACCGATGCGATTGGGCATCATTTTTCGAAACGTCTGCCATACGGAAATGGCAGAAAAACGGGAGGATTCCAAATGAAAACAGCAGGCGTAATCGGTCTTGGCGACATGGGCAGCGGCCTTGCCAAGAACCTGATCAAGAATGGCTTTGAAACATCCGGTTTCGACCTAAGCGAGACGCGCATGACGGCATTTACCGACATAGGTGGCCTGGCCAAGGACAGCGTGGGACAGGTCGGCCGTCACGCCGCCAGTGTGTTTGTCATGGTGATGAACGGAGATCAGGCCCGCGATGTCATTCTGGGTGAAAATGGCTTGGTTGCGAACATGGCCAAAGGCGGAACTGTCATCCTGTCGGCGACCATTACCCCGGCCGAAGCAAGCGCTATCGGGCAAGACATGGAGGGCGCAGGCATCCACCTGATCGACACTCCGGTCTCGGGTGGGTTTCCCGGCGCGCAGAACGGCACATTGACGATGATGGCTGCCGGCGCTGCGGATGTGCTGGACCGAAATGCCGAAGTCATGCAGGCAGTGTCGGCAACAATTCATCGGGTTGGAGAAAACGCCGGCGACGGGCAAACCGTGAAAGCCTGCCTGCAATCTCTGATCGGATCGATCTTTTCCGCCACATTCGAGGCTGCAGCCCTGGCGGCCAAAGCCGGTGTCAGCGGTCAGGCATTGCTTGATGTGTTCTCGTCCTCCAGCGCGGGGTGTGGCGTCGTGAATACCGCGCTAGAGAACATCATTGACCGTAAGTTCGAGGCCACCGGCAGCCATATCGCAACCATGCATAAGGACCTGACGATCTCTCTGGCACTGGCGGGTGCGCTGGGCGTTCCCATGCATACTGCCTCGTCCGCAATGCAGATCTTTCACGCAGGAAAAACCAAATACCCGAATGGTGACAACTGGGTGTGTACTCGCGTCATCGAAGAAATCGTTGACGCAGAATTGCATCGCTGAGGGGACCGGACATGAAATTAGGTGTAATTTGCGACGGCATTTCCCGCGATCTGCGGCATGCCGTGGACGTGATGGACGAGTTCGGCCTGGACTATGCAGAGCTTCAATTCGTTGGCGATGCGGAGGTCGGGGATCATTCCCCGCAGGAAATCGCCGAGATCAACGCGCTCTTGCGCGACCGAGGCAAGCCTGTATCATGTCTGTCGCGCCATATCTTTGCGGGGATGACAGCTGCCAATAGGCCCGGCGACGACCTGCACACTCGGCATATGGACGCCTTGAAACGCGTAATCGACATGGCGCATGTTGTTGGGTCTCCGCTGGTTCGGATCATGACCCAACGAAAAGAGCAGATACTGTGGGGAAAAAACGGCGCCGAGAAGTGGAACGTAGCGCATGGGGTATGGGACTCGATGCCGCCGCTGATCGCGCCGGCGGTTGAACTGGCAAGAGCTGAAGGCGTGACGCTTGTCGTGGAAACCGGAAACGGCACGCTGGTCAACTCCAACTATACAGCCCGCAAGCTGATTGACGATTTGGACGCAATAGACACTTTGAAAGTGCTGTGGGACCCCGGAAACAACTGCTGGTGCCATGAACTGGCATATCCGGACGGTTATGAAGAACTGCGCGGCGGCTATCTGGGTCACATTCACATCAAGGACGTGAAGGTTGACACGCCACGGGCAACGCTGGAAGTGCGCTGCATGGGGGAAGGTCAGCTTGCGCCTCTGTTCCAACCCATCGCGGACGCGCTTAGATTCGACGGCTATAATGGCGTCATTTCTTTCGAAAGCGTTTATCACCCCGGCAACGGGAATTTCGAAGATGGTTTTCGTCTGTGTGTGGACCAGTTTAAAAGCCTGTTTGCATGAACATGCAGTCAATATGCGTTCAAAATCAAAAGTTTGATCCCCATTGCTGAATGCCAATTGGGATGTAGAAAGCTGGTTGCGATCGCGTGATATCAAGGAAAGGGCCTGCTGGATGAAGCAAGAGTTTTTTGACCTGTCCATTGAAACGCCGGGCAAATCCCTCATCGACATCAGCGGGATCGTTCAGCGTGCGGTGTCCGAACACGAATTTGTCTCGGGCCTGTTGACCCTTTGGTGCGTCCACACCGGTGCCGCGCTGTTGGTGCAAGCCAATGCCGATCCCGAAGTGCTCAAGGATATCGAGACGCTCTTCGAGAAACTCGTACCCAAGTCACCAGGCAAGTATCACCACCGCCCGACCGAGGACGACAACGCTCCATCGCATCTGCGGGCGCTGTTGACGCAAACTCAGGTATCGATCCCGGTCGAACAGGGGCAGCTTCCGCTGGGTCGCGTACAAAGCCTGTACCTGTTCGAACATCGGGAAGCACCCAAGGCACGCCGATTGCAGGTGCACTACATCGGGACGTGATGCCTTGGATCACATGGAGCGTTGGCAGTGCTAACGCCCCATCCAGCCCCCGTCGACTACAAGGATTTCACCGTTGACGAAGTCCGACGCAGCAGAGGCCAGAAAGACCACCGGTCCGGCAAAATCATCAGGCGTACCCCAACGGCCTTGGGGTGTTCGTTCCAGGATCGACTTCGACCGGACCGGATCATCCCGCAGGGCTTGGGTGTTGTCGGTCGCGATGTAGCCAGGCGCGATCGCATTCACGTTTACGCCCTGCCCGGCCCATTCGTTGGCCAAGGCTTTGGTCAGCTGTCCAATCCCGCCTTTCGAGGCCGCATAGCCCGGAACGGTGATGCCGCCTTGAAATGTCAGCAGCGATGCAGTGAAGATGATCTTCCCCGAGCCGCGCGCCAGCATGTCCTTGCCGATCTCGCGTGACAGAACGAACTGCGAGGACAGGTTCACCTCCATCACTTCGTCCCACCAGTCGTCCGGGTGTTCGGCGGCGGGTTTGCGTTTGATCGTGCCGGCATTGTTGACAAGTATATCAGGGATTTGTCCGTCGGCCCTCAACTGATCAATGAACCCATGCAGCGCGGCGCGATCCGAGAAGTCGCATTGGTAGGCCCGGAAATTGCGTCCCATCGCCGTCACGGCTTTTTCGACATCCGAGCCAGACAGCTCGAGCGAGGCGGACACTCCGATGATATTGGCTCCGGCCGATGCCAATGCTTCGGCCATACCGCGCCCGATACCGCGTTTGCACCCGGTCACAAGGGCCGTCTTTCCCGTCAGGTCGAAACTTTGCAAAACACTCATGAACGCGGTCCTACTTCGATCAGGCTTTTCATTGCGGTTGGGCTGCGATCTAGTGCTTCGAACGCGGCCTGGATGTCTGCCAGTGGGCTGACGTCCGTGATCACAACATCCGCGTCCACTCCGCCCGAGGCGACAACTGCAATGGCTTTCTCGTAATCCTCTGGCTCATAGACCCGAGCACCGATCAGTTGCAGCTCTCGCCAGAAGAACTGGAACAGGTCTATCTGAGGTTTTTGAGCATGAATCGCGACCATTACGATCCGGGCCCGAGTCGCGGCAACGGCGGTCATTGCATCGACACCGGGCTGCGTTCCTGACACCTCGAAAACCACATCTGCCCCTTTGTCGCCCGTGCGCGCATTGATTGTGGACACTAGGTCGGTTTCGGTTGGGTTGATCGTGTCAAAGCCAAGTTTTTCAGCTATCGCAAGACGGTTCGGATTCACTTCGGAAACTACGACATTTCCACCCGCGTCCCGCGCAACCATGGCAACCAGGATGCCAATCGGGCCGCCGCCGATAACGACAACATCCTCTCCAGGTTGCAGGTCAGACAGCCGCACATCGTGGCAGGCAACGGCAACCGGCTCGATCAGCGCCGCGTAATCCATGCGCAAGTCATCCGGCAGAACGTGCAACGTGTGGGCCGGAACAGTCCAGATCTCTTGCATCGCGCCATCGGTGTCGAGGCCGAGAAACTTGAGATTCTGACAGATATGCTGATGCCCCCGCTTGCAAGCTGGGCATTCTCCGCAGTGATCAAGCGGTCGGACAACGACCTTCTGGCCGGGTTCGACCGTATCGACGCCCTCGCCCACCGCTTCGACGACACCTGACATCTCATGCCCAATCACCCGGTTCAGGCCGACGCGGGCATCCATGTTGCCGTGGTAGACGTGCATATCCGTCCCGCAAATCCCGCAATAGGCAACGCGAACGGCAACCTCGCCTGGGCCCGGAGCAGTCGCTTGGGCTTGCTCTACAGCAAAGCTCTTATCGCCCCTGTAGTATGCCGCAGAGATCGTCTGGGTCGTCATTATTGCATCTCCTTGTGTTCCGCATTCAATTTTTCCCAGTCGAACTCCACTCCGGTTCCCGGGGTATCCGGGGCTACGGCCAGACAGTCTTCCACAACCAGCGGACGGGTCGTGTACTGGTCTATCGGAAATGAGTGTACTTCCAGCCACCCTGCGTTGGGTTGCGCAGAAACAAGGCTGACGTGCAGTTCCTGCATCCCATGACTGCAAACCGGAATGCCGTGTTGTGCGCTTAGCGCGGCCACGCGCAGCCAGCCGGTGATTCCACCGCAGTTTGAGGCATCGGGCTGGATAAAACTCAGTTTCGCGTCATCAAAGGCGTATTCAAATTCGTGTATGGTGTGCAAGTTTTCACCCATGGCAAGGGGAACGCCCGTCGCTTCGACAATTCGGCCATAACCTTTGTAGTCGTCTGGAATTGTCGGTTCCTCGAACCACAGGATATCGCAGTCGGCGAACCCTCTGGCAGCGACGATGGCCTGTTCGACACTCATAGAGTAATTCGCATCGACCATGAAGAACCGGTCCGGCCCCAGCATCTCGCGCACCGCCCGGGCACGTGCAAGATCGTCGGCCAGGTCTGGTTGACCGACCTTGATCTTGACTGCGTTGAACCCACGCGCAAGGTACCCTTCGGTCTGACGCAGCAGTTTCTCCAACGAGAAATTCAGGTCGATCCCGCCGGCATAGGCCTTGCACCTTTTCGACGCTCCACCGGCCATCTGCCACAATGGCGCATTCTGCGTTCTGCCGCGAATATCCCACAGTGCAATATCCACGGCCGAGATGGCAAACGAGGCGATCCCGCCCCTTGCGACGTAGTGCACGTGCCACTGCATGGCATCGTACAGGCTTTCGATCTGTTCGGCGTCTTGTCCAACAAGGAACGGTGACAGGTCATGCTTGATCATCGCCAGAATGGCGTGACCACCCTTGCCCCCGGTATAGGTATACCCGACCCCCTCGACCCCATCCGAGGTTTGAATGGTGACCGTGATCAATTGAAAAAACGTGTGATCCCCATGTTTGGCGTCGACCAGGACCTCTGCGAGCGGAACGTTGAACAGCCGCGCTGATACACTTTCTATGCGATTCATTAACCCAAGACCTTCTGCTGCCTGGCAATAACCCGAGACTGTAAAAGGATGACCGCAAATAGAAAGCCTCCACGTATGACCATTTGCCAATAGGCACTGAAACTGATGGTGCCCTGACCGTTTTCAAAGTTTAGAACGTTGAAAACCAGCCCCAGCAACAACGCGCCGGCGACCGTCGCAGGGATCGATCCCATCCCACCCGTCAACAAAGTGCCGCCTACAACCACGGAAGCGATAGCTGACAATTCCCATCCGATGCCTTCAAGGGGTTGCCCAGCTCCAAAACCCGAGGCCAGAAAGACTCCGGCCAGCCCCGCACAGCCACCCGACAGCAGGTAGACAAAAGCCTTGGCGCGATTGACCTTCAGGCCCATGAGGTTCGAGGCATCCTCGCTGCCACCGATCGCCAAGACGGTCCGCCCGATGGTGGTTCTTTCCAGCACCAGCCAAAGTGCCAGAGTCAGTCCGGCCACGATGACGATTGCCCATGGAAACAGGCCAAACGCCTGCCCCATGCCAAGCTTGGTGAAGTTCGACCCCCAATCGACCGAAATTGTCTGGGCGCCCGAAATCACCAATGCGCCGCCTTTTGCGGCCAGCATGGTGGCCAGCGTGGCGATAAAGGGCGGGATCCGAAGGATGATTATGCAAAAGGCGTTGATCGCCCCGAAACCAACCCCGGCAAGAACGGCCCCCGGCAACGCAACCTGAATCCCATACGGGCTGAGATAGGCCGCAACAACCGAGGTAAAGGCCGCCACTGATCCGACCGACAGATCAATCCCGCCGGTCATGATCACAAAACACATGCCCAGCGCAATCGCGATGAACATCGCGTTGTAATTCAGGAAAGACGAGAAATTGTAGGCGCTGCCAAAGTTGTCATAGCGCATCAGCCCGAACAGAATCAAAGCCAGCAGTGCGATCCAAACCGTCACCGAGGCCGAATTACGCCGAAGGTATTTTCGCAGGTCAAAAGCCGTTTCATCCAACATCGATTAAGCCCTCCGAAACTGCTGGACCCAAACGGCCAGGATAATGATGACGGCCTTGGCGATCAGTGCAACTTCGTCCTCTACCCCGTTGGCCAACAATGTATATTTGACCAACTGGATGATGACGGCACCCAGTATGGCACCAAAGATCGGCGCTCGCCCGCCTTGCAAAAGAGCCCCGCCAACAACCGCGGCCGCGATGGCATCAAGCTCCATCAGATTGCCGTTGCGCGCGGCGTCCGAGGCCGAGTTGATTGCAACCACGATCAAACCGGCTAGGCCCGCAAGCACCGCGCAGATGACATAGGCCCCGATCTTGACCCGTCGGACGGGACCACCCGACAGATAGGCCGCGCGTTCATTGCCCCCTATGGCCAGCAAGTAACGGCCCCATGTGGTTCTGGTGATCACCCAAAACAGCACACAGGCAATGGCCAGCGCCAGCCAGCCCTGGAACGGCAATCCAAGCACTTTACCAGTTCCAAGATAACTGAATGAAGGGTTTGAAAACGTCTGCAAGTTCCCGTTCGTCAGGACTTGGGCAATACCGCGACCAGAGATGAAGAGAATGAGCGTCGCAACGATGGGCTGCACGTTCAACACGGCAACCATCACGCCGTTGAATACCCCGCATAGCCCCGCAATGAACAGCGGCAGGACAATGGCCAAAGTGACGCCTAGCATCGGATTGGCAGAGCCCAGATCCGACAGAAAGATCAACGGAGCAAGCGCCCCCGCCAGCGCCATGACCGCCCCAACCGACAGATCGATCCCACCCGTGGCGATTACCAGCGTCATCCCCATGGCCACGATGGCGATCGTAGCGACCTGGCTGATATTTACGAACAGGGTTTGCAGTTGCAGGAAATTAGGTGTGAAAAACGCGTTGAACACCAGCAGGGCGACTAACGCGGCGATGCCGCCGTGAAAGCGGAAGGGCATTGATGCGACCCGTTGCGGCAACTTCATTGCGCGTTCCATGAACCAGTTCCTTCTTCATGATGCGCAAGCGCGCGCACCAGTATGTTCTCGGTGACCCCGGGGTTGGTCAGTTCCTTGACCGAGCGTCCCTCGTGCATGACCACGATGCGATCGGCGCCTTCCACCAGTTCTTCGAATTCCGAACTGATGAGAACGACGCCAAACCCCTTCTCGACATAAGACCGAATGAACGATTGGATCTCTCGCTTGGCGCCAACATCCACGCCTCGGGTCGGCTCGTCGAGTATCAGGATGTCGGGCTGCGTCGCCAGCCAACGGGCAAGCAGCACCTTCTGCTGGTTGCCGCCGGACAATTCGCGAATGGGTTGGTCCATATGCGCCGCCTTGATGCCCAGATCGTCGATAAAGGCCTGAACAATCTCGCGCTCGCGGGCAAAGTCGATTTGACCACGACTGGCCAGTTTCGGCAGCAGGGCCAGCGTCATGTTCTCGCGCACGGACATGTCTGGAATGATCCCTTCGGCCTTGCGATCTTCGGTCAGAAAGCCGACGCCGTTTACGATCGCGTCACCCGGTCCGGACGGTTGCCCGACCACGCCATGCAATTCGATTGCGCCGCTGTGTTTCCCGTCCACTCCGAACAAAGCGCGCGCCGCCTCGGTCCGGCCTGAGCCCAGCAATCCGCCCAGCCCAACGATTTCCCCGCGGTGGAGAGTGAGGTCGAAATGCGTCAGCCGCGGGCCTGTTGAAACAGAGTCCGCCCGCAAAACGATATCGCCTTTCTTGGCCTTGGCACCTGCGAAGTCCGTCAAACCGTCTGCCGCGATCTCATCCTTGTTGCGGCCCAGCATGTCCGCGATCATTTCCAGTTTGGTCGTATCCTGGACGTTACGTGTGCTGACGGTGCGCCCATCTCGCATCGTTGTGACTCGATCGCATATTTGGAACAGCTCATCGAGGAAATGCGAAACATAAAGAACAGACACGCCCTGTTTCTTCAACTCGCGCACAACACCGAACAGCACCTCGACTTCGCTGGCATCCAGCGACGACGTGGGTTCGTCCATGATGACAAGTTTCGCATCCAGCGAAACAGCCCGCGCAATCGCAACCAACTGCTGGATCGCTGTCGAGAAATTTCCTAGCGGCTCGGTCACGTCGATATCTATGCCAAAGCGCGTAAGAACCTCGCGTGCGCGCATGTTGCCCTCGCGCCAGTCGACCAGAAAGCCGAGACGTTTGGGCTCGTACCCCATGATGATGTTTTCAGTCACTGACCGCAGCGGCACCAGGTTGAGCTCTTGATAGATGGTGGCAATTCCGGATTCCTGCGCTTCGCGCGGAGTGGAAATGCGGCTTGGCACACCCGCCAGATGAACGTCGCCGGCATCCCGATCGTAAACTCCGGTCAGAACCTTGATCATCGTCGATTTGCCCGCACCGTTCTGGCCGATCAGCGCATGAACCTCGCCGGGCGCGATTTCCAGGTTGGCCTGGCTAAGTGCCGGCACGCCGGCAAAGGACTTTTCAATTCCCGACATCGAGACGAGCGCATTCATGAGATGTCTTCCTCCGATTGCTTGCAGGTGGCGCCGACCACAGGCCAGCACCACCCACCAGGGAGAATCAATAGGCTTCGTCGATGTGATCGGCCGCATTGTCCTTGGTAAAGATGCGATCTTCGACTTTCACCCATTCCGGGATCGCCTCGCCAGCCGCGTATTTATTCATGACTTCACAAGCCAGAGGGCCGAAGAAGGGTGAGCTTTCCACCGTCACCCCCATCTTGCCATCGATAATAGCCTGAAGTGCATCGCGTGTCCCGTCGATCGAAACGATGGTCACGTCCTCGCCAGGCTTGCGGCCGGCCAGTTCCAGTGCCTGGATCGCACCGATTGCCATCTCGTCATTGTGGGCGTAGACCACGTTCACATCGGGGTGCGCCTGCAGCAGGGTTTCCATCACCTGACGACCCAGGTCGCGCGCAAAGTCACCGGTCTGAGAAGCCACGATCTCAAAGCGGTCATCCGTTGCAATCGCGTCGTCGAAACCTTTTTTGCGGTCATTTGCAGGTGAAGAACCAGTCGTGCCTTCCAACTGGACGATGACGCCATTGTCGCCGTCGAAATTCTCCATCAGCCACTGTGCGGCACGGTTGCCCTGATCAATGAAATCCGACCCAAGGAACGCCACAAAATGCTCGCCCGGCTTGGCAACGGCCGGATCAACCGAGCGGTCCACCAAAAAGGTCGGGATTCCCGCGGCACGGGCCTTCATAACGGCTGGGATCAACGGCTTTTCTTCCCGCGGGGGCAGGAACAGAACGTCGATGCCTTGGGCGATCATGCTGTCCACATCCGCAACCTGCTTTGCTGCAGATCCGGCTGCATCCGTCGCGATAAGGTCCCAGCCGCAGGCCTCGGCCGTGTCATGGAACGATTTTGTCTCGGCAATGCGCCACGGATTGTTCGACTCCATCTGCGCAAAGCCGACCTTGTAGCGATCCTTCTGCTCAAGCGGTGGCAGATCCTGCGCTATCGCAGTCGTGCCCAACAGCGCACCCGCGACAACCGTCGAGATCAAAAGAGTTCTGCGTTTCATGGTTATTCCTCCTCCATTGGTGCGGTCGCCTCCGTTTTGACCGCGAGTTTTAGGTCATGCCCAGTTCATGTAAGTCGTCTGTTTCCTCAGATAGCCATCGAAGCCATACGCGCCGTCTTCGCCCCCAACCCCGGACAAACCCCAACCGGTGTGAAATCCCTGTACGGCCTCACCATTGGAGCGGTTCAGGTACAATTCGCCGAACTTCAAACGGCTCGGGGCCTCCATCAATCGCCGGTGCGATGCCGTAAAGAGATAGGCGGACAGCCCGAATGACGTGTCATTCGCAAAACTTATCGCCTGATCAAAATCATCGACCCGCATGGCTGTCGCCACGGGTCCAAAGACCTCCTCCTGCATCGCGGCATTGCCGTTGTCGGAGACCTCGAGAACCGTTGGGGACATCCAGTGCCCTTCGCGGTGCGCGCCGTCCGTCAAAGGCCCGCCTTCCAGATGGACCGTGGCACCTTCGGCGATGCTGCGCTGGATGATTTCGGCGACCTTGGTCATTTCGACCTTGCTGACTTTGGGCCCCAGGTCGCAGTCCTCCATCGGATCTCCGATCGACAATGCGCGGGCTGCTGTCACGAATTTTTCCAAGAACTGATCCGCAATACCGCGATGCAGATACATACGCTCGTTGCAGGTGCAAATCTGGCCGCAATTGGCAAACCGGGCGGCAATGGCGGCCGAAACAGCAGCGTCAATATCCGCATCCTCCATCACGATGAACGGCGCCTTGCCGCCAAGCTCGAGCCGGACAACCTTGATCCGGTCGGCCGCGGCGCGAAAAATCTCTTTACCGGCTCGTGTGCTGCCGGTCATTGTGATCAGTGAGGTATCGGGGTGTTCGACCAACCGCTGCCCTACCACCGGCCCCTTGCCTGTCAGAACATTCAGAACACCGGGCGGAAACCCGACCTTTTCGGCAAGCTCGGCGATCGCGAGACCGGACAGCGGCGTGATTTCGTGTCCCAACAGAACAACAGTGTTGCCCGCGACCAGCGCAGGCCCGACTTTCCTGGCGGCCAATGCCAGCGGATAGTTCCAAGCCGTCAACGCAACAACAACGCCATAAGGATGACGCCGGATCTGGATTTCCTCGGACTTGTTGTCCGATGCCACTATGTCACCTGAAATCCTCCGGGCCTCTTCAGCCGCATGGCAAAGAAAGGTAACAGCGGCATCAACTTCACTTCGGGACTGGGTGATGGGCTTGCCCTGCTCGACCGTGATCAGAGCGGCCAGACGCCCGGCGTCAGTCCGGATGGCTTCGGCCAACCGCTGAACCAGTCGCGCCCGCTCGATCGCCGGGCGCGAGGACCACGAGCCAAAAGCACGATGGGCCGCCTCGACGGCCGCATCCGCATGAGCGGCACCGCCATCTGGAACTTGCGCAACGATCTCTTCATTTGCAGGGTTCTCGACACCAACCGTGTCCGCGTCAGAGTCGGTAAAGCGGCCATCGATGAACATCGAATGCCGAACCACCTGACCCAACTCCCCCACTACAGACCGCAATTTCGCCTCCCGCGCTTACTCGGTCAGACCACATTGGCGACCCCACCATCGATCAAAACACTAATAATATTATTTCGTCAACACTAATATTAATAACTATTCACTAATATTAGTTGCGCGTCCTTCGTATAGTCGATAAAAAGGAAGCGAACAAAAAGGTTGAGCGATGAACGATCAAGCGAACAAGGCCGGGCAGCACAGGGGCGTGGGACGAGTCGCGGGCCGGCAGCGCATAACGATGCATGATATTGCACGCGTCGCCGGGTGCTCACAGACGACAGTATCGCTGGTTCTAAACAAGAACGATTCCGTCAAAATCTCCGAGGACACAAAGCAAAGAGTCCTGGACGCCGCCAACACGCTTGGATACGCCATGCCCTCTCAACTCAGGAAACCACAGAACAGCGCGCCTCGGCCCTCGGCGTTAGACGGCACCATCGCTTTTGTCGTGGACGATCTGGCGTCGAGCCCCGAAATGGTAAACGCGTTTAATGGCGTGAAACAGGCCGTTCGGGACACGGGAAATCTTGTATTGCTGGCAGAAACCCAAAACGACCCCGAGGTCGAACCCAAAACGCTTAGGTATTTCCTCGACCAACAGGTTGCGGGCATCATTTACGCAACCGTTTTCACCCGGCGGGTGGTCGTTCCGGAAATCCTCAGGCAGACCGCAACCCCGGTTCTGCTGCTGAACTGCTTTTGCGACGACCTCTCTTTTCCTGCGGTGATACCCGGTGAAGTCGCCGCTGGACATACGGCGACCAACGCCCTGATCAAGGCGGGGCACAAACGAATCGCCACCATCACCGGCGAGCCGTTCATGGAATGCGCCGCAGGGCGAACGACCGGGTACAGAAACGCCCTTGCTTCCGCCGACATCCCATTTGACGAGGATTTGGTCATCGAGGGCAACTGGCTGCCCAGCGCAGGCTATGCTGCCACGCGCGAATTGATGGACCTGCCCTCTCCGCCAACCGCCATTTTCTGTCAGAATGACCGAATGGCAATCGGCTGCTATGAGGCGCTCAAGGAACTTGGCCTATCCATCCCCGAGGACATCTCGGTCATCGGATTCGACGATGACGAAACCGCGCGACACCTGTCGCCACCCCTGACCTCGATGATCCTTCCAACTAGGGCGATGGGACGCTGGGTCATCGAACAGTTGTTCCACGGTCCGACGGATGGTCAGCGACACCCTCTCGTGAAGCTTGAATGCGAACTGGTGGAGCGCGACTCAATCAGCGAACCCAAACGCCGGGCCTGAAGGCGAACTCGTGACGGAAACCTTCGATCATATCGTCATCGGCGGCGGCTCTGCCGGCGCAGCCGCTGCAGCGCGACTGGTCAACCAGGGCAAGTGCAGGGTTCTGGTGCTGGAGGCCGGGCATTCGCACCGCCATCCGTTGCTGGACATGCCGCCGGGTATCTTCAAGATGATCAACGGGTCCAAGTTCATGACCTACCACCAGACCGAACCGCAGGACCACCTGGACGGTCGCGTGCATGACATTCCGCAGGCCAACGTGCTGGGTGGCGGGTCGTCTGTGAATGCCCAGGTCTATATGCGTGGCCGCCCTTCTGATTATGACGCGTGGGAAAACCTGCTCCGACAGACCAACGACAGAGTCGGCTGGGGATGGGATGATGTGCTGCCCTACTTCCGCAGGATGGAAGACAACAACAGGCTTCACAATGACCTGCATGGCAGCAACGGTCCGGTGCAGGTCTCGGATCCGGGGCATATAGACGACATGTCACGTTGGTTCGTTCAGTCGGTGCAGGCCCTTGGCGAACCATTCAACACGGACTTCAACGGCGCAACGCAGCGCGGTGTCGGGTTCTATCAGTTCACCAATCGCGCCGGTAAGCGCAGTTCGTCGGCTTATGCTTTTCTCGCCCCTCTCGAGACGAACCCGAACTTGACCATCCGGCTTGGCGCAACGGTCAGCAAAGTCATCATCGAAAACGATAAGGCCGTCGGCGTGCAGTATCGAGACAAACGCGGAGCCCACACGGTCCGGTGCGATGGTGAAGTTGTCGTTGCGGCGGGCGCTCTGGTGACGCCAAAAATCCTAATGCTATCAGGCATCGGACCTGATGCACATCTTGCCGATCACTGTATTCCCGTGATCTGCCCATTGCCGGGGGTTGGCCAGAACCTGATTGACCACCCCGAAGTTCCAATTACCGCCTTTGCCAACGGTCCCTACGGATACTTCAAACAAGGTGAGGGCTGGCGGATGCTTCGCAACGGCATCCAGTTCAAACTGTTCGGCAGCGGACCGGTAACTTCCGCCGGAGTCGAAGCCGGCGCGTTTGTCAATCCGTCGATTCCTGATGGAGAACCGACCATCCAAGCCTTTTGCGTGCCAATTGTTTATCTGGATCGCGACGCTCTGGACGAGGTGCAGGATGACTTTGGCCTGACCGTTACGACCGTCGTGGTCAAACCGAAATCACGCGGAGAGGTCCGACTTCGCTCGGCCGATCCTCACACCATGCCAGTGGTCTCGCCCAACCTTCTGAAGCATGAAGACGACATGCAAGAGATGATCCGGGGGCAGCGGTTCTTTCGCCGGGCATTCACGTCGGGCCCGCTTGCTCAAAGGGTTCGCGAAATCGTCATTCCGATAGCGGACGACGAACAGACGCTGCGAGCACATTGTAAGAGATTCGTAAAAACCAACTATCACCCGGCGGGCACTGCCAAAATGGGTCGGGACGGCGACGGAATGGCAGTGCTGGACGCCAGAATGCGTGTGCGCGGGATCGAGCGCTTACGGGTTTGCGACATGTCCGCAGTGCCTGACATCAACGCCGGCAACACAAACGCACCTGCCATGATGCTTGGCGAACGATGCGCCGACCTGATCCTTGGCATCGGATCAGCACGCGAGGGACGCAATTCTTAACCTAAGCTGCGGCGTCGTCCGTCATTGATCCGATTCCTGGCGCAAAAAATGGCGTCGCGCTGCCCGCCCGACCGAAAACGGATTTCCCTAGATGTTTTCCGACTAATTCGAACTAGCCTCAGTTTGCCGCGGAAACCGCGAACCTATCCGGAACAAAGTTGACGCCACTCGCTAAGGGCGGCGGCGCGGGTCAGCTTGAATGTATCTCTGCTGGTGAGATCGCTCCTTGTTAAAGTGGTTGTAGACGGAGGAATGGACGGAGGCGAATGTCTGTAAACTTCGCACCCGTATGAACCGCTGCATTACGCGTTCGCGTCGTCGAAACGGCAGGTGCGAATTCTCGACGCGGTTGTTGATCCACCTGCTCGTCCTTTGTTTTTCGGTAACGCCAAGCTCTCTGAGAGCGGCTCTGTATGAGGCAAAGCGATCCGTGACGATGGTTTCCGCTTTGCCGTGTCGCTTCATCAATTTCTCAAGGAATTTCAATGCTGCAGCATTGTTTTGGCGCTTGGTGACAACAGCTTCCAGTACCTCGCCTTCCTGATAAACGGCCCGCCAAATATAATGCCGCTTGCCATCTACCTTCACGAAAACCTCGTCAACGTGCCACTTCCATTTGGAGAACGCGCGCAGCAGCTGAACACGCTTCCGCCTTATATCAGCAGCAAACATCGGGCCAAACCTGTGCCACCAAAATCGAACAGTTTCGTGGCGCACGTCGATGCCTCGCTCGTGCACCAGATCTTCGACATTCCGAAGCGAGAGCGGGAAAGGATGTACAGCATCACCGCAAAGCGGATGATCTCGGGACTGGTTTTGAAGCATTTAAATGGTGATCGTCTTTCCATCCACAAAGGCTATGAATGCCCCCTTGCCCGCCTCAAGCCAAGTTCTTCTGACAAAACCTACATTGCAGCGATTCAGACATCAGTCAGAGAGCCGCGCGCGCCAGACCTCAAATCGTTCGAGAACGTCTGGGTCGGTTGCAGGATAAAGTCCAATTACGGGGGTGCTTTTTCGCACCTCTTCCAGAACGAAACGTTCGAACAGCTCCATTGGGCCTGCCTCGATCGCAATGTCATCGGCGAGGTGGCGTGGGATAATCATGACACCATCGCCATCACCCAGAACGATGTCACCAGGATAGACCGCCACGCCGCCACACCCGATTGGCAAACCGATATCTACCGCATGATGTTTCGTAAGGTTGGTTGGGGCAGACGGTTTTGCAGCAAAGACTGGCATCTCAAGTGCTGCGGCACCGTCGGCGTCGCGAATTCCACCATCCGTGACAACGCCCGCTGCTCCGCGCATTTCCAGTCGCGTCAAAAGGATCGAACCTGCCGAGGCCGCCGATGCATCCTGCCGACAATCCATGACCAATACCGCGCGTTCAGGACATGTTTCCACGGCCACGCGCTGCGGGTGATCTGGCTCACGAAACGCCTCGATCGGGTCGGTGTCAGGCCGAGCAGGAATGTAGCGCAGTGTAAAAGCCGGGCCGACAAGGGAGGGCTTGCCCTTGCCCAATGGGGCAACGCCTTGAACATAGGCGTTTTGATAACCGCGTTTGTAAAGCAGCGTGGCCACAGTCGCTGTGCTGACCTTTGACAAGCGATCAAGCGTATCCGGATGCAGTTTGATCGTTTCGGCAGGCTGAGGGTTCGGCAAGGGCTGGATCCTTCTGCTAAGGCTGTTGGCAACTATCGAGCAGGCTTTGGTTGACGGGAACAAGTGCACCTTTGCCTTGCACGACATGCCCTGCCAGTTTGCAGGCCAGTGCTATGCTGTCAGGTAAGGATTTTTCCGTTGCCAGCCCCGCCAGAATGCCAGCGTTGAAACTGTCGCCTGCAGCAGTCGTATCCACAACCGAGGCCAGAGGCGGAACATGGACAGAGCCCTCTGCGCCGCGAGTACGAAAAATGACCGTTTCTGCGCCATTCTTGACAACGATCGTTTCTGCACCCGCCCTTGCATAGCGCTGCAAAGTGGCCGCGGGGTTCATGTCGCTGAACCAATGTGCCTCGTCCTCGAATGATGGCAAGGCAATATCGCTAACGGCGGCCGCCTGCATGATGTTCTCGGTCATCTCAGAGGGGCTGTCCCAAAGATGCGGGCGCAGATTGGGGTCGAAGGCAATCCGTTTTCCGGCACGCCGCGCTGACCGAGCAACGTCAAGCAAGGCAGCGCGCCCTTCAGGGTTCAAGATTGCCAGAGTGATGCCCGAGAAATAAATGAGATCAGATTGCGTCATGGCGTGGGCAAGTGCTTGCTTGTCTTGGGCCAATAGGCGTGCGGCCGACTGGCCGCGCCAATAGGTAAAACTGCGTTCCCCGTTGTTTAGCGTGATAAGATACAACCCCACTGAACGGTTTGGCACGATCCGCACCTTCTGGGTGTTGACCCCGCTTTCGCGCATGACACTCAGCATCCGTGATGAGATGGCGTCATCTCCGACGGCTGTAAAATAGGACAAGGGCGTTTCGGGTGTGAGTTGGGCCAGATACCAAGCTGTATTGAACGTGTCTCCGGCGAACCCCATTTGATACGTGCTTGGCGCGTCAGTTGGGGCCATTTCGGCCATACATTCACCTATCGCGAGAATTCGCATATTCCGGTTTCCAGTACTTCGAAGTTTGGCAAACGGTAGCGTTCGACAATTAGGTAACCTGTTCTGCAGTGGTCACGAGAACAGCATCCCACCATTGATATCGACATTCGTCCCGGTCAGATAAGCCGAGTCCTCGCTTGCCAGAAACGCCACGAGGTTCGCAACGTCCTGAGACTGGCCTTGCCGCTTGAGCGGCGCAGCAGCTTCTAGCCCCCGACGGCCTGCATCGGGAGTATGGATGTTATGGAAATCCGTGTCGATCATGCCTGGGCAGATTGCGTTGACACGGATATCCGGACCCAGTTCTTTTGCAAGACTACGGGTGAGCGTCATGACCCCGCCTTTTGACGTTGCATAAGCCGACGCACCCGGGCCACCACCGTCGCGACCCGCCTGACTGGCGATGTTTACAATGGCCCCGGATTTCATATGCAGCAGTGCCGCTTTGACCATAAGAAACGTGCTGGTCAGGTTGAGATCCATGACAGCCTGCCAATGCTCAAGCGACATCTCGGCGATTTTCTTGCGCGCGATCAAACCTCCGGCATTGTTCACCAGAATGTTCAGGCTGCCATAGGTATCGACCGTCTTGGCGATCAACGCATCGACCTCTTCAGGTTTGTTCAGGTCGCCTTGCATTGCAAACGCCTGTCCACCGATCTTTTTGATCTCGGCTACGGTTTCCTCGGCGCCGGCACTACTGGCGAAGTAGTTCACCGCGACATTTACCCCTTCGGAGGCGAGTTTGACAGCGCAGGCGCGCCCGATATCGCGGCCACCACCCGTGACAATTGCGGTCTTTTCCTGAAGTCTCATGGTTGCTCTTTCCCGTTCAATTGGTGCTGCTATGCGTGACTGATGGATCTGACGCTAAAGCTTGGCAAAATAGTCGAAGATTTCCGGCACGTTGCCGTCGCCCATGCCTGCGTCCGCTGCTGCCTGAAGGTTGTTCGCGGTTCCTTCAGCGATCTCGGCACGAGTGCCCACGTCCTCGGCCAGCTTCAGGAAGTATCCAAGATCCTTGTTGGCGTTGTTAATCGAAAACCCCAAATCGCTGACACCATCCACCGCGTAGTTCTTACAAAACTGCATAAAGGGGGAATTGGACGGTCCAGCTGACATGATGTCAAAAAGCTGCTGTTTGTTTACCCCTGAGCGTTCAGCCACAGCAAAGGCTTGGCTCATGGTGCAAGCTGTCGTCATGCCCATATAATTGTTGATGAGCTTGGTCACATGGCCCGCACCCAGTTCGCCGAGGTGAAAGACATTTTCCCCCAGTACATCCAGGACAGGTTTCACCTTCTCAAAGGTGGCTATATCGCCCGCTGCCATGATGTTCAGCAAACCGTCCTTGGCGTGCGCGGGTGTGCGTCCCAGCGGCGCATCAATCATACCAGCACCTTTTGCGGCCAAGTCTGTGCCGATTTTGCGTGTGGACGCTGGGATCGAGGTGCCAAAGTCAATGACCACAGCACTATCTTTGATGCCTGCCAGGATGCCGTCATCGCCGTAGATCAGGCTTTCGACGACATCCGATGTTGTTACACAAAGCATCACGATATCGCTGTTTTCAGCAAGCTCGCGTGGCGTTGTAACCTCTACAGCACCGCGGTTGACAGTGGCTGCGACGGCTTCCTTGTTCCGACCCATAACAACCAGATCAAAACTGTTGTTTTGCAGGCACTTTGCCATGTTACCGCCCATAAGACCGAGGCCGATGAAACCGATGACGGGTTTTGTCATATCTGACTCCTTAAACTCTTTCCAATTGGGCTTCGCAGAGCGCCGTGACCCCTGCCTGCGCAACTTCGAGATCCTGAGCTGGCGAGCCCGAGCTGACACCGATCCCGCCAACCACCTGTCCGTCGACCGTCACGGGAAGGCCACCTGCAACGGTCACCATTCGTCCGCCCAGCGTTGAGGATATTCCGTGTGCGGCCATGCCAGGCTGATTTGCTTCACCAAGAGCATCGGTTCCTTTTTGGATACCGGTTGCAGTGAAACTCTTGTCGATGGCCAAAATGATGCTGGTAATCTTGCCACCATCCATCCGCTCAAACGCGATGAGGTTGCCGCTTTCGTCTGTAACGGCAATACACATCGGTACGCCGATTTCCTGCGCCTTGGCTCGCGCTCCTGCGATCAACTTGCCCGCGTCATCGATGTCCAGGCGTCTTATTGTCAGCATCGCCTCATTCTCCTTTGATTTAGGGACCAATGATTAGGTTCGGCAGCGTCAGCGATATTGCCGGTACAAAAGTGATCAGCATGAGCGCGGCAAAGATGGCGAGGTAGAAAGGCCAAATCGTTTTTACCGCTTTCTCCATCGGTAGTTTTCCAACAGCACACCCCACAAAGAGACAGGTCCCGACAGGTGGCGTGCAAAGACCAAGACCGAGGTTCACCAAAAGGATCATACCGAACTGCAGCGGGTCGATGCCCAGCATGTTCATCACCGGCAGGAAAATCGGTGTGCAAATCAGGATCAACGCGGCCATGTCCATGATCATCCCCAAGAGCAACAGCACAGCGTTGATCATCAACAAGATCAGGATCGGGTTTTCTGTGATACCCAACAGGAATTCGACTGTTTTTGTCGGCACCCGGTTGAACGTCAGCATATAGGCAAAGGCACCGGCGCAGGCGATCAGGATCATCACCATAGACGTTGTGCGCACCGAAGAGATAACGGCGGTTTTGAAGTTTTCCCAGGAAAGGCTGCGATAGACAACCAGCGTCACCACAAAGGCGTACATTGCCCCGAACGCGCCGGATTCAGTTACCGTAAAGACGCCTGACAAGACCCCTCCAACAATGATCACGGCCGTCAACAAGCCAGGGATCGAGCCCACAAAGGCGATGGCCAGTGCGGTCCAACCCGGAAACTGTTCGGCCTGATAGCCGCGCTTGACCGCCACGACATAGGCGGCAATCGCAAGGCAGCAACACATAAGGACACCGGGCACAACACCGGCCAGGAACAGCTTTGAGATTGAAACTGCACCGCCTGTTGCAAGGGCAAAGATGATCATGTTGTGGCTGGGTGGGATGATGATCCCGGCAATTGATGATGTCACTGTGACGTTCACCGCATAGTCGGCATCATAACCTTTGTCTTTCATCACCGGGATCAGGATTGACCCAAGCGCGGAGATATCTGCAATTGCCGATCCGGAAATGCCACCAAACAACATGGACGAGAAGACATTGACGATACCAAGCCCACCGCGCACAGCGCCTACGGCGGCCTGCGCAAACCGAACCAACCGGATCGCGATACCACCGTGAAACATCAGCTCGCCCGCAAAGATGAAAAACGGGATCGCCATTAGGGAAAAGACGTTGATCCCGGACACGATACGCTGGAACCCAACAAACATTGGCAATCCTTCAAACCAAAAGGAAGCCAATGCAGCGATACCAAGGGCGTATGCTACTGGCGCGCCGATGATGACACAAAGGGCAAAAACCCCCAACAGAATCATGAGTCCCATGGCTACCCCTGATCAATGTTGTCTTGGCGTTCGTCTCGGCCCAGAAACAGGCGGATCAAATGGCCAGTGGAAAAAAGAAACACTAAAGCGCCGCTGATTGTCAGAGGCAAGGAGCGCAAGCCTTCTGACCATTGGATGAGCGGAATCAAGGTGTTCCATTTGAATATTGTCAGCTCGATCCCGTACCAAAGCATCATGCCACCGAAACCTGCCATCAGGACATCAGTGAGCACGACGAAAACCGTTCGCACAGAGGGTGGGACTATATTGCGGAACACGACAACAGAGAGGTGCGTGTGGTTGTGCACACCCGCAGCCGCACCGAGAAACGCGATGACCATGACCAAAAGCAGTGAAACCTGCTCAACCCAAGTGGGCGTGTTGTTCAGAACGTAGCGCCCGAACACCAGCCAGGCAAAGATCGCTGTCATAACGACAATGGCGACGCCAGACAGCAACATGCAAACTCGTGCGAGTAGATCAAGAATCCTGTCCATGTTGCGCATGGCGGCAGGGGGGGTATCGGGCTCTTGCATTGGATTTCCTCTGAGACAAACCGCCCGGCATCCAATTGGCGGAGCCGGGCGCTCAAAGTTGAATTGTTAAGACAACTTATTCAGTGGCTTGCGCCATTTCTACCAACGCTTTCATGTCAGGATTTGCAGCCAAGTAGTCTGCATAAACCGATTCCATTGCAGACTGGAATGGGCCTTTGTCGGCGATTTCATTGACAGTGATGCCGGCCGCTTCAACATCTTTCCGCGCTTGTTCAGAGCCAATTGCCCAAAGCTCACGCTGGACCAATGCGGCTTCTTCTGCTGCACCGCGCACAGCGGCTTGCAATTCAGGAGACAGGGCATTGAATTTGGCCGTGTTCACGCAGATGCACTCGGGGATAATCAGGTGCTCGGACAAAGAATAATTTGTGGTCACTTCATAGTGACCGACATTCTTGAACGACGGGAAGTTGTTCTCCGCACCATCAACAACGCCGGTTTTCAGCGCTTGCTGAACTTCGGAGAAGGCCATTGGCGACGGGTTACCGCCCATAGCTGAAATCATAGATGTATAAAGATCGTTGTTCATCACACGGATTTTCAGACCTTCGACATCTGCGGGCGTGTTGATCGGCTTTTGACTGTAGAAAGAACGCGCACCGGCATCAAACCATGCCAGTGGCAGAATGCCTGCTTCACCCATCGCAGATGAAACAACCTCACCGGCGTCGCCGTCCAGCACGCGGAACATGTGCGGCACATCTTTGAAGATGAAAGGAAGCGATACAAGGTTAGCTTCTTTCACCATTGGGCCAATGGGACCGAGGTTGAAGTTACCAACCTCGATTGCGCCGATACGAACCTGTTCTAGGGCATCCGGTTGGGAGCCAAGAACACCTCCGTGGAACACATCGACGGTAACTTCGCCGTCTGTAGCAGCGTCAACCAGTTCGGCGAACTTGTCCATTGCAGCCGTGTTGGGATGGCCGTCGTTGTGGATATTCCAGGCCCGCCAGTTTTCGGCTGAAGCTGACGTTGCAATGAATGCCACAGCGGTCGCAGTTGCAAAGAACGATTTCGTGAAAGTCATGGGTTCTCCTCCCCGGTTAATTTTGGACAGGATTTGGCTTTCATGGAATTTCAGAGATCGTAAGCCACGTAGCTTTCGATTTCCCCCAAGAACCAGAATCGCTGCTGCCCCCAAAGGGACACTAGTATCCAAGTTATGTCAACTGTAGGCTTTTAGTATGTCAGATTGCTTGACAGTCGAAAGCGCAGGGCATTTGATAGGTGACAGGCCTACATTGGTTCACTCAAGCAAAGTGAAATAGAATATTCTATTTATTTCAATGCTATAACAGTGAATCTGTAATTTGAAACGTGACTAAGACAGAGGGCGCAAGCAACATACCTTGGAAGAAATTGTTAGACGAACCACAACCGATGCGGTCTATGAAGCGCTACACGACGAGATCGTTTCGCTTGAAATTCTTCCCGGTACAAAGCTATCCGAAACAGAGGTAGCCAGCCGATTCGGCGTATCACGCCAACCTGTTCGCAACGCATTCACAAGGCTCGGCAACGAAGATCTGCTCTTAATACGACCACAAAAGGCGACCGTAGTTCGAGGATTTTCTATGGAGCGTGTGGCTCTCGCGCGGTTGGTTAGAATGGCGGTGGAGCTAGAGATCGTCCATCGGGCAATGGAAGTTTGGGACGCAACACGTGAAGCAAAACTTGCAGAGAATCTCGCCTTACAAGAACAGGCAATTAGTGACGGTGATCTATCGGCGTTTCACTCTCTGGACTATGATTTTCACAAACTGATCTACGTGCTCAGCGGCAATCCGATGGCATTTGAAGTAATGCTAGAATCCAAGCAAAAGGTTGACCGGCTTTGTATGCTCAGTCTTGAAAAGGGCAGTGCCGCGGACGCCATCCTCGCCGATCACCGAGAGATTGCACAGGCCATGGCGGCAGGAGACCATGACCAAGCACAAGCCGCTGTTAGAAAACACCTGTCCCGCCTCGACGAAACCATCGACTTCATCCACAAGACGCACCCAGGCTATTTTGAGTAACCGAGGCCATGCGATCTGGTGGTCTCAGGCCGTTCCTCGTTCCGGACGATCATTATCAATATTGAATTTCATGCCGTCCAAAAGCTCTTCCAAATCGGGACGTGCCGCAGGGCCGTTAGAGATATCGGCCAGCATCAGTGTTCCATTCGGACGGATGGCAAACGCGCCAGGTTCGGCGAACAGACCCGTCGTTTCTGCATCAGATAGAGGCGATGACACGTAAAGACCAAGCGCGCGCATTTGCGCTTCAGTCATTCCATAGCAAAGATCAAAATCCCAGCCGAATTCTGCTTTGTCTGCCGCAGCTTTTTCTTTGGTGTCGGCAGAGACAACAATAACGTCCATAACGTCAGCCCATGCCGACAGCGCCGCATTCAACTTGTTCAAAAAGCGCTTGCAGCGTGGACAATGCTTACCTCGATAAACAAACAACATGGTCCAGCGGTCTTTTTGTTGACCGATCGTAACCTGGTCATCAGACCCCAGCCTTAAAAAACTCATTTGCTCGATTTGCGCGCCGACATTTGGTTTGGCTGAGGTCATGAGTCGTTCCTTTCTTCTACAAACAAGGGCTTTGCGCGGATACCGTTAGCTTAGTTCATGTCACGTCAAGGCAATTATTGAAACCAAGATCGCGATATCATTTAGTGCTTGAAAGGCACGCTCGATCTAAGATTGCTGTCAGTTAACGAGGAATCACCGATACCTACCCGCCGTCACTCTACGCCCCTCATTGCAGCCGGGCTTCTAATGCCGTAACAGGTGTGAGCGCAACCAGCGTACTTGTGTCGAATTCAACGCGACCTGATCACCTGTGGCCCCCAAGAAAACTTTAGAATCGAGACCAGAACGTTCAAACGATCGGTCCGGTGAAACCCAAAACGTCACCGTTACTAGTTAACTGTAACTTTAGGCTCGAAGCCGTCGGTCGCTGCACTTTGTACGAATGGCCGGTTTTGGTGAAAGCAACCATCAGCCGATTGCATCGTCAATGACCGCAATGCGGACATTTCTACCATTCGCGAAAAGCTTTGTGAATTTTCGGCTTGAACGATTGCGTTGAGACCAGAGAGTAACTCCAGCGACAAGCCTGACTTGTTTTCAACAAACTACTGGCGCAACATCTGTGAATGTCCTGAACCAACTGGGGGGGTGGCATGGCAGAGCTACGCGAAATTGGCAAGACTGGGATACGGGTTCCTCGCATCGGGTTTGGATCGACGGGGTTGGGAAGTATCCCGGAAATCTATGGGTATGAAGTTGAGGAAGACCGCGCGATTGATACAATTCGGGCAATTCTTTCGCAGCCAAATGCGTTCCTGGACACATCCCGTTGCTATGCCATGGGACGAAGTGAAGAGCGCATAGGCAAAGTCATTCGTGAGCTTGGTGGTTGGCCGGAAGGGCGAGTGCTTTCCACCAAAATCGACCGGGACATGGAAACCGGTGCTTTTGATGGTTCTCAGGCACGTAGATCATTCGAGGAAAGTCTTACGGCCTTAAGCGTCGACAGCGTTGATATACTCCACGTCCATGATTTCGAATATGCAAGTGACCTATCTGAGGTCAAAGGGCGGGGTGGCGCGATTGAAGAGTTGTTCCGTATCAAGGAGGAAGGTCTGGCCAAGGCGGTCGGAATCGCGGCGGGACGTATCGACTTGATGATGCCAATTTTGGAGAGTTGGGATTTTGACGTGGTCCTAACACACAACAGGCATACTGTGGTAAACGATAACGCGGCACCTCTAATAAAACTCGCGAAATCACGAGGCGTTTCGATATTGAACGCGGCACCGTATTCCGGAGGTGCACTGGCCCGAGGCAGCGCGATCCATCGCTTTTATGTCTATCGACCTGCAGATGATGAAGTACTTGCGCCAATACGTGCTGTTGAAGAGGTATGCGGGCATTACGATGTCCCCGTCGGAGCGGTCGCGTTGCAATACTCTTTAAAAAACGACGACATTACTTCGACGGTTTGCGGAGTGACATGGCCTCAGCATGTTCAACAGGCAATGGAATGGGCAGAGTGGCCCATCCCTGAAGGCGTTTGGGAGGAACTCGCCAAGCTCGGGAGTTCTTCGGAGAATCCTGAGGCTTAGAGTAAAACCCCAAAGGGGGCAGTATCTCAAACAAGGCGGAAGATCATGCGAGATTTGTTCTGGAGCTCAGAACCTATTTTCGAAAAAGAAAACGGTGTCCTCAGTGCCTGCTAGTCTCGACAAGGCCAAAAAGTCAAAGGGATCAATATGATTGCATTACTATTTGCGTTGTTCACATGCGCCTTGGGGCTCGCTTACTACAAACTCGTTCGCCTTTCATACGCACTCTTCGCAGTAACGCTTTTGGCGAGCGTTTATTGGCTAAAATTTCATGCAACAACGCCGCTTTCAATCCAATTGTGAGATTGCTGAATTGTCCTCTGAATGTACGGTTTGCTTCGTCTCTGATTGAAAGCGCATGCGCCAACGCGCGGGAATTGCGTAACAATTCCGGATCAGAAAATACAACTGAAGTGAGACAGGTATGAGTGGCGGGGAGACAGGGATTCGAACCCTGGGGACGCTCTCACGCCCAACGGTTTTCAAGACCGCCGCATTCGACCACTCTGCCACCTCCCCGTCGAAAGCCGGGTCTAAGGCCAAGTTCGATCAGAGGCAAGTCGAAAACGGGAAATCTTGCCGAAGAGTTTTCAGCGCTCTTTCCATGACCCTTCAGCCACGTTATGATCGGGTGGAAAGACCGAAACAGGCTGGCATACAGAACCAGCAGACCGGCAGCGGGGTTCGTGAAACGAAACCCCTTCAGGCAAGGGATAAGCAGATGAAGCGAGCGATCGAGACACGCCCGGGGCCCAAAAGGCTGGCGTATCTGGCGTTGACTTTGACGATTTTGGCCGGATGTGAAGAGGCTTTGGGTACAGCTGAAACCGCCGAAAAGCCCCAGGACAACGATGGGAAAATCGAACTTATACCCCAGGTGACCAGTGGTTCGCAGCGCGACGTAGAAGCACCGGACGTTTTCCGCGTTACCGAAGCGGGGCTTTGGGATGGCCGACCATCGTTGGGTGGCATCTGGGTCGCGCATCCGGACGTGACGCAACCCGAGCGCGTTGTGATCAAGAACACCACCAACAACAAATCCGTGACTGGTGCCTTGTTCCGGCGCGAGCGCAACTTGCCCGGCCCGGCGCTTCAGGTCTCGTCCTCGGCAGCGGAACAGCTTGGGTTGCTGGCAGGGTCACCTACAAAGCTTAGCGTTATAGCGCTGCGTCGCGAGAAGGTCGAAGAGCCCCCATCTGAGGAAACACCACCAGTTGAGGACGCAACCGCAGAAACCGAGACCGCATCGGCAGATGCAGCAACCGATGGCCAAGCCACGGGTGATACCGAAAAGCCGGCCAAACGGAAATGGTGGCAAAAGAAAGAGCCCGCAGCTGCTGCCGCCGGTACCGCCGCTGTTGTAGCAAGCGCTTCAGGATCCGAAGAGGACAAGACTGCAGAAACGGAAACGGTCAGCGATTCTGCTCAGGAAAACGCAGAGGAGCAAACCGAAGCGCCTTCTGAAAAACCGGCCAAACGGAAATGGTGGCAGAAGAAAGCACCCGCTGCTGCTGCCGCCGGAACTGCCGCAGCCGCTGGAACCGCAGCGGCTGCAACAGATGCAGCCACGGATAGCGCCGAAGTTGCGACCGAGGCTGCTGTTGCCGTAACCTCTCCGACTTTGTCAGATGCGCCGGTCGAAGCCCCGGCCGAGAAACCCGCCAAGCGGAAATGGTGGCAAAAGAAGGATCCCGCAGAGATCACCGAAACGCCACTGGACCCGATCGAAGGTGCCGCCGCCGCAATTGATGCGACCGAAGCAACACCAGCAGCGGCGACGGCTGCGGCTGCCGCGACCACCGCATCACCGCTGAGCAAACCGTTTGTTCAGATCGGAACCTTCAGCGTCGAGGATAACGCCAACTCTGCCGCACAGAAGGTGCGCAGGAACGGTATGTCCGCAGTTGTTCGGGAACTGAAAACCGCAAATAACACCGTCTGGCGGGTGCTGGTTGGCCCTGCCGCAACCCGGGCCGAACGCAAAGCCATTCAGAAGGACGTAAAAGACCTTGGCTTCAAAGACGCGTTCACCGTATCCGACTGAAACAGGGAGACGCAGCATGCTAGCCTCGATGCGCACATCCGTTCTCGCCATGGGGATTGCCCTCATGGGACTGCCCGCACACGCTTTTGATACCACAGCTCGCGCGGCTTATGTGATTGACCAGACCACCGGCACTGTTCTTCTGTCAAAAGACGCCGACCAGCCCCTGCCGCCCGCGTCGATGTCCAAGTTGATGACGCTGTATGTGGCCTTCGAGGCTTTGCGCGATGGCCGACTGACACTGAATGAAACCCTGCCCGTGTCCGAACACGCGATGAGCTATGGCGGCTCGACCATGTTCCTGAACACGCAGGACCGCGTCACCGTCGAAGACCTGCTGCGCGGCATCATCGTTTTGTCGGGCAATGATGCCTGCGTCGTTATCGCCGAAGCACTTAGCCCCGACGGAACCGAGGCCGGGTTTGCGCGGTACATGACCCAACGCGCGCAGCAGATGGGAATGAACAATTCCAACTTTGCCAACTCGAACGGCTGGCCTGCCGCCGGTCATATGATGTCAGTGCATGATCTGGCTGTTCTTGCGGATCGCTTGATTTCGGACTTCCCCGAATATTACCCTCTCTTCGCCGAGGAAGTTTTTGAATTCGACGGCCGCGCGCCGTCAAATGCCCGCAATCGCAACCCGCTGCTGAAGTTGGATATCGGCGCGGACGGTTTGAAAACCGGCCACACGCAAGAGGCCGGCTATGGCCTTGTCGGCTCTGCCAAACAGGGTGACCGGCGCGTCATTTTCGTTCTGACCGGTCTCGACACCACCGGCCAGCGGGCAGAGGAGGCTGAGGCCGTGGTTAACTGGTCGTTTCGAAATTTTGTCGAGAGGACAGTTGCCAACGCGGAAACGCCGATAGCCGAAGCCCAACTGTGGATGGGTGAGAAAAAGACCGTCGGGCTTGTTGCCGAAGGTGATCTGAACGTGCTGTTCCCGGTTCTGGGCACCCAAAATGTCGAGGCCGAAGTTGTGTATGACGGCCCAATCAACGCGCCTGTCCAGAAAGGCCAGCAATTGGCTGAACTGGTGATCAAGCCCGAAGGACTGCCCGAGATCCGGCGCCCGCTTGTGGCTGCCGAGGACGTAGCCGTAGGTGGCTTTGTCGTGCGGATGCTGACCGTTGGCGGCATCGTATTGAAAGACGTGATCAACAACCCACTGGAGTCGATGTGACGAAAGCGGGGTTATTTCTGACCTTCGAAGGCATTGACGGATCAGGCAAGTCAACCCAGGCGCGGATGCTGGCGGATCGTCTGCGCGCGCAGGGACATGAGGTCGTGCTGACGCGCGAACCGGGCGGCTCACCGGGGGCCGAGGAAATTCGCCGCCTTGTTCTGGAAGGCGACCCGGATCGTTGGTCGGCCGAGACGGAATTGCTGCTGTTCACCGCAGCCCGCCGCGACCATCTGGAACGCACCATCGAACCCGCCCTTGCGGCAGGGAAAGTGGTGATTTGCGACCGTTTTGCCGACAGCACGCGGATGTATCAGGGCTTGTCACGCGGCGACCTGCGCAGTCTGGTAGACCAATTGCACAACCTGATGATCGGGCGAGAGCCGGACATGACGTTGCTGATCGATATGGATCCGGAAACGGGCTTGTCGCGTGCAAAAGGCCGACAGGGCACAGAAGAGCGGTTCGAAGATTTCGGCCCCGATCTGCAAAAGAAAATGCGCTCAGGGTTTCTGGCGCTGGCTGATGAATTCTCGGGCCGGTTTCGCGTCGTGGATGGCAACAGAGACATGGACAGTGTGGCGCAGGATGTGACAGATATCGTTCAAGCAGCTTTGCGGTAAACGATGAGTGACGATACCCCTTCTCCGGATCAGGTGCCGGGTGCACCGCATCCGCGCGAAACCGCGCGGCTTTTTGGTCAGGAGAATGCTGAGCAGGCGTTTCTGACGGCCTACAATTTCGACAGGTTGCACCACGGTTGGTTGCTGACCGGGCCGCGCGGCGTCGGCAAAGCGACGCTGGCCTGGCGGATCGCGCGATTTTTGCTGGCCACACCCCCGGCAGATGACGGCGGCTTGTTCGGAGCGCCGCCGCCGCCAGAAACGCTCGAAATTGATCCCGATCATCCGGTGTCGCATCGCATGCAGGCCGGAGCCGAACCAGGATTGGCTGTGGTCACCCGATCTCTGAATGATCAGGGGCGGATGCGCGGCGAGATTGTCGTGGACGATATCCGCAAGCTTGGAAAATTCTTTGGTCTGTCCTCGGCTGATGGCGGACGCCGGGTGGTGATTGTGGATTCGGCGGATGAAATGAACATCAGTGCTGCCAACGCGCTGTTGAAGATGCTGGAAGAGCCGCCTGCGCGCACCACGCTTTTGCTCGTATCGCACCAACCTTCGCGCCTGCTGCCAACCATCCGGTCGCGCTGCCGCACGCTGCGCCTTGGCCCGCTGAGTCCGCAGGACATGCAAACCGCCCTGTCGCAAACCAGAACAGAAGTTCCCGCCCAGACTGAACACCTGGCCGCACTTGCGGCAGGATCAGTTGGGGATGCTGTGCGGTTAATCAATCTTGGCGGTCTGGACATTTATGCCGAGCTGATCGCCATTCTGGGCACCCTGCCCCGTATGGACCGGCAACGCGCACTGGCGTTGGCCGAAGCCGCAGCACAGCGCGGTGCCGCTGATCGTTTCGAGTTGTTGCTAACGCTGATCGACGTCGCCTTGTCACGGCTGGCTTTGACTGGCGCAACCGGTACACCCCCCGTTCCCGAAGCGGCCCCAAACGAAGGTGAATCGCTGATGCGTCTTTCGGCTTCCCCCGATCAAGCCCGCCGCTGGGCAGAAGTCGCCGCGACAATCACGGCACGCGCACGGCATGGTCAGGCGGTGAACCTTGACCCTGCCGCTCTGGTCCTAGATACGGTGTTCAAGATACAGGAAACCGCCGGTCAGAACAGATGAGCGACACCCCCCAGATTACCGACAGCCACTGCCATCTGGACTTCCCGGATTTCGACGGCCAGTTGGACGAGATCATCACGCGCGCAGCCGAGGCTGGCGTGACCCGCATGGTCACGATTTGCACCAAACTGCGCAACGAACCCAGCGTCCGTGCGATTGCCGAGGCCCATGCGCCCGTCTTCTATGCCGCCGGCACGCACCCGATGAGTGCGGCGGATGAGCCGATAGCGTCGGTCGACGAACTGGTTGCCTTGGCCCAGCACCCGAAATTCGTCGGCATTGGAGAGTCTGGTCTGGACTACCACTATACCGCCGACAGTGCGGAAGTGCAGAAACAGTCATTGCGCATCCATATCGAAGCGGCCCAGCGCACTGGCCTGCCCCTGATCATTCACGCCCGCGCAGCGGATGATGACATGGCCCGAATTCTGGCCGACGAGTATCGCAACGCACCCTATTCCTGCGTTATGCACTGCTTCTCTTCTTCTGCCGAATTGGCCAAGGCCGCGCTGGATCTGGGCTTTTACCTGTCGATGTCCGGCATCACCGCCTTCCCCAAAAGCCAGGAGTTGCGCGATATTTTCGCTACTGCACCGGTAGACCGCATTCTGGTGGAGACCGATGCGCCCTATCTGGCCCCACCACCCTATCGTGGCAAACGTAACGAACCCGCCTACACCGCCCACACAGCCCGGAAAGGGGCTGAGGTTTTCGGCATGGACTATGCCGCTTTTGCAGCCCAGACACAGGCCAATTTTGACCGCTTGTTCACCAAGGCCGCGCTGTACAAGGCCGCTGCATGACCGGGATGCGTTTTACAATTCTGGGTTGCGGTTCCTCGGGCGGCGTACCAAGGCTGGGCGGTCAATGGGGCGACTGCGATCCTACAAACCCGAAAAACGTGCGCCGCCGCTGCTCGCTGCTGATTGAACGCGAGGGGCCGGATGGAACGACCTCGGTTCTGGTCGATACCACGCCAGATATGCGCAGCCAGTTGCTGGACACCGGCACCGGGCGGTTGGATGGGGTGGTCTATACCCATTCGCACGCGGACCATGTGCATGGGATCGACGACCTGCGCATGATCGTTTTCAACATGAAAACGCGCGTACCCGTCTGGGCGGATGGGGACACACAGAACGCATTGCTGGGCCGTTTCGGATACGCCTTCATTCAGCCTGAAGGTTCACCTTATCCTCCGATCCTGGACCTCAAATCCATTGATGGCCCTTTCGACATCGATGGTCCCGGTGGGCCCATTACGTTGCGCCCGTTCAAAGTGAACCACGGCTCAATCGACTCTCTTGGGTTCCGCATCGGTCAGCTTGCCTATCTGCCGGACGTTGCCGAGATCTACGACGCCGCCTGGCCCGAGATGGAAGGTTTGGACTGTCTGATCATCGATGCCCTGCGACGCTCCCCGCATCCCACGCACGCGCATCTGGAAAAGACGCTGGGATGGATCGAACAACTGCAACCAAAACGCGCGGTGCTCACCAATATGCATATCGATCTGGACTATGCGACGGTTGACGCGGAAACTCCCGACTATATCACCCCCGCTTTTGACGGGATGGTGATCTATCAGGCGCAATAAGCCCCTGCCCCGCGCGCTCAAGATATCACAGCGCGCCTGCCGCACGAGGGCCAAATGCTGCAAAGCCTGATCGACGTCATTCTTCCGGTCTTCCTTGTGATCGGTGCCGGATACACGGCGACCCGCACGGGCTATTTCAAACAAGAGCACGTCGATGGGTTGATGAAATTCACCCAAGGTTTTGCGATCCCCTGCCTGCTGTTCCTGGCCATCGCACACCTGGACCTTAGCGCCAGTTTCGATCCCCGGCTTTTGGCCAGCTTCTATTCCGCCGCTGCGTTGTGCTTCACTGCGGGTCTTTTTGGAGCAAGGATCATTTTTGGCAGGGACTGGGAAGACTGCGTGGCCATCGGTTTCTGCTGTCTATTTTCCAATTCGGTCCTGCTGGGCCTGCCGATAACCGAACGTGCTTATGGCCCTGAAAACCTGACGGGCAACTACGCGATCATCGCCTTCCATTCTCCGTTTTGTTACGGCGTTGGGATCACGGTGATGGAGGTCGTGCGCAATCGCGGCAACGGCGGTGTACATATGGCGCGATCAGTTCTGTCAGCGATGTTCAAAAACGCACTGATCCTTGGTATTGCGCTTGGTTTTGTCGTCAACATAACCGGTCTGATCATCCCAGCAGTCGTGGACGAAGCGCTTGAACTTGTTACCCGCGCAGCCCTTCCTGGCGCTTTGTTTGCATTGGGGGGTGTGTTGGTTAAATACAAACCCGAAGGCGACTTGCGCACCATTGGTTTTGTCTGCTGCATCTCTCTGATGCTGCACCCCAGCCTAGTTTGGTTATTCGGAACATCCACCGGCCTGCCGCAGGACCTGTTTCGATCGGGCGTGTTGAATGCCGCAATGGCACCGGGCTTCAACGCCTATATCTTTGCGAATATGTATGGCCGCGCCAAACGCGTTGCGGCTTCGTCCGTTTTGATCGGAACAGCAGCATCTATAATCACCGTCTGGCTTTGGTTGAGCCTTCTGGGCTAACACAGGTGTTGACTTCGGTTTTCGCAGTAACACCTATCGCAGAACGCAGCAGGAGACCCGAATGCCACACGCCATAGTCGTCGCCCACGGCCAACCATCTGATCCGGATCCCGCCGAGGCCGCGCTGGCTGCATTTGCAGCCAAGGTCGACGCGTTGGCCGAACATGTAACGGTGAGTTCTGCGACGCTGGCCAAGCCCGGCGCGCTTGAGGCCAAATTGGACGGCCTTCCCGAAAATTCGGTGATCTACCCGCTTTTCATGGCGAAGGGGTGGTTTGTAACAAGTGCCCTGCCGAAACGGGTCGGAGATCACACAGCACGTATTTTGGATCCTTTGGGCATTGATCCCGATCTGCCCGCGTTGACGGCGAACGCGCTAGAGGCGAAGTTGCAGGAAGAGCATTGGGCGGCCAATGCGACGGATTTGGTGATCGCTGCGCACGGGTCGGGCCGCAGCCGGAATCCATCGGCGGTGGCCAATGAATTTGCGGACCGGCTAGGCAGGCAGGTTGCATTTCAATCGATCCGGGTTGGCTTTGTCGAAGAACCGCCCTCGATTGCCGAAGCAGCGCGCGATGCATCTAATCAAGCGATTTGCCTACCGTTCTTCGCATGTACCGGAGGTCATGTTCTAGAAGACGTACCCGAAGAGCTGGAGCGCGCCCAATTCAAAGGTATCGTCATGCCCGTTGTCGGAGAGCTCGCCCCCATTCAGCAGCAGATCGCGCAAAAGGTCACCGAGGCGTTCGCATCAGCGTGATCCTCGGTGGACGTTCAGGATTGCGCCTTGCTCAGTGTCGAATAAAGCCGATGGCACGATCGACCATCCCGTTTGGCCTGATACAATGCCAAATCTGCAGCATGTAAGATATCAGCCGCTTTGGGCACTTGAAACTGGGTGGACAGAGCCGTGCCGATGCTGGCTGACACCGTACACTGCTGGCTTTGAAACAGCATAGGTTCGTTCAAGCGTTGGATAAGTCGGTCAGCGATTGCCTTCAATCTGTCGTCTCGTGTCAGGTCTTTGAAAACAATGACAAACTCGTCCCCACCAACACGGGTAACCGTATCTTCGCTGCGCGTCTCCTCGATCATGATACGGGCTGCCTGTTGCAGGACGAAATCACCAGCAGCGTGACCCAGTCTGTCATTTACGGATTTGAAGAAATCCAGATCCAGATGCATCAAGGCAAAAGCCGAATTGCTTGAGATCAGATTTGCAAGCACGTGATCCATGGCCCTGCGGTTTTTTAGCCCGGTTAATGTGTCGGTATAGGCCTGTTCCTCAGCGGCGAGCATGGCGCCTTGAAGCCTCAGGTTTAGCGACCGCGACGCCTCCATCGCGGCAGATTTGGCCTCGACCAGATAAAGCAGTTCGATGGCAAGGTCGGTGCCTGAGAAATCCGCACTTGTCAGCGCGTAATCCCGCACCGCATCCAGAATTGAAATCCCGAATGACAAATTGATGACCGCACCACCGGACTGCGGCAAAGGGGCGACCAAGCCCTTGAGGGTCGTACGCAGTTCATCTTTGAACTTCAGGTGCAACTTAGCCCCGGCCATCGATAACAACGCCGGAATGGTTGTAACTGTTCTGGGGCGGATCAGTTCAAACACTTCCAGAAACCCCTGCCCGATCAGCGGTAATTCTGGTCGCAGTTTTTGAAGTGTCGGCCCCACTTGCTGTATTCGTCCGTCTTGTTCGACCAACAGGAACATTGGACAAAGCGTTTCCAGAAGGCCCGCAAGTTCTTGAGTATCGGTCATCTGTTGTGCGCCCCCAAATCAAAGTGACGCCCTTCCGCGAAAGCGCTTTCAACCAACATGATGGAAATGATGTCACTGCCCTGCTGATGCCCTTCATGTGACAGTATGACCAATGCGCCGTAGTCATCTGCCATGGCGCGCAAAACACCAACCATGACACTGGAATAACCGGGCAAGCCTGGAAAGCAGCATAGCTGATACTCCGTGGCCGATAGCTCTCGCAGCTCAAGGGCCGGCAAAGTCAAATCTGACACGGCCAACCGCACCCGGTCGGCCAGATCGTCCAGCGAATGCAGAAACTCTACATAGCTTACGCCGCCAAACCTGAGCAGGCGACGCAGCCCTTCCATGTTCGGGTGGGACACAAGATATGTCCCCAAATCCTCAAGAATCTCGGCCTTTGGTCGGTTCAGATCGCCACTCAGCGCATCCAACACTCTTGTCGTCATGTCATCATCATAGATGAGCATGGCTTCAAACTCGCGAAACCCTAATCGCGCATCTTCGGTCACACGCAGCCAGCAGGCCTGCCCATAGGTAGCGCAGACAAAAGACTGTATCGCCCGATTGATCAGACCATGCATCGGAAACCCCAACTTGGTGTCCCCTGCACTCTGTGCTGACATATCTTAACAAATAGACAAAATCCACCCTGAGTTGCAGCGAATGCAACCGGGTATCACTTCGACATTTGTCGATTGCTCAGAAATCTGTCGGCGCGCCACCCTCGGCTTTGCGGCGTTCCACAAACTCTGCCAGTTCTTCGCGAATGGCTTCATCCATTGGTGGAGCGTCAAAGCTCGAAATGATCTCTTTGAACATGTGGTGGGCGCGTTCGGCTGTCCAAATGCCACCAGCAACCTCCCACCCTTCATAGTTCTTCCAGTCGCTCAGGAAGGGTTGATAGAACGCGGTGGTATAACGGTCCTGTGTGTGCTGAATGCCGAAGAAATGACCGTCATTGCCAACTGAGCGGATCGCATCAAGCGCGATCTCATCAGGGCCGGTGGCAGTCAATTCCGGGTTCATATAACGCTGAATTTGTTGCAGGATTTCGCAATCCATGATGAACTTTTCCGGGCTTGCAATCAGGCCACCTTCCAGCCATCCAGCCGCGTGATAGACCATGTTGGTGCCCGATTGTACGGATGCCCAAAGCGAGTTCGACGTCTCCCAAATCGACTGCCCATCAGGCACGTTTGCAGCACAAACACCCGACGATCGCATCGGCAGCCCGTAGAACCGCGCCATCTGGCCGGTCATCTGGGTCGAGCGCATGTATTCCGGCGTCCCAAAAGCGGGTGCTCCGGTTTTCATATCGACATTCGACGTAAATGTGCCGATCACGCACGGAGTTCCCGGGCGCACATATTGGAACAGGGCTATAGCACATAGCGCCTCGGCCAGTGACTGGGCCACCGCACCTGCCATTGTCACCGGTGCCATGGCCCCGGCCAACGTAAAGGGTGTCACCACAATTGCCTGTCCACGTCGGGCCAGCCGTAGGCACCCGTCGATCATAGGCTGGTCATGCTTTAGAGGAGAGGTAGAGTTAATGTTGGTGTACATGCGTGGAGCGGCATCGAATTCTTCGTGGCTCAGACCGCCTGCGATGCGCACCATTTCCATCACATCCTCGACGCGCTCTTTGCCCAGAGAGTAAGCATGCATGGTTTTGTCGGTCAGCGTCAGCTTGTCGTAAAGGACGTCCAGATGCCTTATACTGGCGTGAATATCGACAGGTTCGACCGGATAACCTCCGGCGAAATGGATGCAGTTGAAATATTGCGTCAGTTTCAACAGATTTCGGCACATCTCCCGGTTGCCGGGAACTTTTGTGCCGATCTCCATATCCCAATAATTCGGCGGCGATGAGACATTGCCGAACAGAATGTTCTTTCCACCAATCTCGATCTTGCGATCCGGATTGCGTGGCGTGATCGAAAATTGACTGGGGGCTTTCGCAATCATCTCCATGACAAAGTCACGCCCCATGCGCACATTGTCACCTTCGATGGTACAGCCTGCCTCACGCAGGATGCCTATTGCCTCTTCATTGTAAAATTCGATCCCGATTTCTTCCAGGATACGCATGGCCCCGTCATGGATCGCTTCGATGCCAGCCTGATCCAAGGGCTCTGTGGGATGGTCGATGTTGATGGGCGGATCCCAGGGCATCTGATCGATCGCTGCAGTTCCTCTGCGCGCTGCAGCCCCAGCGCGGCCACCGCCGCGACGCTTGCGTGTTGTTGTATCGCCCATCACGGCCTCCATTCCTGCTTTAAACAAGCAAGCCCGGAAGACACGATGATGGCCGCTCTGTCTGCGACAGAATATGTCGGTTTTCTATTTTGGCCGTCGATTGCCGGATTTAACCGTTTACTTGCTGGCTAACCATGCAGGGATATGTCCGATATCGGGCAGGACGACGTCGGCCATGGGCGCCAGCGCCTCTGCTTCGGCCAAACCCGTCAAAACACCTATCGTCGTCATCCCGGCAGCCCGCCCGGCTTGGAGATCATGAAGGCTATCACCAACCATTGCGACCCGTGAAGGTTCAACCCCAACATGCGCGGAAAAGGCCAGCAGTTGACCAGGGCCTGGCTTGAATCCGTGACCACTGTCATACCCCGCAACAAAGTCGAAATGCTCTCGAATCCCGGCGGACTCAAGATGCCGCAGGGCCGGATGTTCACTGTCATTGGTGGCCACACCCAGCTTAATCCCCGCATTCTGCAAACTTTCCAGAAACGGGACCAGAGGAACAGCAGGCGACTGAGGGGCAGCAGCTGCTTCGGCATTCATCAGATCCACGATCTCATCAACGGTCATGCTGTCGACATGAGCGGCCAATACGCCGGCGATTTCTTCAACAGTCGCAGCGATAACGATACTGTCTGCGTTGTATCTCTCTTGCTCCAGGTCATAGCCGATTATCTGTCCAAGTTCGGCGGCGCGGGTTGTTTCACCATTAGTCAGTCGCAGCAGCAAAGAGCGGCCAAAGCCACCCCATGTGTTTGCAAAATCAAACAGCGTGCCGTCTTTATCGAAGACGATTGCATCTATCGGCATCAAGTTCTCCAGCGGAAGAGGATTTCAGGTCCAATGTACATCAGCGCCGCCGGACAAAACCGTCCGCGCCTGAGCAGGAAGATCATAGGCTAGCGCGTTGGCATCACAAAACGCCATGACCCACGAGTCGTCAAGTACCAGAAAATCCAGCACCGACGCCAGAAATTCCGGGTCTGCTGCACGCTCGCGGACATCTTGCACCGACGCGCCCGTCGAGCCCAAAAATACAGGAAAAAGCTCTTCATTTCCGGCCAACCAACCCAAAGCTGTCAGAGCCAGCGTTTCCGCGGATTCGGATGATATCGACATAAACTGCGCTCAGATCCACTTTTGGAAAGGGTTTGTTAACCAGACTCATAAACACTTTGTTCACGCATGCAATCAACGGTTAACAACTATGTCTGTGCAGGGAACCATCCTTGTCCTCGACGGGGTAGCAACCAATCGCATCATGCTGAAAGTTCAGCTGACAGCGGCTTGGTATCACGTAGTCCAAGGTGAAAAGCTTGAAGGGCTGTTGTCGCTTGTGCGTCGCACTCAGCCTGATCTTGTTCTGACAGCTCAGACCTTGCCAGATGGAACAGCTGCGGATGTCAAAAAGGTGACCAAGACCGTTCCCGGGCTTGAAGATGTACCAGTTGTTGTACTTGCCGCACAAAACGACAGGGATGCGCGGCTGCGTGCCTTGCAGGATGGGTTGGACGATGTGCTGACGCATCCTTTCAAGGATACCTTGCTGTTGGCGCGCATCCGAAGCTTGTTGCGTGCCCATGCTGCCACTCAAGACCTTCAGGTCAGCAACGGTTCGCAGCCGATCGGGTTCGGGGAACCGGCACCAAGCGTTATCCGCCCGCCAAAAGCCGCGAAAGTTCATATTCTGACACATGCCGCGCAAACCGGCGTCATGTGGCACAAGGCGCTCAACGATCAGCGTCAGTTTTCTTTGTCCTGGCACCTGCAATCGAACCTTCAAAGCGTCTTGTCTGGCGCTGTCCCGGACGCCATCGTTGTCGAATTGGGCGCTCATCCGTCAGATCTGAATATTCTGGCTGATCTTAGATCGCGTAACGTCACGCGAAACACGGTGTTGATCGGTGTGCTTAAGGACGACAATGCCGTTCAGGCTTCAGAGGCATTGGATCGAGGTGCCGACGCCGTTTGCCTGGATGGATTCTGCGCGCAGGAAATCCTGCTTCGGCTGGACAATCAAATCGCGCGCAAAGCCCGGCTGGATCACATGCGTGTATCTCTGAAAAAGGGACTGGCGGACTCGTGGATCGACCCGTTGACCGGGCTGCATAATCGCCGGTTTGCTATGCGAGCGCTGGACCAGATCGCACGCGAATCTGCGCGAACTGGAAGCAGTTTTGCTGTCATGCTGGCTGACCTCGACCATTTCAAAGCTATCAACGACGACCACGGTCACGCGAGTGGCGATCTCGTGCTGAAGCAGGCGGCAGAACGTATGCGTGGTGCCCTTGGCACCAACGGATTTGTCGCCCGTATCGGTGGAGAAGAGTTCATGATAGGCGTGCCAAATGTAACACCCAAACAAGCGATGCGGCTCGCTGAATCCCTCTGTGACAGCATTTGCAGTGCGCCGTTTCAGCTCTTGGATCAGGGACCGCAAGTCAACGTGACAGTCAGCGTCGGGATGAAAATGTCCCAAGGCCCGTTCCCCGACCAAGAAAGTCCCACGCCACATATTGAGAACCTGATTAAGTCCGCTGACACCGCACTTTATGCGGCAAAAAAAGCCGGTCGCAATCAGGTGAGCGTCCGGCAAAACGCAGCTTAAAACCTATTAGTCCTTTTTCTTGTGTTTATGCGGACCGCGTTCGACAATGTCCTGCAATCGATCTGCATACGCCTGTCTGTCCTGATCGCTCATGGCGGTAACGCGCGCCAACCATTGCGTTTGCAAAGCCTCTTGCAATGCAGCCGTTGCCTGTGCCTGCTGTAGCAACAGCACTTCAACGGCACCCGGATCAAAGGGTACGGTGCGCAAAGCCTGGCTCATCGCCTCAAAATCCTGTTTGCGACCACTGGTCCCTTTTTTGTGCAGCCCCGACAACTCACCCCGCATCGCTTTGCGATCATCTTTTGGCAACGCTCGGTACAGGGCCGGGCCAAATCCCGGCGGTGCCTTGGCGTGATCCCCGCCTTTCAGACGCAACACAGTGCCTACAGCAACGCCAACGATCAACAGATTCAGAGCCAGAGACACAACCAGGACAACGGGCATCCACCGGCGTTTGGGTTTGGGATCAGCGTTCATTCCGTGGTCTCCAGAAAACTCGTGTCATAGCCAAGGTCGGCCACAAGAAAGGCCGTCTCTTGCGTTGTCAGCAGGTTGGCAGGATCGGGCAAAAAGGCAGGCGCGGAAAACCCGATCCAGACACCGGCCGCACTGGCCGCAACAAGGCCACTCAACCCCTGCCAGCCACCCAGATTGCGCACCAGCCTGTCCCACAACGCAGGCCCCGGTTGTGGCGCGGATTTCATGCGGCCCAAGCGCACCGCCTCGGCATCCGTTTGGATGCGCACGGCCAGATCGTCTGGCAAGGCCGGCCGTTGGTGCCGCGCTTGAGCAAACAAATGATCCAGTTCCAGATCGTTATTCGCCATTGTCATACCCCAGTTCTTCGCGCCGTCCCGCCAGAATGGCGGCCAGGCTTCGTTTGCCACGCGCTGTCAGACTTTCCACCGCTTCCACGGAAACGCCCATGATCCCGGCGATTTCGGGGTTGGGCAATTCTTCAATATGGCGCAGCACCACCGCTTGTCGCTGCCGTTCGGGCAATTCGGCCAAGGCGATCTGCAACGCGTCCTTGCGAGCCTCGTCCTGCATCCGGTCAACCACACTGGCTTGACCATCTTCAGGCTCGGGAACATCCGACAGCCTGTCGGGTGTCTTCTTGCGCCGGATGTCCACACACAGGTTCAGCGTCACCCGGTAAAGCCAGGTCGAGACTTTGGCCTGACCCGACACCCAATCCGGTGCCATTTGCCACAGCCGCATCATCGCCTCTTGCGTCACATCTTCCGCCTCGGTCCGATTGCCCAACATGCGCAACGCGACCGAGTAACACCGTGGCCCAAGTCGGTCAGTAAGCACCCGCGCGGCCTCGGCATTGCCATCGGCAAAGCGCCCCAGCAACGCATCGTCGCTGAGGCTGCCCGCGCTGCACATCGCTTCGCGGGCATCTTGTGGGTGGGAGGTCAGATCCTCCATCCTGCATCAGCTATCGTCTGCGTCCGAATTGTGATGCTTTTTCTTGTGGTGTCGCCCCATCTTGTCTTTGGCATCGGCAAATTCCTGTTCCGAGATTCCGCCACTGTTATCCGCGTCCATCCGATCAAACATCTTGTCAGCCCGGCGGGGTTTCGGCAACTCGTCCTGGCTCAGAAACCCGTCTTTGTTCGCATCATTCTTTTCGAACATCTTGGCGACGCGGTCACTTGCCTTTTTCTGTGCAGCGGCTTGCATCTCGTCAAGGCTCAGCTGGCCATCACCGTTGGTATCCGCTTGCGTGAAACGCGCGGTGCGGTGGGCCTCCATCTCTTGCTGCGTCACCTGACCGTCGCCATCGGCGTCGAGTTCCTGAAAGGATACAGGCTCGCGCCCACCTTTTCCGGCAGCCAGAACAGATGTGCCTGTAACGGCAACTGCGGACAAAACAATGGCCGTGATGAATGTCGCGTTTTTCATTTCGGTTTTCCCTTGTTGACGCGGCCCCAGTGCCGCTGCTCATATCAATTCAAACGCGGGGCAGCGGAAATTCCGTCGCAGAAAAGTGGGTTTTATTGAGAATGGAATCAGAAGAGTTTTCGGCGCATCGGGTACTGAGCGTTGCAAAGCGACGCACCCCCCTTTCAAATCCGCCCGATCAGGCGCATTATCGCCCAAAGATTAATGCGCGAGTTATATTATGACGGATCAGACGATCGACACCGCGACCGACACAGAGCGTGAAACATGGCCCGCCCTTGTCAAAGGGTTTCGGTGCAAGTGCCCCAACTGTGGTGAGGGCAAGCTGTTGCACAGCTATCTCAAGGTCAATGACAGCTGCTCGAATTGCGGGCAAGAGCTGTTTCATCACCGCGCCGATGACGGGCCGGCTTATCTGACCATCCTTCTTGTTGGTCACCTGCTGGCACCTGCTTTGCACGTGTCCTACGTTCATTGGCGGCCAGACCCCTGGACCATGGCCATCGGTTTCTCAATCGGCTGCGTTGCTCTGTCGCTGTACCTGTTGCCCCGTTTGAAAGGCGCCGTTGTCGCGTATCAGTGGGCCCGGCGTATGCACGGTTTCGGAACGTCCAAGTGAACCCAACCGGCCGCGTGGCGCAGATATGACAGAAGACAAGACCGCCATCCGTGACGCCGCTACTGTCATCGTTTTGCGGGACAGATGGACCAACCCGTCGATCCTTATGGGGCAACGCGGCTCCAAAGCCGTGTTCATGCCGAACAAGTTTGTGTTCCCTGGCGGTGCCGTTGATCCAGCGGATTCAGAAGTGCCCCTTGCGACCAAGCTGCCCGATCTGTGCCGTGACCGTTTGGCAGAACAGGCCGAGTCCGGGTTGCAACATGCGTTGGCCGCCGCTGCCATTCGAGAACTCTGGGAAGAAACCGGGCTTGTTCTGGGCCAGCCGGGTGCGTGGCCAGGTCATGCACCTGACGATTGGCAGAGTTTTTCGGCCATGGGATTTGTGCCGTCTGCAGCTGCGTTGCAATTCGTTTTCCGCGCTGTAACTCCGCCCGGTCGCCCTCGTCGTTTTGACGCCCGGTTCTTTTTGGTCGACGCGGAAGCCTTGCAAGGTGATCTGGACGATTTCAGTCGCGCCTCAGACGAGCTGTCGCATCTGCAATGGGTGCAACTTGACCGCGCGCGAGATTTGGACCTGCCTTTCATAACCGAGGTTGTTCTTGCCGAAGTAGCGGCCCGGGTTACATCCCCCGAGCCTCCAGTGTCCGTTCCGTTCTACAAGAATGACGAAGAAGCCAACCTGTTCCTGCGCCTCAGGGGTTACCCGATGCCGGAACACGACTGAAGGCACCGGATCACCGCATCCGGCTGACAACCACTGTTACTTCGGGCTTCTTACCGATTTCCGCTTTCGCGGTCTGCCGAACGATCCGGCGCATCTCGTCTTCCAGCTTGTCGTCATCGCGTAGTGTTTTGGCTGCGGCCCGCATCAGGAACTGGTTCAGGTCCTCTTCCAGAACCTCCACCAAAGCGGCGCGCGAAGTTCCGATCTCGGGGAGGCCCATGGTATCGCACCAAGGTTCACCCAGCGGTTCGTCTTCCTCGTCCAAGACCACAGTGACCGTGACATGGCCGTTCAATGCCATGCGGATACGATCCCGCACAACGCCGTCCAACGCGCCGATCTTGACCGACCCGTCCAAATAGGTGCGCCCGGTTTCAACATAGTCGACAACAGCCGGGGCGTTACCGCTGAGATCCAACATGGTACCGTTCACTGCCAGCACACCGCTTCTGCCGCCTTGCTCGGCCAGTTTGACGTGCTCGCGCAGATGACGGTGTTCACCGTGCATCGGGATCACGACTTGCGGATCGATCAGCGCGTGGACCTTCTCAAGATCAGGCCGGTTGGCATGCCCTGAAACGTGATAGAGACCCGAGCTGTCATCCACCACATCGACGCCCTTTTCGCTGAGCTGGTTCATGATGAAGATCACGCCCCGCTCGTTGCCCGGAATGGTTTTCGAGGAAAACAGGAACAGGTCACCTTCGGCCAGTTCGAGACCCCGGTACTTGCCACGGGCCAGTTGGGCGCTGGCGGCACGGCGCTCGCCCTGGCTGCCGGTTACGATCAGCATCAGATTTTGGCGCGGAAGATCCAACGCCTCTTCCGCGCTGATCACCTTTGGGAAATCCGACAGGATGCCGGTTTCGGTTGCGGCCTCGATCATTCGGCGCATGGCGCGGCCCAACAGAACAACCGACCGCCCTGCCCGCTGACCCGCTTCGGCCAGTGTTTTGACCCGCGCAACGTTTGAGGCAAACGTGGTCGCCACGACCATGCCTTCGGCGTTTTCGACCAGTTTGGTGATTTCCGGCCCAACTTCGGATTCCGAACGGCCCGGATGGGCCGAGAAAACGTTTGTGCTGTCGCAGACCAACGCCTTGACGCCGGGTTTGGCGACCTCAGCCCACAAGTCTGGATCAAAAGCCTCACCCACGACAGGCTGCGCATCCAGTTTGAAATCACCCGAATGCACGACCCGTCCCGCAGGCGTATCGATGACCAACGCCGCGCTTTCGGGGATCGAGTGCGATACAGGTAGAAATCCAACCGTGAATGGCCCGACCGAGACCTGTTCAGGCCAGGCGGATACGGTTGTTACGGCCTCGGTTGGGTGCGCGTGTTCTTCCATCTTGCGGCGCGCGATATTGGCCGTGAACGCGCGGGCATAAATCGGCGCACCCAAGGCTTCATAGCAATGCGCCACCGCGCCAACATGATCCTCATGCGCGTGGGTGATAAAAACGCCGTCCAGCTGGTCTGCACGCTCTTTCAACCACGAAATATCCGCATAGATCAGGTCAACACCGGGTGTTGTGTCCATGTCCGGAAAGGTGACACCCAAATCAACAAGGATCAGGCGCTCCTGTCCGGGTTTACCATAGCCATACACATAGGCATTCATGCCAATTTCACCCGCGCCACCCAGCGGCAGGTAGATCAATCTTTCACTGCTCATTCGGAGCCATTATCCTTGTTATAGCGATGGATCACGGTCAAACCGTGCATCGTCAGATCATCTTCGATTGCGTCGAACCCTACGTCGGCCTGATCGAACAAAGGGGCCAGTCCACCAGTACCCACAACTTTCATCGGCATTCCGTATTCGGTTTTGATCCGGGCGATCAGCCCTTCGATCAGGCCGGAATAGCCCCAATACACGCCCGATTGGATACATCCAACCGTATTCGTCCCGATCACTTTATCCGGCCGGGTAATGTCGATATGCGGAAGCGCAGCCGCCCCCTGGTGCAGAGCTTCAAGGCTGAGGTTCACACCAGGCGCGATAATGCCCCCGACATAAGCCCCATCGGCGGCAACAACGTCAAAGTTTGTTGCTGTGCCAAAATCCACCACGACCACATTGCCACCGTGACGATCAAACGCGCCCACTGCGTTGGCCAACCGGTCAGGCCCAGGTACCGTGCCTTCATCAACACGAGGGGGCACGGGTAACAGACAATCCGGCTTACCCACCACCAGCGGCCGGCATCCAAAAAATCGATCCGCGAAGATACGCAGGTTAAACACAACACGCGGCACTGTTGAGGCGATGATGACATCCGTTATGACCGCTTCGATGCCATAGTGTTTCACTAGCGTCGAATACCAGGTGAAATATGCGTCTGCCGTACGCGCATGGTGGGTCGACGTGCGTAAGGTGCACAGAAACTTCTCGCCGTCCCAGATCGAGAAAACGGTATTGGTGTTGCCGCAATCAATGGCCAGAAGCATTTAACGCCCCTTTCAAAAATACACGTCTGCCGCAGGAATGCTCACGCGGCCTTTGGCGGTGTTTAAGACAAGGTTGCCGCTTGCGTCTACTGTTTCGAAGGTTCCAACCGTCTCTGACGTTCCGGTACGTGCGGTGATGACCTCTCCCAACCGCGCCGCGCGGGCCAGCCACGCGGTGCGGATCGGTTCGAACCCGTAGGTGACGAATTGGGTTTCATACCTGGCATAAGCTGCGGCCAGTTCGGTTAGGAAATCTTCGGGCGAGACATTTGAACCGGTTTCCGACAGCAATGAAACGGGCCGCATCGCACCAGGTTCGACCGCATCCGCGTCAGGTGCATTGGCTAGGTTCACACCGATGCCGATCGCCAGATGCGCAACACCTTGCCCTTGCCCGGTGCTTTCCAGCAAGATACCGGCCAGCTTACCCCCGTTCAGCAGAACATCATTGGGCCATTTCAGCGACAGCCCGGCCGTTCTTCCGGTCACAGCAACACAGGCGTCGAACAAGGCCAATGCGGCCACAAAGCTGCGTAGCGCTGCCTGTTCCGGCGCACCTTGCGGGCGCATCAGCAACGTCGCGGCCAGATTGCCCATGGGATTGGCCCAGACCCGGCCCCGCCGTCCGCGCGCCGCCGTTTGGTGATGTGCCATAATCCAAACGGGACCTCGGGCAGTGGGTGCAATCCGCGCTGCCTCATTGAGTGTGCTATCGACTTCCTGCAGCTCGTGCAGTCCATAGCCTTGGGGCCATTTGGTCATATCAAAAAGGCCCGGTCACGCGACCGAGCCCCTCCTTCTGAGTGTTCAAAACCTTCAGTTGACAAGCGTCGCTGCCGCAGCTGCCGCCGCGCCCTCGACACCAAACTGATAAAAGATACCGATCAGCATCAAGGCGGCCGAGCCCATCAAGGCGACCCACAACACCGGCGTCGACCGGGTTTCAATCGGGTCCTCGTTTTCAGCACCGAAATACATGTAGAACACGATCCGCAAGTAATAGAAGGCACCGATGACGGACGCGATGGCCGAGACGATCACAAGGCCGGTCAGACCCGCGCTGACACCTGCTTGCCAAACGCCAAATTTCGCAAAGAAACCCAGCATCGGTGGAACACCGGCCAGCGAGAACATCAGGATCAGAACGGCAAGGGCTTTGCCCGGATCGCGCTTGGAATATTGGCGCAGGGCGTCAATATCGGTGATCGGTTTGCCGTCCCGTTCCATCATCAGGATGAAGGCAAAGGTTCCGATGTTCATGGTCACGTAGATGGCCAGATACATCAGCATCGCTTTGATGCCCAACTCGGTACCTGCCGCCAGACCGATCAGAGCATACCCCATATGGGCAATCGACGAGAACGCCATCAGACGTTTGATGTCCCGCTGACCAATCGCGGCGACAGCACCCAGCAGCATCGACAGAACCGAAAGCAGGACGATCACCTGTTGCCAGTCTTTCACAATGCCGCCAAACGCGTCATGCATCAGTCGCGCAAAAAGGGCCATAGCAGCCACTTTCGGCGCGGTGGCGAAAAAGGCAGTGATCGGCGTTGGCGAGCCTTCGTACACGTCCGGTGTCCACATGTGGAATGGCACGGCCGAGACTTTGAAGGCCAGACCAGAGATCAGGAAGATCAGACCAAACAGCAGGCCAATCGAAACTTCTCCGGCCTGAACGGTTGTGATGATGCCTGAAAAGAGCGTTGTTCCAGTAAAGCCATAGACCAGCGACGCACCATAAAGCAGCAAGCCTGAGCTGAGCGCACCCAGCACGAAATACTTCAGACCGGCCTCGGTCGATTTCGCACTGTCACGGCGCAATGCCGCGACAACATAGAGCGACAGCGACTGCAGCTCGAGCCCCATGTAAAGCGACATCAGATCGCCCGCGCTAACCATCATCATCATGCCAACAGCGGCTAGTGCGACCAGCAGCGGATACTCAAAACGCAGCAAGTCGCGGCGCGCCATGTAATCCTGGCTCATGACCAGAACGGCACCTGCCGAAAGCAGGATCGCAATCTTGGCGAAACGGGCGAACCCGTCATCGACGAACATGCCATTGAAGGCCACGTTGGTCCCCTCGCCTTGTGTGGCGATCCAGATCGCCAGAAGGGCCATCAGACCAGCTGTGGTCCAGACCAACAAAGGTGCCATGCCGTCTTTCGTCGTATAGACAGCCCCCAAGAGCGCCGCCATCGCGTAGAGCGCCAGAATGATTTCCGGCAGGATAATTGTCAGATCAGCCTGGATCATGTCTCCAAAGCTCCCTTAGTGCGAGGCGGCCGTCTGGGTCGCAGCTTCAGCTGCGGCCAGAGCCGTGTCATAGTTCGAAATCAGCGCGGCGGTGGATTGCCCGATTACATCCGTTACCAGCGACGGGTAAACGCCCAGAAGGATGGTCATCACAATCAGTGGGGCAAAGATCAGACGTTCGCGCGAGCTCATGTCGGTCATCGCCTTCAGGCTTTCCTTGATCAGGTCGCCAAAGACCACGCGGCGGTACAGCCACAGCGCATAACCGGCCGAAAAGATCACACCGGTCGCAGCCACAGCCGTCACCCAAGTATTGACCTGGAACGCGCCCATCAGGGTCAGGAATTCCCCGATGAACCCGGAAGTGCCCGGCAAGCCGACATTGGCCATGGTGAACAGCATGAAGACCAGCGCATAAGCAGGCATCCGAATGACCAGACCGCCATAAGCCTCGATATCGCGGGTGTGCATCCGGTCGTAGATCACGCCGACACACAGGAAGAGCGCCGCCGAGATGAACCCGTGGCTCAACATCTGGAAGATCGCGCCGTCGATACCCTGCTGGTTTGCCGCAAAGATGCCCATGGTCACAAAGCCCATATGCGCGACCGACGAGTAAGCGATCAGCTTCTTCATGTCCTCTTGCACTAACGCCACCAGCGAGGTGTAGACAACCGCAATCGCAGACATCCAAAGCACCAGATCGGTCATCACCGCCGAACCTACGGGGAACATCGGCAGGCTGAACCGCAGGAAGCCATAGCCACCCATTTTCAACAAGATCGCCGCCAGAACAACCGAACCCGCGGTCGGCGCTTGAACGTGCGCATCGGGCAACCAGGTGTGCACCGGCCACATCGGCATCTTCACTGCGAAAGAGGCAAAGAAGGCCAGGAACATCAAAGTCTGCATACCGCCGACAACATAGATGCCCAGCACGCTGACGCTTTCCGATGAGAATTGGTGGCTCATCAGCGCCTCAATATCCGTGGTGCCCGCATCTGCGTACATCGCCACCATCGCCACCAGCATCAGCACCGAGCCGAGGAAGGTGTAGAGGAAGAACTTGAAGCTGGCGTAGATGCGGTCTTTACCGCCCCAGATGCCGATGATCAGAAACATTGGGATCAGGCCAGCCTCGAAGAACAGGTAAAACAGCACCAGATCCAGCGCCATGAACACGCCCAGCATCAGGGTTTCCAGCAGCAGGAACGCCACCATGTATTCCTTGACGCGGTCGGTCACGTTCCAACTGGCCAGAATGGTCAGAGGCATGATGAAGGTGGTCAACAGCACGAACAGAACGCTGATGCCATCCACACCCATTTTGTACTTGAGACCCATCAACCACTCACCCTCTTCCACCATCTGGAAGCCGGGGTTCGAGGGATCAAAGCCGGTATAGATGCCGATCGACACCAGGAAGGTCACGGTTGTCGCCAGTAGCGCAATCCACTTGGCATTGCGTTGGGCCGCAGCGTCATCCCCATGCAGGAACAGCGCCAGAATACCTGCTGCAATCGCCGGGATGAACGTAACGATGGAAAGGATATTGTCCATTAGTTGGCCCCTCCGCCGATAGACATCCACGTTACAAGGGCTGCGATGCCCAGCACCATCCAGAAGGCATAGGTAAAGATGTACCCGGTCTGCGCCTTGCCTGCGAGGCGGGTAAAGAAGGGAACAACGCCCATTGCTACTCCGTTCAGGAAGCCATCAATTGTGTTTCCATCGCCGCGCTTCCACAGGAACCGGCCAAGGGCGATGGTGGGTTTGACAAAGATAACGTTGTAGATCTCGTCAAAGTACCACTTGTTCTTGAGGAACAGGTACAGCGGGCGCTGGTTCTCGGCCAACCGCGCGGGCAGCGTCGTGTTCACGATGTAGAACCAATAGGCCACGATAAAGCCCAGCACCATCGCGACAAAGGGCGAGACCTTAACCCATTTCGGAGCGGCGTGCGCATCGTCCAACACGTGGTTGTCCGGTGCCATATACAGCGCGCCCTCGCCCGGTTCGCCGACAAAGGCATAGTGGTGATCACCACCATGAGCAGCTTTGTCACCGTGGCCGTCGTCTGCATGGCCCTCATCCGCATGTGTTTCAGCGCCATGACCATCATCCGCATGACCGTCATCCGAATGTGCGGCATCGTCATGCTCTTCGGCTTTGCCATGATCGCCGGCCTCTGCGTGCTCAGACGCTTCGGCAACAGGGATGCCATAGAACTTGCCGACCTTGTCGGCGTGGCCAAAGAAATTGCCGTACCAGATCATCCCGGCAAAAACCGCGCCCAGTGACAGAACGCCCAGCGGCACCAGCATGACCATCGGGCTTTCATGCGCGTGATCATGCGTATGTTTGTCGCCACGCGGCTCACCGTAGAAGGTCAGGAAGATCAGACGCCAGCTGTAGAACGAGGTGAACGCAGCCGCCACAACCAGCAACCAGAAGCCATAGCCCGAGCCACCCGCATAAGCGCTCTCAATAATGGCATCCTTGGACAGGAACCCTGCAAAACCAAACGTGGTCAACGGAATACCAACGCCAGTGATGGCCAGCGTCCCGATCATCATCGCCAAGAAGGTATAGGGGATCTTCTTACGCAGTCCGCCGTATTCAGTCATCTCCTGCTCGTGATGCATGGCGTGGATCACTGACCCGGCACCAAGGAACAACAGGGCTTTGAAGAAGGCGTGTGTGAACAGATGGAACATCGCCGCCGAGTACATGCCCACACCAGCAGCCACGAACATGTATCCAAGCTGAGAACAGGTCGAATACGCAATCACGCGCTTGATGTCGGTTTGCACCAGCCCCACGGTGGCCGCAAAGAACGCGGTGGACGCGCCCAGTACCGTGATAAAGCCGGTTGCGCCCGGCGCAAACTCCATCAGCGGCGACATACGGCAGACCAGGAAGACACCCGCCGTCACCATGGTTGCAGCGTGGATCAGGGCCGACACAGGCGTCGGGCCTTCCATCGCGTCCGGCAACCAGGTGTGCAGGATCAACTGAGCCGATTTACCCATCGCGCCGATGAACAGCAGCACACAGATGACTTCAATTGCAGTCCACTCGCCCCACAGGAAGTGCAACTTTTCTTCGGCCAGCGCCGGGGCGGACGCAAAGATGTCCGAGAAATTGATGCTATCGGTCAGGAAGAAGATCGCGAAGATCCCCAACGCAAAGCCGAAGTCACCCACCCGGTTCACGATGAACGCTTTCATCGCCGCCGCATTGGCCGAAGATTTGCGATAGTAGAAGCCGATCAACAGGTACGAGGCGACACCCACGCCTTCCCAGCCAAAGAACATCTGCACCAGATTGTCCGCTGTCACCAGCATCAGCATGGCGAAGGTGAAGAAGGACAGATAGGCAAAGAAACGCGGCTTATAGCTTTCGCCCTCACGCCACTGCGGGTCGTGATCCATGTAGCCGAAGGAATAGAGGTGCACGAGCGCCGAAACGGTTGTCACCACGATCAGCATGATCGCGGTCAGACGGTCCAGTCGAATAGCCCAGCTTGTCGACAACGAGCCGCTTTCGATCCAGCGCATGATCTCAATCTGCTGGGTCACCCCATCAAATGTGAAGAAAACGATCCACGACAGCAGACAGGCCAGAAACAGCAGACCGGTGGACGTCCACATGGCGGCTTTCTCGCCAATGAACTTCCAGCCAAAGCCGCAGATCAGCGCGCCCACGAGCGGGGCAAAGAGGATGGTGGTTTCCATAGTTCTCTTAGCCCTTCATCATATTGACGTCTTCAACCGCGATCGTGCCACGGTTACGGAAGAAGCAGACCAGAATGGCCAGACCAATCGCCGCCTCGGCCGCAGCAACGGTCAGCACGAACAACGTAAACACTTGCCCGACCAGATCGCCGAGGAAACTGGAAAACGCCACGAGGTTGATATTCACCGCCAGCAGCATCAGTTCGATGCTCATCAGCAGGATGATGACGTTCTTGCGGTTCAGGAAGAGACCGAAGATGCCGATGACGAACAGCGTCGCCGCGACCGTAAGATAGTGTTCAAGTCCGATCATCGTCTCAAAGTCCCTGCCCCGGTTTCACGTCCTTCAACTCCATCGCCTTGGCCGGGTCGCGCATCATCTGGCCGACAATGTCCTGACGCTTGATGTCCTGACGGTGGCGCAATGTCAGCACGATGGCGCCGATCATGGCCACCAGCAAGATCAGGCCCGCCAGTTGGAACAGAAGGAAATATTGATCATAAAGGATGACACCCAACGCCTCGGTGTTGTGGCGGTCCGCTGGAACTGGCTGGGCCAGATTGGCCGCCGCACCCTGCGCGCTGTCCCAAGCGCCAAAGGCCATGACGAACTGCATCAGGATGACCAGACCGATCAACAGGGCCAGCGGCATATAGCGCGCCATCTCGGCCTTGAGCTCGGCAAAGTCCACGTCCAGCATCATCACTACGAACAGGAACAGAACCGCGACCGCGCCTACATAGACGATGATCAGCAGCATTGCCACAAACTCGGCCCCCAGCAGCACGAACAGCCCCGCCGCCGACAGGAAGGACAGGATCAGCCACAGCACCGAGTGCACTGGCTGGCGGCTGATCACCGTGAACAGCCCGCCGGTGATGGCGCTGATGGCAAACAGATAGAAGGCAAAGACGGTCATTGATCCTCATCCTCGTTGCCGCCCATGACCTCTTGCGCCAGATCCAGCGCGCGGGTCATGGCCGGGATGCCGGCAAAGACCGACATCTGACCGATCGTTTCCACGATCTCTTGTTTCTTGGCACCCGCTTCCAGCGCGTGGCGCACAGTTTGGCGCACGGCACTATCCGCTTGCGCGCCCTGACAGGTCAGCCCGGCCAGCGTCAACAGCAGGCGGGTTTTGGCATCCAGCCCGTCTTTGTTGACGGTGTTGCCGAACATCATCTCCATGACCTCTTTAGGCATGGTCGGCCACAGCGCTTCGAACCCCTTGGGCGAAAAGCTTTCCATCGCCGGGTTCATCGCCTTGGCCATGTCCTGAGCCTGCTTCATCATCAGCTCGAACGGATTTGTCGGGCTGTCAGTCATCGATACGGCGCGTCCATTTCCAGATTGCGGGCGATCTCGGCCTCCCAGCGTTCGCCGTTATCCAGCAGTTTTTCCTTGTCATAGAACAACTCTTCGCGGGTTTCAGTCGCGAATTCGAAATTCGGGCCTTCGACGATGGCATCAACCGGGCATGCCTCTTGGCAGAAGCCGCAATAGATGCATTTGGTCATGTCGATGTCGTAACGTGTTGTACGGCGGCTGCCGTCTTCGCGCGGCTCGGCGTCGATGGTGATGGCTTGCGCGGGACAAACCGCTTCACACAGTTTGCAAGCGATGCAGCGTTCTTCACCGTTGGGATAACGACGCAGAGCGTGTTCCCCACGGAATCGCGGCGACAAAGGGCCCTTTTCGTGCGGATAGTTCACAGTGGCCTTCGGAGCGAAAAAGTACTTGAGCCCCAGTTTCATACCGACCCAGAAGTCCTGTAGCAGAAAGTACTTGGCGGCGCGGGTGTAGTCGATTTGAGTCATAGAGAGCTAACCTTCTGATCATATCGCGTTCCACCGGCATTGGAGTAGTCACGCCAGTGCGTCTCGTAGTCACTTTGAAGAACCGTGTCCATGAGAGCCGCTTCGGAACCGCGCTGGATTTCATAATACAAATAGACCTGCCCATCCGGGAGGGCATCGCCCAGGTCGATCCGTTGTTCTCCATCCGCCGGATCTTGTAGATCCAAAATCGCCTGGTGAAAGGCACGGCTGCGTTGAATCGCCTGGCACGTGTTGACCACGCAGCCCGCGTTCCGACGCCAGAACGAATAGACCAGTTCCGGATTGAACTGATACATCCCATGCCCGGCCCAGCCGTTCAGGCCATTCACCGAGATGAAATGCCCGCCGGGCTTCAGCATGTGAAACACGTTTTCCAACGCAACGGGGACGTTAAACACATGCTCAATCGTTCCGCCGTCGAAGATGAAATCGAATTGACCCGCAAGTTCTTTCGGAATGGGGCGATTTAGGTCCTGAAGGATCGTTGCGCCTTCATGGTCCGAGAAATCCATAGTTTCGACTTCACCGAACCCCAGCTTGCGAAAGAACGTCTCGCTGTAGCCATCCGACTGCTGAAGGTCTTCCAACTGAATATGGTCCAGCCCCTCTCGGCGCAGTTTGCGCTGAAAGATTCTGGGCGGCCGCAGGCGAACAAATTCCTGACGGCCCAGCATCAATGAACGGCCTTCCACAGAGTGCCGTGTCGAAAACTCGACAAGCTTGGAGAAGACTGTGAAATCGATACCCAACGCGTTAGCCCCCTGTGCTCCAACGGGCGAACGCACCCCAGAACCAGTCGAACTTTGCCGCGAAGGCCACAAAGACCACCCAGGCCAGCGAGAACGGCAGGAAGACTTTCCAACCCAACCGCATCAACTGGTCATAGCGGTAGCGTGGCGTGATCGCCTTGACCATTGCGAAGAGGAAGAAGAAGAACGCCATCTTCGCGACCATCCACAGCACGCCATCGGGCAGGCCCGGGATCGGTGACAGCCAGCCGCCGAAGAACAGCAGCGTGGTCAGCGCGCACATCAGGAAGATCGCGATGTATTCACCAGCCATGAACAGAAGGAAGGGTGTGGCAGAGTATTCAACCTGGTAACCGGCGACCAGTTCAGATTCCGCTTCAGGAAGGTCGAAGGGTGGCCGGTTGGTTTCAGCCAACGCCGAAATGAAGAACAGGAACACCATCGGGAAGTGCGGCAGCCAGTACCAACTGAAGAAGCCGAACGAGCCGTCCTGCGCGCGCACAATGTCACCAAAGTTCATCGACCCGGTCGAGATGATCACACCGATGATGATCAGGCCGATCGAAACCTCGTACGAAATCATTTGCGCAGCAGAGCGCAAAGACCCAAGGAACGGGTACTTTGAGTTCGACGCCCAACCGCCCATGATCACGCCATAAACTTCCAGCGAAGACACAGCGAAAACATAGAGAATGGCGACGTTGATGTCTGACAGAACCCAGCCGTCGTTGAACGGGATCACTGCCCAGGCGATCATCGCCAGTACAAAAGAGGTGAGCGGTGCAAGGATAAAGACGGTCCTGTCTGCCCCCGCCGGGATGACGACCTCTTTGACCACATATTTCAATGCATCGGCCACCGATTGCAGCAAGCCGTACGCGCCAACCACGTTCGGTCCGCGACGCATCTGGACAGCGGCCCAGATCTTGCGGTCGCCGTAAACAAGGAACAACAGCGAGATCATCACGAACGCAACAACTGCAAGCACTTGCGCCAGAATGATGATGGCTATTCCGCCTGGGGTGTTAAAGAAATCAGCCATTGGTCCTCACACCGTGGGTATTCCGTTTTCCGCGCGCGATGCAAAGGCCAGGTGCCTGCGCAAAGTGCGACTGGGTCGGCGCGTTGGTGTAAACAGCATCTGCCGCTTCAGCGCCACCCTTAATCTTCAGTTTCACACACAAATCCAGCGCGGCGAACTGCCACCCGGCAGCCGCCTTTGCTTGTGATATGAAACGGTTCCGGCTCATTCTGCCGCGATCTTTCCGGTCTGACGTGCCTGCGCCTGTGCCGAAAGCTCGGCCATCAGTTGCGACGCACGGGCAATCGGGTTGGTCAGATAGAAATCCTTGACCGCATTGCGGAACGTGGCCTGACCCAGCGGCGCTGCGTCGAGCGGTTGAACCTCATTCTCGATCACCTCATCGATCCGGGCCAGATGCGGCACAGCTTCAATGAGTGCGGTTCGCAATTGCGCCAGTGAGTCGAATGGAAGTTTCGCGCCCAACTCGGCCGACAATGCCCGCAGAATGGCCCAGTTTTCCTTAGCTTCGCCCGGCGCAAAACCGGCACGCATCGCCAGTTGCGGGCGTCCTTCAGTGTTCACGAACAAACCGTTTTCTTCGGTATAGGCCGCGCCCGGCAAGATCACGTCGGCGCGGTGAGCGCCACGGTCTCCGTGGCTGCCCTGGTAGATAACAAACGCGCCTTCGCCGATCTCGACCTCATCGGCACCGAGATTGTAAATCACGTCGGCAGCGTTGACGGCATCCATGCCACCTTCGTTGGTCGCATCTACATCCATCGCACCCACGCGCGAGGCCGCAGTGTGCAGTACCAAAAGCCTGCTTTCGGTATTGGCTGCAATGGTTTGCGCGGACGCCAATACTGCAGCACCATCCGCTTCTTGCAGGGCACCCTGCCCCACGATCACCAGCGAGGGTTTGCCCTTGATGGCGTCGTCACGCCCCCTGTCGACGACCTTCTGCAAGGCCGCGCGATCATCGCCCATGTGATGGTAGTCATAGGTCAGATCTACTGCGGGACCGACCAGAGCCACCTCGGCACCATGCGCCCAGGCTTTGCGGATCCGCGCGTTCAGTACCGGAGCCTCATCACGCGGATTGGTCCCGATCAGCAGAATGCGTTCGGCCGAGTCTATGTCTTCAATCGTAGCGGTTCCGACATAAGCCCCGCGGTTGCCAGCAGGCAACTTGGCACCATCCGTGCGGCATTCGACAACACCGCCCTGCCCTTCGATCATCTGCTTCAAAGCAAAGGTCGCCTCGACCGAGGCCAGATCGCCCACGATCCCAGCAGGTTTTTCGGCGCCCTTCAGCGCCTCAGCAGCTTTGGTCAGCGCCTCGGGCCATGAAGCCGGGCGCAACTTGCCGTTTTCGCGAATGTAGGGCTTGTCCAAGCGCTGACGACGCAGGCCATCCCAGACAAAGCGGGTTTTGTCGCTGATCCACTCTTCATTCACGCCATCATGGTTGCGCGGCAGGAAGCGCATCACTTCGCGCCCTTTGGTGTCCACGCGGATGTTCGAACCAAGGGCGTCCATGACGTCTATGCTCTCGGTCTTGGTCAGTTCCCATGGGCGAGCGGTAAAGGCGTAAGGTTTCGACGTCAGTGCGCCCACCGGGCACAAGTCGATGATATTGCCCTGCAGGTTCGACTGCAGTGTTTCGTTCAGGTACGAGGTGATCTCGGCATCCTCGCCCCGCCCGGTCTGACCCATCTGCGTGATCCCGGCGACCTCGGTCGTGAAACGCACGCAGCGGGTGCAGCTAATGCAACGCGTCATTGCCGTGCCAACCAGCGGGCCAAGATCCAGATCATCGACTGCGCGCTTCGCTTCTTTGAAACGCGAGCCCGAGACACCATAAGCCATGGCCTGATCCTGAAGGTCACACTCTCCGCCTTGGTCGCAAATCGGACAATCCAGCGGGTGGTTGATCAGTAGAAACTCCATCACCCCTTCACGGGCCTTTTTGACCATGGGCGAGTTTGTCTTGACGACCGGAGGCTGACCTTCCGGCCCCGGGCGCAGGTCGCGTACCTGCATCGCGCACGAAGCCGCTGGTTTGGGCGGGCCGCCCACAACCTCAACCAGGCACATCCGGCAGTTCCCGGCGATCGACAAACGTTCATGATAACAAAAACGCGGCACTTCTACCCCGGCTTGCTCACAAGCCTGGATCAGGGTCATCGCGCCTTCGACTTCGATTTCCTGCCCGTCGATATTGATCTTGCGGAGGTCAGACATGATTTCGTTAGCCTTTCAGGAATGCACCGATCCGGGTGCCGTTGGCAATCTCGCGTTGGCCAGCTGCGCAGAACGTGTCGGGCTCGCCCACGACAACGCCGCTTTGCTGGATGTATTTGATTAGGTCGTCCTGCGCGCGCTTACGCGGAATGGCATCGGCCAAATAGCGGATATCGCTTTCTTGATAACCCTTGGCCTTGAGCTCGGCGTCCAGTGATTTCATCTGCGCCTGCGCCTCGGGTCGATTAAACGAAATCGCCCGGCATTCGCCAGCGATTTGCTCAGCCACGGCTGCAGAGAACGCGAAATCGTACAGTTCCGGCGGCAGCTCGGCGCGAAACTCTGCCCGAGAGGCGACAGTGTCGGTCGCAGAGCTGGTTGGCGTTTCGCACGCCGATAATGACATCAGCAATGTCGCACCAACTGTCCCGGATCTGAGAACCTGAACGCCCATCCGTCAATCCGCCCTCAAGTAAACGCCAATGGCGCTGTTTCGTTGAATTTCCTTCTGGCCCAACGTGCAAAACGTGGTGGGGTTTTCATAAGTCACCCCGTTTGAGGCCAGATAAGCCTCACCCTTGGCGCGCATGCGGTCTTTTTCTGCGTCCGACTCGACATAAGACCGGATTTCCCGGTCTGTGTATCCCAAGTCATTCGCTTTGGAGCGCAGCCCCCACATCACACTGATCGCCTTCAGTCGTCGCCCGCTGATCGAGGGGCAGTATTCCGAAATCTCGTTTGCGATGGCGATGTAATAGAGTTCATTGTCGATCTCTTTGACATCCCTCAAGGGCGGTTTTGCCTCTGCTACCGCAGGAACAGCCATCAAGGCAGCCATAGCGATTGTTTTTGCATAGGACATAGGTTTTCCTTTCGTCTTGGAATTTCCAAGACGAAAGGATGCGCGTCTGCTAGGCAATAACGCCCTACGCGCCCTGTCGTGATATGCAAAAACACTGGACATCATGGGCGTTTGCAGGTTCCTGCAAATGTGAGTTGATCATCCGCGATGGTAAGCTGTTGCGGTTCCGTGTCCGGCCCCACTTTCCAATCAATCCGCGACGATCCGAAGTTTTGCACACAGAACTTTGTGCCTTCATGGCGCCCGGCCTCACGCGCGCCATCCAATGACGCAGACACACCTTTGACGACCACAGTAAAGTCGGCGGGCGACTTCTTCTTGTCGACAGCTTTGGCCTTGGTCCGGAACGCCTGACCATCGAACAAAAGCCGGTCCTCGGACGGTCTGATCAATCCGCAGGCGGATACACTGACCAAAGCCAGAACAACAACCAGGGTCTTCGAGATCTTCATACTTTCCCTCATTGCAGTCTTTACCGCCGCCTTGCCGTTAAAACGCCGCCACCAAGGCCATAAGGCCGATTACAAACATGCAGGCCCAGCCCAGCACATACAGCACGGACCGCAGACCGCTGTTCGGCTTGCCGATCCCCCTAAGATGCACCACCAGCATGAGCAAGCGCGCAACCAAAGCAACTGACGCCAGAAGGTTGACCCAGAATGGGCTGACCCCCAACAAAATTGCTGCAACTACAACAGTCAGAAACGCCGGAAGTGTTTCAGTTCCGTTCAGATAGGCCCGGTTCAAACGATAGGCTTGATCACCGTAGTCTTGTTCAGGCGTCGCACCCGGTGCCAATCCCTTGCCCTGCTTGGCCAGCGCAGAAAACGGGGCCAAAAACAGAACCACCAACGTGAAAAACACAACGGATGCTATGGCGTGTGAATATTCAGCAAAGGCTTCCATTCGGTTTACTCCGCTGCCATCGCACCCATGCGGCCCGACTTCTGGGCCTTGATGCGGTCCTCGATCTCTTCCCGGAAGTTGCGGATCAGGCCCTGGATCGGCCAAGCGGCCGCGTCACCCAAGGCACAGATGGTATGGCCTTCGACCTGTTTGGTCACATCAAACAGCATGTCGATCTCTTCCAATTCGGCCTCGCCGCGCACAAGACGGTCCATGACCCGCATCATCCAGCCGGTGCCTTCGCGGCAGGGCGTGCACTGTCCGCAGCTTTCGTGCTTGTAGAATTTCGATAGCCGCCAGATCGCCTTGATGATGTCCGTCGACTTGTCCATTACGATCACCGCAGCCGTACCAAGGCCCGAGCCCAGATCATTGCGCAGGTAATCAAAATCCATGATCGCGTCGCGCATGTTTTCACCGCGCACGCAAGGAACAGAGGACCCACCCGGGATTACCGCCAACAGGTTGTCCCAACCGCCGCGAATGCCGCCGCAATGAGTTTCAATCAGCTCTTCGAATGAGATCGACATGGCCTCTTCGACGACGCACGGGTTGTTCACATGGCCCGAAATCGCAAACAGCTTGGTGCCCGCGTTGTTCTGACGGCCAAAACCTGCGAACCAGTCCGCACCCCGGCGCAGAATGGTCGGCACAACGGCAATTGATTCCACATTGTTCACCGTGGTTGGGCAGCCATAAAGGCCAGCCCCCGCCGGGAACGGAGGTTTCATCCGTGGCATGCCCTTCTTGCCCTCAAGGCTTTCGATCAGGGCGGTTTCCTCGCCGCAAATATATGCGCCTGCCCCGTGATGCAGGAAGATATCGAAATCCCAACCCGAACCAGCGGCGTTCTTGCCTAAAAGACCGGCGTCATAAGCCTCGTCAATCGCGGCCTGCAGCGCCTCGCGCTCGCGGATGTATTCGCCGCGCAGGTAGATATAGCAGGTGTGCGCGTTCATCGCGAAAGAGGCGATCAGACAACCTTCGATCAGCGTATGCGGATCATGGCGCATGATCTCGCGGTCTTTGCAGGTGCCGGGTTCGGATTCATCCGCGTTCACCACCAGATAGGCCGGACGACCGTCGCTTTCCTTTGGCATGAACGACCATTTCAGGCCCGTCGGGAAGCCCGCGCCGCCGCGACCGCGCAGACCTGAGTCCTTCATCGTCTGGATGATCCAGTCGCGGCCCTTTTCGATCAGGCCAGCAGTGCCGTCCCAATGCCCGCGGGCCTGTGCGCCTTTCAGCGTGCGCTCATGCATCCCGTAGATGTTGGTAAAGATCCGGTCCTGATCCTTCAGCATCGCGTGTTACCTTCAGCTGTCCTGACGCATGCGCCAGAGTTGAAAAATGTTGATGCCTGCATAGATGAAACCCGCCAAGGCAGCGAGATCAAACAGCAAGGCGTGCCGGGTGGTCAAACCCAGCGCCGGGCCGATGAACAGGTTCATGGCAAGCCAGATCAGCATGGTCACGGCGATGACCACTCCGATGTGTCGACCCTTGCGGGCTATGGCCTGTTCCTTATCTTTGTCCATCTTTCCCTGATGCCCCGGGTGGGCATCCGCTTAGTCTTCGTAGGTGCCGTCTTCCTTGGCACGTTTGGCGAATTCGGTTTCGTCACCCAGCGCAAGCTTGGCCGCCTGTTCGATCCAGCCGTCGCGTTCGATCCGGCCTTTGAACTTCAGACGTGCATCAACCCAGGTCACATGTTCGGGTGTCCAGGCCGCGATCTGGTCGTAGTGATAGAAACCCAGCTCATTCAGCGTTTCTTCCAGCTTCGGTCCCACACCCTTCAGCAGCTTAAGGTCGTCCGGCAATCCGCCACGCGCCTCGGTCAGCGTTCTGGGCGCGTCTTCTTTGACAGCTTCCGGCTCAGCCTTGGCTTTTGCTTCTTCCGCCTGTTTCACCGCCGGTTTCGCGGGTTCTGGTGCCTTGGGAGGCTTCGCCGCAGCCGAGGCTCCGGCCTGCTTGCCATCCTTGCCCAACCAAGGCGTCAGGATCGGCACTTCGGTGCCGTCGATGCGCTTGACCGTGTCGCCCAGATCCGTCGCCAGCTCAACGCTTGCGTTGTATTGCGGCTTGCCGGCTTCATATTCCGACAGACTGCTCAACCCCTTCAACGGCTCAGCCGCATAGCGCCCGTTCTGTGGTCCGGGTGTCGGTACCTTTCCAGCGGCCAGATCATCGATGATCTGACCAAAACTCTCAGCCGTCAGGTCTTCGTAGTAGTCCTTGCCGATCTGCGCCATCGGCGCATTGGTACAAGAGCCGAGGCATTCGACCTCTTCCCAGCTGAGCTTGCCATCGGAAGACAGCTCATGTGGTTTGGCGGCAATCTTTTCCTTGCAAACTGCAATCAGATCCTCGGCCCCGCAGATCATACAGGAGGTCGTGCCGCACACCTGAATATGCGCCACCGAACCAACCGGTTGTAGTTGGAACATGAAGTAAAAGGACGCAACCTCGAGCACGCGAATGTAGGCCATGCCCAGCATGTCGGCGACGGATTCAATCGCCGGGCGGGACAGCCAGCCCTCCTGCTCCTGCGCGCGCCACAGCAGCGGGATCACCGCGCTGGCCTGACGGCCTTCGGGGTACTTGGTAATCTGCGCTTCGGCCCATTGCTGATTGGCAGCGGTGAAGGCGAAGCTATTGGGTTGTTCGGGATGAAGACGGCGGAGCATTAGCGGTCAATTTCTCCAAATACGACGTCCATGGTGCCGATGATGGCGGCGACGTCGGCCAGTTGGTGGCCTTTGGCAACGTGGTCCATGGCTTGCAGGTGCAGGAAGCCCGGCGCGCGCAGTTTGGCCCTGTAAGGCTTGTTGGTGCCGTCGGCGACCAGATAGACGCCGAACTCGCCCTTGGGGGCCTCGACAGCGGCATAAACCTCGCCTGCGGGGACGTGGAAACCTTCGGTATACAGTTTGAAGTGATGGATCAGGCTTTCCATCGACGTCTTCATGTCCGATCGTTTCGGCGGGGTGATCTTGCCGCGGGCCAGGACGTCTCCGGGGCATTCGCGGATTTTGGCAATGGCCTGACGGATGATCAACAGCGACTGGCGCATCTCTTCCATCCGCACCAGATAGCGGTCATAGCAGTCGCCGTTCTTGCCGACGGGAATTTGGAACTCGAACTCGTCATAGCATTCATAGGGCTGCGCGCGGCGCAAGTCCCATGCCAGACCGGACCCACGGACCATTACGCCTGAAAAGCCGTATTTCTGAATGTCATCTTCGGTCACGACGCCAATATCGGCGTTGCGCTGTTTGAAGATGCGGTTTTCGGTCAGCAGACCATCAATATCATCCAGAACGGCGGGGAACTCGTGGCTCCACGCCTCAATATCGTCCAGCAGTTCGGGCGGCAGATCCTGATGCACACCACCGGGGCGGAAATAGGCGGCGTGCAGGCGGGCACCACAGGCGCGCTCATAAAACACCATCAGCTTTTCGCGCTCTTCGAACCCCCACAGAGGCGGGGTCAGCGCGCCGACGTCCATCGCCTGCGTGGTCACGTTCAGCAGGTGGTTCAGGATGCGCCCGATCTCGGAATACAGAACCCGGATCAGCGAGCCGCGGCGCGGCACCTCAACACCGGTCAGCTTTTCGATGGCCAAGCACCAGGCATGTTCCTGATTCATCGGTGCCACGTAATCCAGACGGTCGAAATACGGCAGATTCTGCAGGTAGGTCCGGCTTTCCATCAGCTTTTCGGTACCACGGTGCAGCAGGCCGATATGCGGATCGCAGCGTTCGACAATCTCGCCGTCCAGCTCTAGCACAAGGCGCAGAACCCCGTGCGCCGCAGGGTGTTGCGGGCCGAAGTTAATGTTGAAGTTGCGGATCTTCTGTTCTCCGCTCAGCGCGTCCGTGCTGCCGTCATCGTATCTTGAGCCGTCCATCAACGCCCTCGTTTCTTCTTCGCTTCGGCCCGAACCCGGACCTTTTCGGCCTCGGCCGCCTTGGCAGCAGCCCCAGCAAGCAAAACTCCAAGCGCCCCGAGCATGATCAGTTCTCCCAACATCTCAGCAACGCTCCATCATCAGTGTCAGCTTTCCTGCTTTTCATCGCCCGGAAGGATGTAATTCGCACCTTCCCACGGGGACATGAAATCGAACTGCCGATATTCCTGAACCAGACTGACCGGTTCGTAGACCACACGCTTTTGCGCCTCGTCATACCGTACTTCGGTATAACCTGTGGTCGGGAAATCCTTGCGCAGCGGATAGCCGCGGAACCCATAGTCTGTCAGGATACGCCGCAGATCCGGGTGACCCGAGAACAGGATGCCGAACATGTCGAACACCTCACGCTCGAACCAGTTGGCCGAGGGGTGAACGTCGACGATGGACGGCACCATGTCTTCCTCGCGGATCGAAACCCGCAGGCGGATACGCTGGTTTTGGTACATCGACAGGAAATGATAGACCACATCAAACCGCTTTGCGCGTTCGGGATAGTCGACACCGGTGATGTCCACCAAAGATGAGAATTGGCAGGACCGGTCGGTTTTCAGGAATTCGACAAATTCCACCAGGTTCGACGGGGCCACATCCACGTTCAGCTCGTCATGGGTCACATCCCAGGACAAAACACAATCTGCCCGCTTCAGCTCCAGCTGTGCACCGAGTTCTTTGAGTGCTTCGCTCATCAACTCTCTCCTCAGCGGACGATGGTGCCGGTACGGCGGATTTTGCGTTGCAGCTGCATCAGGCCATACAGCAGCGCTTCAGCGGTCGGAGGACAACCGGGCACGTAAATGTCCACCGGCACAACACGGTCACAGCCACGCACGACCGAATAAGAATAATGATAGTAGCCACCACCGTTGGCGCAGGAACCCATCGAGATCACATAACGCGGCTCGGGCATCTGGTCGTAAACCTTGCGCAGCGCGGGGGCCATCTTGTTGGTCAGCGTGCCCGCGACGATCATCACGTCCGACTGGCGCGGGGATGCACGCGGCGCGATGCCAAACCGTTCCGCATCGTAGCGCGGCATTGAGGTATGCATCATCTCAACCGCGCAGCAGGCCAGACCAAAGGTCATCCAGTGCAGAGAACCGGTGCGGGCCCAGTTGATAATATCCTCGGTCGAGGTCAGCAGAAACCCTTTGTCCTGCAGTTCCGCGTTCAGGGCCTGAGTGGCAACTTCTTTGTCGACACCGGCGGTGTTTGCACCCGTCATCACTCCCATTCCAGGGCCCCTTTCTTCCATTCATAGGCAAAGCCAATGGTCAGAACGCCCAGGAACACCATCATGGACCAGAAGCCTACATCGCTGATGTCCTTAAAGCCGACGGCCCATGGAAACAGGAAGGCAATTTCCAGATCGAAAATGATGAAGAGAATCGACACCAGATAAAACCGAACGTCGAATTTCATCCGCGCATCGTCGAAGGCATTGAACCCACATTCATATGCGCTGACCTTTTCAGGGTCGGGATTGCGGACGGCCAGTACCACAGCGGCCAGAATCAAGACGATCCCAAGGCCCACGGCAACGGCCAGAAACACCAGAATCGGGAGGTACTCCCGCAGCAGGTCTTCCACGAATAGCTCCTTTCCTGCGCATCTCCCAAAAGGGTGCGCCGTCAATTGGCGTGTTGACTGGACATTCTCTATCCGTGCGGGGTCAGGTGGTCAACCGAACACAATGCCCCACGACATCAAACATGCACTTGACAGCGCGGCATAGAATCGCAGCGCTGGTGTTCAAGAACAAATAAGCAGAGACCGCTTATCCCGTGTTACTCCAGGATGGGCTACGTTTCTCAAAAAACGCCGAAATCCCTTCCTGCGCCTCTTCGGTTTCCCACCGTTCGACCAGCGCATGTATGGTTCGATCGATCACGGCATCGTCAATGCGCGGCCCGAGGCTCTGAACAAGCGCTTTGGCCGAAGCAACAGCCCCTGGTGCGCAGGTCAGATAGGGTCGAATTTCCGTCTCGACAGCAGCTGACAATTGATCCGCCGATACACTTCGCGCCAACAATCCTAGATCTACAGCTTCGGCGGCATCAAACAGACGGGCCGACATAAAAACACGTCGTGCGCGCGCCTCACCCATACGGGCGGTGACGTATGGCCCGATTGTTGCCGGGATCAGACCCAGCCGCGTTTCCGTCAATCCCATCTTCAGGCTGTCGACGCCAATGGCGATGTCGCACACAGCCGCCATCCCGACGCCACCGCCAAAGGCGTTGCCTTGCAATGCCCCGATCAAGGGCTTGGGCATCGTATTCAGGGCTTGCAACATCTCGGCAAGCTTGCGGGCCTCGGTAAAGCGCGTCGCTTTATCCGCTGCCATCTGGTCCTGCATCCAACCCAGATCACCACCAGCACAAAAGCTTTTGCCATGCGCCGCAAGGACAACTACTCGAACATCAGCATCCTGACCCAACTGTCCTGCGGCTTGGGTCAATTCGGTGATCATCAGACCTGACAGGGCATTGTGCTTCTCTGGCCGATTCAGAGTCAGAGTGGCGACACCACGTGAATCGGTCGCAATCGCGAGTGTTTCAAACATGTCAGCCTCTTAGCGCCTTTGCCATCCGTGCAGCTTCTTCAATCACAGCCAGATCCAGCCCCGTCTCGTATCCAAGTCTCTGCAAATGGGCGGCGACGGCTTCGGTCGCCACGTTGCCTTCAGCCCCCGGCGCATAAGGGCAACCGCCCAACCCGCCCACGGCCGCGTCAAACACGCGCACGCCCAGCGCCAGCGCCGCATCGATATTGTCAATTGCACGTCCATTGGTGTCGTGGAAATGCCCCGCCAGCCGCGTTACGGGAACTCTTTCACGCACCGCCAAAAGCATATGAGCGATCTTGTCGGGCGTCCCCTGCCCGATCGTATCGCCTAACGAGACCTCGTAGCAGCCCAGAGCAAACAATTTATCTGCAACCTCGGCCACCTTCTCGGGCGGGGTCGGACCATCGTAGGGGCAATCGGTCACGCAAGAGACGTAACCACGGACCGGCAGGTCGATGTGGCGCGCTGCTTCAAGAATCGACGTAAACCGCTCAATCGATTCCTCGATTGACGCGTTGACATTGGCTTTGGAAAAACCCTCGGAAGCCGAAGCAAACACGGCAATCTCGTCGGCCTTGGCCGCCAGCGCATCCTCATACCCGCGCATATTGGGCGTTAGCGCCGCGTAGCGGATTCCATCCGCGCGGTTGATCCCGGCCAGAACTTGTGCCGACCCGGCCATCTGCGGCACCCATTTTGGGGACACAAAGCTTGCGACTTCAATCCGGCGGAACCCGGCCCGGCTGAGGCAGTCGATCAATGCAACCTTGTCAGCGACCGGTATCTCATTTTTTTCGTTCTGCAGCCCATCGCGCGGCCCTACTTCATAAATCTCGACCTGATCACCCATGTCTGCGCTCCTCCCGGCTTATTCTCATTCCACTACGGATCGCCCGACCGTGCCATGTGCGGCGACGCGGGTACAGATCACTCTTCCTCCAAACGCACCAGCGCTGCCCCGGCCTCGACCTGTATACCCTCTTCGACCAACACCTCGGCCACAACGCCGTCGCGCGCAGCCAGCAGGGAATGCTCCATCTTCATCGCCTCAAGAATGGCCAGGCGATCGCCCTCCTGCACCGCTTGCCCCGCTGTCGCAAAGACCGCTTTGACCAGACCCGGCATCGGCGCCTCGATTACATTGGTATCGCCCGTAGCACTGGTATCCCGATCCAGCGGGTCGATCAGATCAAAACTGCGGCCATAGTCCGAGAACACGGTGAGGGTCGACCCACTTACAGAAACGTCTGGCATCGGCGCACCGTTCAATGTCCAGCGATCCAAGGTCCGCTCGGCCAAGACGCGATCCTCTCCCATTTGCCAAATCTGACGATCCGGTCCGTCGACTTGCACATCCAGATCCAAGGTTTCGCCCTCAGCGGAGAGTTGCACGGCGCGATGTAACGGAGCCCAAAGACAGAACCCGGTTTCAGGTGCGACATTCACCAGCTCCAAAGCTGTCATCGCCGCAGCAACAACTGCCTCGACTGAAGGTTCTGGTTCCTGAACCAATGTCTCAAGGTCCCGCCCGATCAAACCCGTATCCACATCGCCCGAGGCAAACCCCGCATGACGGGTCAACGCCCCCAAGAAGGCAAGGTTTGTTACAGTACCCGCCACTTCGGTCTGCTGTAACACACGGTGCAACGTCTCAAGTGCGACAGAGCGGGTCGGCCCTTGCACAACCACCTTGGCAATCATCGGGTCATACCAGGGACTAATCGTATCCCCTGCCCGCACGCCACTGTCAGCGCGGCAATTGGCAGGGAAATCCAGATGCGTCAGCGTACCCGTCGCAGGCAGGAACCCTTTCGGGACGTCTTCGGCATAAAGCCGTGCCTCGAACGCATGGCCCTGAATAGAAAGGTCTTCCTGTTGCTTCGGCAGGGACTCGCCCGCCGCGACGCGTAGTTGCCATTCGACAAGATCAACACCGGTGATCGCTTCGGTCACAGGGTGTTCCACCTGCAGGCGTGTGTTCATCTCCATGAACCAGAACCTGTCCGGGCGCAGGCCGTCCGAGGCGTCCACGATGAATTCAACCGTGCCCGCGCCTTTGTATCCAATCGCCTCGGCAGCACGCACGCCCGCCTGCCCCATCGCCTCGCGCATTTCAGGCGTCATGCCGGGGGCCGGAGCCTCTTCGATCACCTTCTGATGTCGCCTCTGCAGAGAGCAATCGCGTTCAAACAAATGCACCGCATGGGTGCCGTCACCAAAAACCTGCACCTCGATATGGCGCGGTTTGGCGACGAATTTCTCGACCAATACTGCGTCGTTGCCGAACGCTGTCCTTGCCTCGCCCCGGGCGCTGTCCAAAGCAGACGCGAAATCCTCGGGCCGCTCGACAAGACGCATCCCCTTGCCGCCACCGCCTGCCACGGCTTTGATCAGAACGGGATACCCGATGGTATCCGCTGCGCCCGCCAAGTGTTCAGGGTCCTGATTGTCACCGTGATAGCCCGGAACCACCGGAACACCGGCTTGCTCCATCAGAACCTTGGCCGCATCTTTCAGACCCATCTTGCGGATCGCATCCGCTGACGGACCAATGAATGTCAGCCCTGCGGCCTCGACCGCATCCACGAAATCCGGGTTTTCGGACAGAAACCCATAGCCGGGATGGATCGCCTGCGCACCCGTATCCAACGCGGCCTGAATGATCACATCGCTTTTCAGATAACTCTCAGCCGGGGCCGCACCGCCGATTTGCACGGCCTGATCCGCCATCTGCACATGCTTGGCCGCGGCGTCCGCGTCCGAATACACCGCAACGCAGGAAACGCCCATCTTCTGAGCGGTTTCCATCACGCGGCAGGCGATCTCTCCCCGGTTGGCAATCAGGATTTTGTTGAACATCTTTTTCACCCTTCCAAGGCCAAGTCTTTCACCAGTCGAAACCGTTCGCACACGAGTTTCATCTCGGGATCAAACCCACCGTTTCGTTGGAAATAGCGACGATGATGGTCTTGCCATTCTTCGAGCGTTTCAGTCTCACCTTCCGCCAAAGCGAAATCCTCGGTCACATCGCAGTACCGCTGAATTGAAACATCCTGGGTTTCGATGACCAATGCCGGTGTATCGTCCCAGTTCAGCGCAATATCGCAGCGACCCGGCTTGGGCATTTCTAAGCTGCCTTCAGGATAGTTACTCAGCGCGTCGCAGGTCGCTGTTTTGCGGCCACTGCGAACCAATGCCAACAGTTCAGCGCTCAGCGCTGCGTTGTCGCCAAATTTGAATGTCTGAGCGCCGGGATAGCGGGCCGTAAGGGTTTTCAAGCTCACGCTCATCTTACATCCTGAACACGCCGAAACGTGTCTCCTCAATAGGTGCGTTCAGCGCCGCACTCAGCGACAGGGCCAGTACGTCGCGCGACTTGCGCGGATCGATGATGCCGTCATCCCAGAGCCGCGCCGAGGCGTAGAGCGGGTGCGATTGTTCTTCGAACATCTCCAGCGTTGGGCGTTTGAACTCGGCCTCTTCTTCGGCCGACCATGTGCCGCCTTGCCGTTCGATCCCGTCACGTTTGACTGTGGCCAAAACCCCTGCCGCCTGCTCACCGCCCATCACGGAAATGCGCGAGTTCGGCCATGTCCACAAGAACCTTGGCTGATAGGCCCGACCGGCCATGCCATAGTTCCCAGCCCCGAACGAGCCGCCCACCAGCATGGTAATCTTGGGTACCGAGGTCGTCGCCACCGCCGTTACCATCTTGGCCCCGTGCCGGGCGATGCCTTCGTTTTCGTATTTCCGTCCCACCATGAAGCCGGTGATGTTCTGCAGGAACACGATCGGCGTCTGTCGCTGCGAACACAGCTCCACAAAATGCGCGCCCTTCTGAGCGGCCTCGGAAAACAACACACCATTGTTGGCAATTATGCCGACCGGGCAGCCTTTGACATGGGCGAACCCGGTTACCAACGTGTCGCCAAAGCGCGGTTTGAACTCATCGAACCGAGAGCCATCAACCAGCCTCGCAATGACCTCGCGGATGTCGTAGGGCGTGCGCAGATCGGCGGGGACGACGCCAAGAATCTCTTCGGGGTCGTAAGCAGGCTCTTCAGGGGATTCAAACTGTAGGCCGGACTTCAGCCCGGCACCGCCCAACGACGCCACGGCCCGCCGTGCGAGCGCCAGCGCGTGCGCGTCATCCTCGGCCAGGTAATCCGCCACGCCGGACAAGCGGGTGTGGACGTCTCCCCCACCCAGTTCCTCGGCACTGACGACCTCGCCCGTCGCGGCCTTAACCAGAGGTGGCCCAGCCAGAAAAATCGTGCCCTGCTCTTTCACGATGATCGTTACATCAGACATCGCGGGCACATAAGCCCCGCCCGCCGTACACGACCCCATCACCACCGCGATCTGAACGATCCCCTTCGCGCTCATCCGCGCCTGATTGTAGAAAATGCGGCCAAAGTGGTCGCGGTCAGGGAAGACCTCATCCTGATTTGGCAGGTTCGCACCGCCGCTATCGACCAGATAGATGCAGGGCAGATGATTTTCCTCGGCAATCTCTTGCGCGCGCAGGTGTTTCTTCACCGACAGCGGGTAATACGTGCCGCCCTTTACAGTGGCGTCGTTGCAGACCACCATGACCTCACGCCCCTGCACCTGGCCGATGCCGGCGATCACCCCAGCACAAGGTGCGGCATCGCCATACATCCCATGTGCCGCAGTCGCGCCGATTTCCAGAAACGGAGAGCCCGCATCCAACAGGTTCGCCACCCTGCGTCTGGGGAGCATCTTGCCCCGTGATTCATGCCGCGCGCGGGATTTCTCACCGCCGCCCATCCTGGCCGCTTCGGCAGCAGTTGAGATTTGTGCCAGCGCATCGAGATGGGCCGCGCGGTTTGCCTTGAAGCCTTCAGAGGCGGGCATGGCTTTTGATGTGAGTTTCATTGTCGATTACCCTCCAGAAGCCGTTCGGCAATTCGCAAGTCAAGCCACCTCAGAGTAGCATCTAGTAATTTGCATTCGTTTTCAGACATTTCGGCATCGCATTTAGATTGAGAAACGTCGGCTGCCCGCTGCCGCGCCTTTTCATAAGAAGATCGCTTGAAGCCCTTAAGGTTTGGGTTCTCTGGGAGCTCTTCAGAAATTTCAGCACTTCTGAGATGAATGTGATCAATCAAAGTCTCGTGGCAAATGTCTTGGTAAGAATTTTCTTGTTTGTTTGTGCAATAGTCCAATGCCCAAGCAACACAATCCATATCCAGCGCCATCTTTGGAATAGACATTACCGTATTATTGCTAAGCTGTGCGCACCCATCGAACCAATCTTCGACACCGAAGACAGGCTCATGGATCTGACTTGGGTCATCGTCAGTACCGAGTGCTACTGTCGGAAAGACCAGAACATACGAGGCCGACCATAGTAATCTGTTTATGGAGAGAGCCACTCTCACGAACCAATCTCCCCCGCCGCACGCGCCTTCAGTTCCTTCCGGATCACCTTCCCCGTCACCGTCATCGGCAACTCCTCCAGAAACGCCACCTCACGCGGGTAGGAGTAATGCGCCAGACGATCTTTGACCCAATCCTGCAACTCCTGCGCCGACGCCGCAGCCCCCGGTTTCAACACCACATACGCCTTGACGATCTCGGTCCGCAGTGGGTCGGGCTTTCCGACCACGCCTACTGTCGCCACCGCCGGGTGGGTCAGCAGGCAATCCTCGATCTCGGCAGGGCCAATACGGTATCCGGCTGAGGTGATTACGTCGTCGTCGCGACCAACAAAGCGCAGGAACTCACCCTCCCAAACGCCGCGATCTCCGGTGATCAACCAATCGCCCCGGAATTTCTCAGCCGTCGCCTCGGGCCTGTTCCAGTATTCCAGCAGCATTGAAGCCGAGCCGCGCCGGATCGCCACGTCGCCTTCCTCGGTCGTTGGGTTGCTTTTCTCATCGATCACCGCCACCTCATGCCCCGGCACGGGTTTGCCGATGCAACCGGGCTGCACTGGGAAATCCTCGGCGCAAGAGGACACCACCATATTGCATTCGGTCTGGCCGTAGAATTCATTGATCGTCAGACCAAACGCCTTTTGACCCCAGGCCAGCATCTCGGCCCCCAAGGGCTCGCCCCCGGACGCGACCGAGCGCAGGCCGGGAATGCCCTGATCTGCCGCTTTCAGCATTCGCAAGGCCGTGGGCGGAAAAAACACGTTGCGCACTCCGCCGCGCGCAACAATATCGGCGCAGGCTTCGGGCGTGAATTTCTCAAGCCGCGCCGCGACCAAGGGAATACCAAGCGCCAGACCCGGCATCAGCACATCGAACAAACCGCCGATCCATGCCCAATCCGCCGGTGTCCACAGGCAATCGCCCCCACGCAAATGGTTATGGCTGATCGAGACACCCGGCAGATGCCCTGTCAGCACCCGGTGCCCGTGCAAAGCCCCCTTTGGGCTGCCGGTGGTGCCCGAAGTATAGATCAGAACTGCCGGATCATTGGGGCCAGTGTCGGCGAATGGCAAGGATGGACCCGCCTCGCCTATTTCAGATGCGATCAGAGCCTCGGCCAGATCGCCCAGCAATTCAGCGCCCTCGGCATCGGTCAGCACAATTTTGGCACCAGCATCGCCGACCCGCGACCGCAGGGCATCCTGTTTGAACAGTTTGAACAGCGGAACTGAGATCGCCCCGATCTTCCAGATCGCCAGATGAGCTGCAGCGCACCACGGGGACTGGCTGAGCAACACGGCGACGCGATCTCCGGGCTGTACGCGGCGTAACAGCGCGCGGGCAAGATCATCCGCCATCTGATCCAGTTGGCCATAGGTGACATTGCGGGGATCCGAACCAGTCAGATCAACAACCGCCACCTGATCTTTTGCATGGCGCAGGCATTGCTGCGCCATATTGAGCCGATCCGGCAGGTCCCAGCCGCCCCCTGGGCGCAAACCCGGTATGCGCTCAGGGGTTAGCACGGAAAATTCTCCTTATTTTGCTGACACTTCCCTGAATCTCGTCGCCACCAGCTTTCACAGAAACTTGATACAGATCAGAGTGCTCAAGGCTCTGTTCTGCGACGTCAGACGCATCAACAGAACCAAAGGCAATACAATGACCAAAAAGCTCGCCGCATTGACCCTGTCCACCGCGCTGGTTGCGATGGCCGCCCCTGCGTTTGCTCAATCGCAAGGTGACTGGACCGTCGGCGTCGGTGTGGGTTATCTGGACCCGAAATCCGACAACGGCACGATTGCAGGTGCACCTGCCACTATCGACGCAGATACGCGCCCGATCTTCACCGCTGAATACTTTATCCGTGACAATCTGGGTATCGAACTGCTGGCCGCAACCCCGTTCAAACACACAATCGCCTTGGGCGGTGTTGATGCGGCTACGGTCAAGCACCTGCCCCCCACCCTGTCGGTGAACTATCACTTCCCGACCAATAGCGCGTGGAAACCCTATGTTGGTGCCGGCCTGAACTACACCATCTTCTTTGACGAACAGACCGCTCTGGGCGATCTCAAGGTCGATGACTCCTTCGGTGTTTCGCTGCAGGCCGGTCTGGACTACATGGTCAGCGACAATGGCGCGGTCCGTCTGAACGTACGTTGGTTCGACATCGACTCGGACGTTTCGCTGAACGGCACCAATATCGGCACCGCGGAAATCGATCCGTTCCTTGTCGGCGTTTCCTACGTCCATAAGTTCTGATCCTGTCTTTCAAGCGCCCTGCGGTTCCCTCGTCCGCAGGGCGTTTTTTGTGTTCAGAGCATTTCGGCCATCAACTCACGGCCAATCAGCATCCGGCGAATCTCGCTGGTGCCCGCGCCGATCTCCATCAGCTTGGCATCACGGAAGATCCGGCTTACTGGCGCATCGGACAGAAAGCCTGCCCCACCCAGCGCCTGAACCGCCTGATGCGCCTGCGCCATCGCCTGTTCCGAAGCGTAAAGGCAACACGCCGCCGCATCCTGACGCGTCACATCCCCCCGATCACACGCCTTGGCGACCTCGTACACATACGCCCGCGCCGAGTTCATCGCCGTGTACATGTCGGCGATCTTGCCCTGCATCAACTGGAAGCTGCCGATGGGTTTGCCGAACTGTTTGCGCTCGGCCAGATAAGGCATCACCTCATCCAGACAAGCGGCCATGATACCGGTGCCGATACCGGCCAGAACCACACGCTCATAGTCCAGCCCCGACATGAGCACGGCCACGCCTTTACCCTCTTCGCCCAACACACTCTCGAACGGCACCTCGACGTCTTCAAAGATCAGTTCAGCCGTGTTCGACCCGCGCATCCCCAGCTTGTCGAAATGAGGTGAGGTCGAGAACCCTTTCATTTCTTTCTCGACCAGAAAGGCCGTGATCCCCTTTGACCCGGCATCCGGATCTGTCTTGGCGTAAACGACCAGAGTATCTGCGTCCGGCCCGTTGGTGATCCAGTATTTGTTCCCATTCAGACGGTAATGATCGTTCCGTTTTTCCGCCCGCAGCTTCATCGACACCACATCAGACCCGGCCGAAGGTTCAGACATGGCCAACGCGCCCACATGCTCGCCTGAGATCAGTCGCGGAAGATATTTCTGCTTCTGCTCCTCACTACCGTTCAGCTTGATTTGGTTCACGCAGAGGTTTGAATGGGCCCCGTATGACAGGGAAACCGATGCCGAGGCACGCGCGACCTCTTCGACCGCGATGGTGTGCGCCAGATAGGACATACCCGCACCGCCATATTCCTCGGGTACGGTCACACCCAAAAGGCCAAGCTCTCCCATCTCTTTCCACAACTCGTTCGGAAAGGCATTGGTCAGGTCGATCTCAGCCGCCATCGGCTTGACCCGTTCCTGTGCCCAGCGATGCACCATCTCGCGCAGAGCATTCACATCCTCACCCAGATCGAACTTCATCGTGGCCATGAACATCTGCGTCCTCCCTCCGCGTTAATGAACAAGTGTTCAATAAACGATTACCAGCGAATCCGAGCCCGGTCAATCTTTGTGAACCAGCCAAAACGCAAAACGCCGCCCATACGGGCGGCGATGCAAAGGATTGAGCGTGCGCTGCAAGCGCACTCTACATGGTTACGATTGGTAGACCGCGCCCACCTCAGCTCGGATAATGCGCGCAATCAATTGGCAGTCTTCCAATGAAAACGTCAGAGGTACACGCATGTCCATGACACCTGCCAGAACTCGATCACTTTCCGGCATACGCTCACTGTCGAAATAGCGCCAACTATCATACCGTGACGTGAACCCGGTTGGCTCTGCCCCCCCAAACCATTTCAGCTCGACCCCACGCGCCGCGCAACGGCTGATCACGTCGGCGATCCGTTCGGGCAACCAATCCAACAGCAGGAACTGGATCGAAGACCCTACATAGGTTTCCTCCTCGGGCCGCTCAACCATGGTCAGGCCCGGTGTTCCACGCAGCCCGGTCTCGATCTCGCGATAGCGCTCATTCCAACGCTCCACCTGACGGTCCAAATCTCGCAATTGCGGACGCAGGATCGCAGCCCGCAAATTGTCCATGCGACCGGAAACGTTTGGCGTGGTGTATTTGATCCGATCGAACACCTCGGGCCCCGGCGCGGCCAGGTGGCGCTCGTAAAGCATGTAGGACCCTGACAGCATCGTAGCTTTGGCCGCCAATTCTTCGTCATCGGTGACAAGCAAACCGCCCTCACCCGAGTTGACGTGCTTGTACGTCTGACAGGAATAGCAGCCGATTGCGCCCTGCCGCCCCGACAACTGGCCGCGCCAGGCCGCGCCCATCGTATGCGCGCAGTCTTCAATCACGATCACCCCGGCGGCGTCGCACATCTGCATCAGCCGGTCCATATCACACAGATGCCCGCGCATATGACTCAGCATCAGCACGCGCGCCTGCCCCAGCTTGCGCTCAAGGTCGTCCAAATCGATGGTCAGGCTTTCCGTCACGCCCACGAAGATGGCCCGCCCCCCAACCGAAGCAATCGACCCTGGCACCGGGGCCAGCGTGAAGGCGTTGGTCAGCACCGGATCACCGGGCTGAACCCCAACCGCACGAAGGGCGGTGGCCAGCGCATAGCCGCCAGACGACACAGCCAGACAGTATTTTGCCCCCATCTGCGCCGCGAATTCCTGCTCCAGCAGGGCCGTTTCCCCCAATTCACCTGCCGCTACGTTGTAGCGATGCAGACGCCCGTGTCGCAGAACGGCCAAAGCCGCCTCAATCGCGTCCTCGGGAAGCGGTTCCTGCTGGGTGAAATTGCCTGAGAATTTTTCGGTCATGATCTCGTTCTGAGGCTCCGACAAGGTTCGGTCAAGACGTTACGCCGCCGCACCAATCAAGGCAGGCACAAGGGAAGGTAAATCGTCAAAATGATGCAGCAAGGCCTCGGGTTCCAATGCCGCCATGTCATCCCCTGACGGGCCGAAGGTCACGAGGACCGACGGAACACCTGCGGCTTTGGCGGTGTTGCGGTCCGTATCCGAGTCTCCGATCAGCACGCAAAAATCAGGGTCGCCCCCAGCGCGACGTGCAGCCTCACGCAGAGGGGCTGGGTCAGGTTTGCGGACCGGCAAGGTATCTGCCCCAACCAATGAGGCAAAACGGTCCCGCACCCCCATGCGGGTCAGCAACAATTCAGCCAAATGCTCGGGTTTGTTCGTGCATATGCCAACACCGTATCCAGCGTTGCTAAGCATCTCGACCGCCTGCAACGCTCCGGGATAGAAACTGGTGTGGTTGTCTATGTCCTGCGCATAGGCTTCAAGCAGCACCGGGTAATAGGTGTGGACCGTGTCCTCATCAAAGGCACCGACGCGTTTTAGCCCATGGGTCAACATCATGCGCCCACCGCGCAACGCGATACCAGAATCCTGCCCCTGGACCAGCACGTCACCATGCCCCATTTCGCGAAAACAATGGTTCGCTGCGGCCAGCAAATCGCCTGACGTATCCGCCAATGTGCCGTCCAAATCGAATATGACGGTGCGCATATCGCCTCCTTATTCGGCAGGTTTTCGCCGTGCCCTGTTTCAATCGGCAATCTTGTTTGATGGCCGAACGGCTTGCGCCTTTGACCTCAGCGGATAAAACGGTCGGCACCAAAACACAAAGAGAAAACGATTTCATGAGCATTGCCCTTGTCATCCTTGCCGCCGGAAAAGGCACCAGGATGAATTCGGATATTCCCAAAGTCCTGCATCCCATCGCCCAAGTGCCGATGCTTGTTCACGCGATGCGCGCCGGGTCCGTGCTGTCGCCCGAGCGAACAGTGATTGTCACCGGCCACGGGTCCGAAGCTGTGGCAAAGGTTGCGCAAGGCGAAGACGAAGCCGCGCAGATTGCCGTTCAGGAAGAACAACAAGGCACCGCTCACGCAGTTGCTCAGGCGCGGCAAGCGCTGGAAGGGTTTGAGGGCGATGTTGTGGTTCTTTACGGCGACACCCCGTTTCTACAACCGGACACGCTGGAACGGATGATCGAGGCGCGGTCGCGGAACGATCTGGTCATTCTCGGGTTCGAAGCTGCCGACCCCGCACGTTATGGTCGGTTGGTGATGAAGGGCGACAGCCTGGAACGCATTGTCGAATTTAAAGACGCCACTGATGAAGAACGGGCGCTAACCTTTTGTAACTCGGGACTTCTCGCCTGTGACGCGCAGCTGTTGTTTTCACTGATCGATGATGTCAGCAACGACAACGCTTCGGGTGAATACTACCTGACTGACGTTGTAGAAATCGCGCGCAAACGTGAGTTGAACGTGACCGCCGTCGCCTGTGACGAGGCACAAACGCTGGGTGTGAATTCGCGCGCGGATCTGGCCGCGGCGGATGCGGTGTACCAAGCCCGCGCACGTGCTGAGCTTTTGGATATGGGTGTCACCTTGATGGCCCCTGAAACAGTGTATCTGGCCGCTGACACTGTAATCGGGCGCGATACAGTGATCGAACCCAATGTGGTGTTTGGTCCCGGTGTCACGGTTGAAAGCGGTGCGACGATCCGGGCGTTTTCGCATCTGGAAGGGTGCCATGTCAGCCGTGGCGCTATCATCGGACCTTATGCCCGTTTGCGCCCCGGCGCCGAGTTGGCGGAAAACACGCGGGTTGGAAACTTCGTCGAAATCAAGAATGCTGAAATTGCCGAAGGCGCGAAGGTCAACCACCTGAGCTACATCGGCGATGCATCGGTGGGGGCTGCGACAAATATCGGCGCTGGTACGATCACCTGCAACTATGACGGCGTGATGAAGCACAAGACCACCATTGGTGAGAACGTCTTTATTGGATCGAACACAATGTTGGTGGCCCCTGTGACCGTGGGTGATGGCGCGATGACCGCAACGGGCACCGTCGTGACCAAGAATGTGGATCCTGATGCGCTGGCCGTCGCCCGCGCCAAGCAGGAAAACAAGCCCGGATATGCGCGTAAATTGTTTGATATGTTGAAGGCGAAGAAGGCTCGCCGCGATAAAGAGGCCTGAGGTTATGTGTGGAATTGTAGGTGTTCTGGGGCAGCACGAGGCGGCCCCTATTCTGGTAGAGGCTTTGAAACGGCTGGAATATCGCGGCTATGACAGCGCCGGGATCGCAACAGTCAATGATGGCGCGTTGGGTCGACGGCGCGCGGTCGGTAAGCTGGTTAACCTCAGCGATCTGCTGGTGCATGACCCGTTGCCCGGCAAATCCGGCATCGGCCACACCCGCTGGGCCACTCATGGCGCGCCTTCGGTCAACAATGCGCATCCGCACAAGGCGGGGCCTGTGGCCGTGGTGCATAATGGCATCGTTGAAAACTATCGCGAGTTACGGGCCGAACTGGCGGAACATGGCGTCGATTTCCAGACCGAGACCGATACGGAAACCGTAGCCCTGATGACCGAGCATCACCTCAACGCGGGCCTGTCGCCGGTTGAAGCCGCGTTCAAGACTATCGACCAGTTGGAAGGGGCGTTTGCACTGGCCTTTCTGTTCGACGGTGAAGACGACCTGATTGTGGCCGCCCGCAAGGGATCACCGCTGGCCATTGGCCATGGCGATGGTGAGATGTATGTCGGATCTGACGCCATCGCGCTGGCACCGTTGACCAATCAGATCACGTATCTTGAGGAGGGCGACCGTGCGGTTCTGACCCGCACTTCGCTGGAAATCCGTACCGAAACTGGCGAGTTGGCCAACCGCGAAAAGCGCAAGATCAAGCTGGATCATACACGCGCGGACAAGGGCGAACACAAGCACTTCATGGCCAAAGAAATTGCCGAACAGCCCATCGTTGTGGCCGAGGCAATCCGATCCTACCTGCCCACCAGCGGAGACCGGGTGGTGTTGCCCGATACAGATCTGGATTTCAGCAAGCTGGACCGCCTGACCATGGTAGCCTGTGGCACTGCTTTTTATGCCTGCTTGACTGCCAAATACTGGTTCGAGCAACTGGCCAAGATGCCGGTTGAGGTCGATATCGCCAGCGAGTTCCGCTATCGCGAACCTCCGATCACCGACCGAACTCTGGCGCTGTTTGTCAGTCAGTCGGGCGAAACCGCTGACACGCTGGCCGCATTGCGTTATTGCGAAGGCAAGGCCGAGAAGATCGTTTCAGTTGTGAACGTCCCGGAAAGCTCGATTGCGCGCGAAAGCGATATCGCTCTGCCGATCCATGCCGGTGTCGAGATTGGTGTGGCCTCGACTAAGGCCTTCACCTGCCAGTTGAGCGTGCTGTTGATGCTGGCTTTGAAGGCCGCTGCTGACCGGGGAACGATGACAGACGAAGAAATTGCCGATCACGCTGCGGCGCTCCGCGGATTGCCAACCGTTCTGAACGCGGCGCTGGACCAGAACCGGGCGATCCGCAAAGCCGCCCAGCGCTTGTCCGAAGCACGTGACGTTCTGTTTCTGGGCCGTGGCCTGATGTATCCGCTGGCTCTGGAAGGTGCGTTGAAACTGAAGGAAATCAGCTACATCCACGCCGAAGGTTACGCGTCGGGAGAGCTGAAGCACGGCCCTATCGCCCTGATCGACAAACACATGCCTGTGGTTGTGATGGCCCCTCGGGATACTGTGTTCGACAAGACCGTTTCGAACATGCAGGAAGTCATGGCGCGCAAAGGTAAAGTGATCCTTGTGTCGGATGATGACGGTATCGCCGAAGCCGGGGATGAGGTTTGGAGCAAGATCCGCATGCCCCATGTCCATCACAATCTGACACCGATCCTTTATTCCGTTCCTGCACAGCTGCTGGCCTATCACACTGCCGTCGCCAAGGGCACTGATGTGGATCAGCCCCGCAATCTGGCAAAATCAGTAACGGTAGAGTGAACCATGGCCAAACAATTCCCTCAGCTCGAAGATGCGCACCGGAAATTCATCGAAGATCAGCATATGTTCTTCGTCGGCACCGCCGGAGCTGAGGGACAGGTCAATATTTCCCCGAAAGGGATGGACTCGTTGCGGGTATTGGGGCCCAACCGCATCGTCTGGATGAACCTTACCGGCAGTGGCAACGAAACAGCAGGCCACCTGATGCAAGTTAACCGTATGACGCTGATGTGGTGTTCGTTCAGCACCCGGCCCCTGATCCTGCGCACCTATGGAACGGCGCGTACCCTGCATGTCGGGGATGAAGGTTGGGACGAACTGGCTAACCTTTTCCCACATCATCGCAGCGCGCGGCAAATCTATGACCAGTCCATAGAAATAGTTCAGACTTCGTGTGGCTATGCCGTTCCATTCATGGAGTTCCAGTCCGACCGCGATACAATGCAGAAATGGGTCGACGGAAAATCCGACAACGATATCCGCGCCTACTGGGCAGAGAAAAACGGGCAGACAATTGACGGCAAGCCTACCGGCGTTCCGGTCTGATCTGATGTCCACCGAATTCCTCGATCAAATCAAAGCCCATGCCGACGCTGAGCGTGCGGATCAAATGGCCAGCTACCACAAGGTGGATCGCGTCTATCTTGGTGTCGCGAACCCCGTTTTGAACGACCTGAGCAAAGCATGGCGAAAAGAACTGGACGTCGCCGCGCGTGTCGAAGTGGCAAACGGACTGTGGCAGACCAACATTCACGAAGCTCGCGTTTTAGCGGCCAAGTTGCTGACGCAGGCGCGCATCCGGCCAGATGACGCGGTTTGGGACCTTTTACAAAGCTGGTTACCTGATTTCGATGCCTGGGCTATTGCCGACCACGCCAGCACGGCAATGCAAAAGCGGCTTTCAGCTAACCCTGATCGACTGGACGAAGTTGAACAGTGGACCCGATCCGATCATATGTGGACCCGCCGCGCCGCGCTGGTTGCAACTCTGCCCTGGACAAAACAGAACCACCCCAAGCCGGAAGACCTGCAGCGCCGCGACCGTATCCTCAGCTGGGCCGTCGGATATGTCCCGGATCGCGACTGGTTTATTCAAAAGTCCATAGCTTGGTGGCTGCGTGAGCTGTCCAAACATGACCCAGATCGCGTGATTGCATTTCTGGAAGAACACGGCGACGCGATGAAGCCTTTCGCCCGCCGTGAAGCCGGCAAGTATCTGAAAGATCAGTTGGCGTAGACCTCGACCTCGACCAGTTCATCCAGCGGCACCAGCAAGGCTCGCATGGCGTCCAGCGACAACCGGCTGCCACCGCTGGCAGGGCCAGGGATCGGAACCAGAGTGATATAGGCTTGTGCCCCGGTTCTTGGCACAACTACGCGCGCCGTTACCTCGCTTTCGACCAAGGGTGTCTGCATCCAACGTCCCGGCGTGGTCGGGTCTCCCAGCCCGGCAATAGTGGTTCTGGCCCCAGCCCAACTGGGGCGCGCTGAAACTGGTTCCGGCTCCAGAATCTCTTCGGAAACAGCGGTCGCGGTCTCCACGTCCGCAACGGTTTGCGCAGGTGCGTCGCTTCGCCCAAATACGCGGTCGGTCGTGGACCGGACTGTATCGCAACCGGCGGCCAACACACACAGAATTACAAGTGCTTTCTTCATGCCCAAATCCTACAGCCCTGCGCGCATCTGTACCAGCGCAAAGCACAGTTCACCCTTGTCGAGACCCGGTTCCGGCTTTACCTATTACGCCATGACAGCTCCGCTTATCGACCCGTTTGCCCGCGCCATCACATATCTCCGCGTTTCCGTCACGGACCGCTGCGATTTTCGCTGCGTGTATTGCATGTCCGAGAACATGACCTTTCTGCCCAAGAAAGACCTGCTAACGCTGGAAGAGCTGGATCGAATGTGCTCGACCTTTGTGAAGATGGGTGTGGAGAAGTTGCGCATCACGGGCGGAGAGCCCTTGGTCCGCCGCAACATCATGACTTTCTTCAACGCCATGACCCGTCACTTGGACAGCGGCGCGCTGAAAGAACTCACGCTGACCACAAACGGTTCGCAATTGCATCGCTTCTCAGAGGACCTCTATGCCGCAGGTGTGCGGCGGGTGAATGTTTCGCTGGATACGTTGGACGATGACAAATTCGCCAAAGTCACGCGCTGGGGGCGCTTGAAACAAGTCCTGAACGGCATCGACGCCGCGCAAAAAGCAGGCTTGCGGATCAAAATCAACGCGGTAGCGTTGAAAGGGTTCAACGAACCCGAACTGCCCAAAATCACCGAGTGGTGTGCCGAACGCGACATGGACCTGACCTGGATCGAAGTCATGCCCATGGGCGACATCGGCAACGAAGACCGACTGGATCAATATTGGTCGCTTAAGGACGTTCGCAAAGAATACGAAAACCACTATTCCGTTACCGACTTGGCCGAACGCACCGGTGGCCCGGCCCGCTATGTTCGCCTAGAGGAAACAGGCCAAAAGATCGGGTTCATCACACCGCTGTCTCATAACTTTTGCGAAAGCTGCAACCGCGTACGCCTGACTTGTACCGGCGAGCTGTATATGTGTTTGGGCCAGGAAGATATGGCTGATCTGCGCGCACCACTACGCGATCACCCCGAAAGCGAAGCGCCACTAGAGGACGCAATCCGGGCCGCGATCAACCTCAAGCCAAAGGGTCACGACTTCGACTATTCCCGTCAGGCCGTCGATGGCCAGATGAGCCGTCACATGAGCCATACAGGCGGCTGACATGCCCGGCGCAGACGACCGCCCGACGCTGCTGTACAGACTGTACTGCGGCTTTACTGCTCTTTTGCAGCCCCTGGCATGGCGAACCGTGCGCAACAAGCTGCGCGCAGCTGATGTACCCGAGAACCGCGAGAGGGAGCGGCTTGGCCACGCCAGCCTGCCCCGTCCATCTGGGCGTCTGATCTGGTTTCATGCCGCCAGCGTCGGCGAAAGCCTGTCGGTCCTCAGCCTGATTAAACGGTTGGCTGACCGTCTGCCGGATGCCGAGTTCCTGATCACTTCAGGTACGCCCACCTCTGCCGCATTGATCGCCAAACGCATGCCGCCCCGAACACGGCATCAATACCCACCGCTGGATACCGCAGGCCCTGTAACTCGCTTTCTCTCTCATTGGCGGCCCGATGCGGGCATCTTCGTCGAAAGCGAAATATGGCCCCGCCTGATCGTGGAAAGCCGTCGGCAGAACATCCCGCTGGCACTTCTAAACGCCCGCCTGTCTGAAAAATCTGTCAGAGGCTGGAAAAAACGCCCGGACACCGCGCGTTTCATTTTATCTAAATTCCGCCTGTTTCTGACCCAGAATGACAAAACCGCAGCCAGCCTGATCGACATCGGTGCAACACCAAGCCGCGTACAGCGGGGCACCAATCTAAAGGCAATGTCCGATCCCCTGCCGGTGGATCAAGCGACATTGCAGGGCATCCAAACGCAGATCGCAGACCGCCCGGTCTGGATTGCAAGCTCAACCCATGCGGGCGAGGAAGAAACCGTTCTGACCGCGCACAAGACACTGCTTGAACGCTGGCCGAACTTGCTCTTGCTGTTGATCCCACGCCACCCAGAGCGCCGAGACGACATTGCAGCGCTGATCAAAGTTGCTGATATGCCTGCATCTTTCCGATCCAGGGGCGAACTGATCAGAGAAAACACCCAAATTTACGTCGCTGATACACTGGGAGAAACCGGAACCTGGTACGCCTTGTGCCCGATTGTATTCCTCGGCGGCTCACTGAAAGAAATCGGGGGCCACAATCCTTTTGAGCCTGCTCAAGCCGGGGCTGCGGTGATCACGGGTCCGGGGTACTTTAACTTTGCCGAGACCTTTGCCCCGCTGATTAAATCCGGCGGCGCAATTGAGGTTCAAACCGCGGCTGAACTCTCCCAAATCGTGGCGCATTGGTTGTCAGACCAGAGCGCCCTGCAATCTGCACAAAAAGCCGCGCAATCTTGCGTACACACGCAGTCAGATGCCCTTGAATCCGTCATCGACACCCTCTGTGCAGAGCTTGATCTGCACTAAAAGGATCCTTCTTCATCTGGCTGAAAATACCTCGGGGGTGTGGGGGCAGAGCCCCCACCTAGTACCTCAGGCTGCTGGCATCCGTTGTTCGACAATCTCTGCCCACCAGCTACAACCGGCCGGGATGGCCTCGTCGTTGAAATTGTATTCCGGGTGATGAACCATGGCTGTGTCGCCGTTACCCACAAGGATATAAGCACCTGGACGTTCTTCCAGCATGAACGCGAAATCCTCGCCGCCCATCACCAACGGGGCCTCTTCACAATCCCCGGATACTGACTTTGCCACATCCGCTGCAAACGCGGTCTGCTCGTCGCTGTTCACCATTACCGGATAGCCACGGATATAGGTCACGTCCGCGGTGCCTCCGAACGTTGTTGCCACGCCCGCGCAAATCTCATTGATCCGCTTTTCAGCCAGATCGCGCATATCCTTGCTCATGGTACGCACGGTCCCTTTAATCTGCACAGTTTGCGGGATCACGTTGAAAGCCTTTGATGAGGTTTCAAAAGACGTCACCGACACAACGACCTGATCAATCGGATCCGCATTTCGGGACGCAATAGTTTGCAAAGCCAAAACCGCCTGCGCCGTCATCACGGTCGTGTCCACCGTCTCTTGCGGTTTGGCTGCGTGCCCGCCGCGACCTTCAAAGGTGATGTCGAACTGATCAGTAGCTGCAAAAAAAGAGCCAGGACGAATGGCAAAGCTGCCAACCGGTTTACCCGGCCAGTTGTGCATTCCATAGACTTCCTGGATGTTCCAGCGGTCCATCATGCCGTCTTCACACATTTCACGGCCACCACCGCCGCCTTCTTCGGCGGGTTGGAAAATCACCACCACAGTGCCATCGAAATTGCGTGTTTCCGAAAGGTATTTTGCTGCACCCAACAGCATCGCTGTGTGACCGTCATGGCCGCAAGCATGCATGGCGCCCGGTGTTTTCGAGGCATATTCCAGCCCTGTCGCCTCATGAATCGGCAGCGCATCCATATCTGCGCGCAGACCAATCACCTTGCCCCTGCTGTCCGACTTGCCCTTGATCACACCCACGACACCGGTGCGTCCGATGCCGGTGACAACCTCATCACAACCGAACTCTTTGAGTTTCTCGGCCACAACTGCGCTGGTACGGTGGGTTTCAAACAGGATTTCCGGGTTTTCGTGCAGATCCCGTCGCCAAGCGGTGATCTCATTCTGTAATTCGGCAAATCGGTTTTTAACTGGCATTTCTTCTCTCTCCTAATTCAAGCCGCCGGCATCCGGCGCTCGACCATTTCCGCAAACCACGAGCACCCGATCGGGATGATCTCGTCGTTGAAGTTGTATTCCGGGTGGTGCAACCCGGCGCTGTCTCCATTGCCCAGAACAATGAAGGCTCCGGGCCGTTCTTCCAGCATGAACGAGAAATCCTCGCCCCCCATCACCATCGAAGCCTCGACACAACTGCCACCAACAGAAACAGCGGCCTCTTCGGCATAACCTGTCTGTTCTTCAGCATTGATCGTCACCGGTACACCGCGCGTGTAATTGACGTTCACCGAACCACCGAACGTCGCGGCGATCCCTTCGGCGACCTCTTTGAGGCGTTTCTCAATCAAGTCGCGCATCTCGTTCGAATGCGTGCGCACCGTACCGCGTATCTGCGCCGATTGCGGGATCACGTTGAATGCGTTGGACGACGTCTCGACCGACGTCACAGACAGGACACCCTGCTGAATTGGGTCTGCGTTGCGTGACACAATGGTCTGCAAAGCCACGATCAATTGCGACATCATCACCGTCGTATCCACAGTCTCATGCGGTTTCGCCGCGTGACCGCCCCGCCCTTCCAGCTGAATCGAGAACTCATCCGCTGCCGCAAGCAACGGCCCCGACCGGATCGCAAATTGTCCGGTGGGCAAACCCGGAACATTATGCATGGCATAGACTTCCTGAATGCCGAACCGGTCCATCAAACCATCTTTGCACATGGCTTCTGCGCCATTGCCGCCTTCTTCGGCGGGTTGGAAAATCACCACAGCGGCTCCGTCGAAATTGCGGGTTTCAGACAGGTATTTCGCTGCGCCCAAAACCATGGCCGTATGCCCGTCATGACCGCAGGCATGCATCGCGTTTTCTGTTTTCGAGGCATAGTCCAACCCGGTTTGTTCCTGCATCGGCAGCGCATCCATGTCCGCGCGCAGCCCGATCACGCGGCCCTGCGTGTCGCTTTTGCCGCGAATGACCCCGACTACACCGGTCCGACCAATGCCAGTGACAACCTCATCACAGCCGAACTCCTTCAGCTTTTCGGCAACCAGTGCGCTGGTGCGGTGGGTGTCATACAGAATTTCCGGATGTTGGTGAATGTCACGCCGCCAACCTGTGATTTCATCGTGCATCTCTGCAAGGCGGTTTTTAATCGGCATGTCATTCTCCCTGATTTATGCGACGGGCAATCGTCGTTCCACAAGCTCGGCAAACCAACTGCAGCCGGCGGGAATGGCGTCGTCATCAAAATTATATTCGGGGTGATGGCACATGGCCGTGTCCCCGTTCCCGATAAAGATGTAGGCTCCGGGCCGTTCTTCAAGCATATAGGCAAAATCTTCGGACGGCATGATCGGGTCCGTGCTGTCGTTGACCTTACCCGAGACAGCTTGGGCTGCCTCGGCTGCGTACGTTGTTTCGGCATCCGAGTTCACGGTCACAGGGTAACCAGGCTCCCAAACTACCTCTGCCGTGGCTCCAAAGGCCGACGCCGTATCCTCGGCAATCCGGCGCACCCGCTCTTCCGCGATTGCGCGGTATTCAGGATCCAGCGTCCGAACTGTTCCCTGTAAACGCACGATGTGCGCAATCACATTTGACGCCACACTGTCCGTTTCGAAAGTTCCAACTGTCAAGACAACACGCTTGATCGGGTCAACCGTGCGCGACACCACGGATTGCAACGCAACAACGATATGCGAGGCAACCAGCGTCGTGTCCACCGCATCATGCGGCGCGGCGGCGTGCCCGCCCTTGCCGGTGACGGTAATTTTGAACTCATCAGATGAAGCCAGCAGCGCACCCGGTCGAATGGCAAACTCACCCACAGGAAGACCGGGCATGTTGTGCATGCCATAAACTTCCTGAATGCCCCAGCGTTCCATCAACCCGTCCTGACACATGGCCAGTCCACCTGCGCCACCTTCTTCGGCTGGCTGAAAGATTAGAACCACGGTGCCGTCGAAATTGCGTGTCTCGGCCAGATATTGCGCTGCCCCCAACAGCATCGAGGTGTGACCGTCATGACCGCAGGCGTGCATCTTACCTGAAACGGTTGAGGCATAGTCCAGCCCCGTTGCCTCTTCAATCGGCAGCGCATCCATATCTGCCCGCAGGCCAATGACACGCCCCTGCGTATCCGTGCGCCCTTTGATCACTCCAACAACACCAGTTTTGCCAATCCCCGGAGTAATCTCGTCTACGCCAAATTCTTTCAGACGGTCTGCAACAAATGCTGCGGTTTCGTGAACGTCATACATAAGCTCAGGATGTGCATGTAGATAACGGCGCCACTTGGTAATCTCGCCATGCATTTCCGCAAGTCTGTTTTTTACCGGCATCTCAAAACCTCCCCTTCGGCTGCGATTACCGCTTTACGTCGGATCAGGTGCCCAGCTTTTCAACCAAGCGCTGCATGAACTTTTGCCCAGCTTCGAACTGCGCGACCGAGATGAACTCATTCGGCTGATGGGCTTGTGCAATATCGCCGGGGCCGCAAATCACCGCCGAATAACCAGCTTCCTGAAACTGACCTGCCTCGGTTCCATAGCTGACTACATGGCTGGCATTGTCGCCCGTCAACGCGCGCACCAGAGTTTCCGCTTCACCATCCTGTTCTGGGACAAGGCCAGGGATAGAAAAGTTTTCGGAAAGTTCGATACGGGCCTCGGGGTGCACTTGCTGCATACGGGCCTCAATCGCGCGGACCTGCTGAAAATAAGCATCCTGCCATTGCGCCTTGGATTCATCCGGCACGGTTCGGAAATCCATCATGAACTTACAGTCCTTGGCGGTGATATTGTGTGCTGTGCCACCTTCAATCATGCCAACATGGCAGGTCGTCCATGGCGGATCGAACACGGCGGCAACCGGGCTGGGGTCCGCCGCCATATTTGCTGCGTTCTGCTGGTTCGCCCAATTGATCAGAGGCGCCGCCTCCATGATCGCGTTGACGCCTGTGTGCATGATCGAGCTATGAACTTCGAATCCCGTGATGTGGGTATCAAAGCCAAAACCACCTTTGTGCCCTGTCACGGCCTGCATCATGGATGGTTCACCCACGATCACGGCGGATCCTTTGGGCAGAACTTCCTGCATCGCCTGGATCATAGGCGGCGCACCAGTGCAGCCCACCTCTTCATCAAAGCTGAGCGCAAGCTGCAATGGCCGTTTGACCCCGGCGTGATGCGCTTCGACAAGGGCCCAAATGGCCAAAGCATCGAAGCCCTTCATGTCGCACGTGCCCCGCCCAAAATACTTGCCGTCTTTCTCGGTCACGGTGAAGGGATCCGTATCCCACGGCTGACCATCCACCGGCACGACGTCAGTGTGACCAGACAGAACCACTGCGCCTTCTTCCAATGGACCAACATGCGCAAAGATCGCAGCCTTGTGCGGTTGATCCGGGTCGGGCCATCGATGCGGTTTAATCCCGTGACCTATCAAATACTCCTCAACCCAATCCACCATTGGCAGATTGGTTTCGCGGCTTACGGTCGGGAAAGAGATCAGCTTGGTCATGATCTCAAGCGGCGTCAGGCGATTTGCCATTGGTATTAGTATCCGCTGTCCGTCGTCAGGATGAAGTGACCCGGCTCAACCTCTTGATATTGCGAAGGTTCCGGCGTGTGGCCCACAGGATGAATCGGAGACGGAATCGGCTTGAAGTTCAGGTCTTTTTCGGACTTCCGCTTGTTGGGGTCCGCGATCGGAACCGCCTTCATCAGCGCCTGCGTATAGGCATGCTGGGGGTTTTCGAAGACCCGGGCGCGTGGGCCAAGCTCGACTATGCGACCCAGATACATGACCCCAACATAATGGCTGACCCGTTCAACCACTGCCATATCGTGGCTGATGAACAGATAGGACAGGCCCAACTCGGATTGCAGCTCCATCATCAGGTTCAGCACCTGCGCCTGCACCGACACGTCGAGGGCGGAAACGGCTTCATCCGCAATGATCAGTTTGGGGTTCAAGGCAAGTGCGCGGGCAATGGCGATCCGCTGACGCTGACCACCTGACATTTCATGCGGGAAACGGCGCATGAAACTGCGGGGCAGCTGCACCTTGTCGAACAGCTGTGCGACGCGGTCTTGCAGCTCTGATCCAGTCGCAACCCCATAGTTGCGCATCGGTTCAGCCACCTGATCCACCAACTGCATTTGCGGGTTCAGCGACGCGAAGGGATCCTGAAAAATCATCTGCATGTCCAGCCGCGCCTTGCGCAGGCCGGACGGATCCAGCTTCATGACGTCGACGCCGTCCAGATTTACCTCACCCGCCATGGGCTCGACCAGCCGCAGGATCGAGCGTCCGGCCGAGGATTTGCCGCACCCGGATTCACCCACCAGGCTGAGGGTCTGGCCCTTGTTCAGCGTGAATGAGACGTCTTCAACTGCATGGACGTTCGAAATCGTGCGCCGCAACAACCCGCCTTTGACCGGAAAGCGTGTTGTTAGATTCTTGACGGTCAGCAGAACCTCTTCGGTGCCGGGGATGGGGGCAATATTCTGCCCCTCTACCCCCAACAGCTTCATGGGCTCGGGTGCGGATTTACCCCGCATCTCACCCAGTTTTGGCACCGCGGCCAGAAGGGCCTTGGTATAGTCGTGCTGCGGGTTCTCGAAGATTTCCTTGACGGTACCCTCTTCGACCTTGTTGCCGCGGAACATAACCACCACTCGGTCGGCCATCTGGGCGACGACAGCCATGTCGTGGGTGATGAACATCACTGCTGTGCCGGTTTCCCGCTTGAGACGGTCCATCAGGGCCAAAATCTCGGCCTGAATGGTCACGTCCAAAGCCGTGGTGGGTTCATCCGCGATCAACAGGCGCGGTTCGCACGCCATGGCCATCGCGATGACCACACGCTGGCGCATCCCACCGGACAGCTCGTGCGGGTATTGCTTAAGGCGGCGTTCGGGTTCCGGAATGCGAACCTGACGCAGCAGTTCCAATGCCCTTTCTTCAGCCTGCGCTTTCGACATGTCCTTGTGGATGCGCAGCCCTTCGGTCAACTGGCGGCCGACAGTAAACACCGGGTTCAGGGCGGTCATCGGCTCCTGAAAGATCATCCCGATCTCGTTTCCGCGAATCTGTTTCATCAGATCCTGATCGGCATTGGACAGGTCCATCTCTTCGCCATCGCGGCGATCAAACAGCAGTTCGCCGCCCGCAATCTCGCCCCCGCCGAACTCGACCAACCGCATCAGAGACAGCGATGACACCGACTTTCCAGAGCCCGATTCACCAACGATACAAACGGTTTCGCCCGGATTGACCTCGAACGAGACGTCTTCGACGCCGACGACAGGGCCGTCCTTGGTCTGAAATTCCACCCGCAGTTTTTTGATTTGTGCAATAGGCTGATCCAGCACGCGCACGCTCCCCTGACGTTGTCATTTTTGTTCTGAGTGCCGAACGCTACGGCGGGCTACCGGGAAAAGTCAAACGCATTACACATTTTCGCGACGGCACCACTTGCATTTTTTGCAAGTTCTGTTTCGATACCCCTCGTAACTGCTTTGGGGAGAGCGCGCGCTGAAAAACGTTAGCGCTATTATCTTTATCGATCAAAACCTTGCCCCAAAGCGGCAACGCCAAGTCCGCAGGCCATGCGGAAATAATCGAGACACAAACGTGTCCAATTCGGGAGTAAATTATGAAAATTAAAACCCTTTTGCTTGGTGCGATTGCAAGCACGGCAATGGCTCCGATGGCCTTTGCCGAGCGGGGATCGGACGGCAACGTCAGTATCATTTATTGGCAAGCTCCGTCGATCCTGAACCCGTTCCTGTCGGGTGGTACGAAAGATGTGGAATCAGCCTCGTTGGTGATCGAACCGCTGGCGCGCTATGACCAAGACGGCAACATGGTTCCTTTCCTGGCCTCTGAAATCCCGACTGTTGAAAACGGTGGTGTCAGCGAAGACCTGACCTCGATCACGTGGAAAATCGCACCTGGAATCACTTGGTCGGATGGCACGCCATTTACTTCGGCAGACGTGAAATTCACTGCTGACTACTGCATGCACCCCGAAGGCGGCTGCGCACAGGTTACAAAATTCGAAGGTGTAACTTCGGTTGAGGCGGTGGACGACCTGACTGTTAAGGTCACTTTCGATGCGCCCACCCCGTTCCCGTACGGACCCTTTGTTGGTGGCGAGAGCCCGATTATTCAAGCGGCTCAGTTCGCAGATTGTGTGGGTGCAAAAGCGCCTGAGTGCACCGATCAGAACTTCAACCCGATCGGAACCGGCCCGTTTGTCGTCACCGAGTTCAAACCGAACGACGTGATCACCTTCAAAGCCAATGACAACTATCGTGATCCGGCCAAACCGGCCTTTGCGACCGTAACCTTCAAAGGTGGCGGCGACGCAACTGCGGCGGGTCGTGCCGTAATGGAGACAGGCGAGTTTGACTATGCCTGGAACCTACAGCTGGCGCCTGAAGTGATTGCTCAGATGCAGGAAGGCGGCAAAGGTACTCCGGTTGCAGGCTTTGGTCCGCTGGTCGAACGCATCATGCTGAACCAGACCAACCCGTCACCGGACCTGCCGGAAGGCGAGCGTTCGACGGCCAAACATCCGCACCCGTTCCTGCAAGACCCTGCGGTCTACAAGGCCCTGTCCATGGCAATCGACCGCCCGCTGCTGGTTGAGATCGGCTATGGCCAGGCGGGTAAAGTGACCTGTAACTGGGTTCCGGCTCCTGCTGCGTTCAACTCGACTTCAATGACTTGCGACACGCAGGATATCGAAGGCGCGAAGAAACTGCTGGATGACGCTGGCATCGTTGACTCCGATGGCGACGGCGTTCGCGAAAAAGACGGTGTTCCGCTGAAGATTGTCTATCAGACATCGACCAACGCCGTTCGTCAGGACTTCCAGGCGCTGATCAAAGAATGGTGGAGCCAGATCGGTGTTGAAACCGAACTGCGCAACATCAACGCGTCGGTCTTCTTTGGTGGTGACCCGGGTTCGCCTGACACCTTCCAGAAGTTCTATGCAGACGTTGAAATGTACGCCAACACCTTCAACGGCACTGACCCGCAGTCTTACCTGGGCAACGGCCTGTGCGACAAAGCACCGAAGCCGGAAAGCCAGTGGCAGGGTGAAAACATCAGCCGCTTCTGCAACGAAGAGTTTGACAAGCTGCATGGTCAGCTGGCCGAAACCGCGGGTCTGGAAGCCCGCGCTGAGATTGCGAAGCAGCTGAACGACATCATGGTTCAGAACGGCGGCATGATCCCGCTGGTCCACCGTGGTCGTCTGTCGGCGCACGCAAACACGCTGGGTGGCGTTGTCCTGAACGTTTGGGACAGCGAGCTGTGGAACATTGCGGACTGGTACCGCAAGACCGGTTCCTAAGCATTAGTCTTGCAAAGCCGCGCCCCGACCCGTATCGGGGCGCGGTCATTTGCAGACCACTCCAACAAAAAGACGCATCAACAAAGGCGCCTTTGAATGCTCAACTTTACAATCAGACGACTGGTGCTGGCCGTACCCACGCTGCTGTTCATCAGCCTCGTCATTTTCCTGCTGCTCGAGCTTGCCCCCGGCGACCCGATGGCGCAGGTCCCGCTTACCGTCCCGCCCGAAGTCAAAGAGAAGATGCGCGAAGCGCTTGGCCTTGGCCAACCGATGCATATCCGGTTCTGGAAATGGATCGTGCAATTTTTCTGGATCGAACCGCAGGTTCTTATCGACCACATGTTTGGCACCACCTTTTCCGAAGGTGACCTGCGTGTTATTTCGTGGCAGACCCGCTCGCCCGTTATGGACATCGTCGTTCAGCGTATCCCGCAGACTCTGTGGGTTGTCGGCACCGCCTATGTGGTCGCCATCCTGATCGCCCTGCCCATCGGCATCTATTCCGCTTATCGCCAGTATTCGTGGTTCGATCAGATGGGCACCTTCGTATCGATGGTTGGCTTTTCGGTGCCGCCCTTCTTCTCGGGCGTTCTGGTGATCGTGATCTTCTCGGTCCAACTGGGTTGGTTCCCGTCGATCTATGACACCACCCATGTGGTCAACAGCTGGGACAGCTTTGTTGTACAGCTGAAACAGATGATCATGCCGGTCATGGTTCTGGCCTTGCAAATCACGGCACAGCTTTCACGCTTCATGCGCGCCTCGATGCTGGACAACCTCAATCAGGATTACGTCCGCACCGCCCGCGCCAAAGGGCTTAGCGAATACACCGTGGTTATGGTTCACGTCCTGCGCAACTCGATGATCCCCGTGGTCACCGTAATTGCACTGGGTATCCCGGCCATCTTCGGCGGCGCTATCATCACCGAGCAGGTGTTTAAGGTGAATGGTATCGGCCAGTTGCTGATCGGTGCAATTCAGGCCAACGATCTGCCGATGGTGCAAACACTGACCTTCATCTTCGCCGTGCTGATCGTGCTGTTCAACCTGATCGCCGATGTTCTGTACGGCATTCTGGACCCGAGGATTCGCTATGACTGATACCGACAAATCAGACACGCTGATCCCGGATGAAGGACTGGCACCTGCTTCCACCGCGTTGCCAACCGCTGACGTGATGGAGGAACTGACCACCCCACCCCGCAGCCAATGGCGCGATGTGTGGGATCAGTTCAAAACCCACAAGGGCGCGATGATCGGTGCAATCCTGTTCATCTTCATTGTGGCTGGCGTCTACTTGGGGCCGTTCCTATGGAGCATTGATCCAACGCAGATCGACATCCGTTCGCGCAATCAGGGGCCAAGCTGGGCACATCCGTTTGGAACCGACCAGTTGGGCCGGGACATTCTGGCACGCATGATGTCGGGCGGGCAGACCTCGGTTTCGGTGGGCATCACGGCAATGCTTCTGGCACTGTTCTTGGGGTCGTTTATCGGTGTCTTGGCCGGGTTCTTTAAACGGCTTGACGGACCGCTTATGCGCCTGACGGACCTGTTCCTGGCCCTGCCCCTGCTGCCCCTGCTGTTGGTCATGATGCTTCTGTTCCGCGAGCCTTTATCGGCTGCCTTTGGGTTAGAGCGCGGCATCTTCATCCTGATTGTCTGCGCCATCGGCATCACCTCGTGGATGCCAACCGCCCGGATCGTGCGGGGCGACGTGCTGGCCATCAAGGAACGTGAATTCGTTCTGGCGGCGCGCTCTATCGGCACCAGCAACAGTCAGATCATTACACGGCATATCCTGCCCAACGTGCTTTCGCCGATCATGGTGTCCGCGACGCTGGGGATTGCCACGGCGATCATCACCGAAAGCGCACTGTCCTTCCTTGGTCTGGGCTTCCCGCCTGATTTCCCGACCTGGGGTCGCCTGCTGTTCGACGGTGTCGACTACTTGCAGCAATACCCTGAACGCGTGTTCTGGCCCGGTCTGGCAATCTCGTTGACCGTGCTCAGCGTGAATTACCTGGGCGACGGTCTGCGCGACGCGCTGGATCCGCGAATTCGCGGACGTTAAGCAAATTCAGTCGGCGCGCCTTAGCGCGCCGGCCAATACAATGATCAGGACCGCCAACGGCAACAACACCGAGAATGCCAGACGCAGGCCAAACAATTCCGCTAAAAAGCCGATCAATGGCGGCCCGATCAACAGCCCCCCATATCCCAAAGTTGCAACACTGGCGATGGCCTGCCCCGGCGGCACATCCGGGTCACTTGCAGCCCGACTGAACGCCAGCGGCATAATCACGGCATAGCCCACACCCATCAGGGCAAAACCAGCCAAAGCGGGCAGAGGATCCGTCGCTGACACAACGGCAAACACGCCAAGAGCAGCGCAAAGCCCGCCAAAGCGCGCTGTGGCAACCGGGCCGAAACGTGCAATGACAAAAGCACCGGCAAGGCGAAACGCTACCATTGTCACGGAAAAGACGGCATATCCCAGCGCCGCAACGCTTTCAGTTGCGTCCGTGATGTCACGCAAATAGATCGCGCTCCAATCCGCGACGGCACCTTCGCCCAGTGCCCCGCACAATGCCGTAAACCCTACCAACACCAATATACCGGATGGCAATGCAAAAACGGATCCCTGCCCGCGATCCGAACGTTTTGAAGTCCAGAGCACCCAGGACAAGACCAGCGCAAGCCCAACGACGACGCCCCCTGCCAGCAAGAAGTGCATAAGCACATTCAGCCCCATCTGAACAGCAGCGTATCCGCTCAGTGCGCCAAGACCCGCACCCAGGCTCCACATCGCGTGGAATGAAGACATGACAGGCTTGTCATATGCCTGTTCGACCTCTGCCGCCCAGGCATTCATCGCCACGTCCATGGAGCCATGGAAAGCACCAAAGATGAACAGAAAGACCGCCAGCCCCCAAAATCCCCCGGCAATGGCCAGCAGGATCAGCGACAGGGTGTAGAGCACCGCAATGACGCGGGTGATAGCAACAGCGCCGAACCGATCCGTAAGCCGCCCGGTGATGGGAAAAGAACATACAGCACCAGCCGCCATGAACAGCAACCCGTAGCCCAGGTCTTCATGAGACAGGCCCAACCGGTCGCGCACGGCAGGGATGCGCGAGGCCCATATCCCGAACAAAGCACCATTCAGAATGAACATGGCGGCAACAGCCCGCCATGCTGCACCTAAAGAAATCACAAAAAACCCTCGCGTCGCTCGCCAAACGTCCCCCGTTCTACAGGTCCAGCCGAATTTGGCAATTGCCGCTCAACCAAGCCGCTTGCGGATCCGACGGATTGCGAACCATACTCCGGCCACAACGGGAACTGTAACCGCTGCCGTCAACATACCTTTGCTAATGCCCGAAGCCGTCAGCGGATACAGAAGATAGCTCACCAATGAAACCGCGTAGTAGCTGATGGCAACAACGGACAGCCCTTCGACAGTATGCTGCAGCCGCAAGGCCAGGTCCGCCCGACGGTCCATGCTTTCCAACAACGCCTGGTTCTGCGCACTGCGTTCCACATCTACCCTGGTTCGCAGCAACTCGCCCGCGCGGATAGCCCTGTCAGACAAAGCCTGAAGACGGCGTTCAGTGGACTTAACTGTCCGGATCGCAGGGTCATAGCGCCGCATCATGAAATCGGCAAAGTTCTGACCGCCCTGAAACCGCTCTTCCCGCAACACTTCAATCCGTTGATTGACGATAGCTTCATAGGCACCCGTTGCCCCGAACCGGAACGAGCACCGGGCTGACAGAGTTTCAAGTTCAATCGACGTCGACAGCAGATCCTGCAAAAGCGAGTCGGGCTGCGCCGAGTTGTCGGTCATCTGTCCCATCAACCGGGTTAACTGCCCATCCAACTCTCCGATACGCGGCATCAACTGCTTAACGCGCGCAAAACCCAACATGGACATCGCCTTATAGGTTTCAATTTCGCACAAGCGCTGGACAATTCGCCCCGTTCGGCGGCGACCTGTTCCTTCGGCCACGAACAAAGCAAACCGCATATGGCCTGCCGGATCGATGCGAAAATCGCTGGCGCATACGGCGGCATCATCCAACACCCTGGCCACGGCCAGGCTTTCAGGCTCGAACCAGTCCAGCAATTTGGACTTAATCGCGTCGTCACTTTCGCGCTCTACGACACGAACCATCACAGATGTGACCCTTTGGCCCGGACTGGCCATCAACCAATCAAGAGGAAAAACTTCGAAATCGGCCGGGTTGAACGCACGGTCGCTTACGTTCTGCGCGATTGCCGTGTAGGTGACAAACTCGGTGTGTTGTTCCCATTTTAGCCAATGACGGCCGATCTGACCGGCATAATGCGTGGCATCAGGCTGAGGATGCTGCGCGCCATGGCGATCCAGAAGATTGATCAAATGGGCCAAATCCTGACTACGATCACGCGCAACCGCAGCCTCGGGTTTCTTGATTGCCAAAAAAACCACTGTGCATGGCATGGACGCAACCGGGAATGGTCGTGCATGCAGTTCATTGGCCAGCGCATAGCGAAGGGGGTGGTCGTCAATCGGTGTCATTCAGGGCTCCGCCTCGTCACGCGCACTATACGACACATATTGGTTACATCAATTCTCTTTTTGTTTCATATACTTACAGGGATACGAATGTATACAAGCCGGCTATCTCATTGATTTGGCTGCCACAGCTCGATGGGATTGCCCTCAGGATCGTGGATGCGCGCGAATTTCCCAACCTCGCTGTCCCAGTCCGAATGCGTTTCAACGGCGATACCAGCCGCCTCCAGTTGCCGAGTCATGGCCTCCAGATCATCGACACGGAAGTTGATCATCCATTGCTGATCTTCCCGCCCGAAATACTCGGTGTCCTGCGGAAACGGAGCAAAGACAGTATAGCCTTCGCGTTGTTTCCAAGGCACGGGATCGTAATGATCGACGCCCAGGTGTTCCGCGTACCACGCGCTCAAAGCTTTTGGATCGCGGGCGCGAAAAAACACGCCTCCTATGCCATTCACCTTCTGCATCACAAACCTCCTAACCAAGCCATTTTACCACAATCCGTTGCTTCATCTGGCTAAAAATACCTTGGAGGTCAGGAGGCAAAGCCTCCTGCAATACAAAAAAGAAAAGGGCGCTCGAAGGCGCCCTTTGCAATTGGATTAAGCCTTTTGATCAGTCGATCATGGGCAGCAGTTTGTCGAGTGACTGTTTGGCGTCGCCATAGAACATGCGTGTGTTCTCTTTGAAGAACAGCGGGTTTTCGATACCCGAATAGCCCGTGCCCTGACCGCGTTTCGACACAAACACCTGCTTCGCCTTCCAGCACTCAAGAACCGGCATCCCGGCGATGGGGCTGTTGGGATCTTCTTGTGCGGCCGGGTTCACGATGTCGTTCGAGCCGATGACGATGGCCACGTCTGTGTCGGGGAAATCGTCGTTGATCTCGTCCATTTCCAGAACGATGTCATACGGCACCTTTGCCTCGGCCAACAGCACGTTCATGTGGCCAGGCAGACGACCTGCAACCGGGTGGATTGCAAAGCGCACTTCTTTGCCCTTGGCACGCAGCTTGCGAACAAGCTCGCTGACTGACTGCTGCGCCTGCGCCACGGCCATACCGTATCCCGGGATGATAATGACACTGTCCGCGTCATTCAGAGCAGCCGCAACGCCGTCCGCTTCAATGGCGATCTGTTCACCTTCAACGGCCATCTGTTCCCCCTGCGGGCCACCAAAGCCCCCAAGGATCACGCTGACAAAGTGACGGTTCATCGCCTTACACATGATGTAGGACAGGATCGCACCGGACGAGCCCACCAGCGCACCAACCACGATCAGCAGGTCGTTGCCCAGCGAGAAGCCAATCGCTGCCGCCGCCCAGCCCGAATAGCTGTTCAGCATCGACACAACCACCGGCATGTCGGCGCCACCGATGCCCATGATCAGGTGATAGCCGATGAACAACGCAGCCAGCGTCATCAGAAACAACGGGAAGAAGCCACCAGACGCGGTGTACCAGAACAGGCAGATCAGCGAGAGGCCCGCAGCCGCCGCGTTCAGCGCATGCCCACCGGGCAGCTTGGTCGCCGCGCTCGTCACTTTGCCCGCCAGCTTGCCATACGCCACGACCGAGCCGGTAAAGGTGATCGCACCGATGAAGATGCCCAGGAACAGTTCCACATGCAGAATTGCCAGCTCCGCCGGGGTCTTCTTAGCGATCAGTTGCGCAAAGGACCCCAGACCGTCCAGTTCAACCTCTTTCGCGGCGTCGGCAATCGCAAAGACCTCGGCCACGTTCTGAACTTCAAAATGCGCGTTGAAGCCCACGAAGACCGCCGCCAAACCAACCAGCGAGTGCATCGCAGCCACAAGCTGCGGCATCTCGGTCATCTGCACGCGCTGCGCCACATATTGACCGATCAGACCGCCGCCGATGATCAGCAGCAGCGACAGCAGCCACAGGCCCGAGCCCGGACCCACAAGCGTAGCAAAGACCGCCAGCGCCATACCAACAATGCCGTACCAGACCGCCCGCTTGGCGCTTTCCTGATTCGACAACCCGCCCAAAGCGAGGATGAAAAGAACAGCCGCAACAACATAAGCGGCAGTGGTGAAGCCAAATTCCATGTGCCCGGCCTCCTTAAGATTTCTGGAACATGGCAAGCATGCGCCGGGTTACGAGGAAGCCGCCGAAGATGTTGATCCCGGCCATGAAGACAGACAGCGCCGCCAGCAGAATGACCAGGAAAGACCCCGATCCGATCTGCATCAAGGCCCCAACGATAATGATCGACGAGATCGCGTTGGTGATCGCCATCAGCGGTGTGTGCAGTGAATGCGCCACGCCCCAGATCACCTGGAAGCCCACAAACACGGCCAGCACAAACACGATGAAGTGCTGCATGAAGCTGGCCGGAGCAACCAGCCCCACCAGCAGCATGAGCGCGCCACCGACACCCAGCAGGGTGAATTGCTGCTTTGTTTGCGCCTTGAAGGCCGCAATCTCCTGCGCCTTTTTCTCTTCCGGGGTCAGTTCTTTGACTTCCGGTTTCTTCTGCGCCGCAATCGCCTGCACCTTGGGCGGCGGCGGCGGGAACGTGATCTCACCCTCATGGGTCACGGTTGCGCCGCGGATCACGTCATCTTCCATGTCATGGTTGATCTGACCGTCTTTTTCAGGCGTCAGGTCAGTCATCATGTGACGGATGTTGGTCGCATACAAAGAAGACGATTGCGCCGCCATCCGGCTGGGGAAGTCGGTATAGCCGATGATGGTCACGCCATTGTCGGTCACAACCTTCTCATCCGGCACGGTGCCTTCAACGTTGCCGCCCCGCTCGGCCGCGAGGTCAACGATGACCGAGCCCGGCTTCATCGCCTTGACCATATCCTCCAGCCACAGCTTGGGTGCCGGGCGGTTGGGGATCAGGGCGGTGGTGATGACGATGTCCATCTCGGGCGCCAGCTCTCGGAACTTGGCCAGCTGCGCGTTGCGGAACTCTTCGGACTGAACGCTGGCATAGCCGCCAGTGGCCGCGCCATCCTGCTGTTCTTCTTCAAAGTCCAGATAGACGAACTCGGCCCCCATGGATTCGACCTGTTCGGCCACTTCCGGGCGCACATCAAACGCATAGGTGATCGCGCCCAGAGACGTCGAGGTCCCGATGGCGGCAAGTCCAGCCACACCCGCGCCCACGATCAGCACCTTGGCAGGCGGTACTTTACCGGCGGCAGTCACCTGACCGGTGAAGAAGCGACCAAAGTTATTACCAGCTTCGATAACCGCGCGATAACCTGCGATATTGGCCATCGACGACAGCGCATCCATCTTCTGCGCACGGCTGATACGCGGCACCATCTCCATCGCGATCACATTCGCGCCCTTGGATTTGGCCAGCTCCATCCCGTCTTCATTGCCCGCCGGGTTAAAGAAGGAAATCAGCGTCTTGCCCTTGGTCAGACGCTTCATCTCGGTCTCAGTCGGGATACGCACCTTGGCGACGATGTCCGAACTCTTCCACAGGGACGCAGCCGTCTTCACGATTTCAACGCCCACGGCTTTGTACGCCTCATCCGAGAAACCGGCGGCTGCACCTGCCCCTTTCTCAATCTGGCACTCATAGCCCAGTTTCTGCAACTGCACAGCAGAGTCCGGCGTCATCGCGACCCGGTTCTCGCCATCCAATATTTCCTTCGGTGTGCCTATCTTCACTGGCAGTCCCCCTAGAGTCTAAGGCCGAGCAGGTCCTCGGGTATGGTTTGTTAAGAAAAGATGTATCTTGCGTAATTTTATTTCGCAAGCGCAGCATCGGTTACGTTGTGTCATGAGCCAGCCCCTCTTACACCCACCGACGCGTTTTGCGCTCATAGCGTGCAAAATCTGCGCGGAAGGTGCGACGCAGGCGATCCTCTTCAGGCAAAATGAACCGACGTTCGAGCACCCACACAAAGACGGGCACCAGCACCAGCGAAAGGACAGCATCAAACCGCAGGATCAGACCCGCCAGGATCAGCACATCACCCAAATAGATTGGGTTGCGGCTGCGTTTGTAAATTCCGGATTGCACCATCGCACTTGGTGTTTCATGCGGAATGACAGTGGTCTGATGTCGGCGGAATTCGACAACTGCCATAACCGCCAACAGGACGCCACCTCCGATCAAAACACCACTGATCAGGTCGGTCAGCCCGCCTTCAAGCGACAGGCCCAATCCCACGTACCGGCCCTGCAACCATGCCAGAAGGATAAAGCCCGCAAGCCACACAGGGGGAACATCGATCCAGCGCATAGTTGGTCCTTTGTGGATGACGTAACGTAAAGATACGTGTCGTTTCTGGGCGCTGTCCTATCGTTTTCAGAACAGAATAGCAAAACCCCACGATGTCGCATCAGTGGACAGGTTAGTTTGGATCGGGTACGCCCGAGGGCAAACAGCGACAGACAAACACAAAAAACGAGCTTTCATGACCGATTTCGCCGCAACCAAAGCCATGTTCTCTCTACCCGAAGGTATCCTTTATCTTGACGGCAACTCTCTTGGGCCTCTGCCTAAATCAGCGACCTCGCGCGTACAGGAGATGCTGACAGATGAGTGGGGGCAGATGTTGATTACCGGTTGGAACAAGGCCGGTTGGATGGGATTACCCACCGGGCTGGGCGACCGCATCGGACGTCTGATCGGTGCCGAACAGGGCAGTGTTGTCACAGGCGATACCTTGTCGATCAAAGTGTATCAGGCCGTCGCCGCCGCGCTGGAGCTCAACCCCACGCGCAAAGTGGTTCTGTCAGACAATGGCAATTTCCCATCTGATCTGTACATGGCCGACGGTCTGCTGCGTTCGCTGGGTGAAGAGTATGAACTGCGCGTTGTGGATCCCGAGGACGTGGCCGCTGCTATCACGGAAGAGATAGCGGTCTTGATGCTGACCGAAGTGGATTACCGATCGGGCAGAATGCATGACATGAAAGCCCTGACCGAATTGGCTCATGCCAATGGCGTCGTCACCGTATGGGATCTGGCACATTCGGCCGGGGCAATTCCGGTCGATCTTGCAGGCTGCAATGCCGACTTTGCTGTGGGTTGCACATATAAATACCTCAACGGCGGTCCCGGTGCCCCGGCCTTTATCTATGTCGCGCCACGACTGGCGGAAACAGTGCGACCTGCCCTGTCCGGTTGGCTTGGACACGAAGCCCCGTTTGCCTTTGATCTGGACTATCGCCCCGGCAACGGGATCGAACGCATGCGCGTCGGCACGCCCCCCGTGATCCAAATGACGGCGTTGTCCGCGGCCATGGATATATGGGATATGGCAGAAATGACCGATGTCCGGGCAAAGTCCATTGAATTGACCGAGTTGTTCATCAGCCGTGTTGAGGCAACCTGCCCCGAGTTGAAACTGGCCAGCCCACGCACACCAGAGTTACGTGGCAGTCAGGTCTCATTCCGTTTCGAGGAAGGCTATGCCGCAATGCAGGCCCTGATCGCGCGTGGCGTGATCGGCGACTTCCGTGCGCCAGATATCATGCGGTTTGGCTTCACGCCGCTCTATATCGACGAAGGCGATGTGATCAAGGCAACCGAGATTCTGGCCGATGTCATGCAGAACAAGCTGTGGGACACGCCTGAATACAAGGTTCGTCAGCGCGTTACCTGACCTCAAGCCCCGCACCAAAAAGGGCGGCAACCTGCGCCACCTGCTGTTCGTAGACCTCTGCCCCTGCACCGATCAGCTTTAGCCCCTTGAGCGTGGCCGCGATCGTTCGCCCGGTCTCGGCCGCGTCAACCAGCAGACGCACGCGGCCCGCCTGTTCCTGCCGCGCCAGCCAGTCTGCGTATAGTCCCGCCAGCTTTGTCTCACCCGCAGCGATGATTTCCGAAGACAAAGACTTGGTGTTGTCCAGTATTTCAAGCCCATGTGGCGAGGCCAGAATTTTCGCCATCCCGTCCGTCTGAGCCTGTATCGCGCGGATCAACACCTCGGGCACCGATCCTTGTGTCGCCAGTGCCTGCGCCACAGCGACGGTTTTTTCGGCATAGTATAACTCCGTCAGCTTGCTGACGATTGCCTCTTTGTTCTTGTAGTGCAGATAGACTGCAGGCCGGGACATCCCCGCACCGCGCGCAATATCGTCCATCGAGGTCTTGCGATACCCGTACGTAGAAAAGGCTTGAAACGCCGAGTTCAGGATCGCCTTTTGCCGTGAATCGTCAGTCGTGTCTTTCATGTCTGAAGAACTGACACTTTTTGATTAAATTGTCAATTGACACCCTGACACTTTTCGCTAATTATGTCAGAAACCAGCCACAGCAACGAGAGGTGCGCCATGGCGACGGCCCTTAAGATCAATGGAAAGCAACATCAGGTGGACTTGCCTGATGACGTCCCCCTGCTCTGGGTTCTGCGGGATGAGGTCGGGTTGACCGGCACCAAATTCGGCTGCGGCGTTGCCGCCTGCGGAGCATGCACCGTTCATATCGACGGCGAGGCCGTGCGATCCTGTCAGGTCGCGTTGTCGGATGTTTGGGGTGACGTGACCACAATCGAAGGCATTGGTGCACCGGATGCATTGTCCGCGCTTCAACAAGCCTGGGTCGATCATCAGGTTGCGCAATGCGGCTACTGCCAGTCTGGACAGATCATGCAGGCTGCCGCCTTGCTGGCAGAAAACCCTTCGCCCACCGATACTGACATTGACGACGCGATGCAGGGTAACCTCTGCCGCTGTGGCACATACCCCCGAATTCGTGCAGCGATTCACGATGCCGCTGGCAAGCTGAAGGAGGCGTAAGTCATGGGAAAAGTTGGTAAGATCCTCCGCCGCACGTTCTTGATCGGCTCTGCCGCAATTGTTGGCGGCGTAGCCTTTGGCGCGTATTACGTCACCCGCCCAGCCGCCAACCCGTTGAAACCCGGCGAAGGTGAAGCGGCGTTGAACCCGTTTGTGCTGATTGACCAGAATGGCGTCACCCTGTTCGCCCCACGCGCTGAAATGGGTCAGGGCGTGAAAACTACATGGGCCGCACTGATTGCCGAGGAACTTGACGTCGATCTGGATCAGATCACCGTCCTGCATGGCCCGGCGGCCGCAGCGTATTACAACTCGGCCCTGGTGGGCGAAGGATTGCCCAACAAGGGTTATGACATCTCGAATTTCCAGCACAATCTGGGTGAGGCACTGGGTGTTCTGGGCAAGACGCTGAGCCTGCAGGTCACCGGTGGTTCGACCTCGATGAAAGACGGGTTCGAGCGGATGCGGCAAGCAGGTGCTTCGGCGCGCGAAACGCTGAAACGTGCGGCCGCAGACCGGTTAGGCGTTGACCCTTCTGACCTGCAAACAGCCTCGGGCCATGTTATTGCACCCAACGGCGACAAGATCGCCTATTCCGAACTTGCCGAAGATGCGGCTGGATTGGAACCGGTTGAAGTGTCTCTGCGCGATCCGTCCGAATGGCGCTATCTGGGCCGGACCCAACCGCGTCTGGACATGGTTGGCAAGGTTACCGGCACCGCCGAATTCGGCGTGGATGTCCGCCTTCCGGGCATGAAATTCGCGGCCGTGCGCATGAATCCCAAACTGGGCGGCGCGATGAATGGCTTTGACGACAGCACAGCAAAATCCATGCCGGGGGTCGAGAAAATTGTCGATCTGGGCACAGGTGTGGCTGTGATCGCCAACAACACCTGGTTGGCAAACCAGGCGGTCGAGGCCATCGACGTTGACTGGGGCGATGCGCCCTACCCGCCGGACACCGACGGTATCTTTGCCAAGATAGCCGAGGCGTTTGACGACGCGCCGAATTCGACCATGCGCGACGATGGCGATGTCAGCGTGACCCCCGAGGGCGCGACGGAAATCACCGCTGAATACCAAGTGCCCTATCTGGCCCACGCCACGATGGAACCGATGAATGCCACCGCGCTATATACCGGAAACGCTGTGGAGTTGTGGTGCGGCAACCAGGCCCCGACCCTGATTCAGTTCCGCGTCGCGAACACCGCCAATCTGGACACCGAGGCAGTGCAGATTCACACCACATATCTGGGTGGCGGATTTGGTCGCCGGGGCGAACTGGACTTTGGTGAGATCGCCACCAAGGTTGCAATGGCCATGCCCGGCACGCCGGTTCAAACGACCTGGAGCCGTGAAGAAGACATGCGCCATGATTTTTACCGCCCTGGAGCCATTGCCCGGATGCGCGGCGCGGTTCACGACGGCAAAGCCTTTCTGATCGACGGCAAGGTTGCTTCGCAATCCCCAACCCAGCAGGCGGTTGAACGCTACACCGGCTTCCCCGGTGGCGGCCCCGACAAGGTGCTGGTCGAAGGGTTCTTCAACCAACCCTACGCCGTGCCGAACTACCGCATGAGTGGTCATATCGCGGATCTGGCCGTCCCGGTGGGCTTCTGGCGCTCGGTCGGAAACAGCCACAATGGCTTTTTCCATGAAACCTTCATGGATGAAATGGCCCATGCAGCTGGGCGCGATCCGCTGGAGTTCCGGCTTGAACTGATGAAATCCGAACACGCCCCGTCTGCCGGATGTCTTGAAGCCGTGAAAGAGATGTCGGGCTGGACCGGCAAAACGCCTGATGGCGTAGGCCGCGGCGTCGCCTTTACCTACAGCTTTGGCACACCCGTGGCACAAGTGATCGAGGTTGCCGACGAGGACGGCACCATCCGCATCAACAAGGCTTGGATCGCCTGCGACATGGGGCTGGCGCTGGATCCTGACAACGTCAAAGCGCAGATGTTCGGCGGTATGATCTATGGCCTGTCCGCCGCGTGTTATGGCGAGATCACCTTTGCAGACGGTGAAGCCGAGCAGTTCAACTTCCCTGACTATGACGCCATGCGCATGCACACGACCCCGCAGGTCGAGGTGCGCGTTCTCGAGACCAACCGCCACATGGGTGGCGCAGGAGAGCCCGGCACGCCCCCCTCGATGCCCGCGCTCGGAAATGCCCTGTTTGATCTGACCGGAGAACGTGCCCGCAGCCTGCCGCTGATCAACCAGTTCAACCTGCTGGTTTGATAACAAAACGCCGGCTCAATGACATGAGCCGGCGTTTTTACTTTTTGCACTTAGCATCAGAAATTGACTGACAGGAAAATCGACGCTTCCGTTGCGTCCAGATCATCCTCGAACAAACTCAGATAACCCAGCGTTGCTTCGAAAAAGACGGCTTCACTTGCGCGTCCGCGAACCCCGACACGTGTGGCCCAGGTCAAATCAGTCTGTGATCCCCCGCCAATGCCAATATCGTCACGGTCCAACCAGTACGTTGCGCTTAGCGTCGCGAATGGAGATACAATCGATCGTGACGTGACAAATGGCCTGCTAACTTCCAACTCAGGCGTCAAGGCGCTGTAAGTCGCAGAAGCAACTTCACCAATGATGTTGACCGGAACCCCTGCCAAACTACCGCTCAGATCATAGTCTTCCGCGCTGTAATTGTAGTAGTCAAAGGCAACCGACGGGCGCAGCAGGAATCGCCCGACCTCATATTGGCCAACAGCTTCCAGATTGGCACGCCAACGCGTGCGATCAAAATCACCAGTCAATCCCAAGACGTTTGCATCCGTTGAAAACTCTCCTACAGTCGCCAACCCGTTCAGCACCCACCTCTCGGACATACGCCACGCAAAATATGGCCCGACGGCCAACCCTTTGGTGTCTTGTCTGAACTGGCCCTGAAACCCTTCGACATCAATGTCTTCGTATTCAACCTGAAATCCAATGACCAAGTCCGGCGTGACAAGCCTGTCGAAACCTGCCGCAAAATAATTGTCGTTTACGTCGACTTCCGTGACACCGCGCGTGTCTTCGATTTCGGTATAGGTGAAGTCTGTCCACACATTCCACGTGGATGGCGGTGCAAGATCACGGCCCTCTGTCAAAGGGGGGCCTGCAAGGGGCGCTGTCACAGTGGGATCACAAAGTGCCGCGTCGAGTTTACCCGTCGCCGCGTCAACGCACTCTACGCCGACAGCATATGCCCCTGCAGAAGCACCTTGGGGTTGCGTACGAGGCAAAGTAGCCGTTGTTCCACCTCCACCAAAACCACCACCGGTCCCGCCAGAACCGCCGCCACCGCCAAAGCCGCCGCCGGATCCACCAGAACCGCCGCCACCACCAAATCCACCTCCGGAACCGCCAGAACCACCGCCGCCGCCAAAGCCGCCACCGGATCCACCAGAACCACCGCCGCCTCCAAAACCACCTCCGGAACCGCCAGAGCCGCCGCCACCGCCAAAGCCGCCGCCGGATCCACCAGAACCACCGCCGCCGCCAAAGCCGCCACCGGAGCCACCTGAACCGCCACCGCCACCAGAGCCACCACCGCCACCGGGCAAGCTCCAGTTTCGTTGTTGATTTTGCGTATCAATCAGGCAATCCCGGCCATTAGGTGCTCCGCCAACTGCAAACAACCGGTGCACTCCACCGTTTCCATTCGAAACAAAGGGTGAAAAGCTCAGATGAACACCTCGACGGGACTTGGTCCAGGTGTCTACTGTTGTGTTCCGTTGCGCAGCTTCGAGGCGATAGTCGCCTTGCTCTGTCGCTGACAACCACACCGAAGAGGATGAGTCGGGCGTGCGCCCGATATAGAACAATTCTCCCAGAGAGCCACATTGCTGCGCGACCGCCTCAGCCGCGAAACCGGAAAACACTATCAATGTTCCCGCAAGCAGCCTTGTCCGGCCTCTTCGCCTTTGGGTTGACTCGCTCATCGCTCGATCCTGCCCTGTTTCATGTCAACAGCGACAGGCTCTCAGACCCGCTGGTTAGCTCAAAAGGTTAGTCGACGGACCTCAGAAATAAATATTTGAATGTTGCGATGCAGTGACGTGACTCAAGAGAGCAGCGGGCAAGTACAGTTAAGCAGACTGCTTGATCGCAGTACAACCGCCACGATTCCAAACCCGGACAGCGTTTCCAAAAGCCTCGAACAGAGGGCGCGACACCGGGTCGTTGATGGCATCCCATTCCGGGTGCCACTGAACAGACAGCGTAAAGCCAGGCGCGTCTTTGATAAAGATCGCCTCGGGCGTGCCGTCGGGCGCGTGACCTTCGATGACGACGCGTTCGCCAATGGTCTTGATGCCCTGCCCATGTAGGGTGTTGGTCATGACCTCGGTCGCGCCAAACACTTTATGGAACACTCCGCCCTCATCCAGTGTCACCACATGCCGCAGCGCAAACTTCTCTTCCAGCGTACCGTCGGGCGGCATCCGATGATTCATCCGGCCCGGTAGATCGCGAATTTCGGGATACAGTGTTCCACCCATCGCCACGTTGACCTCCTGAAACCCGCGGCAAATGCCCATAAAGGGCTGCCCACGTTCCACACAGGCCCGAACCAGTGGCAGGGTGATGGCGTCGCGTGCCCGGTCGAACTCTCCATGCGCTTCGGTTTCGGGTTCGCCGTATTCTTCTGGATGAACATTCGGGCGTCCGCCGGTCAGCAGAAAGCCGTCGCATACCGACAGCAACTCATCAACCGTCACATAGCGCGGGTCCGCAGGGATCAGCAGCGGCAGACATCCCGACACATTGGCAACCGCGTCCGAGTTCATCGTCCCACCCGCATGTGTCGGGTATTGGTCATTCATAAGATACGAGTTGCCGATGATACCGACGACAGGACGAGACATTCCGCTTTCCTTGTTGTTCCATTGCTTAACATGGAAGCTAGCGGCAGCCTCTCAGACGTGCAAGAATACACGCCCTGCATGACAGCGCAGGGACGTGTTCAGGGACGCACAATACAATCCCCCAAAAGACACTTTGTATGGAATTATTTCCCGAGAAAATCTATCAACCGGGAAATAATTCCAAAGTTTTGGCATTGGCAGGACAAACCAAGCGGAGACTTAAATCTCACCAATCAAACCGGCTGCCTCAATTCCAGCCATTGCGGCAATCGCATCATTGTCCGAAGTGTCACCTGTTACTCCGACAGCCCCGATGACAGCGCCTTTTCGGTCGCGTAACAGAACACCACCTGGAACCGGCACAACCTGCCCGCCATAGACGCCATTCACTGCGGCCATGAAATAGGCCTGCGCCTCGGCGCGTTGCATCTGCGCGGTCCCGGCCATGCCCAACATGACCGAGCCGTAGGCCTTGCCATGCGCAATCGCGAAACGACCCGGGGCGGCACCGTCTTCGCGTTCGAAGGCGATAACATGACCGCCCGCGTCCAGAACCACAGCGGACAGAGGCTTCAACTCCATCTCGCGCCCCTTCTCGAGAGCCTTACGAATGATGGTGCGCGCCTTGCGCAAAGAAATAGCCATCCCTGATCCCTTTCATTTGGATAAAATCTTCTTTGGAAAACAAGGGGTAGACATACCCCTTGCCCCGACCCGAACCGCTTACGCCTGGCTTGCCTTCAACTCCAGACGACGGGCGTGCAGAACCGGCTCGGTATAGCCCGAAGGCTGCACCCGCCCCTTGAACACCAGATCGCAGGCCGCCTGAAAGGCAATGCCGTCAAAGCTTGGCGCCATAGGCGTGTAGCTTGGGTCGCTATCGTTCTGACGATCCACAACAGCCGCCATCTTCTGCATCGCGGCCATGACCTGCGCTTCGTCCACGATGCCATGGTGCAGCCAATTGGCCAGCGCCTGAGACGAAATCCGGCAGGTTGCGCGGTCTTCCATGAGGCCGATGTCGTTGATATCCGGCACCTTGGAGCAGCCCACGCCCTGATCGACCCAGCGCACCACATAGCCCAGAATGCCCTGAGCGTTGTTTTCGATCTCACGAGTGATTTCATCTTCGCTCAGGTTCCGACCACCCAGCAGCGGAACGGTCAGCAGGTCATCTAGCTTACCGCGCGCGCCTCCGGCGGCCAGTTCATCCTGTCGGGCCAGCACATCAACCTTGTGATAATGCGTCGCGTGCAGTGTCGCGGCGGTTGGCGAAGGCACCCAGGCGCAGGTTGCGCCAGACATCGGGTGTCCGATCTTGGCGTCCAGCATGTCGCCCATGCGATCCGGCATCGCCCACATGCCCTTGCCAATCTGCGCTTTGCCTTTCAGGCCGCAGGCCAGACCGATGTCGACATTGCGGTCCTCGTAGGACGCGATCCAGGGCGTGTTCTTGATATCGCCTTTTGGCAGCATCGGACCGGCTTCCATCGAGGTATGAATCTCATCCCCGGTCCGGTCCAAAAACCCGGTGTTGATGAACGCCACGCGCAACTTCGCCGCCCGAATACACTCTTTGAGGTTGGCCGAAGTGCGCCGTTCCTCATCCATGATGCCCAGCTTCACGGTGTTGCGGGGCAAGCCAAGAATGTCTTCGACCATGTCGAAAATCTCGACCGAGAACGCAACTTCCTTGGGCCCGTGCATCTTGGGCTTTACGACGTAGACCGAACCTTCGACCGAGTTACCGCCTTCGCGCTTCATATCGTGCATGGCGATCAACGTAGTGCAGAGGGCATCCATCAGCCCTTCACCAATCTCGCGCCCTTCAGCGTCCAGCACAGCCGGGTTGGTCATCAGGTGACCTACGTTACGTACCAACATCAGCGACCGGCCTTTCAGCGCGGCCTGATCGCCCGACGGCGTGGTGAAACTCAGGTCGTCCGCAAGTTTGCGAGTGAATGTCGTGCCGCCCTTCGTGACTTCTTCGGTAAGGTCGCCCTTCATCAAACCCAGCCAGTTGCCGTATGCGACAACTTTGTCGGCGGCATCAACACAAGCCACCGAGTCTTCGCAATCCATAATCGTCGACAGCGCTGACTCGAGCCGGACATCCGCGATGCCAGCGGGATCGGTTGCGCCAATGGTACTGGAAGGATCGATCATGATCTGGATGTGCAGGCCATTGTTCTTCAGCAGCACGAATTCCGGTTTGTCCGCCGCACCACCAAACCCGGCAAATTGCGCGGGGTCGCCCAGCGCAGGAACCAATCCTCCGTCCTTCACTGTAAGGCTGGACACGTCCGCCCAAGACCCGGACGCCAGTGGTACGACGTCGTCCAGAAAGGCTTTGGCCCATGCGATCACACGCGCCCCGCGCGCGGCATCATAGCCACCGCCCGCTGGCAAATCACCCATAGCGTCAGTTCCGTAAAGCGCGTCGTACAGACTGCCCCAACGGGCATTGGCAGCATTTAAGGCAAAACGGGCATTGGTGATCGGCACCACAAGTTGGGGACCGGGGGTAAGGGCAATCTCGGGATCCACGTTTGCCGTCTCGATCTGAAACCCATCCCCTTCTGGGACCAGATAACCGATCTCTTTCAGGAAAGTCTGGTATTCGGCAGGATCAATCTCCTGCCCCTTGCGGGCCATATGCCAGCCGTCGATACGGCTTTGAATTTCAGACCGTTTCGCTAGAAGGTCGCGATTCTTCGGCCCCAAATCGTTCACCAATCGCGCCAGGCCTGCCCAAAACTGCTGCGCGGACACACCGGTTCCTGGCAGTGCTTGCGTCTCGATAAACTCTGCCAAAATCGGATCGATCTGCAGCCCGTTCAGGGTGTGTCTGCCAGTCATGTTCCCGCTCTCCCGCGATTGTGTGCCACTGTATGCTCAGGTGCATTTAGGGGGAAAGTTTCCGATAGGCAACTTTTGTCGAGTGATTAGCAGTATTCGGTCCTTCAAAAAGCCGCCTTAAAATCAGCAAGCGAGTGACGTAGGCCAGTTGCAGCCCCTGTACGAAGCCCCTAACGTCGCGCCAAACCAGTAAGGAGACGAGGCCCAAGATGCGCGACGCTGCCCCCACAACAATTTACCTGAAGGACTACACGCCGTTCGGTTATTTGGTGGATAGCGTGCACCTGACCTTCGACCTTGCCGACCATGCCACCCGGGTCACATCGCGCGTCGCCTTTCGCCCGAATCCTGATGCCAAGGACCGAACATTCTTTCTGCATGGGGAAGACCTGACGCTGATCCGCGCTGCAATCGACGGTGCAGAGATCGCGCCGGATGTAACCGAAAAGGGCCTGACCGCTGCCGTACCGGATGCGCCCTTCATCTGGGAGGCCGAGGTCGAGATCGATCCCGGCAATAACACCGCGCTGGAAGGGCTTTACATGTCAAACGGCATGTATTGCACGCAATGCGAGGCAGAGGGGTTTCGCAAGATCACCTACTACCCCGACCGCCCGGACGTGATGTCCACCTTTACCGTACGCATCAATGGCGACCTTCCCGTACTGCTGTCCAACGGCAACCCGTCGGGCAAGGGCGACGGCTGGGCCGAATGGACCGACCCATGGCCAAAACCGGCCTATCTGTTTGCTCTGGTTGCAGGCGACCTAATCGCCCATCACAACCAATACACCACCAAGTCGGGCCGCGAAGTGGAATTGAACCTGTGGGTTCGTCCCGGCGATGAAGGCAAATGCGCCTTTGGCATGGAAGCCTTGAAAAAGTCGATGAAATGGGACGAAGACGTCTATGGCCGCGAATACGATCTAAACGTGTTCAACATTGTCGCCGTGGACGATTTCAACATGGGAGCGATGGAAAACAAGGGGCTGAACATCTTCAACTCCTCGGCTGTTCTGGCAAGCCCCGAAACCTCGACCGATGCGAATTTCGAACGCATCGAAGCAATCATCGCACATGAGTATTTCCACAATTGGACCGGCAACCGCATCACCTGCCGCGACTGGTTTCAGCTGTGTCTGAAAGAAGGACTGACGGTATTCCGCGATGCGCAGTTCACATCCGACATGCGCTCGGCCCCTGTGAAACGCATCCACGACGCCATCGATCTGCGCGCGCGCCAGTTCCCCGAAGACAACGGCCCCCTGTCACACCCGGTACGGCCCGAGAGCTTTCAGGAGATCAACAACTTCTACACCGCGACCGTCTATGAGAAAGGTGCTGAAGTAATCGGAATGTTGAAACGTTTGGTCGGGGACGAAGCCTATACCAAAGCACTGGACCTGTATTTTGAGCGCCACGACGGCCAAGCCTGCACCATCGAAGATTGGATCAAGGTATTCGAAGACACCACAGGCCGCGACCTGACCCAATTCAAACGCTGGTACAGCCAATCGGGCACGCCACGCGTCACCGTTTCGGAAGACTGGGCGGACGGCATTTATACCCTGACGTTGAAACAGCGCACCGAGCCGACGCCGGGGCAAAATGAAAAGCAACCTCAAGTGATCCCGGTTGCTGTGGGCCTGTTAGGTGCAAATGGGGATGAGGTCCGCCCGACCGAAGTGTTGGAACTGACGGAAGCTGAGCAAAGCTTTCAATTCACCGGGCTGGCCGCAAAACCCACACCGTCGATCCTGCGTGATTTCTCAGCGCCGGTTATTCTTGAGCATGACGTCAGCAACGCCGAGCGGGCGTTTCTGCTGGCAAATGACACCGACCCCTTCAACCGTTGGCAGGCTGGGCGGTCTCTGGCGCAGGATACTTTGCTGCGAATGATCCAGGATGATGCCGCGCCGGATGCCGATTACCTCGATGGTCTGCTGGCCGTGCTGCGTGACGGAGAATTGGACCCAGCCTACCGGGCCCTAATGCTTAGGCTGCCGACGCAATCCGAGCTGGCGGCAACCTTGTACGAGCGCGGCCAAACCCCTGATCCGATGGTGATCTGGTCCGCGGTAGAGACACTGCGGCAGGCCACGGCCCAGCACGTACAGGATCTGTTGCCCCGGCTACACAGCGAAGCCTTGGTGGATGGCCCCTATGCGCCGGACGCTGCGCAATCCGGCAAACGCGCCCTTGGCAGCGCCGCGCTGGCGCTGACCACCCGACTGGATGGCGGGGCAATGGCGGCTGAGGCGTATGGCAACGCAGATAACATGACCCTGCAATTGACTGCCCTGTCTTGTCTGTTGCGCGCGCGCAAAGGAGAAACAGAACTCGCTGCGTTCTACAACCAGTGGCAGCATGACCGACTGGTTATGGACAAATGGTTTGGCCTGCAGGTGACAATGGCTGCACCCGAGGCGACACCCGGCGTGGCACAATCTCTGACACAACATGCCGACTTCAACTGGAAGAACCCCAACCGGTTCCGCGCCGTTATGGGCGCGCTAGCGATGAATCATGCCGGGTTCCATCAGCCTGACGGGGCTGGCTATGCCCTGCTGGCTGATTGGCTGATCCGACTGGATCCAGTGAATCCGCAAACCACTGCACGCATGTGTTCGGCATTTCAAACGTGGAAACGGTATGATGCCGACCGTCAGGACCTGATGCGTGCGCAGCTTTCTCGCATTGCTGGAACCCCGAACTTGTCGCGTGACACCAGTGAAATGGTATCGCGTATCCTTGGCGCATGACTGAATTCACATTCGCCCGCCAGAACCGAAACACGCGAACATTGGTCATTCTGGCTGCGGTCTATTCCGGTTTGATGGCTCTGGTCGTCCTGTTCGATGCCGCCTGGTGGATGGTATGGCTGCTGGCATTGGGCACCCTACCAGCTGTGTGGGACGTGATCCAGAATACGCGCGCCGGCGTGCAGATCGATGCGGCCGCCATACGCTGGTTTACCGGCAAGCGCCAGGCAGAGGTCCTGCTGCAGGACATTGATTTTTTCCGGTTTGACACGCGGTGGGACTTGTCGGTACGCGTTTCCATCGTTCTGCATTCGGGCAAACGAATCCGTTTACCCGATGAGTCGCTCCCGCCGCATCGAGACCTTGAACCGGTCCTGACACAGGCCGGGTTCCGTGTTGAGCGCCATCATTTTACTGTTTTCTGAAACACTGAGCCTCTGACCGGTAAATTGGACACAAAAACCGAAAACTGCTAAGCATTTAACTTGATCTGAGCCCAATATCTCGCCAGATTTGAAAGACGTTAAGTGTTTTTACAGTTTTTGAGTTTCGCCATGTTTCGGTCGTTTCGGGCAATGTTTGCCCAACCCTCAGCCTCATCCGCTCCTGCCGCACCAGAATTGTGCGCGACGAAGTCTGCGTTGGCGGCTGCCTTGCCTGAACAAGGACAACTCAACATTCCTGTTGTGCAAACGGGTAATGAAAACCTGATCGGACATTCCACAATCGAACATGGCCGCTATTTGGCCAGGCAGGATCGTTGGACCGACCTGTCCAAGGAAATGCGAACCGCAGATCAGGATCGCGTTGCCGTGTCGGACGGGATGCCAATTGCCGATCTTCTGGCGTTTGGGGCAAGATCGGATGTGGTTCTGGCTGCGGAACACGCACTGACGGACGGCAAAGCCATTTCGGATTACGACCTGTTGGGAGGCATATCTGAGCTTGAAGGCGAAATGGCGGACAATCCTGATGACCCAATGATCGCCGCCGTTGTGGCACTTGCCCATATCGATCTGGCCTGGGCGTGGCGTGGTACAGCGTCAGACACGGCACTGCCGCCCTTGCACCGTTCGCGCTGTGCGGCACATTTCGACCGGGCCGCGTCGATCTTGCCCAAATGCCGGACTGATGCCCCGGACAGCCCGCTGATTGCTGCGGCAGGCTGCGCGCTTTTGGCCGGTCAACGCCGCGCCAACGCGCGGGTGTCTGATGAATATGAGCGCCTGATCACGCTGGATCCGCGCAACCAACGGCACATGCGCGCCATGGGCAGCCATCTGTTGCCCCGGTGGTTCGGAAGCTACGATGAATTGGAATTGCAAGCGATGCGCACAGCGGCTCGGACCCAAGATGTCTGGGGTGCTGGCGGCTACACTTGGGTTCAGTTCGACGCCATTGCGTTGGATGAAGAAGCCTGTGCGCGGGTCGATACCGAGTATTTCCTGGACGGTTTACGCGACATCGTGCGACTGCGGCCCGATCAGCAAATGATCAACATGCTGTCGGCCTATTGTGCAATCACCATCCAGAACGGACGAGGCCAGAACGAACAAGCCGACCAGTTCCGCGCACAAATGCGCGATACTGCGAACTGGCTGATCCGCGATCACCTGACCGAGTTGCACCCATTGATCTGGGCCCACGCGACAGCAGGCTTCAACAACTCGGTGCGCATCAACTCGCCCGAGCGGTTTGCCGCGCGGGGTCAGCGGGATGCCTTGCGGGCGATCTCGGATCTGTTCAGGGAAGAATTGCGCAGTGGTATGGACGTGACCTTCACTCCAACCGGCCTGCAGTTTTCCCAGAACTGAACGCGTCAGGATTCCCCCTTGCCCCTAGGCCCTGCCGGGCCTAATACGCAGGCTTAGACTTCTGCGGAAATGAGGCGCGCCATGCTCGATCTGACATACGAAATGCCCAAACCCAAGACCATTGCCGGGGCCAAGCACGATTGGGAACTGGTGATCGGGATGGAGGTGCACGCTCAGGTCTCGTCTAATGCCAAGCTGTTCTCGGGTGCGTCGACCCAATTCGGAGCCGAACCGAACTCGAACGTGGCTTTCGTGGACGCGGCGATGCCGGGGATGCTGCCGGTGATCAACGAATACTGCGTTGAGCAAGCTGTGCGCACAGGGCTGGGCCTGAAGGCGGATATAAACCTGAAATCGGCGTTCGACCGTAAGAACTATTTCTACCCTGACCTGCCGCAGGGCTATCAGATTTCGCAGCTGTACCACCCTATCGTGGGCGAAGGCGAAGTGCTGGTTGAGATGGGTGACGGCACCGCACGCATGGTTCGCATCGAACGCATCCACATGGAGCAGGACGCGGGTAAATCGATCCACGACATGGACCCGCATATGTCCTTCGTCGACCTGAACCGGACCGGCGTCTGTCTGATGGAGATCGTCAGCCGCCCAGATATTCGCGGGCCGGAAGAGGCTGCCGCCTATATCGCCAAGCTGCGCCAGATCATGCGCTATCTGGGCACTTGTGATGGCAACATGCAAAACGGCAACCTGCGGGCGGACGTCAACGTCTCTATCTGTTTGCCGGGTGCCTATGAGAAGTATCAGGAAACGCAGGATTTCTCGCATTTGGGCACGCGCTGCGAGATCAAGAACATGAACTCGATGCGGTTCATCCAGCAGGCGATTGAAGTCGAAGCCCGCCGCCAGATCGCCATCGTCGAAGGGGGTGGTGAGGTCGAACAGGAAACCCGCCTGTATGACCCGGACAAGGGTGAGACCCGCTCGATGCGGTCCAAGGAAGAGGCGCATGATTATCGTTACTTCCCCGACCCTGATCTGCTGCCGCTGGAAATCGAGCAAGCGTGGGTCGATAACATCGCCGCGAAGCTGCCTGAACTGCCCGACGAGAAAAAAGCACGTTTTATCAGCGCATTTGGCCTGACCGACTATGACGCATCGGTTCTGACCGCCGAGGTGGAATCTGCCGCGTATTTCGAAGACGTCGCCAAGGGTCGCAACGGCAAACTGGCTGCGAACTGGGTGATCAACGAGTTGTTCGGCCGTCTTAAAAAAGAAGACCACGACATCACCGACTCGCCGGTTTCCCCGGCACAGTTGGGTGGGATCATCGATCTGATCTCGTCGGATGCCATTTCGGGCAAGATCGCCAAAGACCTGTTCGAAATCGTCTATACCGAAGGCGGTGATCCCGCGCAGATCGTTGAAGACCGCGGCATGAAGCAAGTGACCGATACCGGCGCCATCGAAGCTGCTCTGGATGAAATCATCGCTGCCAATCCGGCACAGGTTGAAAAGGCTAAAGTTAACCCGAAACTGGCGGGTTGGTTTGTCGGTCAGGTCATGAAAGCAACCGGCGGCAAAGCGAACCCGAAGGCCGTGAACGAATTGGTCAGCAAAAAGCTGGGCTCGTAACCCGGTTGATTTGTACAGGTCTGCCAGCGGAAACGCGTGGATTTGTACACGTCATATTCTCACGAAATCTTAAGACTTGGGGTCAAGCCATCGGCTTGACTTCCCGCTGTTCGCGTCCTTTCTTCGCCTCCAGAAAGGTGAGGTATCATGCAGAACAGATTTGATCAGGAACTCGAGGACCGGCTGGTGCGGTATGCGGCCATCGACAGTCAGAGCGACGAGACTTCCCCCACAACCCCCAGCACGCAAATCCAGTTCGACATGCTGAATCTGTTGCGCGATGAACTGGCCCAGATCGGCGCTCAGGATATCGAAGTCACAGGCGACAGCGTGGTGGTTGCGACCATTCCCGGAACCGCTCCGGGGCCGACAGTGGGCTTTTTGGCGCATGTGGATACCGCCCCACAGTTCAACGCCACAGGCGTCAAGCCACGGGTGATCAAGGGATACAATGGCGGCGATATCTCATTCCCAGACGATCCTGATCTGGTCCTGTCACCGGAAGAAAACCCCTATCTGGCCGAGAAAATTGGCCATGACCTGATAACCGCCTCGGGCACAACCCTGCTGGGTGCGGATGACAAGGCGGGCGTGTCGATTCTGATGACCATGGCACGGCACCTGATCGAAAACCCGGATATTGCACACGGACCGATCCGCATCGGCTTTACCCCGGATGAAGAGATCGGGCGCGGCGTAACCGAACAGCTGCCCAAGGATCTGGGCGCGGATTTCGCCTATACTCTGGACGGTCAGGAAGTCGGTGAGATCGAGTACGAAAGCTTTTCAGCCGACCGTGCGGTGATCAAGATCGAAGGCGTTTCGATCCATCCCGGTTTGGCGAAAGACAAAATGGTGAACGCTGCACATCTGGCTGCAAAAATCGTTCAAACGCTACCTCAGGCCACCATGACTCCGGAAACCACAGATGGGCGCGAGGGATTCATCCATGTCACCGACATGAATGGCGGCTCGTCCGAGATGGAGATCAAGCTGATCCTGCGTGATTTCGAAATGGACGCACTGGAAGCCCAGCGCAACATCGTGCGACAGGTTTGTGCCGCCGTACAGGCCACCGAACCACGCGCAAATATCACCTGCGAGATCAGCCATCAGTATCGCAATATGCGCTATTGGCTGGAAAATGACATGACACCGGTCGATCTGGCCCGCGATGCCTGCCGCGAATTGGGGATCGAACCTCTGTCCGTCCCGATCCGTGGCGGCACCGACGGGTCGCGCCTGACCGAATTCGGCACCCCTTGCCCCAACCTGTTCACTGGGATGCAATGCATTCACGGACCGATGGAATGGATTTCAGTACAAGACATGGCACTGGCGACTGAGCTGTGCCTTTCGGTTGTGACCAAGGCAGCACAGGCAGGCGGCAATCATCAGGGCTGAATTCCGCCGGTTGGGCAACGGCTCTTTCACTCGGGGATCAGCGTGTTAGTTTGGCGCGAACAGGTGTTTAGGAACAGTTGATGCAGCGCTACGAATACAAGGTGATCCCCGCCCCGCAAAAAGGTGTCAAAGCCAAAGGGGTGAAAACACCCGAGGGCCGCTTTGCGGTCTCGGTTGAACAGGTCCTGAACCAGATGGGTCAGGACGGCTGGGAATACCACCGCGCCGAGCTGCTACCCAGCGAGGAACGCGCGGGCCTGACCGGATCGACAACGAACTGGCGTAACGTGCTGGTGTTTCGGCGCGTGGTGGAAGAAGAAGTTGACGCATCCGAAATCGGTACAGCACCAGATATGGACAGCACCCCTTTGGCCCAGCCGGTTCCGGGCCCCGACGAGGTTCAGGCGCCGAAACCGATTGCGGCGGAAGCGGATGAACCGCCGTTGTCGTTGAAACGGTCTGATGAAGTATCCGAGGCCGATGACGCTTCAAAATCTTAGTCTATGTCGAAGGGTTGGGTATCTGAGTCAGGGCACTAGACCACCTGCTGTTTTGAGATAAATCCAACATCCTTAGTCATTTGCCACGCTTTCAACACAGGTTGCCCGGCGGAACCCGCGTCTAGGCTTGTCCCGCGCGGGTTCCAGCGCACTCCGGTTGCAAATGACCGGAACAGACGCCTGTCTATGCGTGATCTCGTCCGAAAAAGAACAGAAGCGTCAAAAGACTGGCGGTGACTTGAGCACAAGCAGGACACGCCATTTGAAAAAGGGATACGCGCCCCGAAAATCTATGGCATGCTAATCGAACAACCGGGAGGGACATCAAAATGGCTATTCGGCAGACGCAAGGGCGGGCACGCCTTTATGACAGCATTCTGGACACCGTGGGCGACACTCCTTGCATCCGAGTCAATCGTATCGCGCCAGATCATGTAACCGTCTATGTGAAGTTCGAAGCGTTCAATCCCGCTGGTTCGGTCAAGGACAGGCTGGCGCTGAATATTATCGAAGCGGCAGAGCGCGAGGGGCGGTTGAAACCAGGCCAGACCGTTGTCGAAGCAACCTCGGGCAATACCGGCATCGGACTTGCCATGGTTTGCGCGGCCAAGGGCTATCCTCTGGTTGTGACGATGGCCGAGAGCTTTTCGGTCGAGCGGCGCAAGTTGATGCGGTTTTTGGGGGCCAAGGTCGTTCTGACCCCCAAGGCGCAAAAAGGGTTTGGCATGTACACCAAGGCCAAGGAACTGGCCGAGGAAAACGGGTGGTTTCTGGCCAGCCAGTTCGAAACCTCTGCCAATGCTGATATTCACGAAAACACGACTGCGCGGGAGGTTCTTGCCGATTTCGAAGGGCAGCGGCTGGATTACTGGGTGACAGGATACGGGACCGGCGGCACAGTTTCAGGTGTCTCGCGCGCCTTGCGGAAAGAGCGGCCCGAAACGAAGATCATCCTGACCGAACCAGCCAATGCAGCCATCGTGTCATCGGGGTACACTAACACCCGCAACGGGGATCATCAGCCGACCGAGAGCCACCCGAATTTCGAGCCGCACCCGATTCAGGGATGGACGCCGGACTTCATTCCTTGGGTCCTGCAGGAAGCCATAGACAATAAGTATTACGACGAACTGATCCCCGTACCCGGACCCAAAGGGATCGCGTGGTCGCGCCGACTTGCCTCGGAAGAAGGTATTTTCACCGGAATCTCGGGCGGGTCGACCTTTGCCGTCGCGATGAAGATGGCCGAATCCGCACCGGAAGGATCCGTTTTCCTGGTCATGCTGCCGGACACTGGCGAGCGTTATTTGTCGACCCCTTTGTTCGAAGGCATCGAGGACGACATGACCGAAGAAGAATATGCGATTTCGGCATCAACGCCCTCGGCGCAGATGAGCGCAGACTGACGTTCTGCGCGTTCAAGTATCGATATCCAACGCCAGCGCGTGAATGCGGGGCACGATATCACCCAAAGCTTTGTAAACCGCACGATGGCGGGCAAGGCGAGATTGCCCTTCAAAGGCGGCGGCGCGAATGCGGACGTTGAAATGGCTCTCGCCGCCTTCCTGAAAACCCGCGTGGCCGCGGTGGCTTTCGCTGTCGTCGATCACCTCAAGCTCGCGCGGGTCAAAGGCGGCTTGCAGGCAGGTTCGGATCTCGTCGGTCACGCTCATTTTTTCGCTCAGCGGTAAAAATTTTACCGCCCCCCTCTTCTACTTTCGGCTGCTTAGATTAAACTGCTGCCTCCGAGTCGAAAAGATGCGTTCGTGAGGATTGAGAGCATGACGAAGTCAGACCCCTTCGGATTTGATATGTCCGTTTCCAGCGCCAAGAAAAAGAACCCGCGCGGGCGTCGGGGCATGTCAGGCGCGTCCGAGACGTCGGTCCGGATCTGTGATCATGAGGGCTGCAACGAGCCGGGCAAGTTCCGCGCGCCCAAGGCACCGGATGTGCTGGATGATTTCTTCTGGTTCTGCCAGCAGCATGTGCGCGAATACAATCAGAAATGGAACTTCTTCGACGGCACCACAGAGGCCGAGTTGAACGCGCAACGGTCGAAAGACAAAGTGTGGGAACGCGAAACAAAACCGATGGGCGACCCCGAAGCGCGCGCTTGGGCCCGTCTGGGTATCGAGGACCCGCATCAGGTTCTGGGTGCCAACAGCACGCAAAACAAAGGCCGCACATCGGGCGGTGGTGGCCGTCGCCTGCCCCCCACCGAACGCCGCGCGATCGAGATTCTGGAAGCCAATGACAGCTGGTCCAAGGCCGAAGTACGCAAGGCATACAAGAAACTGATTAAGGTTTTGCACCCGGACATGAATGGCGGTGATCGCTCGCAGGAAGAGCAGCTACAAGAGGTCGTCTGGGCCTGGGATCAGATCAAGGACAGCCGGAATTTTAAATAATTCTGCGATCCGACAGCTGTGGCTTTGTATGTACACTGCCCGGCCCGATTGCGATCAAGCTCACGGGAAACCTTGTTCAATACCCGCAATAATGGTGGGGTTTGAACACAGGTATTAACGGAGCAGCCGCTGTGCGAATGCCATACCTCCTTTTGCTTTGTTCGCTGGGCGTTTATTTCGCGGCCCCGTTTCTTCCGCCTGAATTCGCGTTCGCCCGAGAACTGAGCCTGCTATTCATTGTCATCAGCTTGGTTTGGGGACTGCGCGCGTGGCTCAGGTGGCGCAAGGCAAACACATGGATCATCGTGGACGGGTCCAACGTGATCCATTGGAAAGAGGGTAAGCCGGATCTGGGCACATTGCGGCTGGTGCTGTCGGCGCTGAAGACGGCCGGGTTCAAACCGGGTGTCGTATTCGATGCAAATGTCGGCTATAAGCTCGACGGCGAATACATGAACGACCGGGCGCTGAGCCGCGCTTTAGGCCTGCGCACCAAGCAGGTCATGATCGCACCCAAAGGAACGCCGGCGGATCCTTGGATTTTACAAGCGTCGCGGGACAGCAAGGCACGCATTATCACAAATGACCGGTTTCGGGATTGGGTGGACGAGTTTCCGGATGTTTTGAAAGCGGATCGCCTCGTGAAAGGCGGCTTTCGTAACGATGAGCTTTGGTTTTCGCAATGAGTAGGTGACCGTCGTTTCAAAGCTAAAGTTTGCGCGCGGCGCTGTGACGTACTTTGTGTGCCGCCCTCATTTCAAATTGATGGTAGTCGATCTAGAGAAGCAAACTTTGCACTAACTTGCTTGACCGCGGTGTAGATCAGTAAATGGCAGGGCTTTCTCCGCGAGCTTAACTTCGAATTACAAGTGCTTCCCAACGCTTCAAGCAACTCAGGCGAGTTTGTGAGGGCACTGTCGAGCGATCACTTAATTCCGAAAATAGCGTTAGCAACTCTTTTACGTCTTCGCGGTGGAAGGATTTCAGCGCTATATCACCCAGAAATAAACTTTCAGTTAGCAAACCGTTGGACATCAGTATTGCGTGGCGACAACAAGCAATGTGGTAGTACGTGACTGGCTCATTGAAATGAACCTGACGAATGGTTTTGTCGTTCACCAGATGGATTGCTGCGGCAAAGACTCTAGGCTCTCCGTACAGAAGTTCTGCGCGCCATCCTTCCAGAACAATTCTGTGTTGCGGAGATACGTACAAATCGCGGTGAGGAATGCCTTCTCCCAACGCTCCCTTTTGGATACAAACGGGGTTCAATTGAGGGTTGCGCCTCAAATCCTCCGCGCTCAGGGTCTTTTCTCCAATCCACTCAATGGGCAGCAGATCACCGCTGGAAAGGCGCACTTTCTCTCCGACTGAAAGATCTTCGACAGCACAATACCCTTTTTCGGTTGCTATCATAGTGCCCTTCACGAAACACGGCACAGTTCCAGCCGGAAGCGCGACCGTCACTAAGAGTGTGTCGTTGTTGCCATTTCCAGGACCCGTAGACGCGAATATTTCGACGGCCAGTTGCGTGTTGGGAGGAATGACGACACCCGGGGTGAGGTCAACAGTTAAAACCCCGCTCGACGAAATCGAAACAGAGTAATCGGAAGGGTTCAATCCCCCTGTTCCCGTAACAACAACATTCCATGAAGCTCCGGCTTTGGTTGCAGTGTATTGTTGCATAACGGAAGACGACCCACTGGGGACCGCAATTGAAGATGGGCCTAGAATTGTAAGCGCCATTCGAACTTTTTCCGTTAACAAACACCTAGAGCGACTTATGCATGAGCATATAGCCAGATTAATCCTTCACATAATATAATTGTAATATTTTTATATTTAATTTCTTTTAAACTGCACGCCCCGGGGATAACGTTCCTTTCTCGGTTTGAGCCGAAAGTCACAAGCCTCGGCGCGCAATAACGATAAGGCCAGTTTCAAAGAAACATCCCCTCAGCTTTTCAGGTCTGTCTCTTTCCCTTGCCCTTGCCCGCAATATGTTGCACCACACACGGGTTCAGACCCGGCAAGGCGGGCCAAAGGATAAGGACAAGACGAATGGCTGACGGATCGATCGACGTAAACGCAAAACCAACCGAAGATATCTCGGTCCGCGACGTATTCGGCATTGATACGGAAATGAAGGTCAAAGGCTTTGCCGAAGCCACAGATCGTGTGCCGGCCATCGACCCGACCTATAAATTCGATCCTGAAACTACGCTGGCCATTCTGGCGGGTTTTGCCCACAACCGTCGTGTGATGATCCAGGGCTATCACGGTACGGGTAAATCGACTCACATTGAACAGGTTGCGGCGCGTTTGAACTGGCCCGCAGTACGCGTGAACCTGGACAGCCATATCAGCCGGATCGACCTGATCGGTAAGGACGCGATCAAGCTGCGCGACGGTAAGCAGGTCACTGAGTTCCACGAAGGCATCTTGCCCTGGGCGCTGCGTAACCCGGTCGCCATCGTGTTCGACGAATATGACGCGGGCCGCGCGGACGTGATGTTCGTAATCCAGCGTGTTCTGGAGCATGACGGCAAACTGACCCTGCTGGACCAGAACGAGATCATCACACCGAACCCTAACTTCCGCCTGTTTGCCACCGCCAACACGGTTGGTCTGGGCGACACCACGGGTCTGTACCACGGCACGCAGCAGATCAACCAGGCACAGATGGACCGCTGGTCTTTGGTCTCGACCCTGAACTACCTCAGCCACGATGCCGAAACGATGATCGTGCTGTCGAAAGCGCCACATTACAACACCGCCGACGGCCGCAAGACCGTCAGTCAGATGGTCACTGTGGCCGACCTGACCCGGACTGCCTTCATGAATGGCGATCTGTCGACCGTCATGAGCCCCCGTACGGTGATCAACTGGGCACAGAACGCCGAGATTTTCCGCGATGTCGGGTATGCTTTCCGCCTGTCTTTCCTGAACAAATGTGACGAGTTGGAGCGTCAGACCGTGGCCGAGTTCTATCAACGCTGCTTCGACGAAGAGCTGCCGGAAAGCGCGGCGAGTGTGAGCTTAGGGTAATACGCCGAATTGCGCCCGTTTGCGGGCGCAATGCCTCCGGCGGAGGTATTTTTAGCCAGATGAAGGCGGATCCCGTTTCCCTGCTCATGGAAATCGGGGCTGCAATGTGAAAGGCTTGGGGACATGGCACAGAAGAACGACAACCCTGCTGATCCGTTCAAGAAGGCTCTGGCCGAGGCAACCAAGGTCATGGCCGATGACCCCGAGCTGTCCGTAACCTATACGGTTGATCCTTCGGGCATGTCCGGCGAGTCGATGCGTTTGCCTCAGGTTTCGCGCCGGATGACGCGCGAAGAGGTGCTTTTGGCGCGCGGTACTGCCGATGCTCTGGCCTTGCAACGCAAATACCACGACGATGCCACTCATGCACGCTATGCCCCTCCGGGTGATATGGCGCGGGACCTCTATGAGGCGATGGAGACCGCTCGCTGCGAAGCAATGGGCGCGCGGGATATGCCCGGCACTGCCAGCAATATTGACGTCAAGATCGGGCATGAGGCGATCCGGCGTGGCTATGACCAATGCAAACAGCCTGCCGATGCACCTCTGGCCGTGGCAGCAGGCTATCTGATACGGCATCTGGCCACCGGGCGCGATTTGCCGCCTGCGGCCGAGAACATCATGAACCTGTGGCGCGGCTTCATCGAGGAACAGGCCGGAGGCACGCTGGAGAATCTGGACGAAATTCTCTCGGATCAGGCCGAGTTTGCCAAATTTGCCCGTCAGGTGATCAAGGATCTGGGCTATGGCGATCAGCTTGGGGATGACCCCGATGAGCTGGACGATGAGCAGGAAGATCAGGCCGAGGAAGACGCTGAAGAACAGCCCGACCCAGACAGCACCGGTCAGGATGATCAGGACGAGCAGGACGCAGACGCCACCCCTGAACAAAGCCAGGAAGAGCAACAGGATCAATCTCAGGCACAGGTCTCGATGGATGAGATGGCCGAGGATGAGTTGGGCGATGAGGCGGAGATGCCTGAAGGTGAGGCCCCGATGGAGCCACCTGCCCCGCCGCCAGCATCCGAGGCTGACCCGGATTACAAAGTCTATCTGGATACCCATGACGAAGAAATCGCTGCCGAGGACCTGGCGGAACCTGCCGAGCTGGAACGGCTGCGTGCCTATCTTGATCAGCAGCTGGAACCGCTGAAGGGGGCTGTGAGCCGCCTGGCCAACAAGCTACAGCGTCGACTGCAGGCACAACAGAACCGCAGTTGGGAGTTCGACCGCGAAGAAGGTATTCTGGATGCCGGTCGTCTGGCGCGTGTGGTGGCGAATCCAACCACACCATTGAGCTTCAAGGTCGAGAAAGATACCGAATTCCGCGATACAGTGGTCACACTGCTACTGGACAATTCCGGCTCGATGCGGGGACGTCCGATTTCGATCGCGGCCATCTGTGCGGATGTTCTGGCGCGGACGCTGGAACGCTGCAATGTGAAGGTCGAGATTCTGGGTTTTACCACGCGGGCGTGGAAAGGTGGTCAGGCGCGCGAGGCTTGGCTGAACGATGGCCGCCCGCAGCAGCCGGGGCGTCTGAACGATCTGCGCCATATCATTTATAAGGGTGCCGATGCGCCCTGGCGTCGAGCGCGCCCCAATCTGGGCCTGATGATGAAAGAGGGCCTGCTGAAGGAAAACATCGACGGTGAGGCGTTGGAATGGGCGCACCGGCGGATGCTGGCGCGGCGCGAGGCGCGAAAGATCCTGATGGTCATTTCGGATGGTGCTCCGGTCGACGATTCCACGCTGAGTGTGAACCCGGCCAATTATCTGGAAAAACACCTTCGCGATGTGATCGCCATGGTCGAAAAGCGCAAGATGGTGGAACTGTTGGCCATCGGGATCGGCCACGACGTGACCCGGTATTATGACCGCGCCGTGACCATCACCGATGTGGAACAGCTGGCAGGAGCTATGACCGAACAGTTGGCGGCTTTGTTCGACAGTGATCCGCGCGCTCGGGCCCGGGTGATGGGGATGCGAAAGGCCAGCTGAGGCTGGCCTTGCCTCCGGCGGGAGTATTTTTGAAAAGATGAAGTCTGGGATCGGCTTTTGTTCGGGTCATACTGATCTGGACATTTGTTCCACTGCGCCTCAGGGTCTGCCGGTACCACAGTGAATGAGGCCCTTCATGTTCCAATCCTTTCAAGTGACTGCCCGCCCGGAACAAGGCCCACCAAGGTTGACCGCGCTGCGAGCGGAAATGGCGCAAGCAGGTTTGGATGGGTTTCTGATACCGCGCGCGGACGCCCATCAAGGGGAATATGTGGCCCCACGTGATGAACGTTTGGCTTGGTTAACGGGTTTTACAGGTTCGGCCGGGTTTTGCGCCGCCTTGCCTGATGTCGCCGGGGTCTTCATTGACGGGCGGTATCGTACGCAGGTTAAGGCACAGGTTGCCGATGACTTCACGCCAGTGCCCTGGCCCGAGGTCAGCCTGAGCGCGTGGCTGAAAGAGCAACTGCCCCACGGGGGCAAGGTGGGGTTTGATCCTTGGCTGCACGCTGCAGGTCAGATTTCCGATTTGCTTCGTGATCTGGACGGTACTGGTATCGAACCAGTGAGATGTGAGAACCTTGTTGACCGGATCTGGACGGATCAACCTGCGCCACCCATGAAGCCGGTCAAGGTGCATCCGATTGAATTTGCCGGGGAGTCGTCGGACAGCAAAATTACGCGTCTGGCCAAAGACTTGCAGCGGAATGGGAATAGTGCTGCGATCCTCACCCTGCCGGATTCGATAATGTGGCTGTTGAATATTCGCGGATCTGACATTGCCTATAACCCGGTCGCACATGGTTTTGCGATTTTACATGCGGATGGCAAGGTCGACCTGTTCATGACAGCCGAAAAGCTGGTCGAAGTCAGGGATCATCTAGGTTCAAATGTGACTGTGCATGACCCGCAGACTTTCCCGGATACGGTCGGCGCACTGGAGGGGCCGGTTCAAGTGGACATTGGCACACTGCCCCAGATCGTAGCGGATGTGTTGGGGGCGGAGATGACTGAAGGTGGGGATCCTTGTGCCCTGCCCAAAGCCTGCAAAAACCCTGCCGAAATCGCGGGCAGCGCCGAAGCGCATTTGCGTGATGCAGTGGCCGTGATCGAGACCCTCTGCTGGCTGGACGGGCAGGTACCCGCCAGTTTGACCGAGACTCAAGTGGTCACGCGCTTGGAAGAGAACCGGCGCAAGGACAATGCGCTTCAGGATATCTCGTTCGACACCATCGCAGGGACCGGGCCAAACGGTGCGATCATGCATTATCGCGTGACCGAAGAAACCGACAGCCGCTTGGAAGACGGTCACATTCTGGTTCTGGACAGCGGCGGGCAATATCTGGACGGTACAACCGATATCACACGAACCATTGCCATCGGCGAAGTTGGCGAGGAAGAGAAAACGTGTTTCACACGTGTCCTGAAAGGCATGATTGCCATGTCGATGTTGCGCTGGCCTGCAGGGCTTGCAGGTCGTGACATCGAATGCGTGGCGCGAACGCCGCTTTGGGCCGCAGGGCAAGACTTCAATCATGGGGTCGGCCACGGGGTCGGAGCTTATCTGAGTGTTCACGAAGGGCCGCAGCGCCTGTCAAGGGTAAGCCATGTGCCGTTGCAGCCAGGTATGATCCTGTCAAACGAGCCTGGATACTATCGTGAAGGCGCTTTTGGCATCCGCATTGAAAACCTTGTCGTAGTGGAAGAGGCTCCCGCCCTGCCCGGCAGCGACGCAGAGCGTGCAATGCTGAACTGGCGGACGCTGACTTTCGTACCGATTGACCGCAGGCTGATCCTGGTCGATATGTTGACACCCGACGAACGTGACTGGCTGAATGCCTACCACCGCGACGTTGCGGAAAAGATCCGCCCAAGCCTGGGACGTGACGCGCAACTGTGGTTGGATGCCGCAACTGCGCCGGTCTGACACCGGGCTGTTACATAGAACGGGCAGAGGAGAGGCCCGAATACGACGAAGGAAGGAATAGGAATGACCGAGATCACGATCCAAAAAGCGCCGGGCAAATGGAGTGTCCGCTCGGGCGGTGCGATCCTGGGCGAGACAAACAACGCCCTGGAACTGCACGAAGGCGACAAGGATCCGGTGATCTACTTCCCGCGCAACGACATCGCGATGGCCTTTTTGGACCGTACCGACAAAGTAACCCATTGCCCCGGCAAGGGCGACGCAACGCATTTTTCCATCGTCAACAAATCATCCGTGACCGAAAATGCAGTCTGGAGCTATGAGAACCCAATCCCGGACGTGGCTGAGATCAAAGATCATCTGGCATTTTATCCTGTGGAATCAGTGAAGGTAGAGCAGATTTAGTCTGAGCTTAGCGATCTTTGTTGCGCATTCAAACGGGCCGGAAGGCCCGTTTTTTTTGCGACTATTGTAAAGCTTCTGAAAGCGAAAGCGCTCTCTATTTCCTACCCTCACGCAGCTGTGGAATGCATGTGAGCGGCAATTGCGGCACACTTACCTGCGGGTATCACCGGAGGCTTCCATGTTGATTTCACGTCGCGGTTTTGCAGGGATGATCGGGGCTGGTGCGCTTGCCCCAAGCTCGCTTTGGGCACAGCAGGATCCAGTGCTTGAAGCTTTGCGTAGCACGCTGGAGGGGCGACGTACCGCGTTTGAGGCGCAGATGGCGTACCTCAAGGATCGTGGGCAGCCAGATGTTGTTCCTGGGTTGTTGACCGCGATGCGTTATGCCGACCGTCGGCGAGACGAGATCGTCGAGGTAATGGAGGCTCTGACCGGGCAGCGCTATGGCAACGACTGGTTCGAGTGGATGCTGTGGCAGGAGCGGAACCCGCAGATTACTCCTCATCCGTCGCTTATCCCGTTCAAGCGCGAGGTTCTGCTGCGGATCGACCCGAACTTCGACGTGTTCCTGCAACCCGAATACCTGCAACGCGACCGGATGAAGATCCGTTTGGAAGAAATCGCATGGGGCGGAGTGCATAAGGACGGTATTCCGTCTTTGGACAATCCGTCTCTGATTTCACCTTCGAATGCCGGATATCTTAAAGGCGATGATCTGGTCTTCGGCGTAGCAATCAACGGGGACGAGCGCGCCTATCCGTTGCGGATCATGGGCTGGCACGAGATGTTCAATGAAGTGATCGGCGGAGTACCCGTGGCGCTGGCCTATTGCACGCTTTGCGGGTCCGGCATTCTTTTTGAAACGCAGGTGGCGGGGCGGCGAAAACCGTTCATTTTCGGTTCGTCAGGGTTCCTTTATCGCTCGAACAAGCTGATGTTTGACCGCGAGACACATTCGCTTTGGAACCAATACACCGGCAAACCTGTTGTGGGTCCTTTGGTGAATAGCGGCATCACGTTGAAACAGCGCCCGGTTGTGATCACTACGTGGGACAGTTGGAAAACCTCGCACCCAAAGACGCGCGTCTTGTCTCTGAATACCGGGCATCGGCGCAATTATGGGTCGGGCGTTGTCTATCGAGACTACTTCGCCTCAAGCGAGTTGATGTTCCCGGCTGCGGTGGATCAGTCCAGACATCGGCAGAAAGATTACATCTTTGCCGTGCGCCAGTTCGGAGCCGCGCGCGCATGGCCGCTGGATGCATTCAAGCACAAGCCGGTGATAAACGACGCCATCGCCCAAACGCCACTGGTTCTGATCGGGGACCCAAAGGAACGCAGCGTACGCGCCTACGAGCGTAAAGGTCATACATTCAAGGCCACGCAAACAGGTTTGCAGGATGGCAGAGGTCAAAGCTGGACCGTGACTGAAGACGCGTTGATCGGACCGGATGGCACACGCTTGTCTCGGGTTGCGGGCCACATTTCTTACTGGTTTGCATGGGACAATTACCTGGGGGACGCTGCCAGCGTCTACGGTGGTTGAGGATCAGGAATGTTCCTCGGCCGCGGTGGCGGCAAGCGCCCTGTTGTAGGCCTTGAGCGCATCAATGTGATAAAGCGCACCTACCGGTGTTTCAGTTCCATCGGTATCCAAAATAACCACCGGAATACAAGGGATGTCCGCCCGGTCGAAATAGGGCATGGCGGCTTCCAGTGTGGCGCTGGCCTGAATGCACAGGCCCTGCTCGATCAGTCCTTGCGCTTCTTCCTTGGTGATCGAACGCGGGTCACCGATTGGGCGCATCACGGCCCCGGCGCGCAGCATGGCCAACAGATACGCCTGCGGCCCGGCCGCCAGATGGACATCCCGCCGTTCCAGTTGGGTCAGGAAGAAGGACCGATCCACAAGACGCGAGGCCAGCGCAGTGGACATAGAAACCGTCACCATCACCGCAAGACCGATCTGCCAATCCCCGGTCAATTCAAAGACAATCAGTGTGGTCGAAATAGGTGCACCCAGCACCGCCGCAGCAACAGCACCCATTCCGGCAAAGGCATAAAGCGTGTGTGTTCCGGACACGTCCGGCAACAGTCCGGTGGCGATCAGTCCAAAGGCCAGCCCGGTCAGCGCGCCCACCATAAGTGAGGGAGAAAACACACCACCGCCCATGCGCCCGCCCATGGTGATGGCGACGGCAACGGTTTTGGTAACGGCAAACAGGATGGCCGTTGTCAGAACCAGATCACCGGTCAGAGCACGGATTGTGGTCTCGTAACCCACGCCGATGATATGCGGGAACCAGATCGCCATCAGCCCCAGCATCGCGCCAGAGACCGCCGGGCGCAGCCACCCCGGGATGGACAGACGGCTTTGGATATGACTGCCGATATCCTCGGCAAAGAAGATCGATCGCATCAGCAGCAGGGCGACAAATCCACAGATCAGACCGAGGATCAGGAAAGCCGGAAGTTCGACATAAAATTGCAGCGACCCCGGCGTATCCAGGGTGAATTCGGTAACATCGCCGTATTCCAGCCGGTTGATCACCGTTCCCGCGACCGAGGCGATAACGATCGGCGCAAAGGCATGAACGGCGAAATGGCGCAGCACGACCTCGAGCGCAAATAAGGCCCCCGCGATGGGCGCGTTGAAACTGGCTGAAACAGCGGCGGCAACGGCACATCCCAAAAGGTCACGCCCCGTGATCCCGTCCGCGTGGATGCGGTTGCTGACCCAGGTGGAAATCACTCCGGCCATATGCACTACAGGCCCTTCCCGGCCCGTTGACCCGCCCGAACTGAGCGTGATCAGAGAAGCAAAAAACGACGCGATCCCGGCCTTGACCTCAACCCGGCCGTCCGTCACGGCGGCGCCTTCGATTACATCGGCCACAGACCGTACACGCCCGTCATTGGTGAACCGGTTCAAGATGACGCCCACAAGCAGGCCGCCGACGATGGGAATAATCAGAACCATGAACCACGGCAACTTCTCGGCATGGCTGTGCAGCAGCAGGATATCATCCGTGTCGTAAAGGTAAGCCTGCAGGGAACGGATGGCTTTGCGGAAGCCAAGCGCCATGAACCCTGCCGCGATACCGATGGCCAGTGCGATGAACCAAAACTGGATCTGGCTTGGCCCCCGGCGCAGCATCACCCGCCACGCATCCTTGATCGCGGCCAGAGCCTGATTGAACTGGTTGCGCAGAACGGTGCGGGTCGATTGGGTCATTGGCCCTCGGGGATCATCTCTTAACCCTTAGTAAGCCACGGAGCGTCCATATAAAAGTGAGATAGCGACAGTGTGAGCACTGATTCACGCCACAGGCATATCAGGCTTGCAGCAGGGCCCGGGCAGCAGCGCGTGCTTCCTCGGTGATTGTATCACCTGCCACCATACGCGCGATCTCATCCACACGGTCCGGTTCCGCCAAGGGAATTACGGTGGACAGGGTTTGTCCCTTTGTCACCTGTTTCTGCACACGCCAGTGATGCGCGGCACGGGCGGCAACCTGAGGCGAATGGGTGACGACAAGAACCTGACCGCCCTGCGCCAATGACGCCAGCCTGCGCCCAACCGCATCAGCTGTGGCACCGCCAACGCCCCGGTCAATCTCGTCAAAGATCATCGTGCGCGCGCTGTCATCCCCAGTCAGACAGACTTTGAGCGCCAGCAAAAAACGGCTGAGTTCACCGCCCGATGCAATCTTGTTCAAAGGACCGGCCGGAGCGCCGGGATTGGTCGCCACAGTGAACGCCACTGCGTCAGTGCCTTCGGGTCCCGGTTCCGCCAAAGTGAGTTCGGTTTGGAACACGGCGCGTTCCATCTTGAGCGGGGCCAGTTCAGTCATGACGGCAGCATCAAGCCGCCCAGCAGCCGCCTTGCGGGCTGCGCTCAGCTCGGCAGCAGCAGTGTTATAGGCTTCCTGCGCCGCGTTCACGGCTGCACGTTTGTCCGCCAGATCGGCGTCACCCGCCTCCAACCGATTCAACCGGTCGCGCAGAGTGTCGGCAAATGTTCCCAGATCATCCGGTGATACATCATGCTTTCGCGCTTGTGCACGGATGGCAAACAGGCGTTCTTCGGCCTGTTCCAGTTCCGCCGGGTTGAAATCCAGCGCCTGAAGGCATGCATTCACGCCGTCCTGCGCCTCGCCCAGTTCGATCATCGCCCGCCCTAGCGCGGCAATCGGTTCTTCCAATTGACCACCTGCGTTGTCTGACACGCCTTCCAACCAGCGGATCGCGTCAGACATTGCACCTTCAGCCCCATCCCCGGATAACAGCGCGAAAGCGCGGGCGACATCATCCCGGATGCGTTCGGCCCCTTGCATCATGCGGCGGCGGGCATCCAGTTCGGCATCCTCGCCCGGTTGCGGATCAAGCTGCTCCAGTTCGGCCACAGCGTGGCGCAGGAATTCTTCTTCGCTGCGGACAGCCTCCAGTGCGGCCTCGGTTTCGGCCAGGGCTTTACGCGCACGGGACATCTCGGACCAGGCCGCACGCACTTTGGCCAAATGCCCCGATACATCAGCGAAATCGTCCAGCATCGCCCGATGCCCGCGCGGGTTCAGCAACCCACGATCGTCATGCTGTCCATGTAGTTCGATCAGGGTTTCGGACAATGCGCGCAGCACTTCGCCCGAGCACCGCCGATCATTGACCCAGGCGGTCTTACGCCCCTCGGCAGTGTTGACCCGACGCAGGATCAGTTCTTCGCCGCCCGGCAAGCCGGCTTCAGACAGAATCGCATGAGCGGGATGGTCGGTGGAGAGTTCAAACTCGGCGACGACCTCGCCCTGTGCTGCACCCTGCCGCACCAATTCGGCCCGTCCGCGCCAGCCCAACACAAACCCTAGCGAATCCAGAAGGATCGATTTGCCAGCCCCTGTTTCCCCGGTCAAAGCGTTCAAACCCGGTTGGAAGGTCAGTTCCAACCGGTCGATGATGAGCATGTCGCGGATATCTAGGGCGCGCAGCATCGGGTCTTTAGCGTCCCAAGCCAGAAGCCATGGCGATTACAACCATTCACCCTTGATGGTCTGACGATAGATCGTGCTGAGCCAGTTGTTGCCACGGCTCTTTAGATCAAGACCGCGCGACGTCAGCAGCTTGTAGGCATCGTCATACCATTCCGAGGACTGGTAGTTATAGCCAAGGATGGCACCGGCTGTCTGCGCTTCGTCCAGCAGGCCAAGGGACAAATAAGCCTCGACCAGACGATAGAGCGCTTCAGCGGTGTGAGAGGTCGTCTGGAAATCTTCAACAACAACGCGGAATCGATTGATCGCTGCGATGTAGTGATCCTGACGCAGGTAATAGCGCCCGATCTCCATCTCTTTGCCTGCCAGATGGTCAAAGGCGAGGTCGAATTTCAAAACCGCCGAGGTGGCATATTCGCTGTCGGGATACACCTCGATCACGGTGCGCAGCGATTGCAGTGCCTGAAAGGTCAGGCCCTGATCGCGCCCGACCTCATCGATCTGATCATAGTAGCTAAGCGCCAGCAGGTATTGCGCGTAAGCTGCGTCTTCATCCGTGGGGTAGAAGTCGATATATCGCTGCGCCGCGGCCCGGCTTTCTTCATAGTTCTTGTCCGAGTGGAACGAAAACGCCTGCATGATCAGCGCACGTTTGGCCCAATCGGAATAAGGATACAGGCGTTCAACTTCCGAAAAATACCATGCCGCATCGTCCGAGCGATTCTGCGACAGTTCGTATTCACCACGGGTGTAGATCTGTTCCGGCGTGAACCCTTCAAGGTTCTGGCTCCGGTCAGCGCCTTTGTTGCCGAAAAGGCCGCCTCCGTTACCACACGCTGTCAAAACTGCTGTCAGAAAAATCGCGCCTGCGAGTCTGACTGCCGCTTTGCTGCCAACCATACCGCCCATCCTTGTCGTCTTACTTAATGGGGTTCGCCCCGAATTGAGCCATGGTCTAGCACAGAAAATTCCGGTGCAAAACGCCTTATGCAACATCTGGCGCAAATGTCGTCAGAGTTGATCTGATCAGGCGACTTCCGGAATTTCGTTTACAATAAGCCCCTGCCCCGGCAGACGTGCGGCCTGCTGCGGCGTGCACAGCACCGGACGCACCGCACCGGGTGTCTCGAACAGGTTGCGCAGAAGGGTGTTGGTCAGAGAATGGCCCGACTTGTTACCGGTAAAGTGGCCCAGAATCGGACCACCTGCCAGATAGAGGTCACCCAGAGCATCCAGCATCTTGTGACGCACAGCTTCGTCGGCGCGGCGGAAACCACCGGGCGTCAGCACCTCGTCGCCCTGAACTACAACGGCATTGTCCAGCGTACCACCCAAGGCCAGCCCGTTGGCACGCATGGCTTCGACATCCGTGCGACGGCAGAATGTACGGCAATCGCTGAGTTCGCGCGCAAAGGAACCGTTGCGCATATCCAGCGTTTTGGTCTGGCTGCCGATTGCGCTGTCTTCGAAATCAATGTGGAAGTCGATGATCAAACCGTCGGCAGGAACGATACTGGCATCCGCGCCTTCGCGCGACGCGGTCACGGGCTTCAGAACCTCATAGGCCAGAACCGGGCTGGCTTGACGGCGCACGCCTTTTGCCATGATGCCACGCACGAAGTCGATCGAAGACCCGTCCATGATCGGCACTTCGGGACCATCAATCTCGATCAGCGCGTTGTGTACACCACATCCGGCCAATGCGGCCATGATATGTTCAATGGTCGAGACCGAGACGCCTGAGTCATTCACCAGTCGGGTGCAGAGCGGGGTACGCTCGACCGCATGGTAAATGGCGGGGATCATTGCATCGCCCAGATGAATATCCGTACGTTTGAACCAAATCCCATGCCCCGCCGCAGCAGGCTTGAGAACCATGGTTGCGGGTTGGCCGCCATGCAGTCCAACGCCTTTGAACGTGACCGGAGATTTGAGCGTATGTTGCAAAATGGGCCTCGGTGAGCAGTGTCCAGCCTGCGAGGGCTGTGTTGGACACTCAGTTAAGGAAGCCTGCGTCAAGGCTCAACTCACTCTTTGTAACCGAATGAAACATGTATGTAACAGATCGGCAAAACCCTGCTTACATATTCGTAAACCACCATTTCTAAACGATAAAGGGCCGCTAAGAAGCGGCCCTGTGAGTGGATTTTGTTACCGCGATCAGTTGGCTTGGCGGCGCAGGAAGGCAGGAATTTCGATACGATCCTGCTCGGGATCGGCCTCATCCTGGACCGGCGCGGTGGCCTCGGACTGGCGCAGAACCGGTTGCTGACGTGGTGCTTGCGCCGGTGTATCCGCAGCATGACCGGTCATCCGATCGATCAGACGATTGAAGCCAAAACGCGACCGCTCTTCAGGTTCGGGCTGCGAAACGGCCTCGGGCTGACGCGGTGCAGCCGGACGCTGCGGCGCAGACGGAACCTTTTGTACAGCCGCCTGCAGACGCTGCAGCGCTTCAGGCGACGGTGTCCCTGCCGCATGGCCGCGCGGGGCGACAAAGCTTTCGGGCGCGGGTTCGACGTGTTCGGGCTGCGGCTCAAAGTCGGCGACGCGCGGCTGGTACGCCGGAGGCGGCAGATCATCCTCTTCCCGCTCGTCTCGCGGCTGGAACTGCGGTTGCGCAGGCTCTTCCGCTGCCTCAAACAGCGAAGGTTCACGAGGCTCTTCCATCTGAGGCGCGGCTTCTACCATTTCGGCTGCAACAGGTGCGTCTTCCTGAATGTGCTCTTCCGCCGAAACGGTGCGTGTCAGGGGCTCGGACATTGACCGACGCGCAACAGGTACATCCACGGGTTTTTCGCTGGCGTCGATACCGGTCGCAACGACCGATACACGCATGCCGCCTTCCATGGCTGTGTCCAGCGTCGACCCGACGATGATGTTTGCTTCGGGGTCCACTTCTTCGCGAATGCGGTTGGCCGCTTCGTCCAGTTCGAACAGAGTCAGGTCGTGGCTGCCGGTTATGTTGATCAACACGCCCTTCGCGCCTTTGAGGCTGATTTCGTCCAGCAGCGGGTTGGCAATGGCTTTTTCTGCCGCTTGAACCGCACGATCTTCGCCGGTTGCCTCGCCGGTTCCCATCATCGCCTTGCCCATCTCGTCCATTACGGCACGAACGTCGGCAAAATCGAGGTTGATCAAGCCTGGGCGAACCATCAGGTCCGTAACACCCTTAACGCCTTGATACAGAACGTCGTCTGCCATCGAGAAGGCTTCGGTAAAGGTGGTCTTTTCGTTGGCCAGACGGAACAGGTTCTGGTTCGGAATGATAATCAGCGTGTCGACAACCTTTTGCAGTGCTTCAACGCCGTCTTCGGCCTGACGCATCCGCTTGGCGCCTTCGAATTGGAAAGGCTTGGTGACGACACCCACCGTCAGCACACCCAATTCACGGGCGGCTTGCGCGATGATCGGTGCAGCGCCGGTGCCGGTGCCGCCGCCCATACCGGCGGTGATAAAGCACATATGCGCGCCTGCCAGATGATCGACGATCTGCTCGATGCTTTCTTCGGCGGCTGCCGCGCCAACGGTTGGACGGGCCCCCGCGCCCAGACCTTCGGTGACCTTCACGCCCAACTGCACGCGTGCCGAAGACTGGCTTTGCTGCAGCGCCTGCGCGTCGGTGTTGGCGACCACAAAGTCGACGCCGTCCAGCTGTTTCTCAATCATATTATTGACGGCGTTCCCGCCTGCACCGCCAACGCCAAATACTGTAATCCGAGGCTTCAGTTCGTCGTGCCCGGGCATCGAAAGATTCAATGTCATGCTCTGTCCGCCTGTATTTATGTCCCGCCAAAGCGGTGTTTTTCTTACCTATCCTTGTTCGATTCTAGCCGGATGATGCGAAAAGGTCACGTCAAAAATCGCGTTTTGCCACAAAATATGGAGGAAATAAGGCAGCAACCGGCGGCATTTCGCAGGCACTGCCAGATATAGCGGAAACATCGGCGACCATAACAAGACACCCATCACCCCGCGAAGGAATCCTCTCCTTCGCGCTCAGACAGACTATTTCTACACTGCGGAAAACTGCTCAGGTCCTGCCGCGAGACCTCTGACGGGCCCTGTGGATATTTTGAGGGATAAAACTGCGCGCCGCAACCGGAAACTTCAACTGGTCGGGGCGTTTGGACAGTTCAGGCTGCTTTCCGTGATACTACGCACTTCCTGAATTTCTCCGTCTGCAAATGAAGCCAGCCTCACCATCAGACGGCCTTCGTGCAAAAACGGCCACCAGCAAACCGGGATTCCGTCCGGATCGTTGTCATAAAGAAAGCAGATCTGACCGTTTGGCGTCGTGATTTGCCCATAAACACATCCCCGGCCCTCTTCCCGCCAAACCGAGACGCGACGGTTCAGAAATTGCTCGGTCCCGACCAGATCGCCACTGCGAATCTCGTAAAACGTAAGAGTTTTGCCGACCGCAGCGTCCAGAAACGCGTCTGGCGTGATCATACTCTGCGCCGTGGCCCAGCCAGGCAACAGGGCAGCGCCAAGCGCGGCCCAGCGCAAGTGCTTACCAGTTATCACGGAACCACCGCACTGCGCGTTTGAACGGGCGCGCAGCATAGGTGTCGACCGGGATCTCGAAATCCCACCATTCATCCTGAGGATGGGCCGCAAACAGGCTGAGACCCACGGCAGAGGAAAACGCAGGGCCCGTCGCCGATTGCGGCAGGCCATGCACACGCAACGGGCGTCCCAGACGCACGCGCTGTCCCAGAATGCGGGTGGCAAGTCCGTCCAGCCCCATGATCTGGCTACCGCCTCCTGTCAGAACGATTTGTTGGCTTGGCATATGTTCGAACCCAGCGGCGTCAAGACGCACGCGGACCTCTTCCAGAATCTCTTCGACGCGCGGGCGCATGATGCCGATCAGCTCGGCCCGGCTGACGGTGCGGCGGTCATGTTCCCAGTCGCCCGTGTCACCACCGATATCGATCATATCCCGGTCATCGGCCCCGGTTGCGTGCACGCCCCCGTTGAAGGTTTTGATCCGTTCGGCCACAGCCGCAGGCACACCCAGACCCATCGAGATGTCGCTGGTTACGTGATCGCCCCCCATACCGACGCAATCCGCATAGATCATGTGCTTCTTCATGAAGATCGACACGCTGGTGGTGCCACCACCCATGTCGATACAGGCTGCGCCCAGCTCCTGCTCGTCCTCGACCAAGGCTGAGATGCCCGACACGTATGCCGAGTTGGCAATACCTGCGAGCTCAAGATCACAACGCTTGATACAACGCACGATATTCTGGATCGCCATCGCGTCTACGGTCAACATATGCATGTCGACCGCGAGGCTTTGACCCATCTGGCCGCGGGGATCGATCAGACCCGATCGGTTGTCGAGCGCAAAGTTCACCGGCTGCGCATGCAACACCTCGCGCCCCTCACCGTAATCTGGCACGTCGCAGGCGTTCAGAACACGGCCGACCTCGGCCTCGGTCACAAGCTGACCATCAAGGTCGACTTGCGCATCCAACCCATAAGAGCGCGGATTGGCCCCCGAGAAACAAGCGATCACGTGATCGACGCGCATATCGGCCATCTTCTGCGCCGCTTGCAACGCGGTGCGGATGGCGCGTTCGGTTTCCTGCATGGCGGTGACTTCGCCAAATTGTACACCGCGCGAGCGCGTGGTCGCCGCGCCAATGACGCGGAACCCGGTCTGGCCAGCCATCGAACCGATGGTGTTGTCTTCACTCAGCCGACCCGTGCCGTCAAAACGCAAAACAAGGCAGGCGATCTTTGAGCTACCCACATCCAGAATGGCAATCACACCGCGTTGCAATGCCTGCCGCCGCATCTGACGCATAGCGCGTTGGGACTGATAAAGATCGGTCATCATGGTCGTTACTGCCCGTTACTCACGTTCACTTTTGTATTCCACCAGTCTTCGCTGGCGGCTTTGCTCATTCGGATGGTTGGACGCTGGCCAAGGCGCATATCGACTACGGCCACATCACGTTCCAGAAGGTCCTGCACTTCGTTGACAGCCAGCACGCGTTCCAGCGCACGTACCGGGCGGGTGGTCGGCAACATGATGCGCTGGCCACGGTCCAGAACCAGATCCCAGCGCCGCTCGCCCACGCGCACCAGCCCACGCACGCGGTTGCCCAGGCTGCGCGAGGTTTGAAAGATCTCAAGCGCTTCAGCGACATGGGCATCCGCGCCTTTGCCGGCGATCAAAGGCAGGTCTGAATGGTCCTTACGCGAAGGAGTCTCTTTGACGTGGGCTCCGGTATCATCCAACAATTCCAGCCCATCGCGGGTGCGCCAGACGATCGCTGGCTGACGCTCAACCACATCCACTTGCAGGATACCGCCCGGACGGATGCGCACGGTTGCGGATTTCACCGGGTCCAACCCGGTGATCGTATCGCGCATGTGTTCGACATCCAGATCCCAGGAACTGATCGGGAAATCCAGAGGCACGACCTCGCGGATGTCCTCGGACAAGCTGGTGCCAGCCCCATCAATGGCCATCAGATTGACCATGAACTCAGGACGTTCCTGAATCGAAGTACGGATATCGGCCACAAAGGCCGTGACAGCGTCCCGCCGCTCTGGCGAGGCGAAGTAAACCCCAACGGCCGCAGCAACAGCACAGATCGGCAAACCGACTTTGACACCCATGCGGATGCCCGGCGTGAGCATCCAGCGCTGAAGCCTGTAGCTCAGGCGCGACGGTGCCGGATCGCTGCGGCGTGCGGTGCGGGAAAACACCCGCGCCCCGCGCAGGCGCAAAATCGGCTCTGCTTCGTGCGTTTCCGTGTCTGCCGATGCGAAATCAGCATCCGGCCCCGCAAGCGATTTGGATCGATGGATTTCCAGTGAACGGCTGGCGGTCAACGGTCGCATGAGGCGTCCTCCACCATCCAGGCGCAAAGCTGGCCAAATGTCATGCCCAGATGGGCGGCCTGTTCCGGGGCCAGCGACGTGGGCGTCATTCCGGGTTGCGTGTTGGTCTCCAGCAGAAACAGACCATCAGCGCCCATGCTGTCATCCCAGCGGAAGTCGGTACGGCTGACACCCCTGCACCCCAACGCATCATGCGCGCGTACGGCGTAATCCATGCAACGATCAAAAATGTCTTGCGGAACGTCAGCGGGCAGAACATGCCAAGATCCGCCGGGTTTGTACTTGGCGTCGTAATCGTACCAGCCATCGTCCGTCATGATCTCGGTCACGGTCAGGGGTCGGTCCCCCATCACAGTCACGGTCAACTCGCGCCCGGCCACGTACTTCTCGACCATGACCTGATCGGGCATCGCTTCGTCCAGCTGCGGCGGACCATTGGCGTTTTCGTGCACGATGTAGATACCGACGCTGGAACCCTCATTATTGGGCTTCGCCACATAGGGCGGCTCCATCACGTGGACTTCGATGACTTCGACCTTTGGCACGATCACGCTGGGCACGATCGGCAAGCCCTCGGCCTGATACACTTCTTTGCTGCGCTGTTTATCCATCGCGAGAGCCGAGGCCAAAACGCCGGAATGGGTGTAGGGAATCCGCATCCACTCCAGCAGACCTTGCACACAACCATCTTCACCCCAGCGTCCATGCAGGGCGTTGAAAGCCACATCCGGTTTGATGTCCAAAAGGCGCGCATAAAGGTCGGGACCTGCGTCCAGTTCGACCACTTCAAAGCCTTCTCCCACAAGGGCGGCTGCGCATTCGCGCCCAGAGCTGAGAGACACCTCGCGTTCCGCCGAGGGTCCACCCATCAACACCGCCACTTTGGGGTTTGTCCTGCTCGACATTCCCAACGTGCGCCTCAATGTCCCCGGACCTTATGTGGTGGTCCGTACTGCGTTTATGCCTTTGATCCGTCGCCTGAATTAGCCTGTTATTGGTCTGACGGTTGGGGCTTTATTCTTTCAGCGGATCACCGACCCGCATGATTTCCCACTCTAGCGTGATGCCGCTTGTTTCGTAAACCTTTTTTCGCACTTCTTCGCCCAGACCTTCCAGGTCAGCGGCAGTGGCCGCGCCGGTATTGATCAGGAAATTCGAGTGTTTGGGGCTCATCTGTGCACCGCCCAGCGTCGCGCCACGCATTCCGGCGTCATCGATCACTTTCCACGCCTTGAGATCATGCACGTCATCCGCCTGCCCGGTCGACGAAAACCCAGCCGGATTGCGGAAAGTTGACCCGGCGCTGCGATCTTTAGTGGGCTGGGTTTCATCACGCTTTTTCAGTTGCGCTTCCATGCGGGCGTGAAGCTCTGCCGGGTCGCCAGAGGGCCCTTGAAACGTCGCCGATATCAACACGGAGCCTTCAGGCAGATCGGACTGGCGATAGCGGAAGTTCAGATCTTCGGGGGTCAGGTCAAGCAATTCACCCCGTCGGGTGACAATAGTCGCTTTACGCAAGACATCCGCCGTGTAGCTGCCATAACAGCCCGCGTTCATCCGAACTGCCCCGCCAACAGAACCGGGTATGGTGCGCAAAAAGGTCAGATCGACCCCGGCATCCGCTGCTTTACGCGCCACATGGGCGTCCAATGCCGCCGCGCCTGCGGTGACCGTGTTACCCTCGATCTCGATCCCGTTGAAACCGCGTCCCAAGCGGATCACCACGGCGCGCAAGCCACCGTCACGCACGATCAGGTTTGAACCGACACCCATTGGGAAAACCGGAACATCCGACGGAAGACCACGCAAAAACGTTTGCAGGTCCTCGACGTCGGCGGGTTGGAACAAGTAGTCTGCGGGGCCACCAACGCGCAGCCATGTCAGATCGTTCAGCGGTCGGGCCGGGGTCAGACGACCCCGAACTTCGGGCAGATTGCTCATGTGGTTGACTTTTTCGCCAGGCTGCGCCCGCCAACACCACCCACGATAACAGCAAGAAGGAACGGCAGGACCGATCCAGTCAGCCAGATGAAGGGACCAAATGCCTGCTCCTCCTCGCCCGTGCTGACGCCCGCCAGCAAAACGATCAGCGCCAACGCAACTGCCGAGGTCAGGCCGATGAGCCAAAACAATCCTCTGACACCAATCCAGAGCCCGGCAATAAGCCCGGCAACTCCGCCAAGTATCAAAGAAATGAGTGGCAAATAGGCGAATGTGGCAATATCGACCATGTGGCCTCCTGAATATGGCCGTTACTTGTTGGCCGTCTTCATGCCCTGCATTTTCGCTTTTGTCCAACGGCTCAGGTAAATCACCGGCCAGCGCAGCATCGACATGCCCATACCCAGCACCAACAGGCCGATCCACGGACCGTGCTGATATGTGACATAACCTAGAATCGGGATTCCCACGACAATCAGGACATAAGCACGTGTCCAGTGGTTATCCTTGCTGGGAACCATCGCAAGGATATTGGCGGACAACCCCCAAAGAGCGGCCAGAGCAAGGGACCAACTCATTCCGCCACCTCTCGGCCCGTCCATTTACGCCAGAAAAAGCGGATCGGATTGCGGAACATCGAAACAAAGCCGCCAAAAGCGAGAGCAGACCAAACCCAACCATGGTCATATCCCAACCAAACGATCAAAACCGGCGCACAAATCAAAAGGACAATCCCCGGTGGGAATTGCAGCCGCATTGGCATCATCGCCACAACAGTGGCACAGATTACCCAGAGGGCTGAAAAGATCACGGAAAAATCCATTTCCCCCTCCAAAGGATGGTGATGGCAGGTAGCAGGTCAATACATCCTATGGTTGCGCACCAACGACCCGGAATGTCAAACGGCTTGTTTTCTCATCAGTCTCTCTGGCAGACCATTGGCCCATGCACTGATGGTCCCCGCCCCAAGGCAGACGACCATGTCCCCTGGACGGGCTTGTTCCCGCACCAGACGTTCAAGATCGTTTTCGTCCAACAGCGCTCGTGCGTGGCGATGGCCGTGACGGATCAGGCCCTGTACCAGATCGTCGCGCGAGGCGCCTTCAATCGGGTCTTCCCCGGCGGCAAAAACCTCGGCGATGGCCACGACATCCGCATCGTTGAAACAAGTACAGAAATCATCAAACAAGTTGGAAAGACGTGAGTAACGATGAGGTTGGTGGACAGCGATGACACGACCTTCGGTTGCTTGGCGCGCAGCTTTGAGGACAGCAGCGATTTCGACCGGGTGATGCCCATAGTCATCGATGATGGTAACCCCATCGACTTCTCCGACCTTGGTGAAGCGACGATTAACGCCGCCAAAATTGGCAAGCGCATCACGGATCTCATTCGCCTTCATGCCCAAATGGCGGGCAACCGCCACCGCAGACAGCGCGTTCGAGACGTTGTGGTCCCCAGGCATCGGCAGGGTGCAACCTTCGATCACTTTATCTTCGTATTGCAGGTGAATGTCGAAATGCGCAACGCCGCCTTTGTAGGTCAGATTCTCGGCCCGCACGTCAGCCTGAGCATTGAAGCCATAGGTGCGTACACGGCGGTCCGTGATGCGCCCGACCAAAGCCTGTACCTCGGCATGATCCGTGCAACAAACGGCCAGACCATAGAAAGGCAGGTTCGAGACGAATTCGTGGAACCCATCACGCAATTTGTCGAAATCCCCCCAGTGCTCCATATGCTCGGGGTCGATATTGGTAACGATTGCGATGGTCGCGGGCAGACGATTGAACGAGCCGTCGGATTCATCCGCCTCAACCACCATCCATTCGCCCTGCCCCATGCGCGCATTCGAGCCATAGGCGTGGATGATGCCGCCATTGATCACGGTCGGGTCAAACTCACCCGCCACCATTAGCTCAGCCATCATCGTGGTCGTGGTGGTCTTGCCGTGTGTGCCCGCAATCGCGATGTTCGAGCGCAGGCGCATCAACTCGGCCAGCATGTCAGCACGCCGGACAACGGGCAGTCCTTGGGCGCGAGCCTCATCCAGTTCCGGGTTGCCGGGTTTGATTGCAGTCGAAACAACCACAACCGCAGCGTTTTCAAGGTTTTCAGCCCGCTGCCCGACGAAGATTTCAGCCCCCAAACCCGCCAGCCGGTCAGTGATCTTCGATGCCTTCAGGTCCGAGCCCTGCACCCGATACCCCAGATTCAAAAGCACCTCGGCGATCCCGGACATCCCGATCCCTCCGATCCCTACAAAGTGGATCGGTCCTACGTCTTGCGGCAGTTTGGTTGCAGGATTCATGCGGTCTCCTTCTGCGCCAGTTGTTCGACAAGATGCACCAAACGCTCGGTCGCGTCGGGGGCACCGGTCGAAAGGGCGGCATGGGCCATTTTCTGTGCGGCTTCGGGGTTGGTCAGAACCGTGGTGATTTGCTGCGTCAAGGCGCGAACGTCAAGCGCATTTTCAGGGATCATGATCGCACCGCCCGCCTGTACCAAGCCACGCGCATTGGCGGTTTGGTGGTCTCCGGCAGCGGCGGCAAAGGGGATCAGGATCGAGGGTCGCCCGATGACCGAGATATCGGCCACGCTGGATGCACCCGAACGCGAAATGACCAATTGGGCGTCCGACATGCGACGGGGCACGTCCGCGAAAAAGGTCTGAACTTCGGCGCGGATGCCATGATCATTGTAAAACGCTGTGACTCGTGCACTGTCCTCATCCCGGGCCTGATGTGAAACGCGGATGTGGTTGCGGATGTTTTCAGGCAAGGCGGCAATGGCCTCGGGCACCACGTCGCTCAGGATACGCGCACCTTGTGAACCGCCCATGACCAAAATCGACATCGGGTAATCGCCGGGTGGAATGTATCCTGCGGCGGCGCGGTCCAGAACGGCGGCGCGCACCGGATTGCCTGTGTGGACGCCCTGTGCCCCCTCGGGCAGATCGGTTGGCCAGACACCGCAAGCAACCTGTGCAACGCGAGTGGCGAACAGCTTGTTCACACGGCCCAACACACCGTTCTGTTCATGGATCATGCGTGGGATTTTCAGCAGCGTTGCCGCGCCCAGCGCAGGGATCGACGGATAGCCACCAAACCCGACAACCACGTCGGGCTTATCGCGCATCATCTGGAACGCCATGCTCGTCACGCCGCCCACGATCTTGGGGCCGACCAGCGCCTTGGCTGCTAAACCGCCGCGAGCAAAGGTGGCCGAGGACACCTCGGTAATCTCGGTCGCATCCGGGAAAGCGCCGGTATAGCGCGCACCGCGTGCATCGGTGGACAGGCGCACGCGCCAACCTTTATGAAGCAAAGCCTCGGCCAGGGCCTGAGCGGGGAACATATGCCCCCCGGTTCCACCAGCCGCAATTAACAGGTAAGGGTTCCCCATTATCCTCGTCCGCGCAGAATATCACCAAGCTCGCCCTGTGGACGGGTTCGGGTAAACGCCAGCAACATGCCGATGGCAATACCGCCCGCGATCAGCGACGAGCCGCCATAGCTGACAAAAGGCAACGTCATGCCCTTGGCGGGCAACAGGCGCACGGCGACGCCCATGTTGATCATCGCCTGAACGCCGAACATACAGGCCAATCCGGTGCCTGCCAGACGAATGAACATGTCGCGTTCGCGCATCAGCCGCAGCAACGAGCGCACGACAATCAACGCATAGAGCGCGATGATGATCAGCACCAGGATCAGGCCGTATTCCTCAGCCGCGACAGCAATGATGAAATCGGTATGGGCATCAGGCAGGGACCATTTCACTTGCCCTTCCCCGACACCAACGCCGAACAACCCGCCTTCGCGAATGGCGTTGGTGGCATAGCCCAACTGGGTGGTCGGATCGACCTCTTGATTCAAGAAGCCATCGATGCGGCGGGCAAAGTGTTCGGAGTTTGAATAGGCAAACATACCAGCCAAAACGACCGCCCCCGCCATGCCGACGAGCAAAAGCATCGGGGCGCCCGCCACGAAATACATCACGCCCCAGCCGAACAGGATCAGGCAGGCCTGACCGAAATCGGGCTGCATCACCAACATCCCGACGATCGACATGCACAGCGCGAAGGACCAGATACGCCCAGGAGGGCCATTGATCTCTTGCGAGGCCGCCAGCAACCACGCGGCCACGACAATGAAACCGGGCTTCAAGAATTCGGACGGTTGCAGAGAGGCAAAGCCCAGCGAATACCAGCGGACAGCACCTTTGCCAAAGTCGGTTCCGAAGACCGGAAGGAAGACCAGCGCCACAAATGACGCCAGAAAACCAAGAACGGCCAAGCGCCGAACCAGCGTCGGTGACATCATTGATGTCAGCAACATCGCAATCAGCGCCAATCCGCCGAAGATGGCCTGACGCTCGACATAATGGAAAGGATCGAACCCGTTGCGCCCGGCCAGCGGCGGCGATGAGGCCAAACCCAACAACAGACCGATGGTGAAAAGGATCAACACGCAGGACATCGTCCAGCGATCAATTGTACGCCACCACTTTGGTAGAATCGGTTCTCCGCGCTGGTCCTGGACCGCGCCATACACCATCTCAGTCATGAGATACCGCCACTCTCTGCCTCGTTAACGTCCCGTTTTCGGGATCTGGTTGAGAGTCTACATGGAATTTGGTGTTTGGGCTAGTGGAATGAGGGCCGAGCCGGATTTTCGGCCCTCACGTTGTTCAGTTCAGAAAACTAGACTAACGACAGCATCAGCTTGACGTCCAGCAAACCCGCCTGTCCAAACAAATCGTCCTTGGGCGGCGTTGGGGTGCCGTTGATCGCGTCCTGCTGTAAACTGGTCGTGCCATTCAGCCAATACCAGTGCGACGTATCAAACCTGGAGTTGCCGGTTAGAGAGGTGAATTTTCCTTTGATTGCCGGGCCTTTCAACACATTGGCTGATTTACGCTGCATCATAGCGATCACGCCCGCCACGAGCGCGGACGCCCCAGACGTGCCGCCAAATTCGGTATACAAGCCAGCCGGATCGTCAGCAGCTTTGGCACGAGTTTCCACTGGCCCTGCAAGCGAGCCTTCGACATAGCCGCGTGGGCCGGGTGCATCCAGTGTGATCAGCCGTTGAGACGCATAGGGAACCGAAGGTATCTTGGCAGTACAAGAACCCGGGGTTTTGTGCAGATCTTCATCCCAATGAAAATCGGTTGCAGGGGCTGCGTCCCGGTCGAGTCGTATCTGATGCCGATTATAAACCTCTCCATCGTCCGAAGGTGCAACGACCGTCAAATGCGAAGAGTAGTTCGAATAGCCGGACCGATAAGCGTTATAGCTCACTGCTCCTACTGATATGACCCCGTTATTGGGATCGGACGACATTTTGGCCGGATAAATCAATTCGCTGCGCCCGTCATTTCCGGCGGCGCAGACCACCGGAATTTCCAGGCTGACCCATTCAATAACCTTCTTCAACAGCCGCCAAGATGCATCAATGTCAATCGCGTCCTGATCCGGTTCACCCGGCAGGGTCTCGTGAAGGCGGGTCTTTTCATTCGCATCCAGGCTGGGATACCCAGACCAATGCTCTGGGTCCGCCGCATCCCGCGGCAATAGGATCACGTGCACCTTTTGTGCATAGGCGTATAGAAAAGCTGCGATCAGTTCTTTAGGACTGGGCGATATCGAGGTGGTTATTGGAATCACTTTGCTTAGGGGGTCGACACCGAAATAGGCTGCGATATTGCCCGTGTTTCCGTATTGATCCCCGATATAAGCGGTACCGCTGGTCAGACCGGCGCAACTTGTTCCGTGGGCCGCATATCGGTCGTCATACGCTTGGACGTAACGCTCAACGCCACACCCCGCGCGGATTTCGTCAACGATCGCCCGCTCGTCAGCGTTAAGTCCTGCGATGGTTGCTCCGGTCGGTATTGAAGCGAGCAACGCCACTGGCTTTTCAACATGCCGGTCGCTGGCCGGAACCGCGCCCAGATCGACATATCTGGCCCCGTATGGATGGCTTGCCAGATCAATTGCCTTGTCCCACAGAATCTGGTCCGTATCCGTCGACATGGGCGGTGCCACAAGGTTCGGATGATAAGGTGCGACACCCATGTCGATCAAACCAATATGGGCTTCTCGTTTGCTGTCGGGAAAGTCCCATTCCACACTGCCGATTTCCGGGCATCCCTGAGAACTTGCCGGAGGTGTCTGCACTGTGATCGCTTTGATCGCGACCAGATGCCAAAGATAGTAGTAACGTTTATAGTCTTCCTGACCCATCGTCATCTTGGTCACTCCCCCTATTTCTCAACCCAGCCATTCGTCCTGAGCGGCATCCATCAGCTCATCCAGAACCTCGGCCACATACGCAACTGTCTTGCGGGCCAATTCCCGCCCCGCGGCAGTATCGCTGGGATAGTGCAGACCGGCCCATTCGCGATTTTCCGCAATGCGCTGCGCCCTGTGAAACAAGGCAATGGTGCCCGGATGCTCTGGTAGGATACGCGAAAACATCTCGGCTATGGCGAAGGATTGGAACGAGTGGTTCGAAGGGTAAGCCGCGTGATAAGGCACTGCGATGTAGGGCCGGATCAAAGGCTGGATGATGTTCGGACGCTGCCTGCTGAAACGGTTCTTGTAGGTCAGCCCGATCTCGTTCGTCAGTTCCAGCAAGATCACCATCAGTGCATGGGTTGCGCCGAAGCCTCCGTCGTCCTCGATACCCAAAGGTGAAAGGTAGTCATCAATCCCGAAACTGGCCTGCGCTACAATTTCTTCTCGACGCAGCGCCTGGTTGGCGGTTTTCAATTCACCTTGCAGTTCCAGCAGGTATTCCGTCTCTTTCAAGCTGTCATCCGGCCCCGGCGGAGGCAGAAGGTCGATATTTTCCCAGATTTTACCCTTTACGTGATCCAAAAAGGGGATACCGATCTTGCACAGGCGGCGCATGTCGCGCCAGCCGAATGCGGCGTCACTTCCGTCAAAGGCAAAGTCACTGCGATTTCTATTTCGATTGCGGTTTCTGTTCCGGTTGCGGTTGCGATTGCGGTTTCTGTTCCGGTTGCGATTGCGGTTTAAGGCAAAGGCCGCGCTTTGGCTGAGTGCAATAGATGCCGCGCCCAAGGCCGATCTGTTTTGAATTTCGGCATCCAGCGCCTTAATCACCGCATCGCTCTTACTGATCCGAGCGACACCATCGCCACTTGCCAGATAATTGGCAATTTCAGCAATGCCATCAGGATTAAGAAGATCAGGTCTCAGAGCGCTGATAGCTTCGCTGAACGCCAGAAAACTCTTGCTTTGCGCTTTGTAGAAAAACTCTTCCACATCGGCCCTTGGATCATCGGCACCAAGACCAATGTTCATCAACTCTAATACTGTGCAAGAGATCAACTCACCACGTCGCGCAAGCATGCCAAACGCGTTCAGCGTGTATTTGTAATCCATATTGTCCCCCTTCCGAAACTCTTAAACTTGTTGTGGCAACCCGATCCGTGACAGGCCGCTTTCCATCAGATGCGCGCTGAACCGGGTCGGCACCGGGAAGCGATCCTGCTGAATGCAGGCCAGTGACATGTCGGGCTCCAGGTTGATCAGCCGCTTCAAAGCCTGCTCCCCCATCTGGCGGTTGCCCGCATGTCCGTAAGCCGCCGCCAGATAGCGCATGACGGTTTTGAACTGCGGCTGAACTTCCATCACGGATTCACCAAATTCGATGGACTTCTCAAAATCGCCATTGACCAGCGATGCAACGCAGGCTGCACCGTCGAACAGATGCCGATACGGGCTGTGACGCCCAACCAATCTGGCCTGCTGCGCAGCTTCCCGCGCCATCGCGGGCCGGTCAGTATAGCAGTAGAGCATGGCAGCCGAATCCCAGCTCATGGCGCGATACGGGCTAAGCTCCAGTGCACGGTCCACCAGATCTTGCGCGACCGAAAACTCACGGAACACGTAGGAATGCACATGGGCAACAAGACCTAGCACAGTGCCATTATTGGGGTCAGCCTCGACAGCGCGGCGGGCCAGGTCGCGCGCCTGCGCCTCAAGCGTGGCGTCCCAAGTGCCATATCGCTCGCCGACCTTGAACGTGGTCACATAGGCCAGCCAGGCCAGATAGACCGGCTTGGGGTCAAGCTCGTACGCGGCCAGGATGTCGGCTTCCAACTCGTCCAACCCCGGCCCGCTCATCGTCAACAGATGATGCACAGCCGCAACCGCCGTCTTAGCGGCATGATGCGCTGCCGGATCACGCATATGACGCCCGTTGAGCAGAGCGGTAAGCAATGCATCAGTGGCATAGCTGATAAAGGACGTCAGGCCAGAACAGTTTTGTCCCAGAAAGTCACCCTGATCAGCCACGACGTTCTGGCTCCAGATCACTTTCCGGTCTTCAGACCTCATGGCAGTGGCGGACACTTGCAGCATGTCACCGCAACTCGCAGCCCGGCATTGCAAGAAAAGATCAGGCCCCCTCGTCAAAGGATCGGTCGGGAGCGGGATCTGTGACACCCGGTAATCCTGCACTTCAAGCGCTTCGATCTCGATCAGCGATTTTGACAATTGTTCTGCAACGATGTTGGAGACAAAAGTGGCCGTCTCGGACCCTGCCCCCACATCCGGAGACAACAGACCAACCACAAAATTCGGACGGGGGTGTGCAATCGAAGACGGCAGTGAAACACGCGCAGGCTGGCTTGTTGGTACAGGCATGGGGCCTGCTGCTGATGCCTGCTCAAGCGCACCCTCTATCGTCGCCCGCGACACCGTGAACAGCTCAAGCGAAGCGCCGATATTCTTGAGCTTGGGACGGCCGACAGAGTTAAAGAGAAAGTCGTTTCGCCCGCGCAATGCATTGCGCACAACGCTTGAAACCAGAACTTCGCCGGGCGAACCCACACTTTCGATCCGGGCCGCCGTGTTGACCGCGTCACCAATAATCTGCTGATCGACTTCAAACGTGTCACCCAGATGCACGCCGATGCGATACCCTTTGGCATACCGCTCGGGGCTTTGGGTCAGCACCTCCTGCACCCCCAATGCAGTTTCCACCGCAGCACGCGCGCTTGGGAACACGGCGCACAGGCCGTCACCCGTCAGGCCCGTCACGCAGCCGCGAAAGCTTTGGACCAGTTCACTGGCGCAATTCAGGTCGCGGCGGATGGTGGCAAGAGTTTCAATTTCAGCTTCGCGTACTTCAACTGAATAGTCGCAAGCATCCAAAAACAGAATGGCCCTGAGCTGTGCCTTAGGCAATTCGGTTGGCCTGTATAGATTCAGGTTTAATCCCATGATCGTATCTCTGACTTCTTTAACCAATTGGGATGCACCGCCCCAAGAATGATCAGGCTGCATCCGATGCATGCGTGGCGCTGATCCGAAGGTTGTGCTCGTTTCGGCGCCGTCTTTTTTTTCGCAGGACCGACCCTTGGTCTGGATGGGCTTCAAAAGGCGTTGTCGGCCTGACAGAGAATTTCGGTTTCTAAAATGCGTTAAGTTCAATCCAATGCACCTTATTGTATGTGTTTTGTGAACTCTCGTCGACTTAATTTTGCCTTACACTCTCAAACCGGACTTTTTCTGACGGCTCTGAGTGGGGTGGCAGACTAGTCGAGATTGGCCAGAAAAGACGAATCTTTCCCGCAAAAGGCGTTTAATTGCCGCTTAGACACTGATGGACAGTATTGAGAACGAGCCTCAGAAACCTCAACGCTACTAATGCCTTGCACAACCAACTCCCGTCACAACCGAACAGGAAAACCCAATTGTTGTGTAGTGTTATGCTACCTTCCTGATGCAAACAAAAGGGACAGATAACGTTCTAAACAAGTGTCTTATTGCTTCGGTAGAACTTACCAATGTCTCAACTATAACGAATGTATAGTTTACCGCTCGCAGTTTATTTCGAAATGACCCAGATGCTCTCGCGGACCCGTTCCCAAGTTGCACAACGCAGTAGGAACATTATTGCTTGTTCAACAGCTCGAAAAGTGGCGCGCGTGGTTCACTGAGAATCGTTAATCCTGCAACGAAATTTTGACGCCGCAACAGGTGGCGCGGCTTTCCCTCTTGTCATTGCACAGAATCCGCGCCAATGGCGGTGCATGAGGTTCGACACAATCATATTGGGGGCCGGAGCCGCAGGCATGATGTGCGCAGCCCACTGTGGCGGGCGCGTTTTGGTGATTGATCACGCCAAAGCACCGGGCGAAAAGATCCGCATCTCGGGCGGTGGGCGCTGTAATTTCACCAATATGTACGCAAGTCCAAGCAGCTTTCTGTCGCAAAACCCGCATTTCTGCAAATCTGCGTTAGCACGTTATACGCAGTGGGATTTTGTCGATCTGGTTGGGCGTCACAATATCGCCTGGCACGAGAAAACGCTGGGTCAGCTGTTTTGTGATGGGTCATCGAAACAGATTATACAGATGCTGCTGGACGAGATGCGCGATGTAGGAGCAGAGCTGTGGGTGCAAACGTCTCTGCGCGATCTGCGCAAGACCGAAAGCGGGTTTGCGCTTGAGGTCGAACGTGACGGGCAACGGCAGCACCTGACCTGCGCCAATCTGGTGCTGGCCACCGGCGGCAAGTCGATCCCGAAAATGGGCGCGACCGGATTGGCCTATGACATTGCCGGACAATTCGACTTGCGCGTGACCGACACGCGCGCCGCGCTGGTTCCGTTCACCTTCTCGGATGGTCGGTTCAATGACTTGTCCGGTGTTTCCTTGCCAGCGCGATTGTCAAACGATCGCACCAGCTTTGACGAAGCGTTGCTGTTCACGCATCGCGGCCTCAGCGGGCCGTCGGTGTTGCAGTTGTCATCTTATTGGTCCGAGGGTGAAGCGATCCGGGTGAATCTGATCCCTGATCTGCCGTTGTTCGATCTGTTGCGGACACAGCGTCAGAGCGGGGGTCGAAAGGCTTTGACGACAGAACTGGCGCGCCATCTGCCCGCCCGGTTGGTGGATTATCTGAGTAAGGTCATTCCTATGTCCGGCAACCTTGCAGATCAGTCAGATGCGAAACTGACAGACCTGACCGCAGCCCTATCCGCCTGGCAATTGGTACCATCGGGAACCGAAGGGTATCGCACGGCCGAAGTCACGCTGGGTGGGATCGATACCGAAGATTTGTCTTCTAAAACCATGGAGGCCAAGGATGTCCCTGGCCTCTATGCGATTGGCGAAGCAGTGGATGTCACTGGCTGGTTGGGTGGCTATAATTTCCAGTGGGCATGGTCGTCAGGCCATGCCGCTGGTGTTGCCATTGCCGCCAAGCATTAACCGACGACGTTATACCCGCGCCCGCGCATACAGTTGCGCACGATCACTTCCTGATTCTGAGTGTTGTTGATCGCGCTTGCACCAGCACCGATCAACGCACCGGCTGCTGCTGCACGGCCTAGATCACTGGCACTGTTGTCGATGATTGCAGTGGTTGCCGCAGCACCGGCCGCGCCGATGGCAGCGGCGCCCGCAGTGTTGCTGTCGAGCGTCGGCTGAGATCGTGCCAGCGCCTGACAATTGGCCAGATCGGACTGATAATTGGGCCCTACCGCCCCGTCGATGATCGGGACATAGTTCGCCCCGCTATTGGCGCAGGCTCCGGCCAGTGCAACGACAGGAAGGGCGAAGAAAATTTTGCGTGCAGACATATCCGCTACCTCTTTGTGAACTGAAGGTGACGCAACCTTACTTCCCACAAAGTGTCAATCTGATTGGGAAAAGTCCAGATCAACCGGCAGAGCGTCGCCTTACGTCAGTCGTTTGCGCACTTGCTCGGTAAAGTCATCGCCGCGTTGCTCGAAATTGTCATATTGATCGAAACTGGCTGCCGCCGGTGCCAGCAACACCGTGTCGCCCTCTTCTGCGTCTTCGATAGCTTGCGCTACGGCGGCCTCCATTGTGGTGCAAACCTGGGCGTCCGCTTCCAACTGCATCGCGAAACCCGCCGCTTCGCGACCGATCACATAAGCTTTGCGCACCTGATCCGACGCAGCGTTCAAAGCTGCGATACCGCCTTCTTTCTCAAGCCCACCGCAAATCCAACGGATGTTTTTGAACGCGCTCAGCGCCTTCAACGCGCTGTCGACATTGGTCGCCTTCGAATCGTTGACGTAAGTAACCCCACCCGCTTCGGCAATGATCTGGCTGCGGTGCGGCAGGCCCGGAAAAGAGTGCAGCGCATCCTCGATCACACGCGGCGCAAGACCCAACGACCGGCAGGCGGCGTAAGCAGCGCAGGCGTTTTGGTGGTTATGGGCACCGGGCAGACCTTTGATCGCGCGCAGGTCGATGGAACCTGCCTGACGCCCCTTGCGGTATTCCGACAAGAAACCTTTGCGTGCAAACACTTGCCACCCCGGACCTGTCAGTTTGCGCGCAACCGAGATGCGGATCACCCGGTCATCCGTTGGCCCTTCGGACAATTGCCCAGCCAGAAATGCGCCTTCGATCTCGTCAATGCCAATGATCGCGCGGTCTGGCCCGCCTTCAGCAAAGAGACGCCGCTTGGCAGCAAAATAGCCGCCCATGCCGCCGTGTCGGTCCAGATGATCGGGTGAGAGGTTGGTGAATACAGCCACGTCGGGAGTCAACGCACGAGCAAGTTCCGTCTGATAGCTGCTGAGTTCCAAAACCACCACCGAACCATCGCCGCCCGGATCAATATCCAGAACCCCGCGTCCGATATTGCCCGCCAATTGCGCCTCGCGCCCGGCTTCGGTCAGGATGTGGTGGATCAACGCCGCCGTGGTGGATTTCCCGTTCGAGCCCGTCACTGCAATCACGCGCGGCGGCGTGTCGTAGTTGTTCCATTCCGACCCCGCGAAGGAACGGAAGAACAGGCCGATGTCGTTGTCCACCGGCACGCCAGCGTCCAAAGCCGCGGAAACGACTGGGTTCGGTTCAGGATAAAGATGCGGAATGCCCGGTGAGACGATCAGCGACGCAACGCCATCAAACGCGCCGTGTTTACGCAGATCGGCGCAGGTGAACCCCTCGCCTTCGGCAGTTTCACGAGCTACCGGGTTATCGTCCCAGCACACAGGCTCAGCCTTGCCAGCACGCAAAGCGCGTGCTGTCGCCAAGCCCGATCGGCCCAGCCCCAGAACTGCAACTTTTTGCCCTGAAAAGCCTTTGACTGGGATCATGTCTTACTTCCTTCGTCTAGCTGTGCCTCAAGCCAATCCGCCCGTTCTTCGACAGGTCGCTTTGGAACAAGGGTGGTCTTGAAACCAAGTTTGGGCAAGCGGTCGCACAAACCCTCATATTCCGCAAGAGCGTCAACAAGATCGTGCTGACGCTGACTGTCTTTCACATAGATTTCAGGCCAAGGCGGAAACAGAAAAATCTGACGGTCATAGTCAAGCCGGACGATCTGGTCTCGCACGGCTTTGTCCAGATCAGTGCCTGTGCGCTCAAACCAGATCAATGCATCCAATGCGGACCGGTCGAATAGAACCAAACCATCCGGGGCTTGGGTCATGTCGTTGAAGGCCGTCTCGATGACTTTCCGACAAAACGCTTCGGGATCTGTCCAAGGCAAGGCGGTTCCATCGACTTGCTGTTCCGCGATCACAACGCGGCGACCGGGTTCTGTAACAGTCTCATAGCCGCGCCGCGCCATCTCTTGCAGGAGGGTGGATTTACCGCCTCCTGAACAGCCTGACAGCACAATGCGACGGTTGCTCACCTTACCTTCAGCGTTGCCAGTCCGATCATCGCCAGGATCAGCGAGATGATCCAGAAACGGATGACGATGGTCGGTTCAGCCCAGCCTTTTTTCTCATAATGGTGGTGGATCGGGGCCATCAGGAAGACCCGCTTGCCGGTGCGTTTGAAGTAGAGGACCTGAATGATCACACTCAGCGCCTCGACCACGAACAAGCCGCCAACCACGGCCAGAACAAGCTCGTGCTTGGTGGCGACGGCAATCGCCCCCAGTGCACCACCTAGAGCCAATGAACCGGTGTCACCCATGAAGACCGCCGCGGGTGGTGCGTTGTACCACAAAAAGCCCAAACCGCCGCCGAACAAAGCAGCCGTAAAGATCAGGATTTCACCGGTTCCGGGCACATAGTGCACGTCCAGATACTCGGTAAAGTCCACACGTCCGACCGCATAGGCGATGATTCCAAGGGTCGTGGCGGCAATCATTGCGGGCATGATCGCCAGTCCGTCCAGCCCATCAGTCAGGTTCACCGCATTGGCGGCCCCCACGATCACGACCACCGCAAACGGGATATAGAACAGGCCCAGATTGACCAGAGTGTCCTTGAACACGGGCACCGCCAGTTGGTTCTGCAACGCCTCGGGATGGTGCAAAGATGCCCACAGCGAGGCCAGAACCGCAATGATGACGCCCAACGCCAGACGCATCTTGCTTGAGACGCCTTTCGTATTTTGCTTGGAGACTTTGGCATAGTCATCCGCAAACCCAATGGCCGCATAGGCCAGCGTTACGAACAGAACCATCCAGACATAAGGGTTGTCCCAGCGTGCCCAGATCAGGGTCGATGTCACAAGCGCACCAACAATCAGCAACCCGCCCATGGTCGGCGTGCCCGCCTTGGAAAAATGGCCCTCGGGGCCGTCATCGCGGATCGGTTGGCCCTTGCCTTGCTTTCTGCGCAGCACATTGATCAAGGGCTTGCCGAACAGGAAACCAAAGATCAGCGCCGTCAAAAAGGCACCGCCCGCGCGGAAGGTGATGTAGCGGAAGAGGTTCCAGAAGTCCCCGCCATCCGACAGGGCGGTCAACCAATACAGCATGACAATACCTTTCTCACACGCGGCGTCTGGGTGCGATCACCCATCAAGCGCGCTCCCTTGCCCCATTTTACGCAGACCGTCAACAATCGTTGCCAATGCCATGCTGAGTGACCCTTTGGCCAATACCGTGTCACCTTCATTGATCAATGCAGGTAAATGCGCGGCCATCTCGGCGCTGGTTTCGAACCAGAGCCCGCGCTTGTCATCGGGTAGCGCCTTGTGCATGGCCTGCATCAAGGGGCCGATGCAATGCACCTGATTTACTTTCCCCATGGCTGCAACATTCGCCATTTCGGCGTGCATCGCCACTTCCTGCGAGCCCAGTTCCTTCATGTCACCCAAAAACGCGATGCGGCGGGTACCTTGCGAGGCAGCCAGCACGTCCAGCGCGGCCTCCATCGAGGTTGGGTTGGCGTTGTAGCTATCGTCCAGCAGTTCGATTTGGCCACCACCGGACAGCGGCAAGCTTTCGCGCACACCGCGCCCCTTGACCGGCGACCACGCTCGCAGTCCCGCGACCGCCTGATCCAGATCGACACCCAGTTCCACGCAGGCCGCCAGAGCCCCAAGCGCGTTCATAGCAAAATGGGTGCCGGCAGAGTTGACGTCAAAGCGGATGGGATAATCGCCGATCACGGCTTGGGCGTTCACGGCGTTGACCGCTTGCTGCACGTCGGTCAATCGGTAATCCGAGGCCTTGCGGCCGAAATCAACAATTCCCGTCCCGTGGCCCAGCGCGGTTTGGCGCAGAATGTCTGCGTGCTCGATGTCTGCATTTACAATCGCGGCCCCGCCGAGCTCCAACCCTTCAAAGATCGCCGCTTTTTCATGGGCGATGCCTGCGACTGATTCAAAGGCTTCCAAGTGCACCGCAGCCACGGTTGTGACCAGCGCCACATGTGGGCGCGCCTGTTTGGCCAGAGGGGCAATCTCGCCCGGGTGATTCATACCGATCTCAATAACGGCGAATTCCGTGTCGCGCGGCATCCGCGCCAAGGTCAGCGGCACGCCCCAATGGTTGTTGTAACTGGCCACGCTGGCATGGGTCTTGCCTTGGGTTTCGAGGATCGTCGCCAGCATTTCCTTGGTCGAGGTCTTGCCGACGCTGCCTGTTACGCCCACCACGCGCGCATCCGTTCGCGCCCGTGCGGCCTGACCCAAGGCTTCAAGTCCAGCCTGAACGTCTTCGACGATTAGCAAAGGTGCGCCGTCCGGCACATCATCGGGTATGCGCGACACCAGTGCAGCGCCCGCCCCCTTTTCCAACGCCTGCGCCACAAAATCATGACCGTCCCGCGCAGCTTTCAACGCGACGAACAAGTCTCCGGGCTGAAGGGTGCGGGTGTCGATCGATACTCCATTTGCAACCCAATCACGCGTCGCCTGACCGCCTGTGGCCTCGGCGGCTTCGGATGCTGTCCAGAGTGTCATGCTACCCTCCCGTCAAGCGCGGCCACAGAAATACTGGCCTGTTCAACGTCATCAAAGGGCAGAACCTGATCCCCGACGATCTGGCCGGTTTCGTGCCCCTTACCAGCAATCAGCAGCGCATCGCCCGGTTGCAGCGCGTCGATGCCACGCAGGATGGCTTCGGCCCGGTCGCCGACCTCGGTCACGCTGGCCTGGCCTGCGGCCTCAAGCGCACCTTCCATGACTGCAGCGCGGATGGTGGCCGGGTCTTCGCTGCGTGGGTTGTCGTCGGTGACAAACACCACATCAGCATGGTTCGCCGCCGCCTTGCCCATCAGAGGGCGTTTCGTGGCGTCGCGATCCCCACCTGCCCCAACGATGGCGATCAGACGCCCCATGACATGCGGGCGCAGCGCCTTGAGGGCCGTGGCCACCGCGTCGGGCGTATGCGCGTAATCCACAAAAACCGTTGCACCGTTGTCGCGCGTTGCGGCCAGTTGCATCCGTCCCCGTACCGTTGTCAGATGCGGCAGTGTTTCAAAGACCTGCTCGGGGCTGTCGCCAGCGGCGATGACCAACCCACAGGCCAGCAGGATATTTTCGGCCTGAAATCCACCAATCAGGTTTAAACGAGTCTGGTAGGTTCGGCCTTGCCACGAAAAGCGCAGGTCCTGTCCTGTGGCGTCAAACCGCTGATTGATCAGGCACAAATCAGCATCGCCAAGACCAACGGTCAACACCGATTGGCCCCGGGATTTTGCGATCCGCTGGACCTGTGCCCCCTTAGGGTCACTCAGATTGATCACCGCTGTACCGTCTTGCGGCAACACTCGGTCGAACAGTCCAGCCTTGGCGGCAAAATACGCCTCGAAGGTTTCGTGATAGTCCAGATGGTCTTGTGTGAAGTTGGAAAACCCTGCGGCAGTCAGGTGCACGCCATCCAGGCGACGTTGCTCCAGGCCGTGGGACGATGCTTCCATCGCGGCATGGGTCACACCATTTTCAGCCGCCTCTGCCAGACAGCAATGCAGGGTGATTGGTTCAGGGGTGGTGTGCGCCAACGGTGCGGTCCATGCGCCCTCAACCCCGGTGGTTCCAAGATTGACAGCAGCGTGATCCAATTCAGACCAAATCTGGCGCACAAAGGTGGCGACAGATGTTTTTCCATTGGTTCCCGTGACGGCGACGATAGTTTTTGGTTGTGCTCCAAACCACAACGCAGCCGCCCCGGCCAGCGCCTGACGCGGGTCTTCAACCACAATCAGTGCGGCGTCTGATGCAGAAAGCTCGACCTCGGCGATCTGAGCCCCTTCGGCATCGGTCAGGATCGCGGATGCACCCATGCGCAGGGCAAACTGAATGAACTCTCCGCCATGCACCCGCGTGCCGGGAAGGGCCGCGAACAGGAAGCCGTCTTTCACCTCACGGCTGTCATCGGCCAGACCTGTGATGTCAGGGTTTGCGCCCCCGCGCGCGGTCAGGGCCAGTTGCTTGAGTTTCTTTGTCCTTGTGCCCATGACCCACCTCTTGCCGGACAGCCTAGTTTGAGGTCAGCGTTATAGCAGCGCCCGCCTCAGGCTCAAGCCGGGGGCGCAGGCCCAGCAAGGGTGCGACGCGACCAATGAGTTCGGCGGCGACCGGCACAGCCGTCCAGCCCGCAGTGCGGCGCTTTTCGCCATATGCCACAATCGAAGGTTCGTCCAATGTGACGATCAGAACGTATTTCGGATCATAGGCCGGAAAGATCGTCGCGAAGGTCGCAATGACCTTGTCATCGTAATACCCGCCACGCGGCTTTGGCTTGTCCGCCGTGCCGGTTTTGCCCGCCACGTCATAGCCTTTCACCTCAGCAAAGCTGGCGGTGCCATCTGTCACCACTTTGCGCAGCATATTCTGAGCCTGACGCGCCGTGCTGTCCGACATGACCCGAGGGCCGTATTGCGGACCATTTTTTCTTAGAATAGTCGGGCTGACATAATGCCCGCCATTTGCAATGGCCGCGTACCCGGCCGCCAGATGCATCGGGCTTGTTGACAGACCATGACCGTAGGAAATGGTCACAGTGCTCAGTTCACCCCATTTCTTGGGCTTGAGCGGTACGCCACCTTTGGCTTCAACAATTTCAAACGGCGTTGGATCGAACATGCCCAACGTGTTCAGGAAATCCTGCTGCCGCTGCGCACCGATCTGCAACGCCAACCGGCCCGTACCCCGGTTCGAGCTGTGTACGATCACGTCCGCAACGCTGATCTTGCCGTAATTCTTGCCGTTGAACTCTCCGATGGGAAAGCGACCGATCTTCATCGGACCTGACGTGTCAATGATCGTATTTGAATTCACTAGCCCCAGTTGGACGGCCTGCGCTGCAGTAAAAATCTTGAAGACCGAGCCCAGTTCGTACACGCCTTGCACATAGCGGTTGAAGAGCGGGCTGTCCGATGGATCAAACCCCGAGGTCGGCGGGCGCGGACGGTCATTTGGATCAAACGACGGCAGAGACGCGGCTGATACAACCTCACCTGTGTGCACGTTCATCAAGACCGCCGAGGCTCCCTTGGCATTCATGATCTTCATGCCGCCATAGAGCACCTGTTCCACAGCCGCCTGAATGGTCAGGTCCAGCGACAATTGCAGCGGCTTGTTGCCGTTGGCCGGGTCGCGCAGATAGTCGTCGAACTGTTTCTCGACACCTGCAACACCGATCACTTCCGCAGCGCTGACACCTTCCCGACCAAAGCCGGACCCACCTAGAATATGTGCGGCAAGCTTGCCGTTGGGATAAAGGCGCATTTCGCGTGGTCCAAACAGAATGCCTGGATCCCCGATGTCGTGTACGGCCTGTTTCTGTTCGGGTGAGATGCGTTTCTTGATCCACAAGAACTTACGCTTGCCTGTGAAGTCCTTGACCAGACGCTCTTTGTCCAGATCCGGAAAGATTGCCACCAACTGATCTGCGGCAGCGATCGGGTCGATCATTAGGGGCGGCTGCGCGTAGACCGAATAAGTGTCCAGATTGGTCGCCAGGATGCGCCCTTCGCGGTCAACGATATTGGCACGCTGCATGGCAATAGCCGCACCCGGCGCGCTTGCCACTGGCTCCTGCGCTTCGGATGTGGCCAGCATACCCATCCGGACGCCAACAACCGAGAAGGCGCAAAAGAAGAACAGCCCCAACACCAACAGACGCCCTTCCGCACGGGCGCGGGCGCGGTCTTTCATATCCTCGTGGCGTTTACGGATGTTTTCCCGTTCAATCGCCTTTGGGTTTTCACCTCGGGCGCGGGCATCAAGAATTCGGGCCAGAGGGCGAAGCGGCGTGCGTGTCATGGAATCTGCACCTCGCCCAACGCCTGAATGTCGGTGATGGCCTGCAACTCAATCGGATCAACGATGGGCAGATCGGGGTCTTCGGCATAGGCAATCTGATCGGCACGCCCAAACTGTTCTGCCCGCAGCGGCAACAGGCCCAGACGCTCAAAATTCAAATCTGCCAATTCGCGCAGTCGGTCAGGACGATTCAGGTAAGCCCATTCCGCGTTCAGAACAGCCAGCCGAACCTGTGCCATGCCAATCTCGCGCTGGAGTTTCTGCGTTTCCTTCACCACCTGCTGGGTGCGGTAGTTTTCCTGATAGGCCCACAGCGCCAACCCAAAAACGGACAGAGCGGTCAACACATACAAAATACTCTTCATTTTGCCCTTCCCCCCAGTTGCGGCATCCCTATGGCACGGGCCTCAATTTCCCCTGCCGGTGCCTCGGTTCGGATTGCCACGCGCAGTTTGGCCGAGCGCGCACGCGGGTTTTCCTGCAATTCCTGCTCATCTGGCCCAACGGCCTTGCGGGTCTTAAGCGTGAATTGCGGCTGATCCTGTTCGATTTCAGGCGCGTAACGGTTTGCACGCCCTGTCTTGCCCGCGCGGGACTGGAAGAACCGCTTGACCATTCGATCCTCGATGGAATGGAAAGTCACGACAGCCAGTTGCCCGCCAGGTTTCAACGCCCTTTCCGCCGCCATCAACCCCTGAAACAGCTCTTCATACTCGGCATTGACCGCGATCCGCAGCCCTTGAAAGCTGCGGGTCGCCGGGTGCGATTGTCCGGGCTTGGGGCGCGGCAGGCAGGATTCAATAATCTCAGCCAGACGCAGGGTCGTAGTGATTGGTTCTTCGCTTCGCGCTTTCACAATGGCCTTGGCGATCCGGCGGCTTGCGCGTTCCTCGCCGAAATGGAACAGGATGTCAGCCAGTTGCGCCTCGGTCGACGTGTTGACCAAATCAGCAGCGCTTTCGCCTTCCTGGCTCATGCGCATGTCCAAGGGGCCGTCTTTCATGAAAGAAAAACCGCGCTCAGCCTGATCCAGCTGCATCGAAGACACTCCAAGATCCAGAACAACGCCGTCCAGATCCTGAGCGTATTCGTCCATCCGTGAGAACACACCGGGCTGCATCACCAACCGGTCGCCGTACTCTCCTGCCCAATCAGCGGTCATTTCAAAGGCAAGCGGATCACGGTCGACGCCAATCACCTTGTCAGCCCCTGCATCTAGCAACCCGCGCGTATATCCGCCCGCCCCAAAGGTGCCGTCCAACCAAACACCGGATACCGGAGCCACTGCGGCCAACAGAGGGCGCAGCAGAACAGGGATATGGGGTTTGTCGGAGGGAGAGACAGCGCCGGACATGCCGTCACGCGTCCCCGACGCCATCGAGATAGACCATCGGGTCGAAATCGTCGGGCAGATCGTCCATCCACTCTTCGGCCTTGGCCAGCTCCTCGACCTCGTAAGTCTCGGGCTTCCAGATCTGGAAAGTGTCACCAGCGGCGATAAAGAAGGCCTCATTTTCAAGGTCGATCTTGTTGCGCAGCTTGGCGGGCAAGACCAGACGACCGGTCTCATCGACATTGGTCGGGAAAGACTGACCGTGGAACATGCGTTGCAGCATCTTGCGTTCCATCGAGCCACGCGGCAACGCGTCAATCTTGGCGTCGACCTCGTCAATCGCCTGCATGGTATAGCACTCAAGGTATTTGCGGCGGTGGTCGCCATAGACAATCACAAGCTCAGGATTGTCACCGGGCTGCCAGTTGGGATCGGACGCTTCAAGCACACGGCGAAACGAGGCCGGGATCGAGACCCTGCCCTTCGTGTCCACCTTATGGTGGCTTTCACCTCTAAACCTGCGCGCCAAGACGACTGTCCCTTTCGCTTGCGCCCCACCTCAAATTCACGTTCCCCCCGGAAGAAAAACGGCGGGTTGATCTGCTGCCACTGATCAACCCGCCGCATTGACCCGCTTTGCGGGATGTCCAGCTGCACGCGCCACCTGGGGGGATGTCTGCTCGCCCGCGCGCCGGATCTCTTGGTTGATGAAAGCGAGATGCCTGTATGAAACCTGATTAGTATTTTTGGTTCGGGGTCGTTTGGTGCCCCTGCTGCCTCGTCCTCATCGGATGTATAAGGGATGCCATGGGAATTCATGGAAATCAACAGGAATTTTTCCCTCCGTGGCACCCGGGGCACGCGATGTATATACTAAAATACAAGGGTTTTGGCGCCAATGCACCACAAATAGTGCAACTAAATCAGGCACCGCCTATATATAGAACAAATCTCTGGGGAAAAATTTCCCGCGTTTTCCCGAAAAAAATTGAATCTGTTCGTTCAGGCTGGATTTTTTGACGCGTGTGAAGCAGCCAAACGCAAGAATCTACCAGAAAAAGACACCAAAGATTCCGGCATTCCCCTGCCCACACCAGCATCGCCCACGAATTCCCATAGGTCGTCACTTGGCACTTTAAACGACCTACTTCGCGCTGCCGCCAACCCGAGCGGTTAGAATCGGCAAGACGACTCTGGCCCCTCCAAACAGTCATTCTTTGACATACTGCGCACATCCGGAATCCGTCCTCTGCGTTTCAAGTCGCACAAATTCTCGTCGAATGCGCTCAATTCCAAGGCAGTTCACATCGATGCGATTTTCGGGTCGATCAAGTTGCCCTTGGGTAAAACCTATATTTTAAAGGCGCATATCGTTGCCGGGAAAAAAGCGAACCAATCTATGCATTTGCTGCATAGCAGCATTGATGACGTGACCCATTGTGCAATCGCAGCATTTGCCTATCTTCAGTCTCAAGCACGGACCGACTGATATCGGTAACGCAAGAAAGACGGATGATGAAAATGGCAGTTGCAAGCACACAAACCGCACCCAAGAGCGCACCGGCGTTCGGACTGAACACGCTAGTTGAAAACGCCAAGACCCGCTTTGCACGCTATCGCATGTACCGCCAGACTGTGAACGAACTGTCCGGCCTGTCGAACCGCGAGCTGGCTGATCTGGGCCTGCACCGTTCGATGATCCGCCGGGTCGCCATGCAGGCGGCAGAAGACCACACCGCGCGCTGAGCGCACCAAAGATACCGAGATCAGGCCCTTCCTCCTCCCTTTAGGGTCTGTAATCAGCGGCAACGTCTCTCCTCCTCCCTGACGTTGCCGCACCCTATACCGGCCTCAAGATGCCGGAACCTGATACATCGAGGCTCTCCTCCTCCCTGCCTTGATGTTGAAAGCGCGCGGCGACGTCGTCCTCCTCCCTGACGTCGCCGCGTCTTACCCATACCGGGCTCAAACCCGGGTTCGTATACATCAGGGCTCTCCTCCTCCCTGCTCTGATGTTGACAAGACGGCGGTTCCCCTTCCTCCTCCCTGGGAACCGCCGTTTTTTGTTTTTCGGGCACCTGTGTAGGATGGCATCCTGATTTCTGATCCGGAGAACGCCATGGCTGCCTATTTCATCGCGCAAATCGACATACACGACCCGGACGGGTATCAAGATTATCTGGCAGGGTTCATGCCGATCTTCGACCGCCACAAAGGCCGTTTGCTCACGGTCTCATCGAAACCGATCGAACGAATCGAAGGCGATTGGCCGGAAGGTGGAATTGTGCTGATGGTGTTTCCAGACCTAGCCACAGCGAAAGCCTGGAAAGACGACCCTGATTACATCGAATTGGCGAGGATCCGGCAAGCCACCGCCTCGACTAATTTGGTTCTTGTCGAAGGGATCTGACGCCTCAAAACGGAACGTCGTCCTTGTTGGTCAAAAAACGCGACACAACCTTCTTCGTGCCTGCCTTGTCGAAATCAACCTCGACCTTGTCGCCCTCGATACCAATGACCGCGCCATAGCCGAATTTCTGGTGAAACACGCGCTCACCCAGCGTGAAGCTGGCCAAAGCGGTGGCGTCGATCACCGTGTTCCGACTTTCGCGGGGTTGTGACATGCCATATTGCCCCTGCCGCGCCTGCATCCGCTTCCAGCCCGGTGAGTTATAAACATTGGCTTCGGCTGCGCGCGTTTCGATTCCCGCTGTCTGGTGCCCGCCGCCATAGAGGCCGGGAGGAGTCAGAACCTCGACATGGTCTTCCGGCAATTCGTCGATGAAACGCGAAGGCATGGAGTTCTGCCACTGCCCAAAAACCCGCCGATTGGCGGCGAATGAAATCGTACAAACCTCTTCCGCGCGGGTGATGCCGACATAGGCCAGACGCCGTTCTTCCTCGAGACCTTTGAGGCCGGTTTCGTCCATGGAACGCTGCGAGGGAAACAACCCATCCTCCCACCCCGGCAGGAAGACAACCGGAAATTCGAGCCCCTTGGCAGCGTGTAGGGTCATGATCGACACCTTTGCCCCGTCGCCGTCTTGTTCGTTGTCCATGACAAGGCTGACATGCTCCAAAAACCCTTGCAAGTTCTCGAAGTTGTCCAGTTGATTGACCAGTTCCTTAAGGTTTTCCAAACGCCCCGGCGCTTCGGGGGTCTTGTCGTTCTGCCAATGGGCCGTATAGCCGGATTCGTCTAGGACGATCTGGGCCAGTTCGATATGCGAGTGTTCGGGTGCGCCAAACCGCAGGGGCGATCCGTCATCGATCACTGAGTCGTCGTCGACCTCGATCCTTGGGCCGCGCGTCATGGCGTTCCACCGCGCCAGCCCATCAATCAACTCGCGCAGGGCTTTGCCACCCTTCCCCTTGATCAGCCCATTGTCGACGGCAATCCGTGCCCCATCGACCAGAGAAACGCCGTTTTCACGTGCGGTCATCTGAATGGTCTGCTGCGCCTTGTCACCAAGGCCGCGTTTTGGCGTGTTTACAATACGCTCAAAGGCCAGATCGTCTTCGGGGCTGATCACCAGCCGGAAATACGCCATGGCATCGCGAATCTCCATCCGCTCATAGAATCGCGGGCCGCCGATCACTTTGTAAGGCAGACCGATTGTCAGGAAGCGGTCTTCGAACGCGCGCATCTGGTGCGAGGCGCGGACAAGGATGGCGATTTCATCCAGATTCACCGGACGGATACCGCGTGTACCGCCTTGCATCGCGTCGATTTCCTCGCCGATCCAGCGGGCCTCTTCCTCGCCATCCCAATGGCCGATCAGGTTGACCTTGTGGCCTTCCTCGGCATCGGTCCAGAGCTCTTTGCCCAGCCGGTTTTCGTTCCCTCGAATGACGTTCGATGCTGCCGCCAGAATATGTGGGGTCGAGCGGTAGTTCTGCTCCAACCGCACCACATAAGCGCCCGGGAAATCTTTTTCAAAGCGCAGGATGTTGCCCACTTCGGCCCCGCGCCAGCCGTAAATCGACTGATCGTCGTCCCCCACACAACATATATTCTTGTGTCCTCCGGCCAGCAGACGCAGCCAAAGGTATTGGGCAATGTTGGTGTCCTGATACTCGTCCACCAGAATGTAGCGGAACCAGCGCTGGTATTGCTCCAAAACGTCCGGATGGGTTTGGAAGATCGTGACCATGTGCAGCAGCAGATCGCCAAAATCCACCGCATTCAATTCGCGCAGGCGCGTCTGGTACTGTGCATAAAGCTCAATACCCTTGTTGTTGTACGCCCCAGCATCGGCAGAAGGCACCTTGTCCGGTGTCAACGCACGGTTTTTCCAATCGTCGATGATACTGGCCAGCAAGCGCGCAGGCCAACGCTTATCATCGATGTTCGCCGCCTGAGTAAGCTGTTTCAGCAGTCGCTTTTGATCATCGCTGTCCAGGATCGTGAAATTCGATTTCAGATCGACCAATTCCGCATGACGGCGCAGCAGCTTGACGCAGATCGAGTGGAACGTACCCAGCCACGGCATCCCTTCGGCAGGCTGGCCCAGCAGGCGACCGACCCGCTCTTTCATCTCGCGCGCGGCCTTGTTTGTGAATGTCACAGAGAGAATCTCATTCGGACGGGCGCGCGCCGTGTTGAGCAAATGCGCGATACGGGCCGTCAGAGCCTTGGTTTTGCCCGTCCCTGCCCCAGCCAACATCAGAACCGGGCCATCCAGATGTTCGACCGCGTCCCGTTGCGCCGGGTTCAGTTCATCCAGATAGGGTGACGGGCGCACGGCCATAGCCCGCGCCGACAGCGATGCGCCCTCGAAGGCGTCCATTTCGTCAAAACTGCTCATGGGCCCAAACTACGCCGGATAAGCCCGAAGGGAAAGAGTTTGTTCACGGCTTGTTCACAAGCTTTTTGCCTCTGTTCCAATAAATCTTAAACATTTGCTTTGGTATGTTCCGGGCTGAATTAACGCTCTGTCAAACCCCTCCGCACATCCTGCCCTTACCAATGTGGGAGAGTGTGGACATGGACGGGGCTGGGACGGCAGGCATCAGCACAAGGCTAAAGACGTTCATAATAACGACAATGCTGCTTGCGCTTACAGCGCTGGCCGGTTGGGGACTCTATGCCATCCCTGGTCCGGTCGTCGATCGTATGCTGGAATCCGATTTACGCCATCGTGTCGTCTAAATGGGGCGCCAAGTCGAAAGCCAGTTGTACGACCCACGGGTGGCTCTTGAACGTGTCCGGCGACACATTGTTTTGCCATTCAATGACAGCTAAGCTATTGATTTTGTATCAACTGAGCAGCCTCGGTCGCAACGAAGTTGTCATAGATGAAACAAAGGCATTCTATCGCGTAATCAGCGCATATCGGTCCGTCTTTCCACCTAAGCCCAGGAAGAGGTCAGAGAAATCCGCAACCAACTTGTTGGTAAGTTATCCAGGTTTGGTCAATCAAATGCTTCATCTGGAGCATCGTTTTTCGAACGAGTTACTTTCGCCAGACTGGGCGAGCAAACGAACGACTAGACACAAATCACTTTAGAGAAGGCGGGACGAACCGCCTATGACTGCCACTTTGGCAGGATGAGTAACATTCAACTTAACATTTCACCAGTTTGGCCGACTCTCAGAGTTCCGCCTTTAACAACCTCAACATAGACACCCATGTCCGTATGACCCATCAACTTCCGAATTAGATAGGGTATCTTCAGGTCCCGCTCGGCCGTATCCGGGTTCACTTCAGTGGCCGCACATCTTTTGGTGCGTGAGAGTATCTTCAACTCGACGTCGCCAAATCTGAAAACTGAACCAACGGCATCCAACTCGGAAAACGAAGTTAAACCATCTATCTCTAAATTCGCCCGAAAGCGCGCCGGGTGGATTTCCGCGTTCAGTTTTTCACCCAACTTGCCCACAGACGCCAGGTTCAAAACGGATATCGCGTTCATCATTTTAGGTGATACGACAGACACATCTGTAAACCGATGAGGAGCAGACGAAACGAAATTTGGCGGTTCGGGATCTTTTAAGCCGATCACCGAAGAAAGGAAATTTGACGCATTTCTCCGATCTTCTGCTGCTAACATATTAAAGCTACGTGTTTTGCCGTTTGCTTTGATCGCAAGAACTTGGGTCTCAATATCAAAATTCGTCTGAATACCTGCCAATGCAGCCTCATTCAGCAAAACGACAAATCGATCTTTCGGGAGCGGCTGCGGGTTCTGCACGTCGAAACCGGAGTTGTAGCGCGCAAATCCGAACAGGCGATCACCCGGAATCCCCTCCCCTGCTCGCAGCGTCACGGTTTGTATGGGTTCGGCACTCAAGCCTTTAATGGGGTAGCGGTTCAATCTGACGATAGAGAGAGCGTTCATATGTCTGCACCTGACCAAACGAGTTATACACGACCCCCGTGTGGTACGCGCTGATTGAAACTATCTCCAATTCTCGAAGGTATCGACCAAATAATCTTTAAGTGCTTCAGCAGAGACTTCGCTGTCCCTGTTGGCTGCACGACGATTGCGGTTGTGGGTTGCGCCACTTTTAGTCGATTAGGCCATTTACATCTCACTGCCTAAAATAGAATCGCATTAAAGATGCGCAAACTATTTCTTTTAAAATCACACATTAAGAAGAAAATCCAACGATCCCCTCTGCCAGTTTGAGGTACGAGCCTCAAAAATTTCTGGACTTGAGGTGCGTACCTCAAATAGCCTTGGAGGTATGCCGCGATTCGCACATCCTCGATTGACGGCGCAAAAAGGGAGGAATGGATGACTTACACAAAACTGGCCTCGGCCAGCGCAATAGTCCTTGCCGCTACTACTCTTTCTACCAAGGCAAATGCTGAAGATCTGACGCTATGTTGGGCTGCATGGGACCCGGCCAACGCGCTTGTCGAACTATCAAAAGAATTCGAAGCAGAATCCGGCCACACGATGAACTTCGAATTTGTTCCGTGGCCAAATTTTGCGGACCGTATGCTGAACGAGCTGAACTCTGGGGGTAAGCTCTGCGACCTACTGATCGGTGACAGCCAATGGATCGGCGGCGGCGCTGAGAATGGTCATTATGTCCAGCTGAACGACTTCTTCAATGCTGAAGGCATCAGCATGGACGATTTCGCACCGGCCACTGTTTACGCTTACTCGACCTGGCCCAAAGGTACACCAAACTACTACGCGCTGCCTGCGATGGGCGATGCAAACGGCTGGTTCTATCGCAAGGACTGGTTTGAAAACCCCGAAATCCAAGCTGCATACAAGGAAGCGACTGGTCAGGACCTACGTGAACCTCAGTCTCAGAAAGAGTTGTTGCAGATCGCCCAGTTCTTTCAGGGTCGTGAAATCGACGGCAAGACTGTCTACGGAGCAGCAATCTTTACCGAGCGCGGCTCGGAAGGGATCACCATGGGTGTGACCGGAGCGCTGTATCCATGGGGTTTCAAATACGAAAACACCCCGGGCTCATATGACATGGAAGGAGCTGTAAACTCACCGGAAGCTGTTGAAGCTCTAGAATTTTACAAGGAATTCTACAAAACGGCGACACCTCCGGGATATACCAACTCTTACATGGGTGAGAGCCTGGATGCCTTTAAGTCCGGTCAGGTCGCCATGGCGATGAACTGGTTTGCGTTCTTCCCAGGTCTCTATGCCGACCCCAATACCGGCGGTGACAAGATCGACTTCTTTGTAAACCCGCCACAAAACCAGGCAGGTTCAACGCTTGGCGGACAAGGCATTTCTGTTGTCAGCTACTCTGACAAACAGGACGCCGCCCTTGATTACATCAAGTGGTTCGCGCAGCCGGAAGTGCAGGCTAAATGGTGGGAACTAGGCGGCTACTCGGCGCATAACTCTGTGCTGGAAGATCCTGGTTTCGTGGACAGCCAACCGTTTGCCGGTGACTTCCTTGAAGCAATGGCTGGAGTTCAGGATTTCTGGCAAGAGCCTGCCTATGCGGAACTCCTGCTGGCCATGCAGAAACGCATCCACGACTACGTGGTCGCAGACCAAGGTACCGCCCAAGAAGCGCTTGATCTTCTGATCGAAGATTGGACGGAAGTCTTCGAAGACGAAGGCAAGCTATAGTCCGGACAAAGGCAGGAGCGGGTGCAATCCCGCTCCACCTTCACCCGTGAGTCCTAAACCAACAAGAACTGGCAAAGAGATGTCTGACAGGACCGTAGATCGCGTTGCGCAGGCAACGCCCGAGCGAGTTGCGCGAAAAATACGAGGTTTATCCGATCGCGCGATCGCCTGGATATTCATCTCCCCAACGATATTCCTATTGCTGGCGATCAACATCTTTCCGTTGATCTGGACCATCCAACTGAGCTTTACCAACTACAAGGCCAACCGGATCGGGCGCGAAGTCAAAGATGTCGGGCTCAGGAATTACGAGCGTATTCTGACAGATTCGGACACCTGGCTAAATATGCAGGCGACGGCGCATTTCCTGTTCTGGACGATCTTTTTCCAGGTCCTGATTGGGTTTACTCTGGCCTGGTTGATCAACAAGAAATTCAAGGGCAACGATCTTTGGACAACGATCATCGTGCTGCCGATGATGCTGTCTCCTGCAGTCGTCGGGAACTTCTGGAAGTTCCTGTATCAACCTCAAATCGGGCTGTTTAACTACATCGTGTCCTGGTTTACAGGCAAAGACCCATCGAGCTTTGAAATGCTGGGATCCGTCAATCTGGCCCCTTGGGCGATCGTGATTGTCGACACCTGGATGTGGACCCCCTTCGTGATGCTAATCTGTCTGGCCGGGCTGCGTAGCATTCCCGATTACATCTATGAGGCGGCGGAGATCGACAGGGCCAGCAAAGTGCGGCAGTTCTTTACGATTACCATCCCGATGGTGCTGCCGTTCCTGATGCTCGCGGTGCTGTTTCGAGGGATCGAGAATTTCAAAATGTTCGATCTGGTGGTTCAGCTAACCGGCGGGGGGCCGGGGTCTGTTACGGAACTCACTTCGATCAACCTGAAACGCGAAGCCTTTGAGAAATGGCGTACGGGCTATGCGTCAGCCTATGCGATCATCCTTTTCGTCACCGTGTTCGGCCTTGCGTCGATCTACGTCAAAGCCCTGAACAAGGTGAAACAGAGATGAGCAGTTTTTCCGTCACCGAACCTTCGAACCGGTCCAAGTGGATCGCAGGCTTTCTGGTCATCGGCTATGCGCTGATCACGATGATCCCGCTGGTGTGGATCTTGCTGACCGGTTTCAAATCGCCCGCCGACGCGATTAGCTATCCGCCCAAAGTAGTCTTTGACCCAACGCTTGAAGGCTACGTCAACCTCTTCACCACGCGCACGCGACAAACGCAGGAGTTTCTGGAAGCTAATCCCCCGCAGAACTGGGCCGATGAGATCGTGCGCCAATATGACATGGTGATCGTCGGGCCATCGAAGTTCGGTGAGCGCTTTATGAATTCGGTTATCATCGGATTTGGCTCGACGTTCTTGAGTATCTTCCTAGGCACTCTGGCCGCCTATGCATTCAGCAGGTTCAAGGTCCCACTCAAGGACGATCTTTTGTTCTTCATCCTGAGTACGAGGATGATGCCCCCAGTTGCTGTTGCAATCCCAATCTTTCTAATGTTCAGAAACCTTGGGCTGAGCGACACGCATCTAGGAATGATCCTGCTCTATACCGGAGTGAACATTTCGCTGGCGGTCTGGCTGCTGAAGGGATTCATCGACGAAATCCCACGCGAATACGAAGAAGCGGCGCTGATCGATGGGTACACCCGGTTTCAGGCGTTCTACAAAGTGGTCCTGCCGCAAGCCGCCACAGGCATTGCATCAACTGCGATCTTCTGCCTGATCTTCGCCTGGAATGAATACGCGTTTGCCGTACTGCTGACATCCGCGAACGCACAAACTGCACCGCCGTTCATCCCGACCATTATCGGTATTGGCGGCCTGGACTGGCCTGCAGTGGCGGCAGGTGCCACGATCTTCCTGATCCCTGTCATGATTTTCACCATCCTGATGCGCAAACATTTGCTGCGCGGGATCACATTCGGAGCCGTGCGCAAATGAGCGAATTTCTTACCGGATTGATGCGGCTCCGCCGCGGCCCATGGGAGATGGTCGCAACCATCCTTATTACACTGGGTGTCTTTATGCTGATGCAACCCTTTGTCCTTTGGGCCTTCACATATTCTTTCATCGTCACGCTGATCGGAACCGTCATGTTCATCATCGTCAGCCATTTCCCGGAGTAGAAATGGCCCAGATCGTAGTCAAAAACGTAAAGAAGATGTTCGGCGATTTCACGGCTGTCCGCGAAAGCTCGTTCACGATTGAAGACGGTGAGTTTTTCATGTTGCTGGGGCCATCCGGCTGCGGAAAGACGACGACGCTGCGAATGATCGCGGGGTTGGAGCTGCCAACGTCGGGTGAAATCTACCTGGACGGCGAAGAGATCAGCCAGCGCCCCCCATCAGAGCGAGACATTGCCTTCGTGTTCCAGATGTTTGCGCTGTATCCCCACATGAACGTGCGCAAAAATATCAGCTATCCCCTGATATCGCAGGGCATGCCGCGTGCTGCTGTCAAAGCCAAGGTCGAGGAAGTCGCGGGAATTCTGGGGATCAACGACATCCTCGATAGCGCCGTAGGTGGACTGTCAGGTGGCGACAGGCAGCGCGTGGCGCTGGGCCGCGCGATCGTTCGCGAACCCAAAGCGTTCATGATGGACGAACCGCTGGGCGCCTTGGATGCCGAGTTTCGGGAGCATATGGCCGAAGAATTGCGCGCGCTTCATGACCGTATGGGCGCAACCACTGTTTACGTCACACACGATCAGTTAGAAGCCATGCAAATGGGCGATAAGATCGTAGTGATGAACAACGCTGTGATCGAGCAATTCGGCACACCTCAGGAAATCTACGACAAACCAGCCACAATGTTCGTTGCAGATTTTATCGGGTCTCCTTCGATGAACTTCCTGCCGTTTCAGGGAAAGGTCGAGCCTGGCTCGGAATTGGTTCGACTGAATGGCCATGACGAAGCCGTACCCAAACTGATGGAAGGGGCGGAAGGTGACTTGGTTTTTGGCGTTCGCCCCGAACATGTTTTTCTATCGGATGCGAGCGCATACCGGGCCAAGGTCTTGGCCGCAGAATACTTGGGAACAACCCAGATCGTGACGCTGCAAAGCCCGAACGGAGAGCTGAAAGCCCGGATTGATGCACGCGACGTCGTAAATCCCGGCGAGACGGTGGGATTGGAGTTCCGCTCTCACGCGGTAACCCTATTTGAAAAATCAACCGGGCGCGCGTTGAGGTCCGCCCTGAACGACGAGGTGCTAAGCAATGGCTGAAGTCGTTTTGGAGAATATCTCGAAATCATTCGGCAATCTTAAAGCGGTGGATGATATCTCAATGACGATCCCCAACGGCGCCTTTGTGGTGTTGTTGGGTCCGACAGGTGCGGGAAAAACGACGACGCTGAGATTGATATCCGGGCTTGAGAAACTGGACTCTGGATCAGTACGCATTGCCGGGCGTGACGTCGGTATAGATACACCTGCCCAGCGCGATGTGGCGATGGTCTTCCAGCAATACTCGCTGTACCCGCATATGACGGTGCGCGAGAACCTGTCTTTCCCTTTGCGGTCGCCGATCCTGAAGACACCAGAGGATGAAATCACGAGGAAGGTTAACGAAGTCGCTGAGATCCTGCAAATTCCGCACAAGCTGGACAACAAAGCCACTGAACTGTCCGGCGGTGAAATGCAGCGCGTTTCAATCGGACGTGCGCTTGTGCGTGACCCACAGATTTTCCTGATGGATGAACCGCTCAGCTCTTTGGACGCCAAGCTTCGGGCGGATTTGCGGGTCGAGCTTAAAAGGATTCAGGCCGATCTGGGGTCGACCTTACTGTACGTGACGCATGATCAGGTCGAAGCCATGACAATGGCGACACATATCGGCGTTTTGGAAAACGGCAAGCTGGTTCAGTATGGCACCCCTCGCGACATCTATGAAAATCCCGGCAGTGTTTACGTAGCCAGCAGGTTGGGTCTGCCACGGATCAACATCCTACCGTCCGATTTGTTTGGGGGCGATCACAAAGGTCCGCAGATAGGCCTGCGCCCGGAAAACATCATTGAAGGTGAAGGCAGCGAGGCGCGGGTGATACGCGCCGAGCATCTGGGAGACCAAACACGGCTGCATCTGGATCTGAATGGTCACCCGGTGGTGACCCTGATCGATGTCCATCAGGACTACCCATCTGGAAAGATTATAAAAATCCGCCCCCACAACCCGTTGTATTTTGACGCGTCCGGCGCGCGTGTGAATTAAGGAGCAAAAGCATGGCCCAGTTCCTCAACACAAAAGAAACCCTGGTAACCGAGGCGATAGACGGCCTTCTGGCTTCCTCCGGCGGGCAGCTAACCCGGCTGGACGGCTATCCGCATATCAAGGTTGTTTACCGGTCGGACTGGGACAAGTCGAAGGTCGCCCTGGTATCCGGTGGAGGGTCTGGTCACGAACCGGCCCACGCAGGGTTTGTTGGTGCCGGTATGCTGACAGCCGCGGTCTGCGGCGAAGTTTTCGCCTCCCCCTCGGTCGAGGCGGTTTTGGCTGGCATACTTGCTGTCACGGGTGAGGCCGGGTGCTTGCTTATTGTCAAGAATTACACTGGTGATCGGTTGAACTTTGGATTGGCAGCTGAACGCGCCCGTGCATTGGGCCGCAAGGTCGAAATGGTCGTTGTCGATGACGACATCGCTCTGCCCGACCTTCCGCAACCACGTGGTGTCGCGGGTACGTTGTTCGTTCACAAAATAGCCGGAGCGCTTGCTGAAAGCGGTGCTGACCTAGATACCGTTACCACCGCAGCAAGAAACACCATAGCAAAGGTTGTCAGCATCGGAATGAGCTTGGACACCTGTACCGTTCCCGGATCTCCAAAAGAAGACCGGATCGCACCCGGCAAAGCGGAACTCGGCTTGGGCATCCACGGCGAGCCCGGTGTACAGCAAGTCGAATTCTCAAATGCTGTTTCGGCCATGTCCACGGTAGTGGACAAGCTGAAGCAAAAGGTTGGGTCCGGGGATTGTGTGGCGTTGGTCAACAACCTGGGTTCTACAACTCCGCTGGAAATGGCTGTCCTCACACATGCCTTGTTCGAGACTGGTATTGCCCATCATATAATTGGTCCGGCACCAATGATGACATCGCTGGATATGCACGGGTTTTCGGTTTCCATTCTGCCTATAGATCAGGACGATTTGTCAGCCCTTGAAGCACCCGTTGATCTGGCCGCTTGGCCCGGGGTGAATTCCATCGACCCGATCAAAGTTGCACCATTGCCTGATGGCCTGACCCCGATCGATCCAATCCCTTCGCACAATCCCACCACAAGGGAAACGATCACCCGGCTGTCTGAGCTGCTTATTAACGCAGAGAAGAGCCTGAACGAGCTGGACGCAAAATCCGGGGATGGCGATACAGGAAGCACATTGGCGACTGCCGCAAGAGCATTGCAAGGAAGTCTTGACCGCATGCCGCTTGCCGATTTGACACAACTGTTTCCGGCGTTGGGTAACGAGTTAAGCCAAACCATGGGTGGTTCTTCCGGCGTGATACTTGCAATTTTCTTCAACGCAGCCGGAGATGCCTGTGCGAGCGGGGCTTCGGTATCGAAGTCTCTGGTTGAAGGACTGAATCGCGTCAGCCAGGTTGGGGGCGCCAAGGTCGGTGACAGGACAATGATTGACGCCCTAGCACCGGCACTTACTGCACTGCCATCTGGTCTGAAACATGCGGCCCAGGCTGCCCGCGAAGGTGCGAACAACACCGCGAATATTCGTCGTGCGAAGGCAGGGCGTGCAGCTTATGTTCCCGAAGAAAATCTAGTTGGACATAACGATCCCGGCGCTGAGGCTGTTGCTATGTTGTTTGAAGGCTTAGCGCGGGAGATTGAGGGCTGAAGAACACGTGGAAGATCAAAAACAAAAACTAGAATTGGTGAAAAAGCCAACCGTCAACGACCTCGCGCGCGTCGCCGGTGTCAGTCTGGCGACTGTTGACCGGGTCTTGAACAGACGCCCCGGCGTGCGGGCCGTAACCGTACAGAAGGTGCAAAAGGCAATTGATGAGCTGGGGTATGTGCGTGACACCGCTGCGGCAAACCTTGCACGAAACCGAGTTTACAACTTCCTCTTTGTTCTGCCGGACACGGACAACGAGTTTGTGGAGGCAATCAGCAGTCAGATCGCAGAACAATCCCGCGACCAATTTATCGAGCGGACTCGTATTGCGATAAGGAAAGTCGCTCCGTTTGAGCCGCAAGATATTGTCAATATTTTGAATGCTGTCGACAGTTCAGAAGTTGATGGGGTTGCTGTTTTTGGGCCCGAAACGCCTTCTGTTCGTGATGCGGTAAAAAGGCTCAGGGACAAAGGCGTTCCTGTGGTTGCGTTGGTGTCTGACTTGCCCAGCTCTGAGCGAGACCATTTTGTAGGAATTGACAACGTTTCGGCAGGACGAACCGCCGCTCAATTGATGGGGAGGTTTGTCCATCGCGAAGGCAAGGTCTTGGTTCTTACAGGATCCCGTTTGGCGCGTGACCACCTCGAACGTCGCCAAGGCTTTGACCTAGTTGTAGCTGAGGAATTTCCACACCTCCAAGTCGTCGCATCTGTCGAGGGCCGCGATGACCCGGATCTGATTTACAAGATGATGCCCGAAATCTTTGAAACCTATCCGGATCTGGTCGGAATATACTCGTCAGCAGCGGGCAACGCAGGCCTGATTCAATTTCTTTCAGAGAACAAACTCAGCAAGGATCTGGTGATCATAGCTCATGAGCTTACGCCGCTCAGTCGTGAGGCGCTTAGGCTTGGTACATTTGATGCTTTAATCTCGCAAGACACTGGGCACATTGTTCGTTCTGCCGTCCGTCTTTTGCGGGCAACTTCGGATAAAGTGCCATTCAACAAAGCCCAGGAACGTATCCGTATCGACATCTATCTGAAGGAAAATTTACCGCCATAGAGGCTTAGGTTTTGGGGAGGAAGTTTTATGAAAACGATCAAAGGTCCAGCTTTGTTTCTTGCGCAATTTGCGGGGGACGAAGCGCCGTTCAATTCGTGGGACACGATCACCAAATGGGCGGCTGATTGCGGATACAAGGGTGTTCAAGTCCCCAGTTGGGATGGCCGGTTATTCGACCTCGAGCAGGCCGCGACCAGTACTGATTATTGCGATGATTTCAAAGGCAAAGCCAGAGAAAATGGTGTCGAAGTCACTGAACTGTCGACGCACCTTCAGGGCCAGCTTGTGGCCGTTCACCCTGCCTATGACAGTGCGTTTGATGGCTTCGCGGCCGAAAGCGTCAGAGGAAACCCAAAGGCCCGTCAAGAATGGGCAGTGGACCAGGTCAAAAAGGCGCTATCCGCTTCGAAAAATTTGGGCATTTCGGCACATGCGACATTCTCAGGCGCGCTAGCATGGCCCTACGTCTATCCTTGGCCGCAGCGCCCTGCGGGCTTGATCGAAACAGCGTTTGATGAGCTCGCGCGCCGTTGGGTACCCATCCTTGATCACGCCGATGAATGCGGTGTCGATGTCTGCTACGAAATCCACCCCGGAGAAGACCTCCACGATGGTGTGACATACGAGATGTTTCTGGAACGGACAAGCAATCACCCAAGGGCCTGCATGTTATACGACCCGTCGCATTACGTGCTGCAATGCCTCGACTATTTGGACAATATTGACATCTACAAAGATCGGATCCGGATGTTCCATGTCAAAGATGCCGAGTTCAACCCGACCGGGAGGCAGGGTGTTTATTCCGGCTATCAAAGCTGGATTGATCGGGCTGGGCGGTTCCGGTCGCTTGGTGATGGCCAAGTAGATTTCGGTGCCGTCTTCTCAAAAATGGCTGCGAATGACTTTGATGGGTGGGCTGTGGTCGAATGGGAATGCTGTCTCAAACACCCCGAGGATGGAGCGCGTGAAGGCGCTCAGTTCGTGTCAGATCACATCATCCGTGTAACCGAGAAAGCCTTTGATGACTTCGCCGACGGGGGTGCAGACGAAGCCGCCAATCGTAAAATGCTGGGGATTGAGTGATGGTCACAGGACGCAGTGAAGAAACCTCAGGACGCATTCGCCTTGGCATGGTTGGCGGTGGAAACGACGCCTTCATAGGCGGTGTTCATCGCATAGCCGCGCGACTGGACGACAAGTTCGAACTGGTTGCCGGTGCCTTGTCCTCGACGCCAGAGAAATCTCTTGAAAGTGGTCAGGCATTGGGGCTCGAACGGGTCTATGAAGACTATAAACAAATGGCAATCAGGGAAGCCCGGCTGAAATCTGGGATCGAGGCGGTCTCAATCGTCACGCCAAATCACGTCCACTATGCCGCCGCGCGTGAGTTCCTGAAACGCGGTATACATGTCATTTGTGACAAGCCACTCACCTCGACCCTTGCCGATGCAAAGAAGCTGGTCAAAGCAGCGGAAAACGCGAACGCCCTATTCATTTTGACCCACAATTACACGGGCTATCCGATGGTTCGGCAGGCGCGCGAAATGGTTGCCAACGGCGATATTGGCAAGATCCGCGTGGTTCAGGTTGAATACCCGCAGGATTGGCTGACCGAGCAGCAGGATTTCAAACAGGCGGAATGGCGAACCGACCCCGAACGCTCGGGCGCGGGTGGATCAACCGGTGACATCGGAACCCATGCATACAACCTTGCCTGCTTTGTAACCGGGCTGACAGCCGAAAGCCTGGCGGCAGACTTGCAGGCTTTTGTGCCGGGGCGCAAAGTCGATGACAACGCGCACGTCTTGCTGCGCTTCGAAGGCGGAGCGCGCGGTATGCTTTGGTCTTCTCAGGTGGCTCCTGGCAATGAAAACGCGCTTCGCTTACGGGTCTACGGCGAAAAAGGTGGGCTAGAGTGGTCTCAGGAAGATCCCAACTACCTTTGGTTCACACCCTACAACGAACCAAAGCGTCTGATCACCCGAAATGGCGCCGGGGCTGGTGAAGCTGCCAATCGGTTGAGCAGAGTCCCACCGGGCCATCCCGAGGGGTATCTTGAAGGTTTTGCCAATATCTATGGCGAGGCAGCCGAGGCGATCCGAGCTTTCCGAAATGGGATTTCACCTGACGCGTCCGTTGTCTATCCAACGGTCCACGATGGGCTTAATGGGGTAAAGTTTGTTTCCGCGTGCGTGCAAAGCTCTTTAAGGAATGCAGCTTGGGTTAGCTTAACTTAAAACCTGGCTTTGGGCATCAGGCAAACATCTTGGAAGGCAGCGTCGGTGGAGTCTGCTTGCTTTCAATCTTAGCGTCGAGCTTGTCCAGGTCGCCATTAGCCTTTCGCTCTGGCCCGCCTTGATGACGTGTCGGCGCGTGAACTCCAGTTAGTGGATGACAAACTCCGCCTGGAACGCGGGGGACGTTTGTTGGGCGAGTTAAACGAACAGCTGCAGTTCAGCCCTTCGCAGGATGAGTTGTTCGATATGGTGTAGCGCTTTCTGACCCACATTCTGCCCGAGGCCGAGGGCAGTGTTCATGTGTATTCCAACTCGCGGGATGAACTGGATGGCTGCGCCAGTTGGAATGGCGGCACACATAAGGCGCATATTCACCCCGAAGGGTGCTGGGGCCTGCGAAGGGGGCGAAGCTTGCTTCCAAAAAAGCCGAAAATTGGCACAGTTTTGCACCGAACAAATCAGCATGGCGATTGCCAATGTCCGCATGGGCGATCAACTGCATGACCAATCAGTGCGCGACCCGCCGACCGGCCTGTTCAATCGACGCCACATGACCGAAACGCTTCAGAAATCTATAAGCCGCAGTCAACACACTGGTGCCGCGTTGGAACAGAATTGCGATCGGGAAGAGGTCGCGCATTACCGGAAACACGGAACCATGCCGCAGGATCTTATGCGCGCTGCAGATGATGCGCTTTACGTCGCCAAGGACCAGGGGCGCAACCAGGTTCAAGTTGCTGGCGAGTCGCAAATTCAACCCAAACGATCTGAAGCTGACAGTGACCCGAAAAATTCAGATGCGGCCTAACCCCTTGCCGAATCGCACGGCGGGTCGGATCAATCCGCATGGACTTGCACAGCACCTTTCCGGGCATCCCGGACCTGAAACGCCGCGCGCGCCGCCGTTTGCCGCATTTCGTGTGGGAATATGTCGAAAGCGGAACAGGTTCGGAAACGGCCCTGCTACGCAACCGCAAAGCGCTGGATGACGTTCGCCTTGCTCCTTCCATCCTGCACGGAGAGTTGGAGTTTGATACGACAAAGACGATTCTGAACCGTATTTGTGCTTTGCCCTGCGGTATCGCGCCCATTGGAATGTCCGGGTTGGTCTGGCCGAATGCAGAGCGTTTGTTGGCGCAGGCCGCCGCGCAGGCGAAGATTCCCTATACCCTGTCGACCGTCGCAAGTCAGAGCCCCGAGGATCTGGCCCCGCATCTCGGGCCAGACGCTTGGTTCCAACTGTACCCACCGAGGGATCCAGACATTCGCAAGGATATGCTGAACCGTGTACGTGACGCCGGTTTTCGTACGCTTGTCCTGACAGTAGACGTTCCCGTCGCATCGCGCAGAGAAAGGCAAACCCGCTCAGGCTTAAGGCAGCCACCAAAGCTGACACCACGCTTGCTTGCACAGATCGCGATGCGGCCTGCCTGGGCGATGGGAATGCTGCGCAGCGGCGCGCCGCGCATGCGCAGTCTGGATAAATACATTGAAAATCCGGGCAATCTGCCGCCGACGGCGCATATCGGATACTTGCTCAGGACCTCACCGGATTTGGATTATGTCTCGTGGCTGCGCGACCACTGGGATGGGCCTTTGGTGATAAAGGGCATCCTTCGGCCCGAAGATACACACAGTCTGGAACAGGTTGGGGTGGACGCACTTTGGGTCTCGAATCACGGCGGTCGTCAGTTTGATGCAGCCCCCGCCAGCATAGAGGTTCTTCCAGCCATCAGAACCGCCACCCATCTTCCCCTGATCTTTGACAGTGGCATCGAAGGCGGGCTGGACGTTCTGCGCGCGCTATCCCTTGGGGCGGACTTTGTCATGCTGGGGCGCGCTTTTTTGTATGGGTTAGCAGCACTTGGCGCACGGGGCCCTGCCCATGTAATCGACATTCTACAACAGGATCTGCACGCGAATATGGGGCAAATGGGATTGGCAAATTTGTCTCAAATCGAGAGATAACGCTAAACATTTGATGCTGCAGCGCGGCATGACTATAAGGCTGCAGCGGCCAAAGGGCGTTTGCGAGCGGTAACATGCCGGTTCTACCCAGAAGAACGGATATACCTGCGCGTATTGTTTGCCCAATAAGACGCCCAAACACAAAAGACCGGGACCTACTATGACAGACTTCAACAAGATCCTGATCGCCAACCGCGGCGAGATTGCCATCCGCGTTATGCGCGCAGCGAACGAGATGGGCAAACGCACCGTCGCCGTCTATGCAGCGGAAGATAAGCTGGGCTTGCACCGCTTCAAGGCGGATGAGGCTTATCAGATCGGCGAGGGCATGGGTCCGGTCGCAGCCTATTTGTCGATCGACGAGATCATCCGCGTGGCCAAGCAATGCGGCGCTGACGCGATCCACCCAGGTTACGGCCTGCTGTCAGAAAACCCCGACTTCGTGGATGCCTGTGTTCAGAACGGTATCACCTTCATTGGCCCCAAAGCGGAAACCATGCGCGCCTTGGGTGACAAAGCCAGCGCACGGCGTGTCGCTATTGCGGCAGATGTTCCTGTCATTCCAGCAACCGAGGTTCTGGGCGATGACATGGACGCCATCCGCAAGGAAGCCGCCGAGATCGGCTATCCGCTGATGCTGAAGGCCAGCTGGGGCGGCGGCGGTCGGGGTATGCGCCCGATTCAGTCGGAAGGCGAGCTGGAAGAAAAGGTGCTGGAAGGTCGTCGCGAAGCCGAGGCCGCCTTTGGCAATGGTGAGGGCTATCTGGAAAAGATGATCACCCGCGCCCGCCATGTCGAGGTTCAGATCCTGGGCGACAAACATGGTGAGATCTATCACCTCTATGAACGCGACTGCTCGGTCCAGCGTCGGAACCAGAAAGTAGTTGAACGCGCCCCTGCCCCATACCTCTCCGAAGAACAGCGTGCTGAAATCTGCGAGTTGGGCCGCAAAATCTGCGCCCATGTGAATTATGAATGCGCGGGCACGGTCGAGTTCCTGATGGATATGGAAACCGGCAAGTTCTACTTCATCGAAGTGAACCCGCGCGTGCAGGTGGAACACACTGTCACCGAGGAAGTCACCGGTATCGACATCGTACAGGCACAGATCCTGATTGCCGAAGGCAAGACTCTGGCTGAAGCCACCGGTGCTGCCAGCCAAGCGGACGTACATCTGAACGGGCACGCGCTGCAGACCCGGATTACGACCGAGGATCCGCAGAACAACTTTATCCCCGACTACGGCCGGATCACCGCCTATCGCTCGGCCACTGGCATGGGCATCCGTTTGGATGGTGGTACGGCATATGCGGGTGGTGTGATCACTCGGTACTACGATTCACTGCTGACCAAAGTGACGGCCTGGGCCCCAACACCGGACAAGGCGATTCACCGGATGGACCGCGCCCTGCGCGAATTCCGTATTCGCGGTGTCAGCACAAATATCGACTTTGTCATCAACCTGCTGAAACACCCGACTTTCCTGTCGAATGAATACACCACCAAATTCATCGACACGACGCCGGACCTGTTTGCGTTCAAACGCCGCCGCGACCGGGGCACCAAGGTTCTGACCTATATCGCGGACATTACGGTGAACGGGCACCCCGAGACCAAGGATCGCCCCGAGCCGCGCGCAGACCTGAAAGAGGCCAAGCCCCCCGCACAGAAGGCCGAGCCACAAATGGGCACCCGCAACCTGCTGGAACAGAAAGGCCCGCAGGCCGTTGCCGACTGGATGAAGGCGCAGCGTCAACTGCTGATCACGGACACCACCATGCGCGACGGGCACCAGTCTTTGCTGGCAACCCGGATGCGCTCAATCGATATGATCAAAGTGGCTCCGACCTATGCGGCGAACCTGCCGCAGCTTTTCTCGGTCGAATGCTGGGGCGGAGCGACCTTCGATGTCGCCTATCGCTTCTTGCAGGAATGCCCGTGGCAGCGACTGCGCGACCTGCGCGAGGCGATGCCGAACCTGATGACCCAGATGCTGCTGCGTGGCGCAAATGGGGTCGGCTACACCAACTACCCCGACAACGTGGTGCAGGAGTTCGTGCGCCAGGCGTCGCAGAACATCGACGTGTTCCGTGTATTTGACTCTCTGAACTGGGTTGAAAACATGCGCGTGGCGATGGATGCGGTCGTCGAAAACGGCAAGATCTGCGAGGGCACCGTCTGTTATACCGGTGATATTCTGGACCCGGACCGCGCCAAATATGACCTGAAGTACTATGTCGGAATGGCGAAAGAGTTGCGCGACGCAGGCGCGCATATCCTTGGCCTAAAAGATATGGCGGGTCTGTTGAAACCGGCCTCGGCCAAAATCCTGATCCGCGCGCTGAAAGAAGAGGTCGGTCTGCCGATCCACTTCCACACGCACGACACGGCGGGTATCGCCAGCGCGACCATTCTGGCCGCGTCCGAGGCGGGTGTAGATGCCGTGGACTGCGCGATGGACAGCTTCTCGGGCAACACCTCGCAGGCAACCCTGGGCACTGTTGTTGAGGCCCTGCGCCACACCGACCGTGACACCGGCTTGGACATCAAGGCGATTCGTGAGATCAGCGATTATTTCGAAGCGGTTCGCGGACAGTATGCGGCGTTTGAATCCAGCCTGCAGGCCCCGGCGTCCGAAGTGTATCTGCACGAGATGCCCGGCGGTCAGTTCACCAACCTCAAGGCGCAGGCGCGCAGCTTGGGTTTGGAAGAGCGTTGGCACGAGGTCGCCCAGATGTATGCCGACGTGAACCAGATGTTCGGTGACATCGTGAAAGTGACACCGTCTTCTAAGGTTGTCGGCGACATGGCGCTGATGATGGTCAGCCAGGGCCTGACGCGCGACGATGTGGAAAGCCCGTCGACTGACGTGGCCTTCCCCGACTCGGTCGTGGACATGATGCGTGGCAATCTGGGTCAGCCTCCGGGCGGATTCCCTGACACGATCATCAAGAAGGTTCTGAAGGACGAAGCCCCCAACACCCAGCGCCCCGGCAAGGACGTGCCTGCGGTCGATCTGGAAGCCACGCGTGCCGAACTGTCCAAGCAATTGGAAGGCAAAGACGTCGATGACGAAGATCTGAACGGCTACCTGATGTATCCCAAGGTGTTCCTGGACTACATGGGTCGCCACCGGATCTATGGCCCGGTCCGTACTCTGCCAACACGCACCTTCTTCTACGGCATGGAGCCGGGCGAGGAAATCACGGCCGAGATTGACCCGGGCAAAACGCTGGAAATCCGCTGTCAGGCGATTGGCGAAACCGATGAAAACGGCGAGGTCCGCGTGTTCTTTGAACTAAACGGCCAACCGCGCGTGATCCGGGTTCCGAACCGGATGGTTGCATCAAGCACACAAGCCCGGCCCAAAGCCGAAGTCGGCAACCCCAACCATGTCGGAGCCCCGATGCCTGGTGTTGTGGCCACCGTCGCCGTGACTGCCGGTCAACAGGTCAAGGAAGGCGACATGTTGCTGACCATCGAAGCGATGAAGATGGAAACCGGCATTCATGCCGAGCGTGATGCCACGGTCAAGGCCGTTCACGTCCAGCCCGGCGGCCAGATTGACGCTAAGGACCTGCTGGTCGAACTGGAATAACCGGTTTAGCATTCTAAGGTTACAAGGGCCGCGCGGGGAACCGGGCGGCCTTTTTCTATGACGGAAAGGAGACACACCTTGCTTTCAATCACTCCGATCTATGCGGCCCTGATCGCAGTTCTTTATGTGACGCTCAGCGTCAAAGTGATTCTGCAGCGTCGCAGTGACAAAATCTCGGTCGGGGATGGCGGCAGCAAAATGATGATCAAGGCGATAAGGACGCATTCCAATTGCGCCGAATACGCGCCTATCGGCCTTTTGCTGATTGCGATGGTTGAGTTGCAGGGCGCGGGTGGCTGGCTTGTGCATCTGCTGGGCCTGACGTTGCTGGCTGGACGTCTGTTGCACGCTTACGGGTTTGGCAGAACCCCGCAAATCATCATCCTGCGACAGATCGGGATGGGGCTGACTTTCACTTCGATATTGATCGCTGCCATTGCGAATCTGGTTTTGGCGCTCTGACCATCTGCGGGATCAACTTGCCAAAACTCGCGTATCGACCGCCGGAGCTTGAATCAGAACCGGCTCGATCTCTGCCACCCTGTTTTCGTCCTGTGTGCAGATCACCGTTGTCAGCACGATCAAAACAGCCAACATCGCCATTTTCAGGTCTGTTGTTTTCGCCATTTCCTTCACTTAGCCCCTCTTGTTTTGTGATGCTCTGAAAATAGAACGCGCCAGAGGCGCATTTCCGTCGAAAGATTTTTCCTCTTTTTTGTGTTTTTCCGCTTGCAGCCCCGCGTGGGAATTTATACATCCCTCCTCACTCAACGGCGCGGGCGTAGCTCAGGGGTAGAGCATAACCTTGCCAAGGTTAGGGTCGGGCGTTCGAATCGCCTCGCCCGCTCCATTGAGAGGTCTTCGGACCAACATATGTATCTGATGCGGGCGTAGCTCAGGGGTAGAGCATAACCTTGCCAAGGTTAGGGTCGGGCGTTCGAATCGCCTCGCCCGCTCCAGATACAAAACTTTCTCAACATGCTGGTTCTTTGCACCGCGTTGCGCCATTCTGGTCGCATTACGCAATGCAGGATTACCCCATGTCTGACTATACCATTCGCCCGCTCACTGCCGCCGAAGTCCAGCACGCTGTGGATTGGGCCGGGCGCGAGGGATGGAACCCCGGCGTACATGACGCCGAGTGCTTTCGACCAACAGACCCGGACGGGTTCCTGGGTGGGTTCCTGGAAGGAGAGATGATTTCGTCGGTCTCGGCGGTGAATTACAACGCCGATTTCGCGTTTCTGGGCTTTTACATCGTTAAACCCGAGTTCCGGCACCATGGTCACGGGCTTGAGATCGCGCAACATGCGCTTGCTCATTGCGGCGGTCGTAACATGGGTCTGGATGGGGTTGTCGAGCAACAGGACAATTATCGCAAGTCAGGCTTTACCTTTGCGTATAACAACTACCGATTTGCCGGAACAAAAACGCGAATGCTGGCGAAGCTGGGTACATCGTCGAATGATTGCATAGCGGATATGAGCAGCGCGTCAGATGAATTGAAAGCCTATGACCGCGACATGTTTCCCGCTGCACGCGATTTGTTCCTTGAAAGCTGGCTCAGCGCTTACAATCACGTATCAAAGGTCTATTCCGACAACGGCAGAATCCGAGGCTACGCAACGCTGCGCCCTTGCCTCACCGGGTACAAGGTTGGCCCGCTGTTTGCGGACAATGCCGACATTGCAAGGGCTCTGTTGGCCGCTCTGCTGACTGCCATTCCCGAAGACCACAACGAGCATGAGGTTTTTGTGGACATGCCACAGCCCAACACATCAGCCTTCGCTTTGGCCGACGCGCTTGGGCTGGACAAAGTGTTTGAAACCGCCCGGATGTATTCCAGCCATCAGCCGGATATCGATCTGGACCGAATCTTTGGCGTGACGACGTTCGAGCTGGGCTAGAACGCTTTGAACGTCATGGTGGTCAGCGAGCGTTCGATATTAGGGATCACCAGCAGATGTTCGTTGATAAAATGGCCCACATCTTCGGTTTCGGGGATGTAGAGCTTGAGCAGAAGGTCATATTCGCCGCTGGTGGAATACAGCTCGGAATGAATTTCGTGCAGGGCGATTTCCTCGGCCACCTTGTAAGTGGTGCCGGGTTTGCAGCGGATCTGGATGAAAACGCAGGTGGACATGGTGTGACCCTATCGGTTCGTGTTGCTTGCAAGCTGACACGGGGCACAGCCGGGCGCAATCCCCTGCAACAGTTTGGCCTGAATGCCACCTATGGTCTGGATAAGGCAGCCCAACCCCGTCTATAAGCGCGCCTGTAGCAAAAGGAATTCGCCCATGCGCAGCGCTTCGATCAGCCGCAAGACCGCCGAAACCGAGATCTCGGTCCAGGTCAATCTGGATGGCACCGGCACCTATGACAACCAGACCGGTGTTGGCTTCTTTGACCACATGCTGGATCAGCTGGCGCGCCATTCGCTGATCGACATGACGATCAGCGCAAAGGGCGATTATCACATCGACGACCACCACACGGTCGAAGATACCGGCATCGCGCTGGGTCAGGCACTGACACAAGCTTTGGGCGACAAGAAAGGTATCCGCCGTTATGGCGAATGCCATCTGCCCATGGACGACGCGCAGGTGCGCTGTGCGCTGGATCTGTCGGGCCGTCCGTTCTTGATTTGGAATGTAGACTTGCCGACGCCTAAGATTGGCTCGTTCGACACCGAACTGGTGCGGGAGTTCTTTCAGGCCCTCAGCACCCATGGTGGCATCACCCTGCACATCGACCAGTTGCACGGCTTTAACAGCCACCACATTGCCGAGGCTGCGTTCAAAGCCGTCGCGCGTGCGCTGCGTGATGCGGTCGAAACAGACCCCCGCAAGGCGGATGCAATTCCGTCGACCAAAGGCGCGCTGTAAATGCTGACTGCCATTATCGACTACGAAAGCGGCAATCTTCACTCGGCAGAAAAAGCCTTTCAGCGCATGGCGCAAGAGGTCGGCGCCGGTGAGGTTGTTGTGACCTCGGACGCTGATGTTGTCGCCCGGGCGGACCGTTTGGTTTTACCCGGAGATGGAGCCTTTCCCGCGTGTGCAGCTGAACTGCGTGGGCATAAGGGCATCTATGACGCGATGGTCGAGGCGGTTGAACAGAAAGGTCGCCCGTTTCTGGGAATATGCGTTGGCATGCAACTGATGGCGACTAAGGGCCACGAATACAGCGAAACCGATGGTTTGGGCTGGGTTGCAGGTGATGTTGTCCGAATCGAGCCTTCGGATGCAGCCCTGAAAGTCCCCCATATGGGCTGGAACAATCTGGTCTTGGAAAGCGATCACCCAGTGTTCAACGGGGTGAAAACTGGCGATCACACTTATTTCGTCCACTCCTACCATTTTCGTGTGAACGACCCAGCACAGCGGCTGGCTTACGTGGACTATGGGCAAGAGGTCACGGCCGTGATCGGCCGCGACACGATGGTTGGGATGCAGTTCCACCCCGAGAAAAGTCAGGATGTTGGTCTGCGTATGCTGGGCAATTTCCTGACCTGGACACCCTGAGGATTACTGGACGCGCGTCCAGGTCTGACCCCGGCAGATCAAACCGCCAGCCACACACCCCTTGACGGTCAGCTTGTTCTGGCCGTCCAGCGACATTTTCGAATTGTAAGTCTTGTCGCGGTCCGGGGCCCAGATCTTACCGCTGTCATAGCTGCCGCCGCCTTCAGGGACCATGTCCCAAATGATCTGTTTGCCCAGATTTTCATATTCCAGCTGCTGGTTTCCATCTGCGTCAAATGCGCTGTCGATGGTGCCGCAAATCGCGCTGCCGCATTCAGAAATCGTGACATGCAGGTAACCGCCCGTGTCGCCCGGGGCGGTCTTCCACAAACCGTCGACGGGATCTGCTGCCAAAGCGCCAGTCGCAAGAAGCGACAAGCCCGCTGCAAAAGTGAATTTCTTCATGATTTTCTCCCTGTTTTGAGGGCAGTCTGACCCGCCAAGGACCGACGGGCAAGAATGACCCAGCGTCGCGTTGCATCCCCTGCCCTGCCTGTGCGATATCCCGCGCGTGAAACACAGATATAGGGCCGCCAGACATGATCCTCTACCCAGCCATCGACCTCAAAGACGGCAATGCCGTGCGCCTGCTGCGCGGTGAAATGGAAAAGGCCACTGTATTCAACGAAGACCCCGCTGCTCAGGCCCGTGCCTTTGTTGATGCAGGCTGCGAGTGGTTGCATCTGGTCGATCTGAACGGCGCATTTGCGGGTGAGCCGGTCAATGCCGCCCCGGTTGAGGCGATTCTGAAAGCCTGCGACGTGCCTGCTCAGTTAGGCGGTGGTATCCGCGACATGGTCACGATCGAAACATGGATCGACAAGGGATTGGCGCGGGTCATTTTGGGTACAGTTGCGGTTGAAAACCCTGATCTGGTGCGCGAAGCGGCCAAAGCCTTCCCCGGCAAGGTCGCCGTGGGCATTGATGCGCGCAACGGCATGGTGGCGACCAAAGGCTGGGCCGAGGAGACTGATGTTCAGGTCACCGATCTGGCCCGCAGTTTCGAGGACGCAGGCGTCGCAGCCATCATCTACACGGACATCAACCGCGACGGCGCGATGCAGGGACCGAATGTCGAGGCCACCGCCGCGCTGGCTCAGGCCGTATCCATCCCGGTTATCGCCTCGGGCGGTGTCAGCTCACTGGAAGACCTGATTGCTTTGCGCGATTGCGGTGTCGAACTGAACGGCGCGATCTCGGGCCGGGCGCTCTATGATGGCGCGATTGACCTGGCTGAGGCCATTCGCGCTCTGTCTTGATGGATTACTGCGCGGCGGCAGCAGTCAGCTTGGCCAGTGCGCCGCGCATCTTTTCGATGACGGGTGACTTTTCAACCTCATCCAGTTCATCCATCGTCTCTTTGGGGTCTTCATAGGCCAGCCAGACCTGACCGTTGGCGTCCTCATACGCCTGAACCTTAAGCGGCAGGAACAAACCGGCGCGTGGGTCAATCTGCATCGCGGGTGTGCCCAGTGCAGGATTGCCAAAAATCAGCACCTGATTGGCGGGAATGGGCGTACCGACCTTTTCCGCACCAGCTGCGTGGTCAATGCGGGCAAACACAGTAGCACCGGCATTGCCAACCGCCGCTTCCAGCGCATCCAGCGCTTCAGAAACGGATTTATCTGTTTGTACTTTGATGATGTCGTCAGCCATGGCGGACAGCGCGCCTCCAAACGTGAGAATTGAAGCCAGAAGAAGATGTTTCATTTCGATAATCCTTTTCATGAATTTCACCTCTAATTTCCATGGCTTCACGATGGATCACAATCACAAGTCTGGCATCGGCGGGGCTTTGCCGCTAAAGGTCCGGCAAATAAGGACGCCCACATGCTGAAAACCCGGATCATCCCCTGCCTTGATGTTGCTGACGGCCGCGTGGTCAAAGGCGTGAACTTCGTCGGCCTGCGCGATGCAGGCGACCCCGTGGAGTCAGCGAAAGCGTATGACGCCGCTGGAGCGGACGAAATCTGTTTTCTGGATATCCACGCGACGCACGAAAACCGCGGCACTATGTTTGATGTGGTGCAACGCACGGCCGAGCAATGCTTTGTTCCACTGACAGTAGGCGGTGGCGTGCGCACCAAGGATGATGTGCGTGCCCTGTTGCTGGCAGGGGCGGACAAGGTCAGTTTCAACTCGGCTGCCGTCGCCAACCCGGATGTGATCGCGGAATCGGCGGACCAGTTTGGCAGCCAATGCATCGTTTGCGCCATCGACGCCAAGACCGTCAGCCCCGGCAAGTGGGAGATTTTCACCCATGGCGGACGCAAGCCCACCGGTATTGATGCGGTCGAATTTGCCAAAACGGTTGTTGCCAAAGGGGCCGGGGAAATCCTTTTGACGTCGATGGATCGTGACGGCACCAAGGCGGGCTTCAACCTACCCCTGACCCGCGCCATTTCCTACGCGGTGAATGTGCCGGTGATTGCCAGCGGCGGCGTCGGTAATCTGGACCATCTGGTCGAAGGTGTCACCAAAGGCGGTGCAAGCGCCGTACTGGCTGCTTCGATCTTCCATTTCGGCGAATACACCATCCGCGAGGCCAAGGAACACATGGCCGCTGCGGGCATTCCCATGAGGCTGACATGAGCATCCTGCACGATCTGGCCCGGACGATTGAAGACCGCAAAGACGCAGACCCGGACTCCAGCTGGACAGCCAAGCTGCTGGCCAAAGGTCCCGAGAAATGCGCCGAGAAGTTTGGCGAAGAAGCCGTTGAGGCGATCATCGAGGCCGTCAAGGATGACAAAGCCAAGCTGACCTCTGAGGCGGCTGATGTTCTGTATCACCTTCTGGTCATGCTGGCCGCGCGGGACGTGGCGCTGGATGATGTCCTGACCGAACTGGCACGTCGTCAGGGCGTCAGCGGTATCGCAGAAAAAGCATCCCGCCCCAAGGGGTAACGCCTGGGTTCCGCGCTGCTGTTTAGGCCGCTATACTCGGACGTCAGATTGGCAGGCCGAGGGCGCGACATGATCCGAGTTTTGATGCTTGTGGCAACGCTTGCCATTGCTGCGGCCTGTTCTGCGCCACCACCCTCGACCGGGGATGAGGTCCAACGGCTGGCAACTCAAATCCAAAGCTTGGGGCCTGATGTAGATCCTGACGAAGCCCAACGCGCGGCGCAAGTCGCTTATGCCTACACCGCGCAACTTGTTGATGAATATCAGATCACCGACCCACCCTTGATCCACAATACAAAAGTCAACAAGGGACTACGCCCGCGCGGCTTATGCTGGCACTGGGCCGAAGACATTGAGCGCCGCCTGAAACAGGAAAACTTTCAAACGTTGGAGATGCACCGCGCGATCGCCAATGCCGACAACCCGTTTAGGATCGACCACAGCACGGCAATCATCAGCCGCAAGGGGGAATCGCTTTATGACGGTGTTGTGCTGGACCCGTGGCGCTATGGTGGAGTTTTGTTCTGGTCTCCACTGGTCGAGGACACCCGATACGAGTGGGTGCCGCGCGACGTGGTGCTAGAGAAACGGCGGCAGGAACAGGTGGCCCGGTTGAAACCCTATCAGCCGACAACGCCCTAAAGCTTGGAGGAGATAATCCCAGTCGAAAACCCGCCCATACGCAGTTCGCCAAACAGGCGCTGATATTCGATCTTGGGACAGCGGTTCATCACCACCTCCACACCGCGGGCTTCGGCGAGGGCGGCTGCTTCGGGGTGTTCGACACCGATTTGCATCCAGATCGTGCTGAGGGAAGGGAAGGCCGCCAATGCTTCGTCAACGATAGGCGGCACAGCTTCGGACCGCCGGAAAATGTCGACCATGTCCACTGGCCCGGATATCTCTGACAAACTGCCACGCACCGTCTGGCCAAACAGTTCCTTGCCCGCGTGTCCCGGATTGACGGGGATCACATCGAACCCTTTCAGCGACAGATAGCGCGCCACGTAAAAGCTGGGCCGCACAGGGTTCATTGACACCCCAACAACGGCAACCGTCTTGGTCCGTTGCAGAATGTTCTTGAGGTGCTGATCGGAATAGTCTGGCATACCCTATCCTTAACAGGGTTCCCAAAAGAAAAAAGCGCCCAAGAAACCTTGGGCGCCAGTTGTTGGAACGAGGGACAGTGAAATGACCCGCGGCAGTTCCGTTCCGCGGTCACTGTGACATTTAGGCATGAGTTGGTTAAAAAAAAGAGGGGGCGCGCATTTTTGTGATGACTTTTCACAATTAGCTGATTCTTGCCTATTTCTGATGCAAGATCACAGGCCAGTTTTCTTCTGCCATTTCAATGTACTCAGCCCTGTCTTGCCGCCACATCACTTCGATCTGCGGTGAATGCGTCAGGTACAGTCGGCCATCGACAACCTGCCACGCATTGGGATCCGTGCTTTTCAGGACGCCTTTGGCCATCGCGTAAGAACAATATCCACCAAACTGCGGAGCAAAAGCGCGCGGATTGCTTTCAAAACGCTCGCGGTTTTCGGCTGACGAAAAGTGCCATTTTGCCCCTTTCCACATCACCGCATTTTCCGGGGCACCCATCACAGGCGTCGCGCCTTCGAAATAGGTCACGGGGTCATACCCGGCCAAGGCCACGCCTTCGGTGGCAAAATAGACGGGTTTATCCTGCGCAAACGCGACAGAAGAAAGGAAAAGGGCGCTCAGCGCGCCAAGGATGGTACGTCGGATCAGCATCGTCATGTCAGAATCTGCGTTCTTGAGAGTATCAAGATGCAAGTTTTCACGGGCAACGGAAGCCCTGTTGACAAGGATGTGATCGAGTTTCAACGCCAGGGAGATCAGTCGAAAATATCCTCAATCACATCCCAAGCCTCGTCGAATACGCGCGAGAACATGCTCTTTTTCTTCTTTTTGCGTTTCGCCTTTGGAGGCGCCACATGAGACACAGCAGGTCGCGCCGGCTTGGTCTTCTCAGCCTTGCGCTTTGGCAGCATCTTCAAATCATGCAGCGGCGCACCGCAGCTTGAACAACTAAGCTCATGCCGCTCTTTTCCCTTCAGGACCAGGGCCGCACGGGTCCCGCAATAACAGCAGGTGGCGATTTTGGATGGGCCGGAAATAACGCTCTCCTTTGCTCAGGGACGAGATGCATATAAGGCGATTGCCGCCGCATTTGAGACGTTCAGCGACCCAAACCCACCTGCTGCGTCAATTTTCACCAACTGATCCACGGTCTCTTTGGTTTTTTGCCGCAAGCCTGGGCCTTCCGCGCCAAGCACAAGGGCCACTGGGCGATCACGCCCCTCGCACAGCGCGCCTTCGATCGTCACTTCGGCTTCGCCGTCCAGCCCCAGGACCAGAAAGCCCATGCCCTGAAGCTCGATGATCGCATCCGCAAGATTGCGCACCCGCAGATAAGGTTGACGCTCAAGTGCGCCGCTGGCGGTTTTGGCCAGTGCGCCCGTTTCAGGTGCAGAGTGATGGCGCGTACCAATCACGGCGCTGGCCCCCAGAACTTCGGCTGAACGCAGAATCGCCCCGACGTTATGCGGATCGGTCACGCGATCCAGCAGGATGACGCGCGGGTTTTCTCGACCGATACAGTTTTCAGCCAGACCGCCCCAATCCAACGGTTTGACCTCAAGCGCCGCACCCTGGTGAACCGATCCCGCATCGATGGGCGCGGAAAACTTGCGCGGATCAACCATTTCGGCCTCGATCCCTGCAAAATCAATAGCTTCCGCCAGCTTGTCCCGCGCGTTTCGGGTCACGATCAGGCGCAATTTCTGACGATTTGGATTCATCAAAGCATCCCGAACCGCATGCAAGCCAAACAGCCAGACGGTTTCGGCGGCAGCAGCTTTGCGCGCCTGTTCCTTTTCGACGACCCATTTGGGTTTCTTCATTTTAGGGGCCTCCGGGCCGAGAATTCGGTTTCCTGCGTCAAAGCGGAATTTTCCTGTTGACGCTCCTTTGGTGCGCTAGTAATCACGCCTCCACGTCAGGTGCAACGCCTGACAGTGGGCGACAGGCCGCAAGGTGTGGCAGGGGACTGTAACTCCCTCGCGGAGACGCACGCCTGGTTCGATTCCAGGGTCGCCCACCATCTTCCAAAGATGTGTAATCCAATGCAACCTGCTGTTAATTCGGCAGGGTTTCCCATTCCTGTACAACAGCGCCGTCGCGCACAGCCAAAACCTTGCCGAATTGGTTCAACACCGCCTCGCTTTGTGTCGGGCGCAGCAAGGCAATTTCGCCGGGTTGTACAATACTTGACGCCGGGCCTGTCCAGACCTCCTGATTGCTGGATCGACCGAAGATTGAGGAATAGGAAAATCCCTCTGGATAAACCGGTTGCGCAAGAAAATGCCCGCCAAACACGGCAACATCCGTCTTGCGTCGCGGTAGGAACTCTAACCCGGGCAAAGCATTGCCGGGCATGGTCTTGAGTATTGGCGTCGCGATAAAAGCTGCAGGTTGAAAAGCCGTTGTCGAGGGATGATCGAAATCCGAAGGCTTGACCAAAACCGAACCAAAGGCGACCTCCGTTGCGGAACCGGTTGCGCCATAAGCCTGAAAGGTCAGGCTGCCACCTGTATTTTGACACAGCCCTGCGCCGCTGTGGGGCAGAGCTGCAACGGCTTGGCGATAGGCTTCGGCGCAGCGCCGCTCGGCTCGGGCCCTGAGTACAGAAGGCAGTTTTGCCAGATGCGCCTCATATCCCATCACGCCGCTCAACCGCGCCAATGGGTTTGCAACAATCGTTTTTACTACACTGGCAACCTGATCCGCGCTCAGGCCACCGCGATGCAACCCAATGTCCAATTCAAGCGACAAACGCAAAGACAAGCCGGTCTGGTCCGCAAGCGTCAGATAGTCCTGCAAGCGTTCGGGGGTGTCGATCAGCCACTGCACCCGATCTGCGGCATCGGGGTTTGCCTGAAGCACACGCGCTGCAGAGCCAACGGGCAAAGGCTTGCCAATCAGGTGATCGGTGCCACCTTCGGCTTGCAACAAGGCGGTCAACATTGGTTCTGAGAACGTCATAAGCCCCGAGGTTGGGATCAGACTCCGGACTTGATCCAAAAGCGGCAAGCAGGGCAAAGATTTAGCAACCAAGCGTTTCTCAAGCCCAGCATCAACACCGGCCATGGCCATCGCGCAATTGGACTCGAGCCGGTTCAGGTCAATTGCGATGACCGGATGATCCGCACCGTAGTTTCGCAGCGATTGCGACAGACCGGCGACATACGGGTCGTTCATGGCTGAAACAGCTTCGAAAAGGCAGGTGTCAGGAACTTGCCCTGCGGATCAAGCTGTTCACGCAAGGCGCAGAAGCGGTCGAAATCGGGGTAAAGGCCGGATAGTTCCCGGTAAGTCAGGCTGTGCATCTTGCCCCAATGCGGGCGACCTCCGGCCTCGACAAAAAGCGGTTCCAGCGCGTTGAAGTAGCGACTGTGGTCCTCATCCGCATCCGTGTGAATAGCAACAGAGATACGCGGGCCGCACTGAAACGGCGAAAGGCACGCAGTGTCGCCTGCGGTCTGTCGTACCTCAATGGGGAAATAGATATCCTTGTGATCCCGTTCGAGACGACGGAACACTTCAGCCAACACGTCGCTGGCAACCTCAGGGGGCAAATGATACTCCATCTCTTTAAAGCGGATATGGCGGTCACTGCACAAAACCCGCCAGCTTTCGCCTACGTAATCCTCGTCGGATTGCGCCATCGTCAAAAGTCTAAGCAACGTTGAACGCAAACCACCGCTGAACCGCCCTGCGTTTCGGGCAAGTTTCAGAACCTTGACCGCCAGCATATCCAGATCACGCGGGGCCTTGGTTTCGGGCGCGTCGACCACTGAATGGCGAAGTTCGACGGCCTTGCCAGTGAAAGGAATGTAGAAAAATTCGAAGTTTCGGTTCTCAGCCCACTTCTTGTGCATGTTCGCCAAGCACTCCGGCAAATCGGTCAGCATGACCTGACGGCGCAGATTGTATTTGGGCACAACATTGATGCGGGCTTCGGTCAGAACACCCAGCAACCCAAGCGTTACTTGTGCCATGTCCAAAGGAATATCGGCCGAGGTTAAGGCCTCACCGCTTGCACCGACAAAGCGCGCATCCGTGATTTCTGCGGCAAGACAGGGCAACTCGCTCCCCGTGCCATGGGTCGCGGTCGAAACCGCCCCAGCCAGCGATTGAGTATTGATGTCGCCAAGATTGCGAAAAGCCAGCCCCCGGTCAGCCAAAGCAGGGGACAGATCGCGCAGGCGTGCGTTGGCGTTCACCCAGACCTGCCCGTCTTCAGCCGCACCGATTGTCGGGGCCTCAAGCTGCGACAGGTCCAGAATACGCTCGGCCCCTGCCACAATAGGTGTGAAAGAATGGCCAGCTCCAACGACCCTCAGCGTCTGAGGCGACATTACAGCGCGTTGCAACGCATCCAGTGTTGTCGGACGCATGACCGCTGTATTTGTGTTTTCGTTTCCTGCCCAGTTTGACCACATTCAGCTCATCCTCCGTATTGCGAGGATTGCAGCCCGAAGTCAGCGAAACAAGGCAGGGATTCAGCGTGTTACGTGACGTGACTTGGCTTAGGCCGCGGTGGCCTGCTGCGCGTTTACGCGCTCGAACCAAGCGACGATTGCGCTCAGGTCCGAGTCCAGCTGTTCCGCATCACCACCTGTGAAGTCCTGAAACTTCTCACTGTTCAGACCGTTCACACCGACCAGGACCGGGATGTCCTGCGCAAGTGCTTCAGCGATCACCGGGCGAAACCCGCGGCCATCGGCCTCGTGCTTGCCAAACTTGTTAATGATCAACAGTTGAGGTGCGTCGGACAGCGACGACGTTACATATCCGACCGCCTGTTCCAGCGCCGCCGGGTCCAGACGGCAACCGCGCGACTGGGTTCCCAGCGATTGCGAAATGCGGATGGTCTCTCCTTCGGGCAGCACGCGCACATCCATATCGCATTTGCTGCTGTCCGCACATTCGGTGTTGGTTTGAACAACGCCCGCCAATTTCGCGCCCGAAGCCAGCAGGTGTTCTGCTACAGCGCTTAACAGGCGATCAGTGGCACCGCGATCGGTGGTGGTGACATAGGCCAGATTCATCTTGGACCTCTTGTTTTTCATTGCGACATTTCAAATAGCACGCTCAGGTACATCCGACCACTCCCCCAGCTAAGGAAGCGGAGACAGGCCGATCACAGGTGCGTGCAGGTGAAGTAGAACCGCATAAGCGGCCAGTGCGGACAGCCACACCCAGGGGCGCGGCCAAGGACGCGGCGCGCGGAGTGAAAAGCGCGCAGTATTTCGCGACAAACGTATCCATTCCATGCCCATTTCGCTATGTTTGCGGCGGTCGATCAAGGCCATACCCATGGCCGCGAAACCGGCAAACAGGCCAAACAGGATGACATGCGACAGGCTGCCATTGGCCAGCAAGTGCGCCAATGCCCACATCATCAACGCGGCAAGGACCGGATGGCGGGTGGTGCGCAAGACACCAGGCTTCTCAGGATCAAAGGTCCGGTTGCCTAGCCCGCCGAACGAGAACGGATTTTGAATGGCAAGCCCCGCAAGGGCCAGCCAACAGACAACCGGCATGATCAAGACCGGCACCCAACGCAATACAGGAAACGGTGGAATGACCTCCACATAAGGTGCGTTTGCGGCTGCAATGATCAGCCAGGCCAGCACAGCCAGCGACAGGATGGAATACCCTGCAAAGTACCCACGATGCCCCAGCGTTCCGATCAACCACCCGCGCACCGTCGGCCGCACGGGAATCGCGTGACTGAGAAGAAATGTGACAAGCGCTGCAAGGAATAGAACCCAACCGGTCATGGTGATCTCCGAACGTATTGGGATCGGTCTAGATCAGAATAGCGCTGGGTTCCTTGTCCGAAATCAAGTTTTGCGCAGGGGCAAACATGCCGCCCCTGCCCTGTGTTACAAGCCAAGCGCCGCGCGGCGTTCTTCGGCAAAGCCTTGCACAATGCGGTCTGCGATCAGTGCCAGAATCGCCATCGCAGCCCCGGCCGAGAACTCGCCGATCTGAAACACAGTCAGGACCGGGCTCATGCACTGGCAGCTATATTTTTTGATTGCAAAGGCGGAACAAAAGGCAAACACTCAGAAGATGGTATCTGAGGCTGGATAAATGCGCGCATTTAACGAAATCTTCGAAATTGCTGCCGAACGACATGGCGGGCCAGATGCGTTGCAAGCTACGCTGTACAAACCCAAAACCCAGGATGAACTGGTAGCCCTGCCAGAAGATCGTTGGCTGGCCATCATTACAAAATGCATCTTTCAGGCTGGGTTCAACTGGAAAGTCATCGAAAACAAATGGGATGGCTTCGAAGCCGCGTTTGACGGTTTTGACGTGGGGCGGTGTGCCTTTATGGATGACGAAAAATTCGATGCGTTGTTGCAGGATACGCGAATCGTACGCCACGGCACCAAGATTTCGACGGTGCGTGACAACGCTGTTTTTCTTATGGAATTGCGTGAAGAAGGCGGCGCGGGCAAAGTGCTGGGTGGCTGGCCTTCGGAAGATTATATCAGCTTGCTGGCAATGTTGGCCAAGCGCGGCTCGCGTCTGGGTGGGGCGTCGGCACAATATTCTATGAGGTTTATTGGGCGCGACAGTTTTATTCTGTCCCAGGACGTTACCGCCCGGCTGATTGCCGAAGGCGTGATCGACAAACCTGCCACGTCCAAAAAGGCGATGGTGGCTGTCCAGCAAGCATTCAACACTTGGATGAATCAATCCGGGCGATCCTTGACGGAAATCAGCCGGGTTCTGGCTATGAGCGTTTGAAAACGGTTTGCTGAACGGGCGCAGCAGATTAGGATTCTTCTTATGGTTCTGCGCGTTTTTCTAGTTTCTCTCTTATTTCTATCGTCCTGCGGGCGTCCGCTGACCGAACCAGAGCGCGTGTTTGCAGAGAGCATTCAAGGCGACACACTGAATCTGGATAATGTGCGATTGGTCGAAGGTGCCCCAGTCGCACCGGTCACGTATTTCCGGGAAGAACGCCCACGTTTGGCCTGCCGTGAGCTTATTTTGCCGCCTGTCGAAGCGGGGTTTGTTACTGGCAAACCCGCAGCTGTCGCCCTGTTCAACAAGGTCTATTTTGCACGCGACTGGTATCTGGAAGATTACATGACCGACTTTCCCGATCAGATGAACCTGATCGCCGCGATGTTACTGGCTCATGAATTGACCCATGTATGGCAATGGCAGAACCGCGCAACCACCGGATATCACCCTCTGCGAGCAGCGGCAGAACACGGCGGAAGACGGGATCCGTATCTGTTCGATCTGGATACCTCACCTGACTTTTTGTCCTATGGCTTCGAACAGCAGGGCGCGATTGTCGAGGAATACGTGTGTTGCCGTGCGCTGGACCCTCAGGCCGAGCGCACAGCAAGGCTCCACACTATGTTGGGTGCACATTTCGACCTGTCCCCTTTGCCGGAAAAAGGGCGTGAACGAGCGGTTCTTTTGCCATGGAGCGAGGCAGAAGTGGACGGAATTTGCAGTCAGTCCTGAAGCGTTTCCAGATAGGCAACCAGATCCACAATAGGCTGACTTGTCAGGATCGGCTGGCCCTGCGGTGTTTTCATGGACGTGTCTTGCCCGTCGAAATACGGACCATAAACCGGCATCGGGCTGCCGTGGCTGACCAACGGGTCACGCCCATCGATTCGTGCAACCACACGTGCGGTTGGGAATACGCCGCCTTCGCCAGACAAGCTGGTCAGGTCACTCGGCTGTACGACAAGCACGCTTGCCATAGGCCCCTGCCCTGTCGCATCGATCCCATGGCAAGTTGCACAATAGTGCATGTAAAGCTCCTCACCGATCTTGGCGTCTTGCGCAAAAACCGCCTGAGAGGTGGCGAGCGAAGTTGATAAAACCAGCACACCAAGTTTTGCTTTGAACATCGTATCCTCCTGCCACGATAGACATTTGCAGGGTTGCCCGGTGGACACCTTGGCGCAATGATCCAGATCAACGCAGGCGGGAGGATGCAGGACATGACACAATACGCAGCCATAATGTTGGCAGCCGGGATCGGAGTGCCAATTCTGGCCGCTTTGAACGCAGCCTTGGGCAAGCTGATCGGATCGCCGACCACTGCCGCCGTGATCCTGTTCGCAATCGCTTTTGCTGCGTCAGCGCTTGTGATGTTGCTGTTCCCAGGGTTCGAAGCGCTATCCAAGGTCGCTGAGGCCCCGAAACACCTGCTGCTGGCAGGCGTGCTGATCGCGTTCTACGTTCTGTCAATCACCCACGTCGCCCCGCATTTCGGAGTGGGCAACGCAGTGTTCTTTGTTTTGCTGGGCCAATTGATCAGCACAGCGGCCATTGACCATTTCGGCCTGTTTGGAGCTCAGATCACGCCGCTGACATGGATGCGGGCCGGGGGTATTGCCGTGATGGCCGTTGGTGTTGCAATCACTCAACTGGCCTGAGCACCCCAGCCTCAAGTCTAACCGTCCGATCCATACGCGCCGCCAGTTCAAGGTTGTGCGTCGCAATCAAGGCCGACAACCCCTCGTCCCGGACCAGTGCCATCAGCGCATCAAACACCTGATCCGAGGTTTCGGGGTCGAGATTTCCGGTCGGTTCATCCGCCAGCAAAACCCGCGGCTTGTTGGCCAGCGCCCGGCAAAAAGCCACGCGCTGTTGCTCACCACCCGACAGTGCGGCTGGGCGGTGGCTGGCGCGCGGGGCAACGCCCACCCGGTCCAGAAGATCCATGGCCCGCTTTTGCGCGGCTTTTTCGGAAATACCGTTCGCCAGCTGCGGCAGAGTGATGTTTTCGAGCGCTGTAAACTCGGGCAGCAAGTGGTGGAACTGATAAACAAACCCGACATCTTGTCGGCGCAGCGCGGTTCTGGTTCGGTCGCCCTTTCCGCTTACGTTCTGCCCTCCGATTTCAACGGTTCCGTCGTCGGGCATATCCAACAGTCCTGCAATGTGCAGAAGCGTAGATTTACCCGCACCGGACGGAGCCACCATCGCCACGGCCTCACCCGCGCGCAGGTCCAGATCGACACCGCGCAGAACCTGTACTTCACCCGGCGTACCCTTGAGGTAGGTTTTGGTCAGGCCATTCAGGCGCAATGTGACATCATTCATAGCGCAACGCCTCAACCGGGTTCAGACGCGCCGCACGACGCGCTGGAAAATAGGTGACGATGAAAGACAGACCAAGCGACAGCCCGATGGCTTTGAGCACGTCGCTCAGGTGTAACTCTGCCGGCAAAGCATAGATGCCGCGGATCGACGGATCCCAGACGCCGCCGCCCATCACATAATTCACGAAGGAAAAGATCGGATCGATATAGATCGCAAAAAGGCACCCCAGAATGACTCCCATTGCCGTTCCAATCAGGCCGGTGAACGCCCCACAGATAAAAAAGACACGCAGAACCGACCCTTCGCTAAGTCCAATGGTGCGCAGGATGCCAATATCGCGCCCCTTGTTTTTGACCAGCATGATCAAGCCCGAAACGATATTCATCGCAGCGATCAGAACAAGGATCGACAAGATAATGAACATCACGTTGTCTTCAACTTCCAGCGCCCGCAGAAAGCCTCCCGACGCATCCTGCCAAGTCCATATTTGGCTGCGTTCGCCCGAGGCTTCGAGAATCGAGATCAGGATCGGGCCCAGTTCTTCAGGCTTTTCCACCATCACCTCAATTTCATCCGCCACACCTTCACGGTTGAAAAAACTCTGGGCCTGCGAGAACGGCATATACACGCGGGTGCGGTCGATATCATAACGACCTGCCGAGAAGACATAAACGACGCGATACGCGTTCACGCGCGGCGAGGTGCCAAAGGCTGTTTTGACACCATTGGGCGAGGTCAGTTTGACAACATCCCCCACGGTGGCACCGATGCTACGCGCGACGCCGGATCCAATGGCAATGACATCTTCACCGCTTTCAAACTCAGTCAGATCTCCTGCAGACTGTTCTGCCTGCGCGATACCTGGCAGGTCGCGCAGATCGTCAGGTCGGATGCCAAACACCTCAACCCCGCTGCTGCGGTCGCGATTGGTGATCAACACCTGTCCTTTGACTAAAGGTGCTGTTCTTTCAACACCGGGCACCTGCGCGATCCGGGCCGAGCGGTCCTCGTAATCGGCTATCGTTCGGTCGACTCGGCCCTGCGCGTCGATCTCACCTGAGGAATAAACCGTCACATGCGCGTTGGCCCCCAGAATGGTGCCCACAAATTCCGAACGGAAACCCGACCGGACCGACAATGTCGCAATCAGCGCGAACACCGCGAGGGTGATCCCGATCAGTGAAATCCAAGTCATAACACTGACACCACCTTCGGCCCTGCGGGCCCTCAGGTAACGCCATGCAATCTTCCATTCAAAAGGGGCAAAGGGCGGGGGTGTGTTGGCCATGCCTGCTCCGGGGTGTTTCTTGTTTGCGGCGACAGTTTCGGCATTTCACCCGATGGTCAAGCCGGTAGTCACCAAGACTTGGTTCCTCGGCCTGAATGCGTAGCAGTGATTCGGGCCGCCGCTTACAAGTCGCAGCCAAACGGACGACTTTAAAACGCGGCGCTACACCGTGAGTTGTGAAGCCCTTCACAGACAAGGTGATATTGTTTCAGTTATGAGGTTAATCATCGCACTTTGTGAGTCTGTGAATCGAAAAGGCAACAATGAGGGCGAAATTTTATTACTCTTTTTGATTATTTTCAGAAACTTTGTCACCCTAACTATGGGGGAACACATTTAAAGAGCGGGGGTCGCTCAATGAATTTTCAAATCTCTAACAATGGCGCGGGCGCAATTCCAACCCGCAGGGCATCAACAGAACTGGATTGTGAGACAGCGGCACTGCTGCGCGCGGCCATTCGGCCGATCTTTGTCAGCGCAGCAAGCTGGAGCAATCTGGCTGATATCCTCAAGGAAAAAGGATACCGGCTGGCGTTCCGTCAGGGGCGTTTGTGCATCACGGATCGGACGACCGACGCACGCGTTTGCGGGCTGCGGTTTCTGGGTCTCGAGTTTCGCGAACTGGTCAGCCGTTTGGGCCGACCGATTGTGGTCGCTCGCGGTGACGGTGCCAATGGTGACGTTCTGGCAGAGCGCCCGACGGCAGACCAGGACTGAGAGCGAAGCCAGGCAACCTGAGTTGGCCGCGATTGACGGCCAGATCAGAATGCTGGCCGCCTAGTTTGTTCTAACGAGTTCACGGTGACTGTTAATTGTGCACCCGAAGATTGCGATCAGGCGATCTTCTCATAGATTTCTGCAACCTTGGTGACTGCCGCTTCCGGGCTAAGCTCTTCGCTTTCGCCTGTACGGCGACAGGTCAGTTCAACCACACCGTTCTTCAGACCGCGCGGTCCCACGGTAATGCGCCAGGGCAGACCAATCAGGTCCATGGTTGCAAATTTGCCCCCTGCCCGTTCGTTGCGATCATCATACAGCGGCTCCAGACCCAAGGCGGTCAGCGCCGCATAGATCTTGTCGCAGGCCGCATCTGCTTCTTCATCACCCTGCTTCAGGTTCACAATTCCGCAGTGGAACGGCGTTACGCCCTCGGGCCAGATGATACCTTTGTCGTCATGGCTGGCTTCGATGATCGCGCCGATCAGGCGGCTGACACCGATACCGTGGCTGCCCATGTGAACCGGGACGGATTTTCCGTCAGGACCCTGAACCGTTGCACCCATCGCTTCAGAGTACTTGGTGCCGAAGTAAAAGATCTGACCAACCTCAATACCTCGGGCCACGCGACGGCGTTCTTCGGGGATTTGGTTGAACAATGCCTCATCATGCGTCTCGTCCGTACGCGCGTATTTCGAGGTGAACTCTTCCAGAATAGCCTGGCACTGTTCGCGGTTGTCATAGTCGATCTGGCGGTCGCCAAAAGTCAGGTCGGTGACTGCGCTGTCATAAAAGACCTCGGATTCGCCGGTATCAGCCAACACAAGGAACTCATGGGTGTCATCGCCGCCGATCGGGCCTGAATCGGCGCGCATCGGAATGGCCTGCAGGCCCATGCGTTCGTAAGTGCGCAGATAGCTGACCAGATGACGGTTATAGGCGTGCAGCGCGTCTTCCTTGGTCAGGTCGAAATTGTAGCCGTCCTTCATGTAGAACTCGCGCCCGCGCATCACGCCGAAACGCGGGCGGATCTCGTCGCGGAATTTCCACTGGATCTGATACAGCGTCAGCGGCAGGTCTTTGTAGCTGTTGACGTGACCGCGAAAGATATCTGTCACCAGTTCCTCAGCGGTGGGCGTATACAGCATGTCGCGACCGTGACGGTCCTGCATGCGCAGCATTTCCTGACCGTAGTCGTCATAGCGCCCGGATTCGCGCCACAGGTCGGCCGATTGCAGGATCGGCATCTGGATCGCGATGTGGCCTGCACGCGCCTGTTCTTCGTGCACGATGTTTTCCAGCTTGCGCAGCACTTTGAAGCCCAGCGGCAGCCACGAATATATACCGGCGGCGGCCTGCTTGATCATGCCCGCGCGCAGCATCAGCCTATGGCTGACGATCTGGGCCTCAGACGGGTTTTCCTTGAGAACGGGCAGAAAGTAACGGCTCAGGCGCATGGATGGACCTTCAAAGGTAAGAATTCGACTGCACAGGTGATTATTCCAAAGCCCCGCCGGGGGCAATCGAACATTGGCAGTTTTGCGACTTCGCGTCAGTCGGTTTTTTGATTGACCCGCCAATCGAGAGCTTCAATTGTAACAGAATTGCGAAACTCAAGAGGCGCCGATGCAAACAATTCTGGAACCCGCCCGCCAAATCCCTGTCATCCATCAGACCGACGTGTTGGTTGTTGGCTCTGGTCCCGCAGGGCTGGCCGCAGCACTGGCAGCGGCGCGGGCCGGGGCCGAAGTATCTCTGGTCGACCGCTTTGGTTGCATGGGCGGCAACATCACTGCTGTGGGCGTCGAGGGGTTTGCCTGGTATCGCCATGAACAGACGGTCGAGGCCGGCGGCATCGGCATGGAGTTCGAGACCCGCGCCAAAGACATGGGCGCGGCGGTGCCGGAAAGCCAGTCGCTGAGTTATGAGCTGGACAGCGAAGGGTTCAAACTGGTGGCCGATAAGTTGGTCGAAGAGGCAGGCGTGCGTCCAATGCTTCATCGTCAGTTCGTCGCCCCCATCATGGAGGGCGACCGGATCACCGGCATCATCACCGAATCCAAAGCCGGGCGCGAGGCGATCCTGGCCAAAGTGGTAATCGACGCCACCGGCGACGCGGATGTGGCGCACCGCGCAGGCGCACCGACCCACAAGACCCCGCGTGAAGACATGATGGCCGCCTCGGTCATGTTCCATCTGGCTGGCGTCGATAAACGCGCGTTCATGGAGGGCGTGAAGGCCGACCCGCAGACCTACAAGGACTGGGGCGGCGGCGGTGAGTGGAATATCGAGACCTCAGGCAAAGAGGATGACATGTTCTCGCCGTTCGTACACAAACCGTTCCAGCAAGCCATAGATGAAGGGCTGATCCCGCCGCATCTGAACACCATCGCGGGCACCTGGGGCGCGATGCATGACACGGGTGAGCTGACGTACATGAACCTCATCCACCTGGCCGAGGTCGATGGCACCGACCCCGACAGCCTGACACGCGGCGAGATCGAGGGCCGCCGCCAGTCGATGCTGGCTATTGACGCTTTGCGCCGGTTCATGCCGGGCTGTGAAAACGCGCGGCTTCGAAACTTCGGTATGACCATTGGCATCCGCGACACGCGCAAGATCGACGCGGTGTATAACATGACCGAAAACGATGCCCGCCATCAGGGTCGGTTTGAAGATACCATTGGCATCTATCCCGAATTCATCGACGGTTATGGCATTCTGATCCTGCCGACCACGGGGCGATATATGCAGATTCCCTATCGCTCAATGCTGCCAAAGGGAATTAAGGGGCTGCTCGTTGCAGGCCGGTCGCATGGTGCAGATCGGGTAGCGCATGCAGCTACGCGCAACATGGCCTGTTGTGCCGTTATGGGTCAGGGTGCAGGCATTGCGGCAGCGCTGTCATTGAAAAGCAATCAGGACCTGGACCAGTTGAATTTGGCACCTGTTCACACGGAACTGGAACGCCAAGGGGTTAGGATTCACTAATGGACAGCATTCCAACAATCGACATCTCGCCTTTGACCGAACCAAAAACCGATACATACGAAGCAACGGTGCAGCACATCCTTGAGGCTTGTACCGGGATCGGGTTCCTGTCCATCACCGGGACAGGCGTGACTCAGCAAACCGTTGATCAAGTTAGACAGGCGACCCGAGAGATCTTTGCCATCGATGAATCGCGTAAATGGGATCAGGCCATTACCCGCGAAAACTATCGCGGCTATATCCCCATGGGGTTCTTCACACCCAACGATGGCTCGGGCAACGCGGACAAATACGAAGGCTACAAGCTGCATCACGAAGTCGCGGCAAATGCCCCGATACGCTCGGACTGTTCTTTGTACGGGCCGAACCTGTGGCCGGACGAACTACCCGGCGCCAAAGAGATCATTCTGGGTTACTGGAGCCAGCTGGACCGGGTCGCCGATCTTTTGCTCGGGGCGTTAGAGACAGGTCTGAACCTGAAGCCAAACACGCTGCGCAGTGCGTTCCAGGACCCGATGACCAACATGACCCTTCTACACTATCCGCCGCAGGCTGCGGACGAGGCTGGCTATGGCATCCATCCGCACAAGGACACGGACGCGCTGACCATCATCGCCCCAGATCCGGTGGGCGGACTTGAAGTACAGACGCGCACTGGGGGATGGATCACGCCAAACTGCCCACCGGGCGGGTTTGTCGTCAATATCGGCGATATGCTGGAGCTTTGGTCCGGTGGTCGGTTGAAGTCCACGCCGCACCGGGTGGTCAACCGGTCAGGCAAAGAGCGGTACTCTTTCCCCTACTTCGCCGTTCCCCGCCACGACGTCATCGTCGAACCTTTATTGGCTGCACTGCCTGGTTTCGACCGCCCTGCTGTTCATTGCGGGCATTGGTCTGCAGAAATCTGGCGCACCAACTGGCCCGATGAGACCGCAGACGACAATACGCCGGAACTGGGGACACTTCAGGACTAAAGGCTGCAATTTCAGGCCAAATGAAGCGCTTGCATCACTCGCCTTGATACGCCAAGAACACCATCAAAGACCTGCAAAAGGGGATCGCGATGGCATTGCCGGTTAAGGATCAGATGAGATACTGGGGCGTTGCCACTGTTGTTTTTGTATTGATCCTCTGGGCCTTGGGAGATGTCCTGCTGCCGTTTGTGATCGGCGGGGCCATTGCCTATTTCCTTGATCCCGTTGCGGATCGGCTTGAACGGCTTGGCCTGTCGCGCATGGCTGCTACGGCAATCATTACCGTTGTTGGCATTCTGGGGTTCGTGTTGGCTATCCTGATGGTCGTTCCAGCCCTGATCACCCAGTTGCTGGATCTTGTGGACGTGATGCCTGAGCTGTTCAAGCAATTGCGCGGCTTCGTAGAAAAACAGTTCCCATCCCTGTTGGACCGGGAATCCAGCACGCACCAGATGCTCGTGTCTTTTGGCGAAACGCTCAAGTCTAAAACCGGGGACGTTTTGCAAACGGTGCTGACCTCGCTGGGGTCTGCCATCAACATCGTGGTTCTTCTGGTGATCGTGCCGGTTGTTGCAGTCTACCTTCTGTTGGACTGGGATCGCATGATCGCCCGGATTGGAGAGTTGCTGCCACGCGATCACGCCCCAACCATCAAACGGTTAGCGGGCGAGATTGATGCCGTTCTGGCCTCTTTCGTGCGCGGGATGGGTACGGTCTGTCTGATCCTTGGCACGTATTATGCGGTGGCCCTGATGCTCGCGGGTCTGCAATTCGGCCTGATCGTGGGCTTCATTGCGGGGTTGGTCACGTTCATTCCCTATCTGGGTGCTTTGATCGGTGGCACGTTGGCCATCGGACTGGCACTGTTCCAGTTCTGGGGTGACTGGGCTCATATTGGCCTGATCGCTGGTATTTTTGCCATTGGGCAAGTGACCGAGGGCAATTTTCTGACACCCAAACTGGTCGGAAACTCCGTTGGGCTTCACCCGGTTTGGCTGTTGCTGGCGCTTTCGGTCTTTGGCGCGCTGTTTGGCTTTGTCGGGATGTTGGTTGCCGTTCCGGTCGCAGCGGCCCTTGGCGTTCTGGCTCGGTTTGGAACCTCGCTCTATCTGGACAGCCGCCTGTACACCGGTCTTGAAAGCCAGGATCAGGAAACCGAGTAAATGGCCCGACAACTCAGCTTTGATCTGCCCGCCAAAACTGCGCTTGGGCGCGAGGACTTCTTTGTCTCGCCTGCCAATGCTTTGGCCGTAGCAATGATCTCGGCCACGTCCTGGCCCGGAAACAAACTTGTGCTGAGCGGCCCTGCTGGCGCTGGCAAAACCCACCTGGCGCATGTTTGGGCCGCTGAAACCGGCGGTCGCATCATTCAAGCGTCTGAATTGCGCTATGACGATGTACCAGAACTGGCGCGCAAGCCGATTGCGGTCGAAGACGTGCCGATGGTTGCAGGTGATCTGGAACAGCAGAAAACGCTGTTTCACCTGCACAATCTGGTTCTGGCCGAGGGGCACGCCCTGTTGATGACCGGCAGGCTTGCGCCGAAGTTCTGGGAAATGCCGCTGGCAGATCTGCAAAGCCGGGTTGAAGGGGCCCACCACGTCGCGCTGGATCCGCCCGACGATGCGCTGCTGGGCGCAGTGCTGGCCAAGCTGTTTGTGGACCGTCAGTTGAATCCCGGCCCCGAGGTCATTGCCTATCTCGTCAAGCATATGGACCGCCGGTTTGAAACCGCCGCAAATGTTGTCAAACAGCTGGACCACCTGGCATTGACGGAAAAACGCGACATCACCCGCGCATTGGCTGTCCGGGTTTTGAACACAAGCCCGGATGAGATCGAGACGGGTGATTGACCCGCAAGCTCCAATTTCGCATCCTCTGACTGCACTATTTGGAAGACACATGGATCAGACCGTCGAAACCGACATCCCGGACTGGGGACCATTCGGAAAACCATTGTTCGACGACCCTGGCACGCGGGCTCTGTCACGGGTCGGGGTGGTCGATGTTGGGTCGAACTCGGTGCGAATGGTCATCTTCGACGGGGCGGCCCGATCACCCGCATATTTCTACAACGAAAAGGTGATGTGCGAACTGGGCGCGGGCCTGTCCGAGACAGGGCGTTTGAACCCGCGCGGACGCGACCGCGCGCTGGCGGCACTGCGCAGGTTCCAGCATCTGGCAATGGATTTGGATCTGCCCGGGCTGCACGTGGTGGCCACAGCCGCCGTGCGAGAGGCCGAAGACGGCCCTGATTTCTGCGCGCAGGTCAAAGCGGAAACCGGGCTGCATGTGGCCGTGATCGACGGCGCTGAAGAGGCCCGCCTGTCAGCGCAAGGCGTGTTGTTGGGCTGGCCCGGTGCTTACGGCCTGATCTGCGACATTGGGGGCTCGTCGATGGAATTGGCCGAAATCGGCGACGGTCAGGTCGGCCGCCGTGTGACCTCAGCCCTCGGGCCGCTGAAGCTGCGCGACATCAAGGGTGGGCGACGGGCGCGCAAGGCGCATATCAAGTCTACAATGGAAGAGCTGCGCGATCAGATGGGCCCGCAGCGGGACCGTCTGTTTCTGGTCGGTGGCAGTTGGCGCGCCTTTGCGCGGTTGGACATGCTGCGGCGGGGCTATCCGCTGAACGTGCTGCACGAATACCGCATGACCACCAAACAGGTGCGTGAAACGATCAAGTTCATCGAAAAGAACGATCCCGACAAGCTGCGCAGCCAAGCTGGGGTCTCAAGCTCGCGCATGTCATTGATTCCTTATGCGATGGACGTGCTGGCGCGGTTGATCCGAACGTTCAAGCCCAAGGATATCGCGATTTCAAGTTATGGCATCCGCGAAGGTCTGCTTTACGAACAGATGTCACAGGAACTGCGCGACCGCGACCCGTTGATCGAAGCCAGTCGCTTTTCCGAAGCCAAAGATGCGCGCCTGCCCGGCTTTGGTCGCCACCTTTATGATTTTGTGATGCCCTTGTTCCGGTCAGCACCGCCCAGCCGGGTACGCCTGATCAAGGCGGCCTGCCTGCTGCACGACGTCACTTGGAGGGCCCACCCGGATTACCGGGCCGAAGCATGTTTCGACTATGTCACCCGCGCAAATCTTGGTGGCCTCAAGCATTCCGAGCGTGTCTTTATCGGGCTTGCACTACAACACCGCTATCGAAACAAACGTGAAGGCAATCGGTTTGCCCCGTTGTATGAGTTACTGGACGAGAAAGACCAGAAACAGGCCGAGATTCTGGGCAAAGCCATGCGATTTGGCGCGATGCTGTGGATGCACAACGATGCCAATATGGGACGACTGAAACTCTATCCCAAAAAACGCGAGCTAGAGCTGTATCTGCCCGAAGCTGCGGCACCATTGTTCAGCGAAGTGGCCGAAGCGCGCCTGAATTCACTGGCAAGCGCACTGAAATCCGAAATGCGCGTGATCATCAAGAACTGAGATTGTCTCAGATATCAGTTGCGCCTTCGGGAACCTCTTCATCCTTGTCTTCAGGCTCGGGCAGATCTTCAATCGGTTTTTTACGGATGATAATGTCACCGTTGGGCAGGATTTCCGGCACTTCATAAGCGCTCCAATCCTTGACCTCAGCCGCCAGTTCCGCCAGCGCGGGGCCCATCTCTTGCAGGAAAGATTGCATGGCCGGCCCAAACTCGTCCGCCATCCCAAGCAACTCATCCAGTGCCGGTTCCATTTCCTTGCGCAGCCCTTCGAAAAACAGCTCGGCCCCCTGCTCCATCAGGGATTTTCCAGTGTCTTCTTGTGCCAGTGTCGGCACCGCCAAAGACGCCCACACGACGCTGATCAAAACAATCCGTTTCATAACGTTGATATAAGCCTTCAGACGCAAGCTGCAAAGGCTACAGATCAATATCCAGAGTGACTGGGAAATGGTCCGAGGCTGTCAACAGCGCTTGCCGCAACTCTGGTTCAGACCAGCATGCAACATCCCGAAACGGGTGCCATATGCGCCAGGCTGGATCAAAGGCACGCAAATCCTCTGAGATCATGATGTAGTCCAACAACGCCTCAAGAAACCGGCCTTCGTCGGGGCGCGCGAAACGTGCAGTGGACGGCACTGATCCCGGCCTGAACTCATGCGCCCTGACCGCATGCGGGTCATACAGCCCCGCTTGCAACAAAATCTCAACCGACGACCGTCCGAACAGATGTTCAAACTCATCCAGGCCCGGCCCGTCATTCAGATCGCCCAGCAAGACTACAGACTCATTCTGCGCCAAATGCGCCTCGACCCTTCTGGCCAGCCAAACCGCCTGCGCAAGTTGCTTACGGCGATTGGCAATCGAAATGCGGATCGCCTCATCCCTTGAATCTGCACCATGCGGCGCTTTTGACTTTAGATGCGCCCCGATCAACCTAACGTCCTTACCCGCTCGTGTTGTCAGAGCCAGTTCCATTGGCGGTTTGGAAAATCGGACGATGTCTTCGGTCGCATCAACATCCAGGTCAATTTTGAATTCACCATCGAACCGAGGGGCTGATAGATCGTCGGCGTCTCCTTTTGGGTCGTGGCGCACGTCCACAACTGACCTGTCATACAACAACGCCAACTCCTGGTGTGTGTCATTGGCAAAACCCATCACCGCGTCAGAAGTGCGAAGATCGAATGCCTCGGCAAAGGCTTGTAATGCGCGTACCGTGTTCTGGCGTTTGCCGGTGTTCGGTGCCTCAACGATCAGAACCGCATCAGCATCTATCGCGGTCAGAACCTTGGCAATTGCCTCGACCTGCTGGGCCTTTGTGACGTCGTGCCTGCCCGACCAGCTTTCATCGACAATGAGGGCGTCGTTTTTGTCGAAAAGATTGGCGAACCATTCTATATTATAGGTCGCCAGCCGCATCTTCTCAGGCCGCCGCGCCGTTGATTTCATCCCAGGCGCGGTTGATGTCGATCATCTTTTTTTCAGCCAACCGGATCGCTTCTTCGGGGACCCCGCGTGCCATCATCGCGTCCGGATGAGTCTCGCGTACCAGTTGACGCCAGACTTTGCGAATCTCAGTTACTGGCATGTCCCGTGATACGCCCAGCACCACGTAAGGGTCATTGGGTGCCTCGGGTACAAACCGCGCGCGCAAGGCCAGAAACTGCGCGTCGGTCTGACCAAAGATGCGGCTGACCTCTTCCAGGAATTCGTTTTCATTGGGATGGTAAAACCCGTCTGCCATAGCGATGTGGAACAGCCCCTCCATCAGGTCGCAGAGGGTCGTGTTGTCTTCGGAAAACATCCGGGCGATCTTGCGGGCATAGTCCTGGTATCCGGCAACATCCGTGCGCGCCATATTGAAAACCCGCGCAGCGCCTTCTTCATCCTCGCGCGCAATCTGGAACACGTCGCGGAAGGCCGTGACCTCGTCCCGCGTCACCTGCCCGTCTGCCTTGGCCATTTTTGCACCCAACGCAATGACGGCAATCGTGAACGCAACCGAGCGTTCAGGCGGCGAGCGTAGCTTTTCAAAAACGGCGGTCAGGCTTTCGCCCTGTGCAAGGGCGCTGAGCGCGTCGGATATGCGGGTCCAGATCGACATGGCCGTACCCTAGCGCCACAATCCGGGACTGTCAGGTGCGATAGATCATTCCGGTGAAAGAATTTTCTGCATCAGCACAAGATCCAGCCACTGACCCCATTTGTAACCGACCTGAGGCATATACCCGACCTGTTCGAACCCCAACGCTGTGTGGAATGCAATGGCAGACGGGTTTGCGGACGAGATGCCAGCAACCAGCACATGGACGCCTTCGGCACGCGCGGCCTTTTCAAGTGCCGCCATCAGGGCGCGGCCAGCACCCTTGCCGCGCGCGTCGGGTGCCAGTTGGATCGAGTGTTCCGAGCTGTGGACATACCCGGGGCCTGAGCGGAAAGGCCCAAAGGTCGCAAACCCGACCACGCGGCCTTCAATTTCTGCAACCAGAAACCCGGGACCTCGGGCGAGGATATCTTCGGCGATACTCTCAACGCTGCGGGTATCGGTTGTGAACGTCACCAACGTCTCGCGAATGATCTGATTGGTGATCTCGGCAATCGCGTGTGCATCTGCAGGCTGCGCCTGTCGGACCTTCATTCCAACACACGCACGCCGTGCGGGGTTTCAAACTCGGCCCGCAAAGCGGCTGGCCCAGTGTCGAACACCACCCAGTCCAACGCGCCAAGATGCGTGGCCAGTGTTAGCGCATCCGGGTGGAACACAACCAGCCTGCGTAGGCGGCAGCCGCTGTCCTGCAACATCTGCGCCGGATGCAGATCCCCCTGCCACTGAATCAGCGCGGGAAACAGGTTGTCAAAGGGAAGTCGGCCGGTCGGTGGCACGGCCATTCGCCAACTCAAAGCCCCGCGTGTCAGATCAATCGGCGTTCCAACACCATCGGGAAACACTGAAAGAGACACCTCGATATCCGGCACGCGACAAATCCAATTGGTCAGCCGCGGTTTACCTGTGAACCGGTCCAGATCGAACCAGCGGGTCCGTTCCGGCGTGGGCGCGTCGGGATCAATGGCAATTGCCTCAAGATACAGGCCGTCCTTGAGTCCCAGCAATCGATTATAGGTGCCAAACTTCTCGTGTTTGCCGCCCGCCTGCAGCGCAACGCCCAAAGCCTGTTCGACATGCGCGGATGCTTCTTCCAGCGTTTCTCCGGCGACAGCCAGGTGATCGAGCAACATGCGCCCCTCCTAAAAACAATTCGACCAGACCCAATCAGGTCTGGTCGCATGTTTCCGCCATCGGCGCGCGATCACAAGATTTTTCGACGAAAAACCTTAGCCACTGTTTAGCCGCGCGCTTCACTAATCAGACGCAGGATGTCCTGCGCAGCTTCGGGGATATTGGTGCCCGGCCCAAAGATCGCTTTCACCCCATGATCGTACAGGAACTGATAATCCTGCTGCGGGATAACGCCACCGCATATGACGATGATGTCCTCGGCACCAGCTTTCTTCAGCTCTTCCACCAACTGCGGGGCCAGCGTCTTGTGCCCTGCAGCTTGCGAGGAAATCCCAATCACATGCACGTCATTGTCCACGGCATCCTGCGCGGCCTCGGCGGGTGTCTGGAACAAAGGCCCGACGTCGACGTCAAACCCAATATCGGCAAAGGCCGTGGCGATGACCTTGGCACCCCGGTCATGCCCATCCTGACCCATCTTGACCACCAGCAAACGGGGGCGACGCCCTTCAGCTTCGGCAAACTCTTCAATGGACTTCTGGATCGCCGCAAAACCTTCGTCACCTTCGTACGCCGCGCCATACACCCCGGCCAGGGTTTTCACTTCGGCACGGTGGCGACCGAATTCCTTTTCCATTGCCATGCTGATCTCTCCTACGGATGCGCGGGCGCGGGCGGCCTCGACCGCAGCAGCCAGCAGGTTGCCACCCTCGCGGGCAGTTGTGGTCAGCGCGTCCAGCGCAGCCTGACACGCTGCCTCGTCGCGGGTTGCGCGGATACGTTCCAGTCGCGCGACCTGTGCTTCGCGCACCGCAACGTTGTCGACATCCAGAATGTCGATCGGGTCTTCCTGTTCTTTGCGGTATTTGTTGACACCGACGATCACCTCGTCGCCCCGGTCGATCATCGCCTGACGGCGCGCCGCGCTTTCCTCGATCCGCAGTTTGGGCATGCCGCTGGCCACGGCTTTGGTCATGCCGCCCATCTCCTCGACCTCTTGCATCAAGGCCCAGGCCTTTTCGACCAGTTCGTTGGTCAGGCTTTCGATGTAATACGAACCGGCCAAAGGATCGACCACGTCGGTCACGCCGGTCTCTTCCTGCAACACCAACTGCGTGTTCCGCGCGATACGCGCCGAAAAGTCGGTTGGCAGAGCAATCGCCTCGTCCAACGCGTTGGTGTGCAAGCTTTGCGTTCCGCCCAGAACCGCACTCATTGCCTCATAGGCTGTGCGAATCACGTTGTTATAGGGATCTTGCTCCTGCAACGACACGCCCGAGGTCTGGCAATGGGTACGCAGCATCTTTGACCGCTCGGATTTTGCACCGAATTCGGTCATCACGCGATGCCATAGGGTCCGCGCCGCACGCAGTTTGGCGATCTCCATGAAGAAGTTCATGCCGATGGCAAAGAAGAACGACAAACGCCCCGCGAACTTGTCCACGTCCATCCCGGCCTCAGTCGCGGCGCGCACGTATTCGCGTCCGTCCGCCAACGTATAGGCCAATTCCTGCACCAGGTTCGCCCCGGCCTCTTGCATGTGGTAGCCCGAGATCGAGATCGAGTTGAACCTGGGCATCTCGTTCGAGGTGTATTCGATGATGTCCGAGATGATCTTCATCGACGGTTCAGGGGGATAGATATAGGTGTTACGCACCATGAACTCTTTCAGAATGTCATTCTGAATTGTGCCAGACAGGACCGATTTGTCATGGCCCTGCTCTTCGCCCGCAACGATGAAACTGGCCAAGATCGGAACCACCGCGCCGTTCATGGTCATCGAGACCGAGACCTTGTCCAACGGAATGCCGTCGAACAGGATCTTCATATCCTCGACGCTGTCGATGGCCACACCGGCCTTGCCCACATCGCCCACAACACGCGGGTGATCACTGTCATAACCACGGTGCGTGGCCAGATCGAAAGCGACCGAAACACCCTGCTGACCAGCTGCCAGGTTACGGCGGTAAAAGGCGTTTGATTCCTCGGCCGTCGAAAAGCCCGCATACTGGCGGATCGTCCACGGACGCCCGGCATACATCGTCGCCTTCACCCCGCGTGTGAACGGACCAAACCCGGGCAGAGAGCCCATATGCGGCAAGTCAGCGGTATCTTCCTGCGTATAAAGTGGTTTGACGGCGATGCCTTCCAGCGTTTCCTTGGTCAGATCGTCCAACGGACGTCCGCGCAGCTCTTTCTCGGCCAGCGCTTTCCAGTCCTTCGTGTCGGTCATTTGAATTTCCTCTCGTCAACTCGGGTGGCGGCCGCAAAAAGCGTCCGCATTGAGGTCCTGCGCTTGACCATTGCGTCGGGGCGCAAGCGCGAAATTTTGAGCGTTCTGTGTAAATCGTCAGTCGCAATCGCGGAGACAGGGGCTATATTCGAAAGAACAGGAGGCCACATGACTCGCACGCTTGCCTTTGTTTTCTCGGCACTAATCCCTCTGGCCGCTTGGGCGGCGGACGGCACGGCGCCCTCGGATGACAGCTTTGTTCGCCCGGTCGGAGACAGCGAACTCAGCGAATTTCTATGGGTCAACCGGCCTATCGTAGTTTTTGCCGACACACCTGCCGACCCGCGCTTCCAACAACAGATCGACATGCTGCTGGACGGCGAAGAGGCCATGCGTGACCGGGATGTGGTGGTTTTGACCGATACCGACCCATCGGCGCGGTCTCCGATCCGGTCACAGTTGCGTCCACGTGGGTTCCAGATGGTGTTTGTCGACAAGGACGGTGTGGTCAAACTGCGCAAACCTGCCCCTTGGAGCGTGCGAGAAATCGGCCGGTCCATCGACAAGACCCCCCTGCGTGAGCGCGAAATCCGCGACCGGCGCGAGGGCGGTTGAGCGCTTTCGCAATACCCGGCAGCTCCGGCGCAGAACGCCGGAGACCGTCGGAGGTATAGTGAAAGCACTGGCATGATCACTCGAACTCGATGATCACTTCGTCCACCGCAAGGCTGTCGCCGGGGCCAGCGTTGATCTTTGCAACCGTGCCCTTCTTCTCGGCCCGCAAGATGTTTTCCATCTTCATCGCCTCGATGGTGCACAGCGCCTGACCTTCCTGCACCTCCTGCCCCACTTCGACATCGATTTTCACGACCAGACCAGGCATCGGGCACAGCAGCATTTTCGAGGTATCCGGCGGCAGTTTTTCCGGCATCAGTTTGGCCAGCTCTGCCTGTCGCGGACGGCGCACCAGAACCTTCAGGTCGGCCCCACGGTTGCGAATGCGGAACCCGCCCGAAACCTTGCCAACCTTCAGAACCAAAGGGCTGCCATCGACATCTAGTACGGCCAGCTGATCACCCGGCGTCCAGTCCGAGGCCACACGCAGGGTCGAGCCATCTTCGAACTTGACGGTCGCACCTTCTTTGTCAGCGTTGACCTGAACCGGGAACTCGTGGCCTTCCAGCGAAACAACCCATCGCTTACCGACCTTGCGTTCGTGATTGTCCATCCGACCCGAAACGCGGGTCCGGCGGATTTCGGCCACACGGTGCATTGCTGCGCAGGAGGCTGCAATCTGGCGCAGATCAGCTTCAGGCAAGGAAACACCTTCGAACCCATCTGGGTATTCTTCAGCAATAAAGGCTGTGGTCATGTCACCACTGATGAATTTCGGGTGGTCCATAACAGCCGACAGGAACGGAAGGTTGTGACCGATGCCTTCAACCTCGAAACTGTCCAGGGCAACGCGCATCGCCTCAATCGCGGCTTCACGGGTCGGGGCCCAGGTGCAGAGTTTTGCGATCATCGGGTCGTAATACATGCTGATCTCGCCGCCCTCGTAGACGCCGGTATCGTTGCGTACGGCGGCCTCACCCTCAGGCGCTTCGCCCTGCCATTTGCCGTTGACCAACATCGGACCGGCCGCAGTTTCCTGCGGAGGACGATACCGGGTCAGACGGCCAATCGACGGCAAGAAGTTCCGGTACGGGTCTTCCGCATATAGGCGGTTTTCAATGGCCCAACCGGTCAGCGTCACGTCATCCTGTGTGATCGTCAAAGGCTCACCCGCCGCCACACGGATCATCTGCTCCACCAGATCGACGCCGGTGATCAGCTCGGTGACCGGGTGTTCCACCTGCAGGCGGGTGTTCATTTCAAGGAAGTAGAAGTTCTTTTCAACGTCAACGATGAATTCCACCGTGCCTGCGCTGGAATAGCCAACCGCCTTAGCCAAGGCCACGGCTTGTTCGCCCATCGCCTTACGCGTTGCTTCATCAAGGAATGGCGACGGCGCCTCTTCGACCACCTTCTGGTTCCGGCGCTGGATCGAGCATTCGCGCTCGCCCAGATAGATACCATTGCCATGGCTGTCACACAGAACCTGAATTTCGATGTGGCGCGGCTGGGTGACGAATTTCTCGATAAAAATCCGGTCATCCCCAAACGAGTTCGCAGCTTCGTTCTTGGACGACTGGAAGCCCTCGCGCGCCTCTTCGTCGTTCCACGCAATCCGCATGCCTTTACCACCGCCACCGGCGCTGGCTTTGATCATGACCGGATAGCCGATCTCATTCGAGATTTTGACCGCCTCATCTGCATCCTCGATCAGCCCCATATAGCCCGGAACCGTCGACACGTTTGCGTCCTGAGCGATTTTCTTCGACGTGATCTTGTCGCCCATCGCCTCGATTGCACCTTTCGGGGGACCGACAAAGGCCACACCTTCAGCTTCCAGCGCTTCGGCGAATTTGGCGTTTTCCGACAGGAACCCGTAACCCGGATGCACCGCCTGCGCACCGCTTTGGCGAATGGCGTCCATGACCTTGTCGATCACGATGTAAGACTGGTTCGCCGGGGGCGGGCCAATATGCACGGCTTCATCCGCCATCGACACATGCAGCGCGTTCTTGTCCGCATCCGAATAAATAGCAACTGTGCCGATACCCATTTTGCGGGCGGTCTTGATGACTCGGCAGGCGATCTCGCCCCGGTTGGCGATCAGGATCTTATTGAACATGGAACGTCCTTTGGCTTGGTGTTCTGGAAACGCAAAACGCCGCCGCAGGGAGCGATCCCCACGACGGCGTGATGCGAGATAGCGGACGGGGCGACAGGCGCCCCGAAAAAGATGCGTTAGTTACAGGTGTTCTGTGTTTTGCAATACAGCACGTTGCCGGCTGCGCCGACGGCCGCGCCGAAAAGTGGGTCTGCGTTAAGAACGGCTGCGCCGACAGCGCCGGCCCCGCCACCCAAGATTGCCTGTTCGCCCGTGGTGTCACCGCAAGCCGCCAAGCCCGCGCAGGCCGCTGCAACAAAGATGAACTGAGAGATTCGCATGATATCTGCCCTTTTTGGTTTCTTGATTTGTTGAGGGTCAGATGCGCGAAGCGCGGCCTGTTATTCAATATCAATGTGCGCGCAGGCGGGATATGTGCAGGTTTTTGCCTCTTTTCACCTGCCAGACGCCCAAAGAAAAACGCGGACAGGTTTTTGTGGGGAACACAAGCCTGCCCGCGTAAGGAAGGGGTACGGAATAGTAGGTGCATGTGCGGCGCAGGCAAAGTAGAGCCGCACGGCCCACTCACTGTGCACGCCACAATATCACCTGCAAACACAGTATTGTTTCCACACGATAACTCGGCTGGTTTCTGCCCACGCTGAGACAACTCACGCAAATTCGTGCCGATCCAGGATCTCTGGTAAATCGGTGACAGCCCCTGCCTACCCGTCAAATTGCCGTTACATTTACCCAAACAGAGGCGGCCGTTTGCACGTGCGGCATCACGCGGCGACATTTTTCTGCACTGCAAAAGTGCATTCACATTCATATGGTTGACAGATCGGTTCACCCTGACGTGATTTTTCCAGGGCCGAGTCGCACATTTCCTTGAGATATTTGGGCTTTTTCGTCCCATTCTCGTGATTTCCGTCGTCATCGGCCGCGTGAAACGGTGCGGATGCACACTCGCACACAAGGAAACACCCACATGATGACGACACGAATGAAGGCACTCCTGCTTGCTGCCTCGGCGCTTAGTGTGACCGGCACGCTTGCCTATGCTCAGAATGCCCAGACTCAAGCCGAACTCGATGCCTTGCGCGCACGGGTTGAGGCGCTGGAATCCGCCGATAGCAGCCCCGCTGACGGAGATTTTCGGATCGGCAACACCACTTTGGACGTTTATGGCTACGTCAAGGCAGACTTCTTCTACGATTTCGACTTTGATCAGGGCGATACTGCCTTTGTGAACGTCATCGGTGAACCGTCTGCCGCAACCGATGGCACCTTTGGTGCGACCGTACGCCAATCGCGGGTTGGCCTGCGGACCACCACGCCAAGTGGGATCGGCGACATCGGGGGTCAGCTGGAGCTTGATCTGTTTGGCTCGGGTGGAACTGCCGAACTGCGCATACGCCACGCAAACATCACGATCGGTGATCAGTTCCTGATCGGCCAGTACTGGACCAACTTCCAGCCGCTGGACACCTATCCTACCTCGGTGGAATTCAACGGCCCGGTCGGGATTGCCTTCGCCCGTGTCCCGCAGCTGCGATACACCGGGCAACTTGGGGGCGACGCTCAGTTCGCCGTTTCTCTGGAAGAAAATGTCAGCGGTTCGAACTCTGACGATCCGGTCTTGACGGCTTCGGCGGAATACAATGACGGCACATATATTGCGCGGGGCGCGGTGCTGCATGGCAAAGCCAATTCCGGCAATGTGGAAGTTGACCAAACGGGCTTCACTGCTTCTGCCTCGGTTCGCCCTTGGCAAGGTGGGCTGTTCCAAGTCAACTACGTGACGGGTGAGGCCCTTGGCCCCTATCTGATCGGCCTTGGCGATGCGATTGTCGGCGGGCAAGCGAACGATGTGGATGGCTATACCGTCGAGTTCAGGCAAGACCTGAGTCCAAAATGGAATGTCGGCATTGCGTACGGTCGCGAGAATTATGATCTTCCCACCTCGACCGGCACATTGTCCTTCACCGAGCTGGAGACGATCCATGTCAACGCCTTCTACAAGGCAACTGACAACCTGACGCTCAGCGCCGAGTACATCTATGGTGAGCGGAACGACGCGCCCACCGGCCGCACCTTTGACGGTAGCCGCGTTCAGCTGGCCGCTCAGCTCAACTTCTGATGCAGCACACGGATCCTGCCCAGTGGCGGGCAGGATCGCCGCTACGCCGGGTTCAGCATACTGATATGCGGCAGCCAATGACAAAATCAGCCCACCCCGTCGATGATTTCGGGAAAAGATGCGCGGGCCACATCCACATCAATGACCAAAAGCGCGTCATAGCTGGACGGATTAAACGGGTCCTCTGCAGGCACAACTTCGCGCCCGAACAACCAGCTCAGGCGACCCGCGTCCAGATTGCCCCGCTCGAAGGGCTGATCCCCGAAATGAGTCCAAAGCGCTTCCATGAACGCGGTATCCGCACGCTTGTCGGCAGGCTTACGGTCGCGGAACCGTTCCCGACGCGTCAAAGGTGTCACGCCCTTGGGATTGGCCCGGCGAATGGTAAACTGAAAATCCGTGCCGGACAGACGCCCGGGGAAGCCGCGATGCTTCAGCATGGCAATACCTCCGGCTTAACGCTGACAGACAAAGAAATATCAAACCCGAAAAGGGATGGGATCATGTTGCGCACCTCCAAAGCCGCACCGTTGGTCTGAGATGCTCTGACGTCATGAAAGAAAGAATTCATGGTCAAAGCCCCTCCCAGATACACCGGGACTGCTCCAGCCGGTAGGCTTCAAAAAACTGCGTCGCGTCCGGGGCAGCATCGCCAAATTCTACCGGTCGGTCCGCCAATGAAATGACAACCCGCACAGGCTGCAAGTCATGCTGGGCCACATAGGGAACCGCCAGTATTTGGCACAGATGCTCCATGTCTTTGGACGCAACATCGTAAGTGATCCGTCCTACCGTCGCGCCAATTTTTGGAGCGATGAAACGGAAGCGCACCCAAAGCTCGCCCGGATTGTTGTCGAGCAAGACATCATCCAAGTGCACAGGCTGGCCAGACGGCACCGGCAACGGCGTATCTGATTGGGCAAAGACGGGTGAACAGACCAGGCAGATCATCAGACAAATGGCGCGATCCCGGACCCGCCAAGGGCGAGCTCCTCCTTCCGGGATCGCGCGCGCAGTGCTTGTGAACTGCGCTGTTCTATGTCTGATGGGTCGGATCATTCAACTATTTGCCGATTCTTGTCAATTCCGCCTCAATTTTGAGCGGGTTTTGCCCAGTTTTTAGCCTGACGACGCATAAGAGCAGCGGGGCGGCCTGACCGCCCCAGGTCAGTTACAACGGAATATTGTCGTGCTTTTTCCATGGGTTCTTCAGCTGCTTACCCCGCAAGCTGGCAAACGCTCTGGACACACGACGACGGGTCGATTGCGGCATGATCACCTCATCGACAAAGCCGCGCTCGGCCGCGACGAAGGGGTTGGCAAACCGATCTTCGTAATCTGCAACGTGCTGCGCGGTCTTTTCTGCATCCCCAAGATCTGCGCGATGGATGATTTCGGTTGCGCCTTTTGCCCCCATCACCGCAATCTCGGCTGTGGGCCAGGCATAGTTGAAATCACCACGCAAATGCTTGGACGCCATAACCACATAAGCACCGCCATATGCTTTCCGCGTAATCACGGTCACTTTGGGCACTGTGGCCTCACCATAGGCATAAAGCAGCTTGGCACCGTGTTTGATCACACCGCTATATTCCTGCTGCGTGCCCGGCAGGAAGCCCGGAACATCCACAAAGGTCAGGATCGGGATTTCAAAACAATCGCAGAAGCGCACAAAGCGCGCCGCCTTGCGCGAGCTGTCAATGTCCAGACATCCCGCCAGAACCATCGGCTGGTTGGCAACGACCCCAACGGTCTGGCCCTCCAAGCGGATAAAACCGGTGATGATGTTCTTGGCAAAGTCTTCCTGAATCTCGTAGAAGTCGCCCTCATCCGCCACTTTGGTGATAAGTTCCTTCATGTCGTAAGGCGTGTTGGGATTGTCGGGCACCAAGGTATCCAGCGACGGCTCAAGCCGTCCGGGCTCGTCAAAGAACGGACGGACCGGGGGTTTCTCCCGGTTGTTAAGGGGCAGGAAATCCACCAGTCGACGGACTTCTGCCAAAGCCTCGACATCGTTTTCAAACGCTGCATCCGCGACCGAGGACTTCTTGGTGTGTGTCGACGCACCACCCAGCTCCTCGGCAGTCACCACTTCGTTTGTAACCGTTTTTACCACGTCGGGACCGGTCACAAACATGTAAGACGAGTCTTTGACCATGAAGATAAAGTCGGTCATCGCCGGGCTGTAGACCGCGCCACCGGCACAGGGGCCCATGATCACGCTGATCTGCGGGACAACGCCGGATGCCGTAATGTTGCGCTGGAACACTTCGGCATACCCAGCCAGCGATGCAACACCCTCTTGGATTCGCGCCCCGCCCGAGTCATTGATCCCGATGACCGGCGCTCCGTTCTGCACAGCCATATCCATGATCTTGCAAATCTTCTGCGCGTGGGTTTCCGAGAGCGACCCGCCGAAAACGGTAAAGTCCTGGCTGAAAACATAGACCATACGGCCGTTGATTGTGCCCCACCCGGTCACGACCCCATCACCCGCAGGCTTTTGGTTTTCCATACCGAATTCAGTGCAGCGGTGGCTGACAAACATATCGAATTCTTCGAAGCTGCCTTCGTCCAGCAGCAATTCGATCCGTTCACGTGCTGTCAGCTTGCCGCGTGAATGTTGGGCATCGATCCTTCTTTGCCCACCGCCCAGTCGTGCCTCATCTCGGCGATTTTCCAACTCCGAAAGGATGTCCTTCATGACGCGTATCCCTTTTAAAATTTGACGGGACACTACCTGCAAGACAGTCTGAGCCAAAGCTCTTTTCGGCAAATTTGCAAAGTTTCAGCAACAACATTCTGGATAACTGCAAATTAGCTAAGTATCGAATTGATTTTTCTCAACGACTGGCATTCCGAATTTCAATAGCTATACATGTGAACTATGCAGTTCAGCTTAGGCGCCGCGCAGCGCACACCACCCACATTGGCAACACTTGTCTTGCTCTCAGGCCTATCCGCCCTGAGCATGAACCTGTTCCTACCCAGCCTTCCAAACATGGCCGTGTACTTCGACACCGATTACAAGGTCATGCAGCTCTCGATTGCCTTGTACTTGCTGATCAATGCCGTTTTGCAAATCGTGATTGGCCCAATTGCCGACAAGGCGGGTCGTAGACCGGTTTTGCTTTGGGGGCTCGCGCTTTTCCTACTGGCCACTTTGGGATGCATTTATGCGCCGAACGCCGAGATATTCCTGGTCTTCAGGATGTGTCAGGCAGTCATTGTCGTAGGTATCGTGCTAAGTCGCGCGGCCGTGCGGGATATGTACGATCAAGACCAGGCCGCATCCATGATCGGTTATGTGACCATGGGCATGGCCGTGGTCCCCATGATCGGACCTGCAATTGGCGGCATTCTCGAAGAGGCGTTCGGCTGGAAAGCAAACTTCTGGCTGCCATTCGCCATTGGTGCCTTGACGCTTTTCCTGACATTTACGGATTTTGGCGAAACGGCAGCAAAAAGCGGAAAATCACTCATACAGCAATTCAAAGAATACCCCGAATTGCTGACCTCGCCTCGCTTCTGGGGTTACTCACTGGCCTGCGCATTCTCGTCGGGAGCGTTCTTTGCTTATCTGGGTGGCGCACCATTTATTGGAACTGAATTATTCGGACTGAGCGCCGCGCAAGTTGGCATCTATTTTGGCGCACCTGCCGTTGGGTACTTCGCGGGGAACTTCATCAGCGGGCGCTATTCTATGCGCGTCGGCGTGAATCGCATGGTGTTTTGGGGCAGCCTGCTAAATGCTTTCGGCGTCGCCCTATCGGCAACGCTTTTTCTTGTAGGCAGCGGAACGGCGCTCAGCTTCTTTGGACTCATGACCTTTGTCGGCATCGGAAACGGTATGGTCATCCCCAATGCAACTGCCGGCTCACTGTCTGTCCGCCCGCACCTGGCTGCAACCGCGTCAGGCTTGAGCGGCGCCATCATGTTGGGCGGCGGCGCAGGTCTAAGCGCATTGGCGGGCGCGCTATTGACACACGAAACCGGCGCTATGCCTCTTTTATGGTTGATGCTGGCAACAGCCCTTTTGGCTATTTGTGCGATTGCAGCAGTCATCCGGCGGGAACGGCAACTTGGGCTCTAATCGGTTGCGCGGATCACTTTGCAAAGTTAGGATTCGGATTTAGGAAACTTGCAAAGACCCCCAATGGCGACTCAAAAACTTTATGCGGGCGCAAAGCTCCGCGAGATGCGCACACGTCTGACTCTGACCCAGCGGGAATTCGCAGCCAAACTGGGCGTTTCCCTGCCTTATCTGAACCAGATGGAGAACAACAACAGACCGATTTCGACGACGGTTGTGTTAGCCTTGGCACAGGAATTCGGCATGGACGTGACCGAACTCAGCACCGGCGACAGTGAGCGGCTGGTATCTGACATGCGTGAGGCATTGGCCGACCCGGTATTCGCCGATGCCCAACCTCCACTGGCTGATTTGCGCCTGACAGCATCCAACGCCCCCGCCTTGGCGCGTGCCTTTATCGAGTTACACAAAACCTACCGCCAAACACACGAACGCCTTGCGTCACTGGACGAAGCCTTGGGGCGCGAAGATGCACGTATTCAGGCCAGTCCGTGGGAAGAAGTGCGAGATTTCTTCCATTATTGCGACAACTACATCGACGCTGTGGACAGGGCGGCAGAACTGTTCGCCAACCGCGCAGACGGGCCCGGAGGGATACGGCAGGCCGCCCTGAACAGCCTGTCGGAGCGCGGTATTCAGGTCGTTTTTTCAGATATGGACCTACTGCGCAGTTACGACGCAGAAAGCAAAATACTGCGCCTGTCCTCGCGCGCTGCGCCGCAAACCCAAGTGTTCCAATTGCTTTTGCAGGTTGCATTGATCAGCCAGGACAAGCTGTTGGAAGCAACGCTGGATTTTGCAAAGTTCCAAAGCGACGAGGCCCGGTCGATTGCAAAGATCGGCCTTGCCAACTATTTCGCAGGCGCGTCTTTGATGCCTTATTCCGTCTTCCTGACCGCCGCGCAAGAAGAGCGCCACGATCTGGAACTGCTCAGCAATCGGTTCGGAGCGTCAATCGAGCAGATTGCCCATCGGCTATCGACGCTTCAGCGCCCCGGAGCAAAGGGGATCCCTTTCTTTTTTGTCCGGGTGGATCAGGCTGGCACGATTACCAAACGACACTCGGCCACGCGCCTGCAATTTGCGCGGTTTGGCGGTGCGTGCCCCTTGTGGAACGTGCACCGCGCCTTTGAAACACCGGGGCACTTTCTTCGCCAACTGGCAGAAACACCAGATGGGGTTCGTTATATTTCTCTTGCACGTGACGTATCAAAGTCCGGCGGATCCTTTGGCGCCCCTGTCCGGCGCTATGCGATTGCCTTGGGGTGCGAGGTTCGGCATGCTCCGGCACTAGTCTATGCCGACAATCTCGATATCAATAACGCCAGTGCATACGAACCGATCGGCATATCTTGCCGCATCTGCGAACGGCAAACCTGCCACCAGCGCTCGGTTCCGCCCCTGGAACGTCGCCTAAGCATAGACACCCATCTGCGCGGCACCTTGCCCTACGAAGTCACCTGATCTTCACCTGGCCCAAAATACCTCGGGGGAGTCGCGGCCTAGGCCGCGACGGGGGCAGAGCCCCCATCTCTTGGCTTAGGCTTTGGACAGGATCGACCAGATTTCATCTTTCAAGGCCGCGCGTTTTTTGCGCAGCTCAACCTCAGCCAGATCTTCCATCGGTTCGACATTTGTTTCTGCGCGATGAACCACGCGGTTGATTTCGTGGTACTCGTCGGCCAGCCGGGCAAAATGCGCGTCCGATTGCTTGAGCTGGCTCATCAATTCAACTTTGTCCGGAAATTCTTCAGCCAGTTCATGCGGGGTGTGGGACATATCTGTTCGCTCCATAATAAGTCGTTGCAAATCAGGCGTAGACGCGTCCGGAAGAACCCGCTTTGACGCGGATCAATTTCATGCAGGTTTCATACAGATTTTAGCGCTTTGACGCGCGCCATCCTGCGGCACGGGCGGCAGCGGCAGAACAGAACCAACGCTCGCCGCTGGATGTACTGATCCGGGTATTGGCATAGAAGGTCTGGCCCGGGATGTGGTATATCTTTTCGCCCTTGGCCGAGATGTTTCCTTTGATCCGGCACCCATCGGATGACGAGGAATTCCTGGCGGCGCGATGCACCCAGGGCACTTGAACTTGCTGCTGATGCAGCCCAACACGTCGCGCCTTTGCGTCTTGCTCAGCGCTTTCATAGGCATGTGAATACTTGCGATAGGCAAAGGCCAAACCCAGCCGCACCAGTTGATCGGCTGCATCTTGCGCCTCGAACATACACCTTGCGACAACCCGACCATATCGATCGCGGTCCATCGGCATGCATGATGCTGTTTTTCCCTGGAATAGCTGGCGAACCTCCTGCGTCACCCAAGCGCCGCATGGCCACGTTGATCCTTCGGCATCCTGACAGGATTGATCCAGCTCGGGCGCATCGATTCCATGCAGGCGAACTCGGATGCCGCCGACATCCCAAGTATCGGCATCTACTACATTAACTTGGCCTGAAAGACGTTCAGCGGCCAGTGTCACAGATGGCAGAAGCAGAACAAAAACTAAACAAATCCTTAACATGCCCCCGATATGCGCCTGAAATCACGCATATTCAACCGAGGGCATGTCAAAAGGTTAACGCTGTGCCGTTGCCCAGTTCGGGTGGATCCAAGGCCGGTCATTGGCCTTGGGCAACGGGTCTTTGCCCAATAGGGAATCCGACACTTTCTCACCCACCATGATCGACGGCGCGTTGAGGTTACCGTTGGTGATCTGAGGAAAGATCGAGCTGTCCGCAACACGCAGCCCATCCACACCTATGACGCGCCCTTCGGGATCGACCACAGCGTTTTTGTCGTCTGCCCGCCCCATCCGGCAGGTGCCGCAGGGGTGATATGCGCTTTCGGCATGTTCCGCGATAAAGCCGTTCAGCTCTTCATCTGATTGCACGGCGGCACCCGGTTGAATTTCCTTGCCCGCGTAGGGCTTGAATGCATTCTGACCAAAGATTTCGCGAGTCAGACGGATACAGGTGCGGAAATCTTCCCAATCCTGTTCATGGCTCATGTAGTTGAACTTGATCACTGGCGCGTCCGCAGCTTGTGCGGACCGCAGTGTCACAGCCCCACGCGACGGAGACCGCATCGGACCGACATGCGCCTGGAACCCGTGGCCTTCCGCTGCCGCCTGCCCGTCATAACGAACCGCGATGGGCAGGAAGTGGTACTGAATGTCAGGGTATTCTACGCCCGGTTTCGACCGGATAAAGGCCGCGCTTTCAAACTGGTTCGAAGCGCCTAGGCCGGTTTTCGTAAACAACCACTGCGCCCCGATCAGACCTTTGCTGAACAGATTCCAATGCTTGTACAACGTGATTGGCTGCAGCGAGGCTTGCTGGATGTAAAGCTCCAAATGGTCCTGCAGGTTGGCACCAACGCCCGGTCGATCCGCAACAACGCTAATCCCGTGCTCGGCCAGATGCGCAGCCGGGCCGATGCCGGACAACATCAACAGCTTGGGCGAGTTGATCGAGGACGCTGCCAAAACGACCTCGCGCCGGGCCTTGATGACTTCAGACTTGCCGCCGCGGACCAACTCCACCCCGGTCGCGCGCCCGTTTTCCATCACAACCCGAGACGCAAGGCCCCGTACGATATCGCAATTGTCGCGCTTGAGCGCTGGTTTCAGATAGGCATTTGCCGCCGACCAACGCCGCCCTTTCCAGACGGTCTGTTCCATCGGGCCAAAGCCTTCCTGCTTTTCGCCGTTATAGTCGCCCGTGACCTCGTATCCGGCCTGCTGGCCCGCGTCGACAAACGCTTTGAACAAGGGATTTTCGCGCGGGCCGCGTGAGACATGCAGCGGACCGTTCGTGCCACGCCATGCCGGATCACCACCGTGCCCCCCGTCGTGCCAACTTTCCATGCGTTTATAGTATGGCAGGACATCAGCATAGGACCAGCCATCTGCACCCATCTCGGCCCATGTATCGAAATCACGTGCGTGGCCGCGAACGTAGACCATGCCATTGATCGAAGACGAGCCCCCGATCACCTTACCACGCGGACAAGCCAGACGACGGTTGTTCAGGTGCGGCTCGGGCTCGGACTGATAGCCCCAGTCGTAACGCGACATGTTCATCGGATAGCTCAACGCGGCTGGCATCTGAATAAACGGTCCCGCGTCTGTCCCGCCGTGTTCAATCACCAGGACCGAGGCCCCGGCTTCGCTTAGGCGATATGCCATTGCGCAGCCTGCGGACCCTGCGCCTACGATGACAAAATCTGCTTCCATTTCCACAACTCCTGTCCCGCCGAGAAGGTTGGATTCCTCCGGCGGGAGTATTTTCGAAAAGATGAAGAGGTTATTCGCCGCGTGGGAACCGGGCGTTTTCCTCGACGATGTTCAGATCCATGTGATTGCGCATGTAGCGTTCCGATGCTTTCTGCAGCGGCTGGTAATCCCATGGGTAATATCCGCCTTGCCGCAGCGCTTCGTACACGACCCAGCGGCGCGCCTGACTGGCGCGGACGTCGGCGTCGAAGCGATCCAGATCCCAACGGGCCTCGGATTTTGCGCGCAAGGTTTGCAGGGTACCCGCGTGTTCGGGACTGTCTGCCAGATTTGTCATCTCGTGCGGGTCGGCCTCGAGATCAAACAACTGATCCGGGTCCAACGCGCAGCGGTTGTATTTCCACTTGCCATAGCGCAGCGACACCAGCGGTGCATAAGATGCCTCGGCGGCGTATTCCATGGCCACCGGCGCGGTGCGTTCGACACCTTTCGCCAGCGGAACGAGGTTTTCGCCATCCGTCCATGGCGCGATTTCATCCATGTCGACACCTGCCAATGCCCCGAGGGTCGGGGTTACATCGATTGTGGAAACCGGCGTGTCGATCCGCCCGGCAGGCAGATCAGGGGATGAAATCATCAGCGGCACACGCGCGGAACCTTCGTAGAAGTTCATTTTGAACCACAAGCCGCGTTCGCCCAGCATGTCCCCGTGATCCGAGACAAACAGGATGATCGCCTCCTGCCGGGTCGTTTCCAACACTTCGAGGATCTCTCCGATCTTGTCGTCCAGATAGGAGATGTTTGCGAAATAGGCGCGGCGGGATTTGCGAATGTCTTCTTCGGTGATGTTAAAACTGCGCCAATCATTGGCGTCGAAGATACGCTTGGCGTGCGGGTCCTGATTGTCGTAGCCGATATCAGCGACCTCGGGCAGAAGATGCTCACAATCCTCGTACAAGTCCCAATACTTGCGGCGGGCGACGTATGGGTCGTGGGGATGCGTAAAGCTGACGGTCACACACCATGGACGTTCATCCTTGCCGCGCGCCAGATCATAAAGCTTGGCCTTGGCGTTATAGGCAACCTCGTCATCGTACTCCATCTGGTTGGAGATTTCGGCAACACCCGCGCCGGTGACGGAACCCATGTTGTGATACCACCAGTCGATCCGCTCGCCCGGTTTGCGGTAATCCGGCGTCCAGCCGAAATCGGCCGGGTAGATGTCGGTGGTCAGACGATCCTCGAACCCGTGCATCTGGTCGGGGCCGACGAAATGCATTTTGCCGGACAGGCAGGTATAGTATCCCGCCCTGCGCAGGTGGTGTGCATAGGTGGGGATGTCGCTGCGGAACTCGGCTGCGTTGTCATAGACGCCGGTGCGCGAAGGCAGTTGGCCGGACATGAAGCTGGCCCGCCCCGGTGCGCATAACGGCGAGGCCGTGTAAGCGTTGGCAAACCGGGTCGACCGTTCGGCCAGCTTCTTCAGATTCGGGGCATGAAGCCAGTCTGCGGGACCGTCGGGAAAGAGGGTTCCGTTCAGCTGATCCACCATCAGGATCAGAATGTTTGGTTTTGTCATTTTTCGGCCTCGAGCAGAGTGTTGAGCACGCGCATTGCGTGGTTCACCGCCAATTGCGGCTCTTCCGGGGCGCTGAGAGCCGCTCGGATGTATAACCCATCAATCAAGGCGATCATGTTTTCGGCCGCCTCAACCGGATCCTTCATCTTGGGGCGAAGCGCATCAATAAGGTTCGAACGGATGCGCGCCTGATAGACCTGCCAAAGGCGCAGCGCGTCATCATTGGTTTGCGCCAGAACATAAAAGGTCATCCACGCGGCAATCACGTCCGGTGTGAAACATGAGGGGGCAAAGCACGCCTGAATGATTGCTTTTGCTCGCTCCTCGGGCGCGGCCGCCTTCAATTTGGCACGCGCCTCTTCGCCAAAATCCGTCAGGATTTGACGCATGGCTGCCAAAAATATCTGATCCTTGCCGCCAAAATAGTGATGCGCCAGTGCACTGGACATGCCTGCTCGTTTCGCAATCTGGCTGACTGTCACATCAAGGGATTTCTGCACGCCCAATTCGGCAATCGTGGCACGGACAATTGCATCCCGGCGGATCGGCTCCATTCCTACTTTAGGCATCATTCCCCCCTGAACAGGCGTTATGATCCCAAATTAGGAGTTTTTTATTGACTCGTCAATCAATGAAAGGCGCGGTAGGACCTACCTCATAGCTTCGGCGCAATACTCGGAGGCGTCAAGTCTCGGCGATTCAGCACGGCTTCGCGCCATGAGATGAAGCTGACAGCGCATAAGATCAAAGTTCCACCGGCAACGACCCAAACATCCACGCTTTCGTGGAACACAACAGCGCCCAACAATGTGGCCCAGATTAGCTGAAGAAAAGTAATCGGCTGCGTGACAGCCACAGGTGCAGCTTGCAAAGCGAGGGTCATGAAATAATGCCCCGCAGTGGCAAAACAGGCCACCAGAAACAGAACCCCGAGATCGCGTAAGCTGGGCTGAGTCCAGACCGCAACAGCAAAGGGGATCAGCGCCAGTGTCACCCAAATCGAAAGATGCGCAACAACGACCGAAGGTGGCACATCGCGCACCAACAGCTTAGCCAGCAGGTACGAACCGCCCAGCGTCAAAGCTGTGCCCAGCATCGCCAGGTGCCCCGGAGACACCTCTCGGAAACCCGGTCGCAGGATGATCAACACCCCGACCAAAGCAACCAGAATTGCTGCGATCCGCCGAAAGGCCAGTTTTTCGCCCAGAAAAAGGGCTGCCCCCAAAGTCACGTAGACGGGTGTCATGTAGTTCATAGCCGTAACTTCAGCCAACGGGATCTGCGTCATGGCAAAGAACCACAGCATCACCGCAACAGCATGAACCACACCCCGCACGCCGAACAGAGTCAACAAACGGGGCGTTAGCCGTGTTGCCATGATCGACCGCAGAGCCGGAAGCAAGAAAACCAGCCCCAAAGCGTATCGCAGAAACGCTGCCTGAATCGGGTTCATGGTCGTCCCCAAGGACTTCACCAAAGCCGTCATCACAACAAAAGACAGCCCGGCGGAAAACATCCAGAACATGCCTGCTATGGGGCGGGATGAAACGGCGTGTGAAGTCATGGCTTAGGTTGAACACCGAAACCCGGTCAGGAACAACCCTTCACATGACAACAAGTTTCAGTGCGATCCCCAGCATGACAACGCCAATCCCGGCATCCAGCACCTGCCACGCCCTCGGGCGGGTAAAAACAGGCGACAGAACGCCTGCTCCGCACCCTAGCGAGAAGAAGAAGACAAAGCTGGACGTCATTGCGCCCAGTGCAAACCCCAGACGGTCGTCATACTGCGCCGAGATTGAACCGATCAGCACGACAGTGTCCAAATAGACATGCGGGTTCAGCCAGGTGAAGGCGAGCACCGTGAGAAGCGCAGTTTTCAAGCTGGTGCGCTGACCATTGCCGATCTCCATCACTGCGCCACCCTGCCAGGCCGAGCCAAGGCTACGCAGCCCATACCAGGTCAGAAACGCGGCACCGCCATAGCGCATCACGGTTTCGAACCATGGCACCGCCTGCGCCAGAGTGCCAAAACCGGCCACTCCCGCGCCGATCAAAACAGCATCGGACACAGCACAGGTCAGGCACAGAATGAAAACATGCTCGCGCCGCAGTCCCTGCCGCAGGATAAAGGCATTTTGCGCACCGATCGCAAGGATCAGGCTGAAACCCAGCGCAAAACCGGCAATCATGGATGTTGGCATGGAACCTCCTGAACCTTTCCAAGCGTTGACTAAGCCCCTTGGCTTGACCTATCAAATTAAAGATTCTGCTCTGACTTAAGAAACTCTAATGCTGCTGGATCCAAACCAACTGTCCGCATTGTCAGCCATCCTGCGCCTTGGGAGCTTTGAAGCCGCCGCTGCGGAACTGGCTGTCACGCCTTCTGCAGTTTCCCAGCGGATCAAAGCGCTGGAGGATCGGGTCGGCGCATCCTTGATCCATCGGGTTACACCTTGCACCGGAACGCCCGCAGGGTTGCGTATTGCCCGCTATGCCGAGGACGTCGGTCTTCTTGAGGCGCAACTTGCCCGCGAACTGGCGTTGGAACAGAACCCGCGATCCGGGCGGGTGCGCATAGCGGTGCCTGCCGATGTTCTGGCCACATGGTTTATCGATGCAATGGCGCAAGTGCCCGACATGCTGTTCGATTTAGTCGTTGACGACCAGGACCATTCAGCGGATTGGCTGAAACGCGGAGAGGTCAGCGCAGCCGTCACTGTGGGCGGGCGTCCCGTGACAGGATGTGACGTGACGGCGCTGGGTGTGCTGCGGTACCTGCCCACAGCCAGCCCTTCCTTCATCAACACGTGGTTCAAGGATGGTGTGAACGAGGGCACGCTTAGCAAAGCGCCCTGCCTGGTTTTCAACCAAAAGGATGGTTTGCAAAAGGCATGGCTGTCGCAATACATCGCGGGCCAGATGTCGCCGCCGTTTCATTTCCTGCCATCCTCGAACGGCTTCGTGGATGCTGCGATTGCCGGGCTGGGATGGGGTATGAACCCAGCGGCCCTGGCCAAAGACGCCTTGGAACAAGGGCGGTTGCTGCCCCTCCTGGCCAATGCTCCGCTGGATGTTGCCCTCAGCTGGCAGGTTGGTCGCGTACTTGCACCTGCCCTCAAACCGCTTACACATGCGGTTCAACGTGCCGCCAAGCAGGTCCTGCTGCCGCCCAGCGCGAACTGATCGCACACCAAAGTTTCGGAGGAACCGATGTTTTCACGCGATGCCCTCAGCTATGATCCCATTCCATTGCCTGACCGGTCCGAGATCAGCGATGCTGACATGCAAGGTGCCGCACAAGAGTTCTACGACAAGATGCGCCAGCGCCACACGGTGCGAGATTTCAGCCTCCGCCCCGTGGACCGTTCTGTGATCGAAACGTGTTTGCGTACGGCAGGCACCGCGCCGTCTGGCGCCAATCATCAACCCTGGCACTTTGCTGCGATCTCGGCCCCTGACCTAAAGCAGCGCATTCGAGAAGAAGCTGAAGAAGAGGAGCGCCGGTTCTACGCAGGCGGCGCAGGTGACGAATGGATAAAAGCGTTGGAGCCCATCGGCACCAACGCAGTCAAAGAACATCTGACTATTGCACCCTGGCTGATCGTGGTGTTCGCCCAGCGTTGGGGACACTTCGAAGATGGGACGCGGTACAAGAACTACTACGTGCCGGAAAGCGTGAACATTGCCACCGGGTTTCTGCTGGCTGCGCTGCACCACGCGGGCCTCAGCACTTTGACCCATACCCCAAATCCGATGCGGTTTCTGAACGATGCACTGGACCGCCCTGCATCGGAAAAACCGACAATGATCATCGCAGTAGGTCACCCTTCGGAAAACGCAACGGTACCTGCAGTGCCAAAGCTGAAGAAACCGCTTGAGGAGATTTCTTCGTTCTTCTGAAGACCCTTGGATTATTCCTGCGAAAGGGGCGCGTCCTTCTGTACGGGCGACATCATGCGATAGCATGTCGCGCAGGCCACCAAACTGGCGGCAACGATGAAGCCGACCGCCAAGGCGACCTCGTGCATATGCGCGACAGCGGCCAAGGCCGCCGAAAGCAGAACCGCGAACAATCGTGTGAACGACTTGATCGCGGCTGATCCCTGCACACGTTGTTCCTTGGGCGCGACATCCAGAAAATATAGTTTGCGCGCACTACTGATCCCAGTCACTGCGACCGTGACAACAAACAGCGCGACGGCATGCAGATGAACCTCGTGATCGATGCCCAAGTAGTGGAACGCCAAAAGAACAGCTCCGGTTGCCGCCACCATCAAGGTGCCAACCACCATGACGGCGCGATGAGACTTCATGTTCACGATTTGCCACAGCGGTCCTGAAACGAGATACCCCGAGGCGGAAGACACGATCATCGCAGTCAGACCTTTCGCCGAACTGTGATGCGCCTCGGCCGCGATTAGCGCAAAAAACGGGACAGATAGCGAGACTGCCACCAAAGGCATACGCATGGCCATGTAACGCCGAAACCAGGCCTGCTCGAACATGCCTAGGATGCCATGAACATTGGACCTGAGCGACAACTTTGTTTTGGTTTCAGTCGGTTTTGCCGGTGCAGCAGAGCGTACATTCTCTGTCATCGCCAACATCAACAGACCCGATAGCAGAAAGAACGCGACAGACACGCCGATCATTGTGGAATGGCGTGAGAAGGGTGGGTTTTCCTTGGTGATCTGATGCACCAGCAATGCAAGGCCAATGGCACATAATCCACCTCCGCCAAGCTGCAGATAGTGCATCACCATGCGAGATCGGGAATGGACATGATCGCCCAGCAGATCGGTGAACATAAGGTTCTGAATCTCGTCGACCAGACCGATTACAAAAAAGACTGAAACGAAAACTACGGCGATCAAAGGGACGACGCCGGTCGCGGCTGCGGCCATTGCAAAGACAAGACAGGCACCGATAACGGCCTCGGTTGTGGCAATTGCGCGCTTCTTTTGCGGTTTTGCTGCAATGGACTGCGCCAGAAAGAAATCGGAAATCATGCTTCCAACCATCCGCACCGAAACCAGCGCGCCTGCCACAAACATGGGCAGTTCGAAAGACACCGCCAGAAACGGCAATACCACCGATGGGCTGCCCAGCGTCCACGCAACCTGTGACACAATACTCTGGCCGGTCAGAACCGGTACATTGCGCTTGGCGGTATCAGGTGTTTCGGATGTCATTGGCCTTTCGGTTGCGCCTTCCCTGCGGATCAACACCCGCCCAGCCTATGCGTTTACGGGGATTCAGCCAATAACCCTCAGAATTTGTACCAAAACGAAAAACCCGACCAGATTGGCCGGGCTTCGCATTGGCGATTTGCAGCAGCTCAGAGCTGAGCCATCACTTCGTCAGTGGCTTCGAAGTTGGTTGTGACGCGCTGCACGTCGTCATCGTCTTCCAGCGCATCGACCAGCTTCATCAGCTTTTGCATGTCTTCCAGACCCAGCTCGGTCGTCGTAGTCGGTTTCCAAACCAGCTTGGTGGATTCCGATTCACCCAGTGCTTCTTCCAATGCGTTTGACACATCGTTCAGGTCAGTGTCCGCACACCAGATGATATGGCCATCTTCCGAGCTTTCGACATCTTCGGCACCGGCTTCGATCGCGGCTTCGAAAATTGTGTCTGCATCGCCAGCATCCGCCTGATAGACAACTTCGCCCTTACGGTCGAACATAAACCCGACCGAGCCCGTCTCGCCCAGATTTCCACCGTTCTTGGAAAAGGTCGAGCGCACGGTCGAAGCGGTGCGGTTGCGGTTGTCTGTCATGGTCTCGACGATCACCGCGACACCGTTCGGGCCGTAACCCTCGTAGCGGATTTCTTCGTATTCGTCGCCTTCACCTGCAACCGATTTCTTGATTGCGCGGTCGATCACGTCCTTGGGCACCGAGTTCGACTTTGCCTCTTTCACCGCCAGACGCAGGCGCGGGTTCTTGTCGGGATCGGGGTCGCCCATCTTGGCGGCCACTGTGATCTCTTTCGACAGTTTGGAAAACAGTTTGGACCGCGCGGCGTCCTGACGTCCCTTGCGGTGCTGGATGTTGGCCCATTTGGAGTGGCCTGCCATAGTGCGTCCTCGTCATCGTGATTACGTGTTCGGCGCTCATATAGACGTTTGCAGGGGGCGGGATCAAGAGAGCGACTTGCTCCTTGCGAGGCTGGGACTATGGTGACTGTATGACGACAGATCAGATTATTCTTTTTGCGCTATTCATTACGGTTTTTGGAATGCTGCTTTGGGGTCGGTTTCGTTACGACCTTGTGGCTTTTGCCGCACTGATGATCGGTGTCGTGCTGGGTGTTGTGCCAGTGGATGACGCTTTTGCAGGGTTCGGCCACCCGGCCACCATCATCGTGGCGCTGGTTCTGGTCGTCTCTGCCGGTTTGGTCCGGTCAGGGGCGGTGTTCATGATCACCCGCACATTGGTCGATGCCTCACGTGGGCTGGGCGCGCATATTGCGCTGATGGGCGGGATCGGTGCGGTCTTGTCAGCCTTCATGAACAACGTGGCTGCGCTGGCTTTGCTGATGCCGGTGGACATCCAAACCGCGCGCAAGGCGGGGCGATCAGTGGGTCTGTCGCTGATGCCGCTGAGCTTTGCCACCATTCTTGGGGGGATGGCAACACTGATCGGCACCCCTCCGAACATCATCATCGCTTCGATCCGGGCCGAGACGCTGGGCGAGCCGTTTCACATGTTCGATTTTGCGCCCGTGGGCGGGATAGCCGCAATTGCGGGTCTTGCCTTTGTCGCTCTGGTCGGCTGGCGTCTGATCCCAAATCGCGGGCCGCAAACTGAAACATCGGAAGCATTGGCGGAGTATATAGCCGAGCTAACTGTCCCCCCTGAATCCGCGCATATCGGCAAACGCGTCAGCGAGCTTTATGAGGCCGCTGAAAAATCCGACGTCGCCATCATCGGCCTGATCCGCGATGGCAAGCGGCGTTATGGCCGATCCGCCCATGCCACGTTGAAAGAAGGCGACGCACTGGTTCTGGAAGCCCGGCCCGAGGCGTTGGACGAATTTCGCGCCGCGCTGAACCTCGACTTCTCGGACACGCGACGGCAAGAAGTGTTGACGGCAGAAGGTGACGGATTGGACGTCATCGAAGTGGTCGTGCCAGAAAGTGCCCGCATCACCGGGCGTACCGCACAGGGCCTTGGACTGGCCTGGCGGCAGAGTACAGTGCTGATGGGCATCTCACGTCAGGGGCGACAAATCACCCAACAGGTTCGCAAAACCGAGGTAGAACCCGGCGATATCCTGCTGCTGCTCTGCCCGCGCGACCGCGCGGCGGATGTCACGGAATGGTTGGGCTGCCTGCCCCTTGCAGGGCGTGGATTGAACGTCACTGCCAACGATAAGGCGTGGCTTGCCATTGGACTGTTCGTTGCTGCGGTTTTGGCCGCAAGTATTGGGTTGATCTATTTGCCCATTGCCCTTGGACTGGTGGTCATTGCCTATGTGCTGACCAAGATCATGCCGATTGCGGATATCTACAATCACATTGAATGGCCGGTGGTTGTCCTCCTGGGTTCGATGATCCCACTCGGCAGTGCTTTGGAGACTTCTGGCGGGACTGAATTGATCGCAAATGCGCTGATCCAGCTGACCGATGGCCTGCCCGCCTGGGCGATCCTGACTGTGCTGATGGTCGTAACCATGACTTTGTCGGATGTGCTGAACAACACCGCCACCGCCATTGTCGCCGCGCCGGTCGGAATACAAATGGCCCGCACGCTCGAGGTTTCGCCCGACCCATTCCTGATGACGGTTGCCGTTGCGGCCTCGGCCGCGTTCCTCACGCCAATTGGACACAAGAACAATACGCTGGTTCTGGGTCCCGGAGGCTATCGGTTCGGCGATTACTGGCGCATGGGTCTGCCGCTTGAGGTGCTGATCATCGCGGTTTCCATCCCTGCCATCCTTGTCTTCTGGCCGCTGTGACGGGTAAAGGCAGAGCATGAAACGCTTTCTGATCCTGCAACTGCGACCTGAAACGGACGCATCAGACGCCGAATATGCTTCGATTCTGGACAAGACCGGTTTGACGCCCGAACAGACCCATCGCATCCGGCTGGATTGTGAGAACCTGCCTGACGATCTGGATGTCACGGACTATGCAGGCGTCATCGTTGGCGGAGGTCCCGGCTGTGTCAGTGACGATCCAGCAACGAAATCTGAACTGGACGCAAAGATCGAAGGCGCGGTTATGGGCCTGATGCCGCAGATCACGGCGCAGGATCACCCCTTCATGGGCTGCTGCTATGGTTTGGGCGTTCTGGCCGCGCATCTGGGCGGTGACGTGAGCAAAGCCCAGTACAGCGAACCAGTCGGACCCTCAGCTTGCCACCTTACAGAAGATGGTTCCTCGGATCCGCTGACAGCCGGGCTGATCCCGGAATTCGACGCCTTCGTTGGTCACAAGGAAGCTGTTCAAGCATTGCCTGAAGGCTGCGCGCATCTTGTCGCCTCAGACCCCTGCCCGTTTCAGATGATCCGCTTTGGACAGAACGTCTATGCCACGCAGTTTCACCCCGAAGCGGATGCAAAAGACTTCGAACAGCGCATCAACATCTACAAACATCACGGCTATTTCCCGCCCGAAGACGCCCAGCGCCTGATCGACATCTGCAACGCCGCAGACGTCACCCAACCCGGCGAAATCCTGCGCCGCTTTGTCGAACGCTACAAGTGACCCAACGGCGCGGTTGCCTGCGCCTTTCATGCTCGCATAGGCTGATCCGAAACGACTTTGGGAGGAGTTGTTCTTGGACTTGCTCATCAATGTTGGCCTGCCGATCTCGCTGGCCATTATCATGCTGTCACTTGGCATTGGACTCGAGACAGCAGATTTCCGGCGCGTACTGAGCCGAAAACACCCGTTTGCAATCGGTGCGGTCTGTCAGGTGGTGCTTTTGCCCATCGCTGCGTTCCTCACCGTCACTCTGTTTGGCCTGCCCCCTGAAATCGCAGTTGGCTTCATGCTGCTCAGCTTTTGCCCCGGTGGTGTGACCAGCAATATTCTGACCAAATTGGCAAAGGGCGACGTGGCGCTTTCCGTCAGCCTGACTGCGGTGATCAGCATCTTGTCAATCCTGACAGTGCCCTTTCTGGCCGCGTGGTCCATCACCTATTTCATGGAGGAAAACGCACCTGATGTGTCGATCAGCGGTCTGGCCATTGCCATGTTTCTGATCACCACCCTTCCCGTCGCCATAGGCGTCGGAGTTCGCAGGTTTGCAACCGGGTTTGCAAACCGTATCGAGAATGGGCTTTCAACGCTCGCAACCGCTTTGTTCGTTTTGATCGTTGTGGCCGCCCTGGCCGGGAACTGGCAGATTTTCATTGATAACCTGGGCATCATGGGCGCCGGTCTGATCTCGCTTAACGTTGCACTTTTACTCATCGGGTTGGGGATCGCACGGGCTGCAAATCTGTCATGGGCCGAGTGTAAAAGCATATCAATTGACACTGGCATCCAGAACTCGACACTGGGCATTACACTGGCGGCCCTTATCACAGGCACAGAGAGCGGATTTAGCCCTCTGGCCCTGCCGTCCGCAGTCTACGGGATCACGATGTATGCCGTCGTGTTGCCGTTCCTCGTTTGGTTTCGCCGACGCTGAAAGGACAGTTTATGACCAAGAACACAGCAGATGCGATTGTCGTCGGCGCGGGCCTGGCTGGATTGGCAGCAGCGGCTGAACTGGGCGACCGAGGCAAGAAGGTGATCATTGTCGATCAGGAGCCCGAGAGCTTTCTGGGTGGTCAGGCGTTCTGGAGCCTCGGTGGTTTGTTCATGGTCGACACTCCGGAACAACGGCGGATGGGCATACACGACAGCCAAGAGCTTGCCCTTCGTGACTGGATGGGCAGCGCACAGTTCGACCGCGCGGAAGACGCCTGGCCCCGCAAATGGGCCGAGAGTTATGTCGAGTTTGCGGCTGGTGAAATGCGCCCGTGGTTGCACGAGATGGGTTTGCGCTGGTTTCCGGTCGTAGGTTGGGCAGAACGCGGTGGCTCTTATGCGAACGGGCATGGCAACTCTGTCCCGCGTTTTCACATCACGTGGGGCACTGGTCCCGGCGTTCTGGAGCATTTCATCCGACGTGTGAAAGAACATGTCAGCGCCGGTCTGATCCAAATGAAGTTCCGCCATCAGGTCAGCCACATCATCATGCAGAACGGCACTGCCAAAGGCGTATCTGGCGAGGTTTTGGCCGACGACACCACCCAACGTGGCGGCAAGACCAACCGGGACGAAGTGGGTGAGTTCGAGGTTTATGCGCCGTCGGTCATCGTTACCTCGGGCGGTATCGGCGGTAACTTTGAAATGGTTCGGCAGAACTGGCCCAAAGATCGTCTTGGTGAACCGCCAAAAGACATGGTGGCTGGTGTGCCCTTTCATGTCGACGGCCGCATGATCGGGATCAGCGAAAAAGCGGGCGGACACGTCATCAATGGCGACCGCATGTGGCATTACACCGAAGGCGTGCGCAACTGGGATCCGATCTGGCCTGCCCATGGCATTCGTATTTTACCCGGCCCCAGCTCTATGTGGTTCGACGCCAAAGGAAACCGTCTGGAACCGCCCTGCCTGCCTGGATTCGATACGTTGGGGACGTTGAAGGAAATCCTGAAAACAGGGTACGAGTACAGCTGGTTTGTTCTGACGCAGAAAGTGATCAAGAAAGAATTCGCCCTGTCCGGGTCTGAACAGAACCCGGACTTTACCTCGGGCAGTTGGAAAGAAGTCATCCGTCAGCGCATCCTGTCCGGGTCCAAGGCAACTGCCCCTGTTGAAGCGTTCAAAGAACACGGCGAGGATTTCGTCGTGGCCAACACGCTGACCGAACTGGTCAACGGGATGAATCATCTGGGCGGTGGGTTGATCGACGAAGCGCACTTGCGCGGGCAGATCGAAGCGCGCGACTCGCAGGTCGACAATCCTTTCTCGAAGGACGCCCAGATGATGGCGATTCTGGCCGCCCGAAACTATCGCGGAGACAAGTTGATCCGCACTGCCAAACCGCACAAGTTCCTCGACCCGGCCAACGGCCCGCTTATTGCGGTTAAGCTGCACGTCCTGACCCGCAAAACGCTGGGCGGGCTACAAACCAACCTGGACAGCCAGATGATCGGGGAAGATGGCAACGTGGTGCCCGGCCTGTTCGCCGCAGGCGAAGTCGCCGGTTTTGGCGGAGGCGGCTATCACGGGTACAACGCGCTGGAAGGAACCTTCCTGGGCGGATGCATCTTTTCGGGGCGCAACGCAGGGCGGTCTAGGGCCGTCGCCTGACGGCCTTGCAGCTCTATTTACGGACCAGCTTGATCACAGGCTCTCCCTCAGCATCAAGAAGAGCCAGCGCATCTCCCTCCATCGCAAAGGATGTGATGGCCTGCATCGACTTCAGAAACGCGCGCTCAACCTCATCCAATTCGGGCGGGCAAGCCATGAGGGTTGCGGCCATGTTGTCCGGAAAGGTAATCCGGTTGCCCGAAACCTCTGCCTGACCACTGAAACGGTTGCAGCCGCCACTGCCCCCAAAGGCCCCGCCTTGCCCAAAGCTCAGTTCGGGGCGCCTTTCAGCCTGCAGCGGTGCGCCGTTTAGTGTTGCCGCGACCCATTCGGTGTTCTCAAGTGTTGCGCTTTTTTGGCTTTGAACCTGGACCAGCAACAGGTCAGCCGTGTTCCCCGCTTCGTTTGTCAGGACCGGATAAACCATGTCTGTAGTGAACAACAGCTTTTGCCCCTGCGTGACCGTCGCGCGCACCGCATAGTTGTGCCCGTCCTTGATCAACGCGTCATCATAGGTCAGTTCAAACTGCGCAGGCACACCTGTCAGAGCGTATCGTTGCGCCGAGAGTGTTACGGCTGGTGCATCGGCCAGCGAAATATCCTGAAGCTCGACAAACAGGGTTGCGTCAGGTGGAAGCGCAATACGCTCGCGGTAGGTTGCAGTTCCCTCAACCGTACCAGCCATTGCGGCACCGCTGATCATGGTTGCAATTGCTGCGCCTGCCAATGTGGCTTGGGCTGCTGTCAGCATGGCAATTCCCCTTTGCAAATCACATTCACAAAAGATTGTGTGTCGCCCGGAATTTACAAGCCTATCAGTTTACGAGTGGCGATTCCGCGCCGACATTAGATAGGCCAGATCAACGGGATAAGCAGAGATGCGAGCAATCCGACCGTCAGGTTCAACGGGACGCCCACCTTCAAGAAATCGGTAAACCGATAGCCGCCGGGACCGTAGACCATCATGTTCGTTTGATAGCCGATCGGCGTTGCAAATGATGCCGAGGCCGCAACCATGACAGCGACGACAAGGGGGCGCGGGTCCATCCCAACAGCCTGAGCCAGCCCGATTGCAATCGGTGTAACAACGACGGCCACGGCATTGTTTGAGACCAGCTCGGTCAGGACCGACGTCAACAGATAAACCGCCCATATGATCAGGAACGGCGGCAAGGCACCTAGCCCGGGCGCAACAGCCTCGACAATCAGCGACACCGCGCCAGAGTTGTCCAGTGCTGCACCGATGGCGAGCATCGCAAAAATCAATGCTAACAATCGGCCCTCCACAAAGGAAAACGCTTCGTCCGCGTCAATGCAGCGGGTCATCAGGACCACAGCGACCGCTACAATCGACAACAGAAGGATCGGCGCGATGCCCAGCGCGGCCAGGGCGACAATCCCGACAAGCGCACCAATTGCAATGGGTGCGTGACGACGGCGGAAAGCCCGAGCGGACGGTTGTGTAACGTCGACCATGTCCATTTCCGCTGCAAGGCGCTGGATGTCTGAGGGTGCACCTTCCAGCAGCAGGGTGTCACCGACGCGAACCACCAGTTCGTCCAACTGGCGACCGATGTTTTGATTGCGGCGATGAACGGCCAAGACATAAACGCCATAGCGCCGGCGCAGTCGCAGCATGCCCAAGGCCCGTCCCACCATCCGGCAACCGGGCGTGATCAGCACCTCAACCGTCTTGGTTTCAACGGCAGACACCTGGTCCACGCGCTTGAGTTCCTTGTTGCTTTGCAAGCTCAACAACTCGGTCATCTCGGTCCGCAACACGACACGGTCGCCGACCCGCAGTTCGACGCCTTTCAGGTTACGCCGCAGGGATTCATCCCCTCGGAGAACATCGATCAAGCGTACACCCGGCCGCTTGAACAATTGAACACCTGTCACCTCGCGCCCAATGAGGTTGCTGTCTGGCGGAATGACGGCCTCGGTAAAGAACTTCATCTTCGACCGGTCGCTGAGCAGCGACGCCATGCTGTCGCGCTCGGGCAAAAGCTTGGGCGCAATGAAGCGCAGGTAGAACATCCCATAGATCACAAGGACGATCCCCAGTGGCGTGACTTCGAAGATTGTAAAGGGTGTCATCCCTTGTGCGCGTGCCACACCATCGACCAGCAGGTTGGTCGATGTGCCAATCAGCGTCAGTGTACCGCCCAGAATGGCGGCATAACTCAACGGAATCAGCAGTTTGGACGCGGGCACATTCAGGGTGCGAGCGATTTGCACAAAAACCGGAATCATGACCACCACAACTGGCGTGTTCGACACCACAGCCGAGGCCACAACAACAAACCCCATGAGCAAACCAATCGCGATACGTGGGTTCACCTGCGCCTGCTTCTGCGCGGTTGAAGTGAACGAGTCCAAAGCCCCCGTTCGCACCAAGGCACCCATGATGATGAACATCGCCGCAATGGTCCACGGCGCAGGATTGGACAAAACCGCCAATGCGCTTTGATAGGGCAGAATGCCTGTGACAAGCATCAACGAGACGCCTCCGATGGCCACGACTTCGGTCGGATACACCTCGCGCAGGAACATGATGAACATGCCCGCAACAATAAGCAGCGCCAGAACTGCGCTGCCCGTGTCTGTCAGTGAAAGGAAATTCATTCGTGGTATTCTGTCCGAACCCGGGCCCAAGCGCCTGATGACATGCAGTTTCACGCATTGCGCGCAGCAGAGCAAGCCTGACGTTGATTATTCGGGCCCAGCCTGCTCCAAACGCCCGCCGACGCGCACCATTTGAACAGATTTGGCCTGACCGTCACGATCATCGGTCTCCACGAACACGCCGCTCAGCGTGGCTTCACCGTTTGCAGGGGTGAACCGCGCCTTGGGCATACCCGTGATAAATCGGCGCATCGGTTCCTGCTTGTCCATCCCGATGACCGAGTCGTAGTCACCGCACATACCGGCATCTGTCAGATACGCTGTACCGCCCGGTAGAATCTGAGAATCCGCGGTCGGAACATGGGTATGTGTCCCGACCACAAGGCTGGCACGCTTGTCGCAGTAGTGGCCCATCGCCATTTTCTCGGACGTCGCCTCGCAATGCATGTCCACGATAATGGCTTGCGCCTGCCCCCCGCGAGGATGCGACTTCAGGATCGGTTCGATGGCCGAGAACGGATCGTCAAAGGGCCGTTTCATGAAAACCTGCCCAAGCACCTGCACGACCAGAACCTTGCGCCCACCCGGTGCATTGAACAGCCGATGACCCCGCCCCGGCGCGCCTTTGGCAAAGTTCACAGGGCGCACGATGCGCTGCTCTTTCTCGATATATTGCAACATGTCCTTCTGGTCGAAGGCATGATCACCGAGCGTCAGGCAATCCGCACCCGCATCCAAAAGCAGCTTGGCGTGATCGCCGCTGAGTCCCATACCGTTCGACGCGTTTTCACCGTTGACCACAACAAAATCCAGCCGCCATTCGTCGCGCAGGCGCGGCAAGTGCTGCTGAACGGCGGCGCGACCCGCGCGCCCCATGACGTCACCAAGAAACAAAATCCTCATGATCCGGGTCGTAGGGGCTGTGCAGGGCAATAACAAGGCGGAAGCATGAAATTTGCCGCCAAGTTGAGGGTTGAATTCACATTCACCTGTGGCAATGTTTTTAAAGAGCGTTTGAATATAGAAGGAATTCTTCGTGAAATCTTTAGTTCTACTGACGGCCAGCGTCTTGTTTGCTTCGGCTGCCGTTGCCGAAGGCACCAAAACCTCCATGCCCAACCCCGCAGCAACTTTTTGCATCGAAAACGACGGGACGTATCAACTTCGGAAAAACGAAGATGGCAGCGTCTACGGCGTCTGTATCCTTAAAGACGGCACCGAAGTGGATGCCTGGGATTACTTGCGCAGCCATTTCGAGCAATAACAGCTAGAAGGTCAGCACCCGACTTTCCGTGATGACCATGTCCAACGGTTGGTCTGTTGGCTCCAACGGCAGGCCCTCGGCCTCTTGCGCGTCAAAGGCGAAACCGATGGCCAGCGTCGGGCGTTTGGCGCGCAAACCTTCTAGCGTGCGATCATAGAACCCGCCGCCATAGCCCAGCCGACCGCCATTTGCATCAAACGCGACCAGCGGCACGACCAGAATCTCGGGATCGAAATAGTCATCCACCTCGGGCACTTTGGCACCAAACGGGCCATCTTTCAGCGCACCTTCGGGTGTCCAGCGAGAGAATTTCAAAGGTTGACCAGCGGCCTGAATGACCGGCACGCCAACCGGCCCGTAAGCCGATGCCTCGGCCATCGCGGGCAGAGGGTCGATCTCGGTTCTGATGGGCATATAGCCTGACATGGGTACGCCCCGGTGCCCCGCCAGAACCTCGGACAACCGTCCGGCTGCACCGGGCAAACGCGTATCGAATGCAGCCTTGCGGCGCGCAAAGGCCGCCTTACGGGCTGCGGCTTTGATTTCGGTCAGATCGGTCACAAGAGCACCACGCTGGCAAGGCCAAGAAAGATGAAGAACCCCATGACATCCGTTGTAGTCGTCACAAAGGTTCCGGACGCCAGCGCCGGGTCAACACCCAAACGGTCCAGCACGACAGGTACTACCGTACCCGCGAACCCGGCGATGATCATGTTCACGACCAAGGCCGATCCGATCACGACACCCAATAGCGGAGAGTCAAACCACAACATCCCCACGGTACCCAACACGATGGCAAAGCACAGCCCATTGAGCATGCCGACCAACAATTCGCGCCGGATAACACGCATCACGTTTGCATTGGTCAGGTCTCGCGTCGCCAAAGCACGCACCGCCACCGTCAGCGATTGCGTGCCCGCATTGCCCCCCATCGAGGCCACAATCGGCATCAGTATGGCAAGTGCGACCAGTTGATCAATCGCAGCCTCGAACTGTGAAATCACCAGCGAGGCACAGATCGCGGTACATAGGTTAACCGCCAGCCAAGGCAACCGCCGCCGACTGGTCGCTGCGACACTGTCGGAAATAGAGCTTTCGTCACTGACACCGGCAAGACGCAGGATGTCTTCTTCGTGTTCTTCATCCAGAACCACCATCGCATCGTCGATGGTGATGACACCAACCAGACGTCCATCTGCGTCCACAACCGGGGACGAGATCAGGTGGTACTGATTGAAGGCATACGCCACGTCCTCCTCGTCCTGATCGACAGGGATGATGTGGAACTCCTCTTCCGTCAGATCATGCAACGGCACCTCACGTCGGGCCGCCATCAGCTTGCCCAAAGTAACCTGCGCCACTGGCTTCAGGCGCGGATCGACCAGCACCACGTGATAAAACTGCTCGGGCAGATCATCATTGGCGCGCATGAAATCAATCGTTTGCCCGACGGTCCAATGCTCGGGCGCCATGACGACCTCGCGCTGCATGAGACGGCCGGCCGAATTTTCAGGGTAGGACAGCGCCTGTTCGGCGGCGATCCGTTCGGAATCCTCCAGCGCATCCAGGATGGTTTCCTGCTGAGGTTCCTCAAGGTCTTCCAGCAGGTCAACGACGTCGTCGCTTTCCATCTCGCGCACAGCGTCCGCCAGAACATCAGGCTTCAGAACCGAGATCACCTCTTCCCGAACCGATTCATCCAGTTCGGACAGGATGTCGCCGTCAAATTCCTTGTCATACAGGCGGATCAGGCGGGCCCGGTCAAACGGGTTGATCTGTTCAAGAAGGTCAGCGATGTCAGCCGCGTGCAGCGGCTCCATCAACTCGATCAGCTTTTCGCGATCATCGATATCCACCGCATAGAGGATCGCAGCCACGGCTTTGGGATCCAGCGCGTAAGCGTCGTCCTCCCGGGGCAGATCGTGTCCGGCTTCGTCACTGCCTGTCGTCATGCGCTGCCCCCTTTATTCGGCGATTGGCTTCTAAATAGAAGAAGCAGCTACCGGAAAACAATGACAATGCGCCGATTTACCCACTTCTTTCGTCCGCCTATGCTGATGCGTGGTTCCAAACAGGTGGAGAACAGGGCAAATGGCGCAAAAGACGCTTTTGAAAGGGCGCGTTCTGAGCTTTATCGGCTCACCCTTTGACGGAGAGCCGACCGACGCCACGCGGTTGGACGAAGCGGTTGTGATAGAAGACGGGCGCATCGCAGATGTTGGCGCCGTCGATGCTTTGGCGCTGGCTCATCCTGATGCGGTCACCAGGGATCACGGTAATCATCTGATCCTGGCCGGTTTTGTTGACCCGCATGTGCATTACCCGCAGACGGCAATGATTGCCAGTTGGGGAAAGCGGCTGATTGACTGGCTGAACACCTACACCTTCCCGGAAGAAATGAAGTTTGGCGATCCCGTCTATGCAAGTGAAATCGCCAATCGCTATCTGGATCTGACCACCGCACATGGCACCACTACGATGTGCAGCTTTTGCACAATCCACCCCGAAAGTGTGGATGCATTCTTTACGGCTGCGCAGCAACGTGGACAGCGGGTGGTGGCGGGCAAGACCTGCATGGATCGCAATGCGCCCGAAGGTCTTCGCGATACGGCTCAGACCGCCTATGACCAATCTGCCGCGCTTCTGGAAAAGTGGCACCGCATTGACCGGCTGTCCTATGCCATCACCCCGCGCTTTTCGCCGACCTCAACCCCCGAACAGCTTGAGGCGATGGGCGCGCTTTGGGCAGAGCATCCTCATTGCCTGATGCAAACCCATCTGAGCGAGCAAACAGATGAAATCGAATGGGTCCAGTCTCTGTTCCCCGACGCGCAGGACTATCTGGACACCTACGAGAAGTTTGGCCTGCTGGGTCAAAACGGCCTGTACGGGCACGTCATCCATCTGGAGGACAGAGAGCGCGATCGGCTGCGCGAAGTTGATGCCTCACTGATCCACTGCCCCACTTCGAACACTTTCATCGGGTCGGGTCTGTTTGACATGAATGGGCTAATCCATGATGGCCACCGCATCGGTCTGGCCACGGATACAGGCGGCGGGTCCAGTTTTTCGATGCTGCGCACAATGGCGGCGGCCTATGAAATCGGCCAACTGCGTGGCCGCCCGCTGCATCCGGCGCAATTGCTATGGCTGGGCACCGTCGGGTCCGCGCGTAGCCTGCGCATGGACGACTGCATCGGCAATGTCGCACCGGGGATGGAGGCGGATCTGGTTGTGCTCGACCTCGCCTCGACCCCTGCTATCGCCCAGCGCGAGGCCCATGCAAACGATGTGTGGGAGGCGATTTTCCCGACCATCATGATGGGTGATGATCGGGCCGTGGCCGAGGTTTGGATCGGCGGGCGACAGGCTGCTTAAGCCTGCAACGCCCGCGCAAGCGCATTCTGACGCTCGATCACACGGGGCAGATCAATCGTTGTGATCTGCCCGTCCCGTACGATCTGACGACCTTCGACAAACAGATGCTTAACGGTCATCGGCCCCGCGAGAAGCAATGCGGCAGGATCCCAACTGCCCGCGCTTTCGATGCTGCCTGTGTCCCACACCGCGATATCCGCGCGTTTGCCAGGCATCAGCCGCCCACAATCAGTGCGGCCCAGCACATCGGCCCCGCCACGCGTCGCGATCTCCAACGCTTCGCGGGCCGACATGGCATCTGCGCCATTGGCCACGCGCTGCAGCAGCATGGCCTGCCGGGCTTCCAGCATTAGGTTGCCATTGTCGTTGCTGGCTGACCCATCTGCGCCAAGGCCGACCTTGACGCCCGCGTCGCGCATCGCACGCACCGGTGCGATGCCGGAACCAAGGCGGCAATTGGAACACGGGCAGTGGGCCACGCCTGTTTTGGTGCGTGAAAACAGATCAATCTCGGCCCCATCCAGTTTGACGCAATGGGCGTGCCAGACATCGGGGCCGGTCCAGCCTAAATCTTCGGCATACTGACCGGGGCGGCACCCGAACTGCGCCTGCGAATAAGCAATGTCCTCATCATTTTCAGCCAAATGCGTATGAAGCATCACACCTTTGTCTCGCGCCAGCAAAGCTGCATCGCGCATAAGATCCCGGCTGACAGAGAACGGTGAACACGGGGCAAGGCCAACGCGGCACATCGACCCTTCTAACGGGTCATGAAACGCGTCAACAACACGGATCATGTCGTTCAGAATGGCGGTTTCGTCTTCCACCAGAATGTCCGGCGGCAGTCCACCGTCGCTCTCGCCGATGCTCATCGCGCCACGCGTTGGGTGGAACCGCATCCCCAGCTCGGACGCAGCAGAAATCGTGTCTTCGAGCCGCGCGCCGTTGGGGTAGAGATAAAGGTGATCGGAGCTGAGCGTACAGCCCGACAGCGCCAGTTCAGCCAAGCCAATCTGGGCAGAGGTGAACATCTCATCCGGTCCGAACCTTGCCCAGATCGGGTAAAGCGTTTGCAGCCACCCAAACAGCAACGCATCCTGACCGCCCGGAACGGCACGGGTCAGGGTTTGGTAAAGGTGGTGATGGGTGTTCACCAGACCGGGCGTCACCAGGCAGCCCGAGGCGTCGTGAACTTCGTCCTGCGTCTGCAAGCCCATCCCGATCCGGGCAATCTGCCCATCACGGATCAGAATGTCAGCCCCAGACAATTCCCGCCGGGTGTCATCCATCGTCAGGATAAGGTCAGCGTTCTTGAGTAGGATTTCGGTCATATCGCTCTCCTGCATCTGCCCGTTTCATGCAAGGAGTGCGTTGGCCGGCGGAAAACGGGCTCAAGAACCGGCTATATACGGTTTAACCGCCATTCGTGTGCGCGGCAACAGTGTTCAGAAATGGCGCAGGATCTTAAGGGCTGCGGCGTGAAGCTCTGCGTTCGCGGCAGCCAAGGCACGACCACCATCATGCGCTGGGCCACCTTGCCAATCTGTCACGATCCCGCCTGCCGCTTGAATGACCGCTATGGGCGCTTGAATGTCGTAAGAGTTCAAACCTGCTTCGATCACCAGATCCGCCTGCCCCGCCGCAAGCAGCGCATAAGCATAGCAATCCATTCCATACCGCGTCAGTTGCACCTGCTCGGATACGGTCTGAAACCCTTTCCGGTCTTCCAAGGTCCCAACTTCGGGAAACGTAGTAAACAGAGTTGCCTGATCCAGTGTATTGGTATCGCGGGTTTTCATACTGCGGGTGCCCAACGGACCAGAAAAATGAGCGCCGGATGGCGATCCCAAAAAGCGCTCTCCGATATAAGGCTGATCAATGACCCCCATGAACGGCCCATCCTGATCGCTCAGCGCAATAAGAACGCCCCAGGTTGGTGTGCCACTGATAAATCCGCGTGTGCCGTCAATAGGGTCCAGTACCCAGGTCCGGCCGCTGCTGCCTTTAAGCTCACCAAACTCTTCACCCAGAATGCCGTCTTCGGGGCGGCGCAGGGCTAGAACCTCTCGCATCGCCTTTTCGGCTGCACGGTCGGCCACCGTCACAGGATCAAACCCGTCGGTCAGCTTATTTGCTGTTTCCAGATTGGTTTGACGAAAAAAAGGAAGAATGGCTGCGCGCGCTGCGTCAGCCATTTCTTCGGCGATTTCGATGTCGTTCAAAGCTGTCGGTTGCATGGCCCACAGGTGCGAGCAACGCCCAACAAAGTCAAGTCACTCAGGCGACGTCGCTGAGAACCCGCGCCAGTTCGAACAGACGGCGGCGCTGGTTTTCCGGAATCGCATAGTAAGAACGCACCAGATCCAGCGCTTCCTTGTCGCCCATAAGATCGGCAGGAACGGATTTCTTTTCCGCGTCGCTTTTTTGGGCTTCTTCCAGTCCTTCGAAGAAAAAGCTGACCGGCACTTCCAATGCCTCGGCGATGTCCCAAAGGCGGGATGCGCTGATTCGGTTGGCTCCGGTCTCATATTTTTGGATCTGCTGAAACTTGATACCAACTTGTTGCGCCAACTGCTGTTGGGTCATGCCAATCAGCCAGCGGCGATGCCGAACGCGCTTGCCCACATGGACATCGACGTGATGAGTCATTGGTATTCTCCTATACTACACAAACATCTGCGTGGGAGGTCGCGACGTCCGCTATCGCATGCATAGAGGGTTCCCCTTAATTACCCCCTAATACGGACTGTACCGCCCCCTACACAGCACTAAGCGTTTATAATGCCGGTTTTTGAATTTTTTTCAAGACGGTTGAGTCACACACCCTTTAGAAGGGTTGTGGTTGTATAATGAATTACCCAACGCTCCGGATGGCAATGTTGACAAAGGACCTTTTGCTTTCCGGTGCCCGCCGTCATGCTAAATTAATTGACTTTCGCCAACTCACGCGCGCCTATGACCCAAAATGCGAGGAAAGTGATGCGGGCCTATTGCGTTCAATCTGACGGAGCAGCGGCGCAGTTGTGCAATCTTGATGTCCCGGTTCCGGGCCCGGGTCAGGTGCGTGTGGCGATCAAGGCTTGTGGCCTGAACTTTGCAGATCTTCTGATGCAAAAGGGCACGTATCAGGACACGCCCCCTGCCCCGTTTACGCTGGGTATGGAAATAGCGGGTGTCGTGGATGAGGTCGGGCCGGACGTGTCAAGTTTGATGCCGGGGGACCGGATCGCAGTCTATTCTGGGAAGGACGGGCTTGCAGAATTCGGCGTTTTTGACGCGGATCGAGCGATCCCGTTGCCAGATGCCATGCGTTTCGAAGATGCCGCAGCGATACAGATCGCCTATGGCACCAGTCACATGGCGCTGGATTACAGGGCCAGATTGCAACCGGGCGAGACGCTGTTGGTCACCGGTGCGGCGGGCGGCGTTGGTTTGACAGCTGTCGAGATTGGCAAACTTATGGGTGCCAGGGTGATCGCGCAGGCGCGCGGTACGGAAAAGCTTGCCGTCGCCCAGGCCGCAGGGGCTGATCACCTGATCGACACCTCAGAAGACCTGAGAGAGCGCGTCAAAGCGTTGGGCGGCGCAGACGTCGTGTATGACGCCATCGGCGGCGACGTGTTCAAAGCCGCCTTTCGCGCCACCAACCCCGAGGGCCGCTTGCTTCCGATTGGTTTTGCCGGGGGCGAGGTTCCACAGATTCCGGCAAACCACTTATTGGTTAAGAACCTGACCGTTATCGGTTTCTATATCGGCGGATACCTGAAATTTCGCCCCGAAGCTGTGCGCAACAGCTTCGAGACCCTTTTCCAGTGGCATGCAGAAGGGCGGATCAAACCGCATATCAGCCACACTCTACCGCTTGATGACGTCGCCTATGGAATGCAACTGCTGAAAGAGCGGAAGTCGACGGGCAAGATCGTGATCACGCCCTGATCGCTTTTACCCCGCCACCGCGCGCAGCTGTGTACCACCTAGCATCCGGAAATTCTGACGCACCAACTGCGCCAACGCCTCGACGACTGCGCCACGGCCCGACTCGCCGCCATAGAGGTTGATCTTGTGGGCCGGCAAGTCAGGCAATGCGCCGCCGGATTCGATTTGTTCAAGGTGCGAGGCTTCGGTTCCGTCCAACATGGCGTGAACTGCAAGATCGGCACTGACCGTGGCTTCAATCGTCCGGTCATTCTCGGTTTCCACTGACAGCTCCCACGGGATTCCGGCGGCATCCAGTGCCGAGATTACTTGTGGCCGGAACAGACACCTACGTCCAAGCGCCAGTGGAAGCGGCTGTTTGCGCCAAGCAGACCCGCCCGGCGCACCTATCCAGCGCAAAGGAAGCTCGGCTATGGTTTCTGAGCCCTCAGCCGTGGATGGCTCAGTTGTCAGGATCAAGTCGCATTCACCACGCTTGTACATGTCTTTCAGCTGGAGCGAATACGACGACACCAATTGCACACGCACACGCGGAAAATCCACGTTGAATCGCTGCAAAACCCGTGGGATCGCCGGATAGACGATGTCATGGGGCACACCCAGAACCACTTCGCCCTCGAATGCCTGATCCGTCAAACGACTGATGACTTCATCATTCAGGGCAATCATCCGGCGAGCGTAAGCCAGCAACTGCTCGCCCGAGGCTGTTAACGCGATGGTGCGACCGCTGCGATCCAGCAATTCCAAACCCAGCAGTTCTTCCAACCGCTTTAACTGCATGGAAACCGCGGATTGCGTGAGGTGCAAAAAACCAGCGGCGCGCGTGACACCGCCCTGATCCGCAACTGCCACGAAGGATCGTAGGGTCGTAATGTCCAGATTTCGCATCTTCACGATTCCTTATGCGTGTCATCAAAAATATTCGTTTTCAAAATATGTCATATGCCTCCATATCAATCAAGGAAATTGATGTCGGACACAGAAAGCATCGAAAAACCTGGAAAGGACAAAGATCATGACCCAAATTGCACTTCATACGACTTGCAGCCCAGCCAAACTGTCCCTGATGTCGCGGTTTTTTCGGGCATTGGAACTGAACCGGCAGCGTCGTGAACTGGCACAACTGGATGATGCCGCGCTTGAGGACATCGGAGTGACCCGCGCTGAGGCCTCTGCCGAGGCGCGTCGGCTCTTCTGGGATGCGCCTGATTTCTGGAAAAGATAAGTTCAAAACTCACTTTTTAACGGCGATGGGTGGCTTTGCATCACCTGTCGCCGAATTTGTTGCGTGTTTTAGTCGGTTTTCGCCCGGAATCTCTTGAAACACAGCCTCTAGTTGCCGATATTTACGGGGAAACCGCCCCGCACAGCCGGGGCGACTAAACTTTTCGATAAGGGAGACCCTTTGATGGCACAATTCGACACGATCCGGACGGCATCCGGCGCGCGCGCCGCCGAGATTGATGAGGGCCTGCGCGCCCATATGAACAAAGTCTACGGCACAATGTCCGTGGGCATGTTGATCACGTTCGCCGTGGCCTGGGCCGTTGGTTCAAACCCTCAATTGCTTTCGGTATTCCGTGATCCGGTCACGCTGAGCCCGAACATCCTGGGTTGGATCATCATGTTTGCTCCGCTGGCCATGGTGTTTGGCTTTGGTGCCGCAATCAACCGGTTGTCGGCAGCGGGTGCCCAACTGTTCTTCTACGTCTTCGCGGCGGTCATGGGCCTGTCGCTCAGCTGGATATTTGTTGCCTTCACCGGCATTTCGATTGCTCAGGTCTTCCTGGTAACCTCAATCGCCTTCGCCGGGCTGTCGCTTTACGGCTATGTCACCAAGAAAGACCTGTCGGGCATGGGAACGTTCCTGATGATGGGCGTGATTGGTCTGGTTGTTGCAATGGTCATCAACCTTTTCCTGCAATCGCCTGCCGTTATGTTTGCCGTATCCATCCTGGGCGTTCTGATCTTTGCGGGTTTGACCGCTTATGACACCCAGAAAATCAAGACCACTTACCTTCAGATGGCCCACGCAGGCGATCAGGAGTGGTTGGGCAAAGCCGCAATCATGGGCGCGTTGAACCTGTATCTGGACTTCATCAACATGTTCATGTTCCTGCTGCAACTGCTGGGTAGCCGCGAATAACAGCTTATTCTCTAGTCGAAAGGGCCGGTCATTGACCGGCCCTTTTCTTTTTAGCCCGTCATTTTTTCCAATCCCCAGAATCAAAATAGCCCCACCAATCAGGTGAGGCCCTATTCCCGGTTTTAACCGATCAGCTACAATTCAACGGAACGGCAAAACCGGAACTCCGCTCGGATGTACCTTTGCGGAATACTCCGCCCGCTGGCAGGCATCCGGTGAATCGCTCGGTTTCTTCCGCAAAGCCGATCCCAATCGAATTTTCGACTGTCACGCTGTTGGTTCCAGTGCGTAATACGCCGAACAACGTTCCGTTGACGCTGACAGTGCTTAGGAACAGGTCAGTGTCGCTGCCTTCGAGCTGAACAGCTGTATTCGGCGACTGTCCGCCACTGTTGATTGCCGCCGATGCCACTTTGGACGGATCGGTCTCATCGACCAGCAAAGTCATGGTCGGAATCTTTGCCAGTTCTGCAGGAACGTTTGTGGCCTCTGGAAGAAAGGCAACAGCGCCCGGTACATCAGAGATAGTGCGCGGCTCCCCATCAATTCCGGTGAATCCGACACCTTCGCGGTTAAACGGATCTTCACAGGCCGCGAGGGTCAGGACGGCGAATGTGGACAACAAGATTTTTTTCATGGCGCTCAACATTTTGTGGCGGTTTGCTGAAGCGTACTGGCAGGGTGCCGTAAAAAGCAAGCCAAGGTCGATGCGATTGCCCTAACCGCTGATGCGCCGCTGCAACGGAGGCGCATCAGATTGCCCCAGACTTTTCACCACTGGGCCGCGGAACTGAACAGAAAAAAAGGGCCCTGCCAATCAGAGCCCCTTTTAAAATAATGTCCACGTGGAAAGGCAGATTACTTAATCTTGCCTTCCTTGTACTCAACATGCTTACGAACGACCGGATCGTATTTACGAATGGTCATTTTCTCGGTCATGGTACGCGCGTTTTTCTTGGTCACGTAGAAGTGGCCCGTGCCCGCGGTCGAGTTCAGGCGGATCTTGATTGTCGTCGGCTTCGCCATGGTTATCTCCTGCGTCCGAAAAGGCAGGGGCCTTTCGGTTGAATTCCTATGAGCGTGCGCTTTTACGCGCTGCACCAACTATGTCAAGGCCAATCGGCCTATCCTGCAGTGGGAATCCTTCCCGAGATCAATCCGTCAGGGTCGGGGCCCCCATATACGTGTGAATCTGGTCTCTTTCCGCGTCTGAGAGGCCCAGCGCAGTGGACAATTGCCGCAGGTAAGACGCTTCGCGCGCGTTATCCAGACGAATGGCGGCAAGAGATGTGGCGTAGATTTGTGCTCTCAGCGGCGCGCCAGAATCAGCAGCCAATCCCATGACATCAATCGGTGCATTCAACTGCTCTTGTACAAACGCCCGTTCCTCGTCGCTGATGTCGTCGCCCAATTCACCCAGGATGATTTCTTTTTCGTGATCATCCAACTCGCCATCCGCCTTGGCCGCCTGAATCATGGCGCGCAGCATCAGTTTGGCTTGTGCTTCCATCGCTGCGCCAGCCGGGGTGCCACTGAACACAGTTTCCATCATGTCACCGGTCTGTTGGTTGGCCGTTTTCGCGGCCCCTTGCATTGCGTTCAACAAGCCTCCTAAACCCGCAGCTCCGGCAGCGCTGCCGCCGAGCCCCATCTTGCCCATCATGTCCTGAAGTCCTGCTGCACCTCCGGGCAAGCCAAATTGCTCGGCCATTTTGCCCAGCTGGTCCATACCAAATTCACCACCCGAGCCCTGCATCATATCCTGAAGGCCCGCCATTCCACCCATTTTCTGATACTTGTCCATGCCCTTTGCGGCAGCAAACCCGATGGCCACAGACGCCAGCGTTTTCAAAAAACTCATAATCAACCTCCCGGATTAAAATCTGTGCCTCAAACCTAACAGCCGAACGTAAAATCGAATACCGCATTCAACTCACGCGCGATTAGACCTCGTAGTAAAGCCTGTATTTCACATCTTAACCGGAGTCATGTTTGTACATATCACGAGTTTGTGATACGTTCGAGCATCCAAGAAGCCAAATCCAGGCTCGATTTCCGAGGCAGCATGTGCGGGATCGCCCCGCGTTGAGCAGAGTTGTTTTACACGACTTTTCTTGGGGGGTTATCATGACAGAATGGGTTATTCAGGCCGAAGAATTGGCCAATTGCAATTGCAACTTTGGCTGCCCTTGCCAGTTCAGCGTTTTGCCGTCTCATGGCAATTGCGAGGCGGTCGTCGTCTTCGACATTCAAAGCGGCCACTATGGCGACACTGATCTGGGGGGTCTTCGGGCGGCAGGTGTTTACCATTGGCCGGGACCTATTCATGAAGGCAACGGTCAGATGCAACTGATCATCGATGAGAGCGCCTCGGCCGATCAGCGGGCCGCCTTGCAGGCAATCATGACCGGAGAAGACACCGACGAAATGGCCACATTCTGGTACGTCTTCAGCGCGATGGCCCCGACCAAGCACGAAACACTGTTCGTTCCGATCGAGTTGGACTGGAGCCGCGAAGATCGCAGCGGGTATGCAAAGGTCACGGGTGTTTTCGACGTTGAAGTCAGCCCAATTCCCCATATCGTCTCTGGCGCGCCACATCGGGCGGCGATCCAACTGCCAAACGGGTTCGAATACCGTCAGGCCGAAGCTGCGTCGGGTTCGGCAAAAACCACCGGCAGCAAGATAAGCCTGACCTTTGATGCCACGCACGCACATCTGGCGCATCTGAACATCTCGGGTCACGGCGTATTGGGCGCTTAAACTTGGGTGCCTCATGACAAGGCAACACTCCTCGCACCACGCCGGAGCCGTTGAACGGCTGTTGCGACAGGACACTGTGATCGTTTTGGGCAGCGTTCTGCTGATCGTTCTTGCTGCCGCGTGGTACACGGTGGCCGGGGTTGGCATGAATATGTCCGCAGTTGAAATGACGCGGATGGCGGGCCCGATTGGCGAGCCCATGACCATGGGTTCTGCCACAGCCTGGAGCATCGGTTACGCCCTGCTGATCTTTCTTATGTGGTGGGTCATGATGATTGCCATGATGACCCCAAGCGCTGCGCCTGCTGTGCTTTTGTTCACCGCGCTCAAGCGCGTAGGGCCAGACAAAGCGCGTGCCGCGACATTCAGCTTGTGCTTTCTGTCGGGCTATCTGGTGGCGTGGGCTTCCTTCAGTCTTGCCGCAACCGCCTTGCAATGGGGGTTAGAGCATATCGGACTGTCTGACGGTCCGATGATGACAATAAGTTCCGGCGCCTTTGCAGGAATCGTTTTGCTGGCTGCGGGCGCCTATCAATTTTCGGAGCTGAAGACCGCGTGCCTGCGTCATTGCCAAAGCCCCGCCCGATTTCTGGCGGACCACAACCACCCCGGTCTTTTGGGGGCGTTCAGAACCGGCGGCCTGCATGGCACCTATTGCTTGGGGTGCTGCTGGGCTTTGATGCTGCTGCTGTTCGTCGGCGGCATCATGAACCTGTACTGGATCGTCGGCATTGCCGCCTATGTGGCGCTTGAAAAACTGCTCCCCACCGCCCGTTGGCTGGTTCCGGTCTCGGGTTTGGCACTGATCGGTGCAGGAGTTTGGTTAATCGCGGCCCCGTTTCTTACCGGCGGCTGACACCAATCGGCCCAAGGGGCCAGCCGATGCAATGGCCCCAATTGATTGTCAAAACTCGGAGGTTTCAATGCCCATTTTCATTACTTATGCATCTTACTCGCAAGCTGGCGTCAAAGGCATGTTGCAGAAGCCCGAGAACCGCACCGGCCCGGTCAAAACCTTGCTCGAGAAAGTCGGCGGCAGGTTGCTGTCTTTTTACATGACCACGGGTGGCAACGATGTTGTTGTGATCAGCGAAGCCCCCGACGGGACCGACGCCGTCGCAGTGGGCATGGCCGTTGCCGCATCGGGTGCCGTGACGAATATCGAGACGGTCCGCGCCTGGACCGCGGATGAATTCGTCGCGGTCACCGAAAAAGCCGCCCGGCTGACCGGGGCTTACACGCCGCCCGGAGGGTAATTGAATACGCGCGGAGGGCCTGTAAGCCGGATCTTGTTCCGGGGTTAACCCCTTCGATGACCATTCCTCTAGGCCGTGCATTGCTGCACGGCTCAAGCTGCCAACCCGGTCCCTCTCAGCCAAGACGCGCTTAGCGGTGGTATCGGCAGACGCCGACCATCCCGCGCGGGGACCCTATTTGGCATTGCTCCCGGTGGGGCTTGCCGTGCCGCCCCTGTTGCCAGCGGCGCGGTGGGCTCTTACCCCACCGTTTCACCCTTACCACATGTGTGGCGGTCTGATTTCTGTGGCGCTTTCCGTCGGGTTGCCCCGCCCGGGCGTTACCCGGCACCGTTGTCTTGTGGAGTCCGGACTTTCCTCTCGGGCCTTGCGACCCCAGCGGCCATCCGGCCCTCCGCGCGGGGGATGGGTAGGCTTTGCGCCCTGCGGCGTCAAGAGTGCAAAGCGGGAAAGGGGCCAGCCCCTTCTTGGCCTGCGGCCAATTCAACCCCGAGGTATTTTTAGCTAGATGAAGAGCGGATCAGGTTATTGTGTTGGGCTGCGTGAGCGCATTCAAATCCGCAGTTTCAAGCGGGCCTTTTGCCCAAGGGCGAAACCGTAGCCGAACGGCAGCCAGCAGTTGAGTATCTTCCACCGGGGCAGTGAAACCTGCCCGTCGCGCGGCGGCGCGGAATTCGCCCGGGCTTGGTAAGGCTGACGCGATGTCTGAACCGCGCGGTCGTGCCAAAGCTTGCCGCTCTAGCCTTTGCCAGTCGAAATGTGGACCGGGGTCTGATTTGCGATCCGGAGCCATGTCGGAATGGCCGATCACACCCGACGCCAGGATTGACCAGGTGTTCATGATCCGAGGTAGCAAAGTTTCGAGCGTCGTCATTTGTGGTTCGGAAAAAGGATGCAATCCTGTGTTGTCCAATTCGATCCCGATCGACCGCGAATTTATGTCGTTCTTGCCATCCCACTCCCCTGCCCCGGCGTGCCACGCGCGGTCTTCTTCGCGCACCATCTGCCAAAGCCTTCCGTCATTGCCGATCAGGTAATGCGCCGAAACCTCGGCCGTCGGATCACAGAGACGCTCCAGAGCTGCCTGGGCGCTGCCCATGGCCGTGTAGTGGATCACGATTAAAGACGGCGTTAGCCCGTCTCGGCGTTCGCCGAAGTTAGGCGATGGATGCCAAATGGGTGAGAGTTCAGTTGTTGACGGCACTGCGGAACGGGCTTGGGTCCCAGCCGCAAGCATAGCCGTCTCCGTCCGGGTCCAGACCTTTACGGTCGCGCTGTGGGCCGCCATTGGACAGGAACTCGATCTGTGCCTGATCAGGGGATGGGAATTGCGCGCAGTTCCGCTGTGCCTTGGCTTGCAGGTTAAAACCTGCGCGGCTGTAAAGCTGCGTACCGACCGGGTTCGAGGTGCTGAGGGCGTATTGCACAATGTTGGGCTGACCGCTTGCGTTGCGCTCTGGCACGGCGGTTGGGGCCACAACTTCGTAAGTCTGGCGGTTTTGCTCGAGCCGTGCGGCGTCGGATTCAATGCTGCGCCGTTCAGACACCGCGGCAAAGTCCTGCTCGTCGGAAATTGCGCTGTTGTTTGACGCCGGTGCCGCAGGCACAACGCCAGAGCCCTGCCCCGATGTGCTGGCCAAGGCTGCAGCGGCCTGATTGGCAATATCGGCGTTTTCACCGGTTGCGAAGCCTGCCGAACCGGGCGCGCCCAGCGGCTGCTGGGACACATCGACAGGAGCCAACAGCGGGTTGCCTGCTGCGCCTTGCCCGGCCAACTGCGCCTCGCGCTGTGCCTGATACTCGGGCGTATTGAACCCGGTGCTGGTCAGCGGCGCGACATCCGTACAGGCCGCAACCAGCGTCAGGGCAGGGACCAAAAGCAAAACGCGCATCACTTGGCTCCGTATCTCGTGCTTCAGTTGCCTGAGGCTTACCACCATTTCCCGGGCTTGGCCACAAAACCAGCCGCGTTCTCCAGCGCATAGGCGGTGTTGAGCAGATCGCCTTCTTCCCACGGGCGTCCGATCAGCTGCAGACCTAGCGGAAGACCTTGTTTGTCGAGCCCTGCGGGCACCGAAATACCAGGCAAACCAGCCAGGTTAACGGTCACTGTGAAGACGTCGTTCAAATACATTTGAACGGGATCTGCCTCGGTCATTTCGCCCAGGCCAAAGGCCGCCGAAGGGGTCGCCGGGGTCAGGATCGCGTCAACGCCTGCAGCGAACACGTCCTCGAAGTCTTTCTTGATCAGGGTACGGACGCGGCGCGCGCGGTTGTAGTAAGCATCGTAGAAACCTGCCGACAACACATAGGTACCGACCATCACGCGGCGCTGCACCTCATGACCGAAACCTTCGGCGCGGGTCTTTTCGTACATCTCGGTGATGCCGTCGCCCTGTGCCAGCTGCGCGCGGTGACCGTAGCGAACACCATCATAACGGGCCAGGTTCGAGGACGCCTCGGCCGGGGCAATCACATAATATGCTGGCAGCGCGTATTTGGTGTGCGGCAGCGAGATATCGACGATCTCGGCCCCAGCAGCTTTCAGCATCTCAGCCCCTTCGGCCCAAAGCTTTTCAATCTCGCCTGGCATACCGTCCATGCGGTATTCCTTGGGGATACCGATTTTCTTACCCTTGATGTCGCCGGTCAGCATCGCCTCGAAATTCGGTACGGCCAACTCGGCGCTGGTGGAATCCTTGGGATCATGTCCGCACATGGCTTCGAGCATGATGGCGGCGTCGCGCACGTCTTTGGTCATCGGCCCAGCCTGATCCAGCGAGGATGCAAACGCAACGATGCCCCAGCGCGAGCAACGGCCATAGGTGGGTTTGATACCCGTGATGCCCACAAACGCGGCAGGCTGGCGGATCGAACCGCCCGTGTCAGTGCCGGTCGCGGCGAGGCACAGATCGGCCGCCACGGCAGAGGCTGACCCGCCCGACGATCCACCGGGTGTCAGTTGTGCATCATCATTGCCGCGTCGCCACGGGCTGACCGCATTGCCGTAGACAGAGGTTTCGTTGGACGAGCCCATGGCGAATTCGTCCATGTTCAGCTTGCCCAGCATCACCGCACCCGCATCGGCCAATTGCTGCGAGACAGTAGATTCGTATTCAGGCTTGAAGCCTTCAAGAATGCCCGATGCGGCTTGCGACGGTACGCCTTTGGTGCAGAACAGATCCTTGATACCAATCGGCAGACCGCACATCGACGGCGCGTCGCCACCCTTGATCCGCTCGTCCGCTGCTTTGGCACGCTCCAGCGCGATTTCGGGCGTCTTGTGGACAAAAGCGTTCAGCGCGTCAGCCTCATCAATGGCCTTCAGGCAGGATTCGGTCAGTTCAACCGAGGTAACGTCACCTTTGCGCAGCGCGTCGCGGGCCTCGGCCAGGCCCAGTTTGTTCAGATCGCTCATGTCTTACTCCACCACTTTGGGGACTGCGAAGAACCCTTCGCGCGCGTCGGGGGCGTTGGCCAGAACCTTGTCCTGCTGGTTACCGTCGGTCACTTCGTCCTGACGACGCTTAAGGCGCATCGGCGTGACCGAAACCATCGGCTCAACCCCTTCGACATCCACTTCGTTCAGTTGCTCGATGAAACCCAGGATGGTGTTGAATTCGGATGCCAGCGCCGGCAGCGCGTCATCCTCGACCTTGATCCGGGCCAGTTTGGCCACTTTGGCGGCGGTGCTTTGGTCAATCGACATCGGCTTCCCTCATATACGTTATGGGGCGTTTACCCGTCTGTTGCGGCAGTCGCAAGACCGCTGCGCAACAGGCAAGCCCGAGTTTTGGGCTCCGCGCCTTTGCCTGCCATTCAAATCTGAATGAGGGGTATACGAAAAAGTAAACCGATTAGTTCATTATCGATCTTGAAAACTGAACTGTACTGTTCATTTTATAAACAGCGACACAACGCAAACCGGAGAAACACAATGAAATCCCTGATCACAGCCGCAGTCTTGTCCGCCACGTTTTTGGCCGCGCCGGCCATGGCTTTGGGTATCGACACAAGCAACCTGACACGCACGTTGACCTTCCCGTCCCCTGTCGCGGAACCGGTCACGCAGGATCAGGTTAAACCTGCCAAATAAAGCGCAGGTCCCGGCCGGGCCGGATATCCCCTCTCTGACCCGGCCTTTTTGCATTTTCCAGGATGCGCATCTCACAGCAAGCCGTTAGCATGAGCGACAATATCCAAGACGGCTGCGAAACTTTCGTGGCGTAGGCAAGCCAGTGGAGCAAAGTATGAGCGCGCAAAAGCAAGCGGTTCTGGACGCAATCGATGCAGCCAATGCACATGACCACAACCTCGACGAGGACCGACCCGAAGCGCTGCTTTACGGCGAACGCATGACCGCCGAGTTGGACCGTTTGTTCCCGAACGCTTCTGACGCCCTTCAGATTGCGGCGCGTGGTCAGCATGTAGAGCGCTGGAAACTGGCACGCACAGAGTATCCTGAAGGTCGCGCAGGTTATCTGGCCTGGCGCAAGGCGCAGGCCGTGCACCATGCCGACGTGGTTATGGGCTTGATGACCCGGGAAGGCTATGACTCCGAACAGGTTGAAGCTGCGGGTCGTATGTTGCGGAAACAGGGCATCAAGCGCGACGAAGAAGTACAGGCGCTGGAAGATGTAATCTGCTTTGTGTTCCTGAAATGGTATTTCCAACCCTTTGCCGCGAAACACTCGGCTGAGAAAATCCAGAGCATCGTTGAAAAGACTGCCCGCAAAATGTCATCCGAGGGCCGCGCGCGGGTTTTGACTGAATTCGACTTGCCCGACCATCTGGCCGCCGCCTTTCAGGATTGAGTCGGAACTTACGCAGTTTGGGAAGCTCTTTTCCTTATTTTGAGGACGGTCAATAGGGACCGTCCCACCTCTCAGCTTTAAAGACTTTCTGCAAAGCGGCCCCGTATAAGGGCCGCGCGATACACTTCGATCATCCAACCCAGCATTATGGCATTCAGGATGTGCCACATGAAATGCGTCCCCAGCGGCCATTGCCCGCAAACCGGCAAGTCCAGCGCACGGAAGGTGATTGAGAGGATCAGAATCAATGCTCCAACAGACATTCCTTTGGCCAAGACTGGGTCTCGGCCCCGCAGCAGGGTCGCATAGATCAGGATGAGCAGAGGAATCGGCGCATAGCCTGCCGATCCCCCTAACCCGGGAATAAGCTGAAACAGCGGAACGGTTGCTGCCGCGTAGGGAAAGAAAAGCAACGTCCCTCCGAACGCCAACCCCGACGACATCCGCCAGATGTTTTTGTTCACGGCAAAAATGTAAACCAGGATGAACAGAAGGATCGGAGCCACATCTGCTAGGGCCGCCCAGACCTGAGCATGCGTGTGAAACAGATAGCTGCCGATTCCGATCATCGCCAGAAGCGCAACAAGGATCATGGCCAGTGGCATGTCCTGATTGCGAACCCGCCTCCACATGATCCAAGCAGAAATCAGAAAAGCTGCGTTTGTAATCGCGTTTATTGGCTCTGCCCAATAATCCGGAGACAGCCGTTCACAATAGCCATCAATTTCTCGAATCCAATCCATGGAAATTTACATAGCCGATGCTAGGCTGCTGCCAAGACACCATTTTGGAGGAAATTTGGAATGAACATTATTTGGCTGGGGCATGGTAGTTTCCGCATCGAAACCCAGGGACAGGTTCTATTGATTGACCCCTGGCTAACCGGCAATCCCGTTCTAGCGGAAGATCAGCACGACGCGGCGTTGGATGGGGCCACCCATATCCTTTTGACACATACCCATTTTGACCATGTGGCCGATGTACTCCCTCTGGCCAAACACCTGAAAATCCCCGTGGTCGGTCAGTACGATCTGATGGGATACTGGAGCGAAGCCGAAAGCATTGAGACCATCGGCTTCAACAAAGGCGGCACCGTCGATCTGAACGGGGTGAAGGTCACGATGGTTCCGGCGTCTCACAGCTCGACTTTTTCAACTCCAGACGGGCTGCGTACCGGCGGCAGTGAGGTTGGTTTCATGATCGCAGCTGAGGGGCACATGCTTTATGTCTCGGGCGACACGGACATCATGGCCGATATGGATTGGATGGGAGATTATTACAAACCTGACATCGGCATATTGTCAGCTGGCGGGCATTTCACGATGGACATGAAAGCCACAGCCTACGCGGCCAAGCGCTACTTCAACTTCAAAACGGTTATTCCGTGCCATTACAAGACCTTCCCGATCCTCGAACAATCAGCACAGTCGCTGATTGACGGGCTGCCGGAGGTCAACGTGATTGAGCCCGTAGTGATGCAGCCAATCAAACTGTAGGCGGGCTTCAGCCCGGCACGTCTTTGCGGCGCGAAGCAAAGAAGTCTTTCAAAAGCTCTGCTGCTTCGTCACCGGCGATCCCATCGTAAATCTCGGGTACGTGATGCGCCTGCGGGTGTGAGAACACGCGCGCGCCGTGTGCCACACCCCCTGACTTGGGATCGGCCGCGCCGTAGTAAATCCGCCTTATGCGCGCGGCTGCCATGGCCGCTGCACACATCGCACAGGGTTCCAGCGTGACGTAGAGATCATGGTCCGGCAACCGCTCGGACCCTGCACGCGCGCATGCCTCCCGTAGGGCAAGAATTTCGGCATGCGCGGTTGGGTCGTTCAACTCGCGCGTCCGGTTTCCCGCCGCTGCAACAACGGAACCGTCCGGCCCTACGATAACGGCGCCTACTGGCACCTCACCGCGATCCGCTGCCGCGCGCGCCTCGGCCAATGCCTGATCCATATGCGATTTGAACATCATGCCCCTGACTGCATCAGAAACCTGCCTTTCGCAAGCGCGCGGGATGCGGTATGGGCCTGACATGAGCAAGACCCCTCCTCCCGGCGACCGGATCGCCAAAGTCCTGGCCCGCGCCGGTGTTGCGTCGCGGCGTGAGGCTGAACGCATGATCGAAGCAGGCCGTGTGGCCGTGAATGGCAAGACCATCGAAAGCCCAGCCCTGAACGTCACGGCAAAAGACCAGATCGTTGTCGACGGCAAGCCCGTCTCGGAACCCGAGCCCTCGCGCCTGTGGTTGTACCACAAGCCTGCGGGACTGGTGACGACGACCCGTGATGAGAAGGGACGTGAGACGATTTTCGACAAATTGCCCGAAGATATGCCGCGGGTGATGAGCGTCGGTCGGCTTGACCTGAACTCCGAAGGGCTCCTTCTGCTGACCAATGATGGCGGCATCAAACGCAAGCTCGAACTGCCCTCAACCGGTTGGCTGCGCAAGTACCGCGTACGGGTGAATGGTCGCCCGAAAGACGAAGATTTCGAACCGCTGCGTAAAGGTCTGGTCATCGAAGGCGAACGTTTTCAGCCTATGACCGTGTCGCTGGATCGTCAGCAAGGGGCCAATGCATGGCTGACCATTGGTCTACGAGAAGGCAAGAACCGCGAAATCCGCCGCGCGATGGAAGATATCGGCTTCACTGTGAACCGCCTGTTGCGCGTGTCTTACGGCCCGTTCCAATTGGGCAGCCTGAAGCAGGGCGAGGTTGAAGAGATCCGCCGCCGTGTGATGCGCGATCAACTTGGGCTGGACGGAGACGTCAAACCCGATGCCGCGCCCAAGCGCCCAGCGCGACCGCAAAGAAAACGGGCACCAATCGGCAAGAAACCTCGCAAGTGACGCGGGTTCGGCAACCTTCCCCCTAGCGCTAAGCCCTCGCATCCCCTAAATTTTCAGTGAATGCTGCTGTTTGGGGGGCGTGATGTCCGGAAGCGGAGTGCAAAAACTCGCCTACGCTGTCTTGTTGTTGCTGTTGCTTGGTGTCTGCACCGGCCTGCTTGGGGGGCTGTAGGCCATGGCAAAGCGGTTTGGCGGCAAGTACAGCCCGCAGGGCGATACCTCGGGCGATTCACCTCTGCCAAGGGGGCAATTTGACGGCGCACGGGTTGAACCTGCTGGTGCGCGTGCGAACCTTTTGTTTCTTCCGGCCATTCCTTTGGCGTTTTTGTCACTGAACGATGGTGCGATCGGCATGACCATCGGGCTTATCGCAGCTGGTATCTTGACAGCTGCCGCGTTCCTGCTGCGCGAAGGTCTGCGGGCCGAAGCCGCATACAATGCCCGAAAGACCGCCCGACGGCCTGCTTTTCCGCGCAAGATATTTGCAAGCATTCTGACCGGTCTGGGTGCAGGACTTGCTACGTACAGGACCGAGTTTCTGGATGCAGAAACCGCCGCACAAGCCAGCTTGTTGGCCCCGGTGCTTTTCGGAGTGGCGGCAACCGTTCTGCACTCGGTCTCATTCGGCATTGATCCGATGAAAGACAAAGGCATGGAAGGGATCGACACCTTTCAACAAGACCGCGTGGCCCGCGTTGTCGATGATGCCGAGAAACATCTGTCTGAGATGACCGACGCCATCAAACGCGCAGGCGACCGCAGGGTCGAAGCCCGCGTCGAACGGTTTCAGGACACCGCGCGGGATCTGTTCCGCACGGTCGAAGAAGATCCCCGCGATCTGGCCGGTGCCAGAAAGTACCTGACTGTCTATCTGCAGGGCGCACGGGACGCGACCGTCAAGTTTGCTGACGTCTACGCCCGAACCCGCGATACGCAGGCGCTTGCGGACTATTCTGCGCTGCTTGACGATCTGGAACAGAATTTCGCCGCGCGTACGCGCAAAATGCTATTGGATGACCGCAGTGATCTGACGGTTGAAATTGACGTGCTGCGCGAAAGGTTGCAGCGCGAGGGCGTCCGGTTGGACTGACCGGCCACTATTTGAGCGAGGAACATCCCCATGTCCGATGAGATCAAGAACAAGGCAGTTCAGGCCGAAACTCTGGTGCAGGAAGTCACAGCCGTAGCTTTGCCTGAACCTCAGGCCGAGGTCGTGTCGCTGGAAGACGCCGACGAACCCGTCAGTGCCGAAATCCGCAAGCGGATGGATGAAATCGACATGGGCAATACCAACTCGATCGTGTCTTTCGGATCGTCCGCACAGGCCGAACTGCAGGAAATCAGTCAGGCCATGCTGGCGGATGTGCGCAACAAGGACGTGGGCCCCGCCGGGGACAGCCTACGCAATATCGTCACCACGATACGAGGGTTCTCGGTCAGTGAACTGGACGTGCGCCGCGAACGCAGCTGGTGGGAAAAACTGCTGGGCAAGGCCGCACCGTTTGCCAAGTTCACCGCCCAATACGAAGAAGTTCAGGGCCAGATTGACCGCATAACCGACGACCTTCTGAGCCATGAGCATACGCTGCTGAAGGACATCAAATCGCTTGATCTGCTTTATGAAAAGACGCTGGGCTTTTATGACGAACTGGCACTGTATATCGCAGCAGGCGAGGAAAAGCTGACCGAATTGGACAGCCACGACATTCCCGAGAAAGAAGCCGAAGTTGAGGCCGCGCCCGAAGATCAACAGGTTATGAAAGCGCAAGAGCTGCGCGACATGCGTGCCGCGCGCGACGATCTGGAACGCCGGGTTCATGACCTGAAGCTGACCCGCCAGGTCACGATGCAGTCGCTGCCCTCAATCCGGTTGGTGCAGGAAAACGACAAGTCGCTGGTCACCAAAATCAATTCGACGCTGGTGAACACCGTGCCTCTGTGGGAAACCCAGCTGGCGCAGGCCGTCACCATCCAGCGCAGCGCCGAGGCTGCAGCCGCGGTACGTGACGCCAATGATCTGACAAACGAACTTCTGACCTCGAACGCGGCCAACTTACGCGAATCCAACAAGATGATCCGCGAAGAGATGGAGCGCGGTGTGTTCGACATCGAGGCCGTCAAGCAGGCCAATGCTGACCTGATCGGAACTATCAACGAAAGCCTGGCGATTGCGGACGAAGGAAAAGCGAAACGCGCGGCGGCTGAGGTCGAATTGCAAAAGATGGAGACCGAATTGCGTGACACGCTGGCCGCTGCCAAAGCGCGCCGGGACGGGATTGGTGACAATTCCGGTACGTCGGTTCCTGGCTAAAGGCAAGATCCGCGTGCGGCGCTTCAACTCTCTGAAACTTGTGTTAGGGGTGACTTCGGTGTTGGCCTTGGCCAACTGCGATGAAACCCTGACATCCACTGTTGCGCCGCAACCCCGGCCCGAACCCGCACCGACAGCGGCGAATGCGTATGTACCGCCCTCTGCCGCCAGTCAGGATCTGGCGCGTTTCTACCAGCGGGTTGAACGCGACCTTCTGGTTCGAGGGCTGTTGCGCACAGATGGCGGCGGACCGGATACGCCCTATGATGCCGACGATCTGGCCCGTAACTTCGAAGCAATCGCGTTTTACAGCGAATATCCGACGCAGAGTGTTTCGATCGGTTCTCGCCAAACAGATGGGCAGCTGAGCCGTTGGTCCGGCCCCGTGCGCATCCAGACCGAGTTTGGCCCTTCGGTTTTGCCCGAAACGCGGACTAAGGACGCGGATCAGGTTCGCGTGTTCGCGGGCCGTCTGGCCGGTTTGACCCAGCACCCGATTTCGGTTGTGTCGCGCAACGCCAACTTCCATGTCTTTTTCGCAGGCAAGGACGACAGCGCCTATGTCGCGTCGCGCCTGAAGCAATTGATCCCGAATATCAGCCAGGCTTCGCTGGATCTTGTTGCCAACCCACGCGCCAATTTCGACTGTCTGGTCTTTGCCTCCGCGACCAGGGCGTCGCCCTACAAATATGTGCGTGCAGTCGCGTTGATCCGGGCCGAACTGACCGATCTGGTGCGTCGCAGTTGTATTCACGAAGAGATTGCGCAGGGACTTGGTCTGTCCAATGACAGCCCCGCAGCACGGCCTTCGATTTTCAACGATGATGATGAGTTTGCGCTGCTGACCAGCCATGACGAGAAACTGTTGACGATGCTGTATGATCAGCGCCTGCAACCTGGTGTGGGCGTGGATGATGCGCGCCCCGTCGTACGTATTATTGCCCGCGAGTTAATGGGTCAGCCGCTCTGACCCCAAGGACAGGAGAACCCAAATGGGAATTTTCGATTTTCTGACCGGAGAATTCATTGACGTTATTCATTGGGTGGATGACACCCGTGATACGATGGTCTGGCGGTTTGAGCGTGAGGGGCACGAGATCAAGTACGGTGCCAAACTGACCGTGCGCGAAGGTCAGGCGGCAGTATTTGTGCATGAAGGGCAATTGGCCGACGTGTTTACGCCGGGTCTCTATATGCTTGAGACCAACAACATGCCGATCATGACCACCCTTCAGCATTGGGATCACGGCTTTCAGTCGCCGTTCAAATCCGAGATCTATTTCGTCAACACAACTCGGTTCAACGACCTGAAATGGGGCACCAAAAACCCGATCATGCTGCGCGACCCCGAGTTCGGGCCAACCCGTATTCGGGCCTATGGCACCTACACGGTGCGTGTAAAGGACCCAGCCAAGTTCCTTGTCGAAATCGTCGGGACAGACGGCGAATTCACAATGGATGAAATCAGCTTTCAGGTGCGCAATATCATCGTGCAGGAGTTCAGCCGCGTCATCTCGGGCTCAGGCATTCCGGTGCTGGACATGGCCGCAAACACCGCCGATCTGGGCAAGCTGATCGCTGCCGAAGTTTCGCCGGTCTTGGACAGCTATGGGCTGGAAATGCCGGAATTTTACATTGAAAACATCTCGCTGCCGCCTGCGGTCGAGGCAGCGCTGGATAAGCGGACCTCGATGGGGTTGGCGGGCGATCTGGGCAAGTTCACACAGTATTCCGCTGCAGAGGCAATGACGGCTGCGGCCAATAATCCGGGTCAAGGCGGCGGCATGGGGGCTGGTCTTGGCATGGGTATGGGCATGGCGATGGCACAGCAAATGTCGAACATGGCAGCGAGCCAGCCGAGCGGCCCGTGGGGATCGCCCGGCCCCGCTGCCCCGCAACCGGTAGCACATGCGGCACCGCCTCCTCCGCCACCTGTCGAACATGTGTGGCATATCGCTGTGGATGGTCAGACAAGTGGGCCGTTTTCCAAAGCCAAGATGGGACGCATGGCCAGCGAAGGCGAACTGACACGTGACACATATGTCTGGACCGCAGGACAAGACGGTTGGAAAAAGGCAGGCGACGTGCAGGAACTTGCGCAGTTGTTCACAATCCTGCCGCCTCCTGCGCCTGGAACGTGAACAAACACGGTCTTCCTTCCTATTCATCATGACCACCGGGTAATTCATGACACACGTCACCGCCCCTGACCCGACCGAACACCGTTTCCCCTGCGACCAGTGTGGCGCTGACTACCGGTTCAACCCTGGTGATGGTACCTTAACCTGTGATCATTGCGGGCATTCCGAGCCGATCAGTGCCGGGCCGTGGGGCAGTGCAAGTCTGCGAGAGCTGGACTTTGACGCTGCCATCGCTGACCGCCTGCCGGACAGCGAGATCGAGGAAACCCGCGTTCTGTCCTGCCCAAACTGTGCCGCGCAGGTGGAGTTCGACCCGAACACCCATGCAGCAGAATGCCCGTTTTGCGCCACGCCAGTCGTGACAGATACCGGGATCAACCGGCATATCAAACCAAAAGGCGTATTGCCTTTTGCATTCGACGAACGATCAGCCCACAAGGCGATGGGCGATTGGTTGGGGCGACTGTGGTTCGCACCAAACGGGTTGAAGGAATATGCACGCAAAGGGCGCAAGATGCAGGGTATTTACGTGCCCTATTGGACCTTCGACGCCGACACCAAGTCTTCGTATCGCGGCGAACGCGGCACTGTCTATTATGAAACCCGCACCGTAATGCGAGACGGCAAGCGGGTTCAGCAACAAGTGCCAAAGGTACGCTGGACCTCCAAGTCCGGCCGCGTCGCGCGGTTTTTTGACGACGTGTTGGTGCTGGCGTCTAAGTCGCTTCCAAAACGGTACACCGACGCGCTGGAGCCCTGGGATCTGCCCGCGCTGGAGCCTTATCAGCCCGAATACCTGGCCGGTTTCCGTGCTGAAGCCTACAGCGTTGAACTGCGGGAAGGGTACGCCGAAGCCCGCGCCCATATGGCGCGCGTAATCGAACGGGACGTTCGTTTTGACATCGGCGGGGACCGGCAGCGCATTCATGCGGTCGATACAGATGTGCGTGATGTTACGTTCAAGCATATCCTGCTGCCGGTTTGGATGGCCGCCTATAAATACCGCGGCCAGACCTACCGATTTGTGGTCAATGGTAGAACCGGGCGGGTTCAAGGCGAACGTCCTTGGTCAGCGATCAAAATCACCATCGCTGTTGTACTAGGTTTGTTGGTGGCTGCGGGTGTCGGATATTTGGCGGCCACAGGGCAATAGGCGGACCTGCGGACAGGCTTGTGCATCGGGCAAAGCCCGGTCATGCTCAGTGCGGAAACAAAGGGATGGGTCTGCCGTGTCGTTAGCTGAACTGAATACTCTGCTGAAAGACCGCTATTCCTGTCGGGCGTTTCTGTCAGAACCAGTACCGCGAGCGCAGATCGAACAGATCGTCACCAGCGCATCCCAAGTCCCTAGCTGGTGCAATGCACAACCCTGGCAATTGGTGATCACCAGCGCAGATGAAACAGATACGTTCCGTAAAGCAATGTTAGCTGAGGCTGTCAGCGGAACCCCAGCACCGGATCTGCCGTTTCCAACCTCCTACTCGGGCGTGTACCAGGATCGCCGCCGCGCCTGTGGTTGGGCGCTGTACGAAGCTGTTGGGGTGGAACGCGGGGACCGCGCCGGGTCGGCGCAGCAAATGATGCAGAACTTTGCCCTGTTTGGCGCACCGCATTGCGCTATCCTTTCAAGCCCGGCTGAGCTTGGCCCCTATGGCGCGATGGATTGCGGTGGTTTTGTCACGGCCTTCGCGCTGGCAGCCCAAGCGTTGGGGATCGCGACCATACCACAAGCCGCATTGGCCACTTACGGTCCATTCTTGCATCGCTATTTTCAGATCCCCGAAGACCGCTTGATCCTGTGCGCGATTTCTTTTGGCTATGCGGACCCTGATCATCCCGCAAATAGCTTTCGCACAGAACGCGCCGCACCGAGTGACTTTGTGGAATGGTGGGATTAAACAATCCCAGAGGTTGGCTTTCGCATAACAAGGAGGAATCCCTTGCGCGCAGTATTGCAGAGGGTGTCGTATGCCAAAGTGTCGGTCGATGGCACTGTCACAGGATCATGTGGACAGGGGTTGATGATTCTTGTTTGCGCCATGCAGGGCGATGGCAACGAGCAGGCCAAGAAGCTTGCCGAAAAGGCGGCCAAGGTTCGTATCTTCAAAGATGATGCGGGGAAAATGAACCGCTCACTTCTGGATATTGGCGGATCGGCGTTGGTGATCAGCCAGTTTACACTCGCCGCCGATACGAAAAGCGGCAACCGGCCGGGGTTTTCAACCGCAGCCCCGCCGGATCAGGGCGAACAGCTGTACAAGGAGTTTGCAAATCACCTTTCCGCACAAGGTGTTGCGGTGGAAACGGGGCAGTTTGGGGCTGATATGGCGGTCGAACTTGTAAATGACGGCCCCGTCACGATCTGGATTGAGAATTGATGGATATCACAAAGCAAGCCCTTTCGTTTTGGCAGGCCGGAGTTGATGCGGTCGATGGGTTCGCTGCCACCAAGGCCGCACTGCCGGGTGTTCCCAAGCCCGATCGGCTTCTCGCGGTCGGCAAACCCGCTGCCGCGATGGCACGTGCGGCGCTGGCTCAGTTTGGTCCGATCCCCACTCTTGTGGTCACCAAAGACGAACACGGTCGCGATCTTCCCGAGTCGGTCGAGGTGATCGAGGCCTCTCATCCGGTGCCGGATGACCGCAGCCTTGCGGGCGGGCGCGCGCTCCGCGTTGCGATGGAGCAGATGCCGCCGGGCTCTCATGTCCTTCTGTTGGTTTCAGGCGGCGCGTCCTCGTTGGCCGAGGATCTTCTGCCCGGCGTATCTTTGCGCGATCTGGAAGCGTTGAACCGCAGACTGCTGTCTGAGGGGATGGACATTCGGGCGATGAACGCCGAGCGGCGCAAGCTGTCACGCATCAAGGGCGGCGGTTTGCTGTCTCATTTCAAAGGTGCACACGCGACTGTTCTGGCGATTTCAGATGTGCCCGGCGACGATCTCAGTGTCATTGGTTCGGGCATTGGCGCTTTGCCCGATGATTACAGCTTCACAGCGACCACTCAGATCGTGGCTTCAAACGCCCATGCCCGAAATGCGGCTGCCTTCGCAGCAAGCGAAGCGGGTCAAACGGTTCTGGCCAATGACGAAACCCTGCACGACGACTATCTGAGGGTGGCTGCGCACCTTGGGCCAATGCTACGTGGCATGGACAAAGGTGTGATGATCTTTGGCGGTGAACCGACCGTGGTTCTCCCCGATGACCCAGGGCGCGGTGGGCGAAATCAGGCACTGGCGCTTGCATTGGCCAAAGAGATCTCAGGTCAGCCGAACCTGACGGTTGTTGCCGGTGGCACGGATGGTACGGACGGCCCAACAAACGCAGCCGGAGGAATCGTAACCGGAACTACCTGGGTAGAAGCAGCCGAAACCTACCTTCAAAACGCTGACAGCGGCACCTTTCTGGATTCAGCGGGTGCGCTTTTGTTGACGGGACCGACCGGGACCAACGTAATGGACCTAATTGTCGCAATACGCGTATGATTTGACGTATTTTCCTACACTTTGTTCCATCAAGAACCGAAAATGAAAGAATATGCAGACGGTTTCTCAACATACAGATCACGAGGGCAGCGTTCTTGACGTCATCGTGAAGACCATCGTTTTCGGTGCACGCGCGAAATATCCTTGCTCGGCTGTCTGAAATGCGCCAACTTTGACTCATGCGTCAATAAAAAGTCCGCAAAGGGCTAAAACCACTCAATAGGGAGAACACTCAATGAACGAACAAATCACGCACATGGCCGGCCAGGTCACTGCCGGGAAGATGACCCGCCGCGAATTTATGGGGAAAGCTGCGGCTTTAGGTGTTTCAGCAGCAATGGCCAGCACAATGTTTGCGGACGCCGCGCGGGCGGCAGGGCCCAAAAAAGGCGGTGACCTGAAGTTTGGCCTGCAAGGTGGCGAATCAACTAACTCGCTTGACCCGGCGACCTATGCAAGCTCAGTTCCCTTCCAGAACGGCAAACAATTCGGCGATCAGTTGGTTGAAGTGGCACCCGATGGCACCATCGAACCGCGCCTGGCAGAAAGCGTGGAAGGTAGCGCAGACGCCAAAGTATGGACATTTAAGCTGCGTCAAGGCGTTGAGTTCCACAACGGGAAAACAATGACCAGCGAAGACGTTCTTAAAACGATGCAGCGTCACTCGAACGAAGACTCGAAATCTGGTGCGCTTGGCATCATGAAAGGTATCGAGTCCATGAAGGCTGACGGGGACAACTTCCAGGTCACGCTGACTGAGCCAAACGCTGACCTGCCCTATCTGATGGCCGACTATCATTTGATCGTTCAGCCTGACGGAGGGATGGAGAATCCTGGCGCGGGCATCGGAACCGGACCGTATAAGGTAGAAGTGGATGAACCCGGTGTGCGCCACCTTTATACAAAGTTCGAAAACCACTGGAATTCGGATTTCGGAAATTTCGACAGCGTAGAAGTGATCGTGATCAACGATGCTACGGCCCGTACGGCCGCGCTTCAATCTGGACAAGTTCACGCAATCAACCGGGTCGAACCGAAAGTGGCCGACCTTTTGGGACGCGCGCCAAACCTGACAGTGCACTCGACCGCAGGTCGCGGACACTATGTCTTCATCATGCACATTGACACTGCACCGTTCGACAGCAACGAACTGCGCCTCGCTCTGAAACACGCCATCAACCGAGAGGATCTGGTTGAGAAAGTGCTTCGAGGCTATGGTTCGATCGGGAACGACATGCCGATCAACGCGGCTTACCCGCTGTTTGATGAGACTATTCCGCAGCGCGAATTCAGCGTTGAAAAGGCCGCTGAGCATTATCAAAAGTCGGGCCATGACGGTTCGCCAATTATTCTGCGTGTGGCAGATGGCGCCTTCCCTGGTGCGGTAGATGCAGCGGCCTTGTTCCAACAGTCTGCAGCAGAAGCTGGAATTCCGCTTGAGATCAAGCGTGAGCCAAATGATGGCTACTGGTCGGAAGTCTGGAATGTTCAGCCATTCTGTGCGTCCTACTGGGGTGGCCGCCCGGTTCAGGATCAAATGTATGCGACTGCCTATCTGTCGACTGCGGACTGGAACGACACGCGGTTCAAGGTCCCGGCCTTCGACGACTTGCTGTTCGCCGCACGTGCTGAACTGGACCCTGAGAAGCGCAAAGGTATCTACAGCCAGATGGGCATGATGGTCCGTGATGAAGGCGGTCTGATCTGTCCGATGTTCAACGACTTTGTTGAGGGCATCAGCAACCAGTTGGACGGTTGGGAAACCGACCCGACACAAGAGCTGATGAACGGCAATATGTCCCGCAAAATGTGGTTCGTCTGATCCGGGCTACTGTATATGCATCCCATCATCAAACTGGTGTTCCAGCGCTTAGCGCTGGGACTCTTGCTTCTCTTCGGTGCATCGGCTCTGATATTCGGCCTCACTGAAGCCCTTCCCGGGGACGCGGCGCAAGCCGTCCTTGGCCAATCCGCAACCCCCGAAGCGCTGGCAAACCTGCGCGAAGAAATGGGCCTCAACCGGCCAGCCCTGACCCGCTATTTTGAATGGTTGGGTGGCATTGTTCAGGGTGATCTGGGCCAATCACTGACAAACAAGCTCGACATCGCTGAATCCGTTGGCAGCCGTCTGGGCAACACACTGTTTCTGGCGTTCTGGGCCGCTATTATTTCGGTTCCACTGGCTATCTTCCTGGGCCTTCTGGCGGTCCGCTACCGCAACCGCTGGCCCGACAAGATGATTTCGGCGGTCACACTGACCACGATCTCTATCCCCGAATTCCTGATCGGTTATGTGCTGGTCTACTTCGTTGCCGTCAAACTGGGCTTCTTCTCGCCGCTTGCAATGATCAACGACAGCATGACCCTTGGGCAAAAGCTGAACTCTATCGCTTTGCCTGTCATCGTGCTGACTCTGGTGGTTTTGGCGCACATGATGCGTATGACCCGCGCTGCAATCTTGAACGTGATGCAGTCGGCCTATGTCGAGACGGCAGAGCTTAAGGGCCTGAGCAACTTTCAGGTGATCTACCGCCACGCATTCCCGAATGCCATCGCACCGATTGTAAACGTGGTCATGCTGAACCTGGCCTACCTTGTTGTTGGCGTCGTCGTGGTCGAGGTCGTCTTCGTCTATCCCGGCATGGGGCAATATCTGGTGGATCACGTGACCAAGCGTGACGTGCCCGTTGTCCTGGCGTGCGGTGTAATCTTCGCCGCGATCTATATCGGTTTGAACATGATTGCAGACATCGTCTCGATCCTTGCCAACCCAAGGTTGAGGCATCCGAAATGAAGAACATTCCTATCTCTGCAATGATCGGTCTTGGCTTTACCGGCCTGTACTTCTTTGTTGCCATCTTTGCCCCCCTGCTGGCCCCTTATGGCATGGCCGAGGTCGTCGGCGATGTGTGGGAGCCGTCAAGCTCGCAATTCTGGCTGGGCACGGACAACATTGGCCGCGACCTTCTCAGCCGCATGATCTATGGCGGGCGCACGACGATCTTCATCGCCACGGCAGCAACGATCCTCAGCTTTGTGACCGGCTCGGTCCTGGGTTTTCTGGCAGCCGTTATGGGCGGCTGGGTCGATCAGGTCATGTCACGTACAGTCGATCTGATCATGTCGATTCCATCGCTGATCTTCGCATTGGTGGTTCTGGCCATGGTTCCGGTCACCATCCCTGTTCTGATCGTTGTCATGGGCCTGCTGGATGCCACGCGCGTCTATCGTCTGGCGCGCGCTGTTGCGGTGGACATCGCCGTAATGGATTACGTCGAAGCCTCGCGCCTGCGGGGTGAAGGCCAGATCTGGGTGATCTTCCGCGAAATCCTGCCCAATGCTCTGTCGCCGCTGGTGGCTGAACTGGGTCTGCGTTTCATTTTCATGGTTCTGTTTGTCTCGACCCTGTCCTTCCTGGGTCTGGGCGTTCAGCCGCCGCTGGCGGACTGGGGCGGCATCGTGAAAGAAAACAAGGACGGCATCGTCTACGGTATCGGTGCGGCGCTGTATCCCGCTGTCGCCATCGCGACGCTGGCGATTTCGGTCAACCTGGTGGCTGACTGGGTCCTGAACCGCACCACATCACTGAAAGGAGGCCGGGGATGAGCGATCCACTTCTCAAGGTCCGCGACCTCAAGATCGGCGCAACCGTGTATCCACCGGGTGAAAAACCTCATGACATCGAGATCGTGCACGGGGTCAGCTTTGATCTCGAGCGCGGCAAGGTGCTGGGCCTGATCGGGGAATCCGGCGCCGGGAAATCCACCATCGGTCTGGCCTCAATGGCTTATGGCCGGGGCGGTGTGAAGATCACCGGTGGTGAGGTTTGGGTCAACGGGCGTGATATCCTGAAAACCTCGCACGGGGATATCCGCAAGCTGCGCGGTGGCGAAGTCACGTATGTGTCTCAGTCCGCCGCGGCGTCCTTCAACCCGGCCAAGAAGATCATGGATCAGGTGGTCGAGGCTGCGGTCGAACAGAAAAAGTTCAGCCGCAAAGAGGCCGAAGGCCGGGCGCGTGAACTGTTCGCCAAGCTGGGTCTGCCCGACCCGGACAATATCGGCGACAGGTACCCGCATCAGGTTTCGGGTGGACAGTTGCAGCGCTGCATGACGGCTCTGGCCTTGTGCCCCGAGCCTGATCTTGTGGTTTTCGACGAACCCACCACGGCGCTGGATGTGACTACCCAGATCGATGTTCTGATGGCGATCAAAGAAGCCATCGCAGACACCGGAGTCGCCGCACTTTACATCACCCATGACTTGGCAGTTGTGGCGCAGGTGAGCGATGACATCATGGTTCTGCGCATGGGCAATACGGTCGAGTACGGCAACACCGATCAGATCATCAACAATCCGCAGGAGGAATACACGCAGGCGCTGGTCTCGGTTCGCTCAATTGAGCATGAAGAGAAGCAGCCGACACCAGAACCGGTGCTCAGCGTTGACGGTATCACCGCGCGTTACAAGGGCTTGAACTTCGACGTTTTGCACAACGTCAATGTCGAGCTTCATCCGGGGCAGACACTGGCCGTTGTGGGCGAATCCGGCTCGGGTAAATCGACGCTGGCGCGGGTCATCACCGGTTTGTTGCCCCCTCGGGATGGTGAAATCACCTTTGCCGGGCGCAAACTATCGCCAGACCTCAAAGGCCGAACCCGCGAAGACCTGCGCGAATTGCAGATGATCTACCAGATGGCCGACGTGGCGATGAACCCGCGTCAGACCGTTGGAACCATCATCGGCCGCCCGCTGGAATTCTACTTCAACATGCGGGGTGCGGAAAAGCGCAAGCGGGTCATCGAACTGCTGGATGAGATCGAGTTGGGCGAAAAGTTCATCGACCGCTATCCAGCCGAGCTGTCCGGTGGTCAGAAACAGCGTGTCTGCATCGCCCGGTCACTGGCGGCAAAGCCGAAGATGATCATCTGTGATGAGGTAACGTCTGCGCTCGACCCTCTGGTGGCGGATGGCATTCTCAAGCTGCTGTTGGACCTGCAAAAGATCGAGAACGTGGCCTATCTGTTCATCACCCACGATCTAGCGACGGTCCGCGCGATCAGCGACAGCATCGCGGTGATGTATCAGGGGCGCGTGGTTCGCTACGGGCCGAAATCGCAGGTGCTGAGCCCGCCGTTTGACGACTATACCGACCTTCTGCTCAGCTCGGTGCCCGAAATGCATCTGGGTTGGCTGGAAGAGGTTGTCGCCCATCGCAAGATGGAGAGCGCAGGCAACTGATCCACGCTTGTGACAGTTCCATGAAATCTGAAAATCCCGGCGCTTTGTCAGATGACAGGTGTCGGGATTTTGCTATTGGGGGCGTGAACAGTCGCGTTTAGGGCCGCGAATCTCCTAGGCTCGGCTGAAGAATTTAATGAAAGGCACGGGCATGGACCGCAAACTTCTACTCATCATTCTGGACGGCGTCCCCTACCGCAATTTTCGTCGTTTGTTTGGCAATCTGGAAGGCTGGGTCGACAGTGGCGACGCACGGGTCTGGAAGTTGCGGGCCGTGCTGCCTTCGACGTCGGCCAGCTGCTATGCGTCAATCCACACAGGTGTGACACCGCAGGAACATGGCTGCACCGGCAACGGCAACGTCTTTCGTTTGAGCCACAAGGACGTATTCAGTCAGGTTCGCGAAGGTGGCGGCGTAACCGGAGCAGTAACGCATAGCTACTGGTCCCAGTTCTTCAACCGCCACCCGTTCGACTATGTCCGTGATATCGAATATGACGAGCCCGAAAGCCAGACGATCAACCATGGTCGTTTCCACAGCATGACGGGATATGGCAAAGACAATCAGATGACGCCATCCGACGTGGACCTGTATGGGACACTTACCAATCTGTGCCTGCGCTTCGGGCTGGACTATGGCATCCTTCACACCTGCACGCTGGACAGTATGGGCCACCGTTTCTTCCACGATTGCGAAGAAATGGATCATGCTTGCTTTGTCGCCGACGAGATGCTGGCCCCTTTTATCCCCCGCTGGCGCCAACTGGGATATGATGTGATCGTAACCGCCGATCACGGGCAGGACGAACGCGGCCATCACGGTGGTCGTGGCCCATTGCAACAGGAAACAGCACTGTATTACTTCGGCGACGCAGAAGGACCTGACGCAGAGACCGTCATCAGCCAGTTGCAATTGGCACCGACAATCCTTAGCCGTATGGGTGCCCCCATTGCAGAGACAATGAAAGGCGAAGTGTTCCTGCGATAAGGCGAACGCGTCTTTGCACTAAGATAGTTCTTAGTCGTAAGACCAGATCCCTTGTCCCAGGGCTTCGACAGCGACCGAGATACGTTCGAAGCTTTCCGCAGCGCGTTTTACCGAGGTCCGTGCCCTCAGATAGCCGTGCACAAGGCCAGGCTCGTTGATCCAATGGGCCTGGCCCCCTGCTACGGTAATTCGCTGACAGTAGTTCAGACCGTCATCACGCAACGGGTCACAATCGGCCGTCACAACCACAGTTGGGGGCAGGTTCGAAAAGTCGCTGTCCTGCAAGGGCGCGTAGGTCGGGTCGTTCTGCGGCTGATCACTTGAACATCGGACGGTCTCATAGAACTTGATATCGTCCAAGGTCAGCAATGGCGCATGGGCGTGTTCAAGATATGAACCCTGACTACGGTCGCCACCAAGCCCCGGATAGATCAGCACTTGTCCTAAGATGCCGTCCAATCGCCCACGCGCGTGATGGGCAACGGCAGCGGAAAGGTTCCCACCAGCACTGTCTCCGGCCAGGATCAGCGGGTCACCATATTCACGCGCCGCCCAATTCACCGCCGTCCAACAGTCCTCGAACTGCGCGGGATGCACGTGTTCCGGGCACAGCCGGTAGTCAACCGAAACAACACGATACCCTGTCTGGGCGCACAGTTCGGCGCAGACATCATCATGGCTGTCCAACCCACCCACAACGAACCCACCGCCATGGAAATAGACGATGGTTCGGGTGGGTTGCCCGGCGGTGTAGATACGGACCGGAACGCCATCAGCCGCCTGATCCTGTGTTTCTACACCCGCAGGGCGAGGTTGTCGGAAATCCTGACACATGGTGTCATAGACGCGACGCTGATCCTGAATTGAAAGATCAACCGCATCATCGGGATAGCTTTCAGCCGTGCGACGTATGAACGCCCAGGTTTCCTCGTCAATCAGGCGTTCATAGTCCATTGTCCCTCCGGCTTACTCAGACCACTCCCATGGCTGGGTAAATGCGCCCAGCACTTTTGAGACATCGTCTTCCGAAGATCCGTTCGCGTCAAGCTGCGCGACAAGGCCGCGCTTTTTGTCGTCGATCACCGAAACAACACGTGCAGATACATCAGCTGCCTCAAGCGCACCATTGTAGATACGTGTGATCGCCTGCTTACGCAGATCGGGCTTAAAGACCTTACCAACCGCAGTTTTCGGCAGTTCGTCCAGAATGGTCATATGCTTGGGCTGCGCCGCACGTTCATGCACATGAACCTTGCAGTAGTCCATAAGCTCTTTTTCCGTGACCGACGCCCCGTCGACCAGTTCGACAAACGCACATGGCACTTCACCGGAATGCGCGTCTGGTTGACCAATGGCACCGGCAAACGCGACAGCTTCATGGCCCAATAGCGCTTCTTCGATCTCGGCTGGGTCAATGTTATGGCCACCGCGAATGATCAGATCCTTGGCGCGGCCCGTGATCCACAGATAGCCGTCTTCATCAAACCGCCCCAGATCACCCGTGCGCAAATACTTGTCGTAATAGTAAAGATCGACGTTCTTGTCGGCCTCGGTATAGGTGTTGCCCGCATATACACCCGGGTTCGAGATACAGATTTCTCCGATTTGATCCGTACCGCATTCGACCGGTCCGTCCGGCCCGCTTTGCAGGATTTTTACATCCGTATAGGGGAACGGAATACCGATCGATCCGATCTTTTTCTCACCATCCACAGGGTTGCACGACACCAGACACGTGGCCTCGGTCAGGCCATAGCCTTCAACGATCGTCACACCCGTGGCTTCTTCAAAGCGGCGGAACAGCTCAACCGGCAGCGGGGCCGAGCCAGAGAAAGCTGTTTTTACGCTTGAGATATCGGCATCAACCGGACGCTGCATTTTGGCCGAAATGGCAGTGGGAACGGTGATGATAAAGCTTACCTTCCAGCGTTCGATCAGCTTCCAGAAATTGTCGAAAACGCCGTCTCCACGATACCCGGCCGGTGTCGGGAAGATCACATGCGCGCCCGAGGACACGGCCGCCATCATAATCACGTGCACCGCAAAGACGTGGAACATGGGAAGCGGGCACATGATGACGTCGTTTTCGTCAAACAACAGCGTGTGACCCAGCCAGCCGTTATAGACGAGGCCGGAATACTTGTGTTGCGCCACTTTTGGCATACCTGTCGTGCCGCCCGTGTGGAAGTAGCACGCAACGCGGTCTTCCTTGCTGTCTTCAAACGTCAGCGTGGTCGGCTGCTTGGCCAGCTCTTTATTAAAGTTCTTGTAGTTCGCATGGGCCAGTTTTTCCTTGTCACCCATCTTTGGGCGCAGGAACGGCACCAGCCAGGATTTGGGTGGCGTCAGATAACGATTCAGGTCGATTTCCAGAATGGTGTTGACCTTGGGGGCATGACGCACAGCCTCTTCCACTTTCTGGGCCACATCCGTTTTTGGGAACGATTTCAGCGTCACCACAACCTTGGCGCCGGTCTCGCGCAGGATGGCCGCTATCTGTTCCGGCTCAAGCAGCGGATTGATCGGGTTCACGATCCCGGCTACCGCGCCGCCCATCATCGTGATCAGCGTCTCGTTACAGTTGGGCAGCACATAGGCCACCACATCTTTTTCGCCAACGCCCAGAGAACGGAAAAGGTTCGCCGCCTGATTAACCTTGCCCTGCAGTTGCGACCAGGTCAGGGTCTCGGCCTTTTCGGTTGGTCCCGACAACAGTTGAAAACTGATGGCATTGTGGTTGGGAAACTTCTCTGCCGTGCGCGACAAGAGCTGATGGAAGGTGACGGGTAAATCCCGATCCTCCCACGGCATTTCCTGTTCCATGCGCGTTTTGTCTTCCAATCCCACAAAAGCCATGTGGTTCCTCCCGTATGATCTCCCGCATTTCGCGCGGGCTTGTTGTTCGCCTCCAAGATGGGATCAAAACCGACCGCGCGCAAGCGAGGGCTTAGCTGTGACAACGGGTAAAATGTAGAATGACGCTACGGCGAATGGGAAAATGCCCGTGCGTCACCCTTATTCTGCGGCAACACCGTCGGTGAATTGCAACCGGGCCAGACGTGCATACAGCCCGTCCTGAGACACCAGATCATCATGGCTGCCTTGCGCCACGATACGGCCCTCTTCCAGCACGACGATGCGGTCGGCTTTTTTGACGGTTGCCAATCGGTGCGCGACGATCAGCGTCGTGCGCCCAGCGCGCATCTGGTCTACCGCGCCTTGCACCGCACGTTCGCTTTCCGCATCCAGAGCCGAGGTCGCCTCGTCCAGCAACAAAACCGGCGCGTCTCGCAGGATAGCACGGGCGATGGCAATGCGCTGCTTTTGCCCACCGGACAGCATTACACCACGTTCACCGACAAAGCTGTCATACCCTTCCGGCAAGGCCGCAATGAAATCATGTGCGGCGGCTGCACGAGCCGCGGCTTCAACTTCGGCGTCGGTTGCATCCAAACGCCCGAAGCGGATGTTATCGCGGGCCGAGGCGGCAAATATCACGGGGTCCTGAGGAACCAGAGCCATATGGGTACGGAAATCTGCCCGATCCAGCTCTCGCAGGTCATGACCATCCAACGTGACCCGGCCCGAATTGGGATCATAGAAGCGTTGGATCAACTGAATGACGGTCGTCTTGCCTGCACCTGACGGTCCGACAAACGCGACAGTTTCGCCCGGATTGACCTGCAGCGACAGATGATCCAGTGCGACGGTATCGGGGCGCGCTGGATAGCGGAAGCTGACATCTTCGAACCGGATTTCACCTTTAACATCTTTGGGCAGGGTCAAGGGCTTGGCGGGATCGGTCACGGTGTCTTCGGCATTCAGAAGTTCGACCAGACGCTCGGTCGCCCCGGCCGCGCGTTGAAGTTCGCTCCAGATTTCGGACAGGGCCGCAACCGAGCCTGACATGATGATCGAATAGATCACGAACTGCACCAGAACGCCTTCGGTCATCACACCGTTTCGTACGTCATTGGCCCCCATCCAAAGGACACCGACGATGCCCGAAAAGACCAGGAAAATCACGATGACTGTCAGGACCGCGCGAGTCTGAATGCGACGCAACGAGACCACATACGAGGTTTCGGTCATCTCTCCGAATTGCTTGCGGCTTTCCTGTTCATGGGTAAAGGCCTGCACGGTCTGAACAGCCCCCAATGCCTCACCTGCGTTTCCGGACGAGGCTGCGATCCAATCCTGATTTTCGCGACTGATCACGCGCAAACGGCGGCCCAGAACCAGGATCGGAACAACGACAATCGGGATCAACAAAAGCACCAGCCCGGTCAATTTGGCCGAGGTCAGCAGCATCAAAACCAGCCCACCAAAGAACATCAGCATGTTGCGCAACGCGATCGACACTGATGACCCGAGCACCGATTGGATCAGGGTGGTATCCGTTGTGATCCGGCTGAGCACCTCGCCGGTCATGATGCGTTCATAGAATTCAGGGCTCATCGCGATCACGCGATCGAACACAGCCTTGCGAATATCGGCCACCACACGTTCGCCCAGTCGCGTGACCAGCGCATACCGGATACCGGTGCCCACAGCCAGAACAGCGGCGATACCCAGTGCCGCCAGGAAATACCAATCCAGCAGTTCGCCATCCTGAATGCGGAAGTTGTCAATCACGCGCCGCACCGCAAGTGGCAGGGTCAGCGTCATGCTTGCGGTCAGAATCAACGCCAGAGTCGCGCCGATCATCAAAAGCTTATAGGGCTTCATGAAAGGCCAAAGCGAGGCCAGCACCCCAATTTTCTTTGAGCGGGCCCGCTCTTCGCTGGCACCGGGGGCAGCGGCTTGAGCTGGTTTGTTGGCGGTCTGTCTTGCCATGTCGGGCCCTTATGGATTGAACGCTAGAAAGTGAACGCTTTCTTGGCCTCAGCCGCCCTTCTGGTCAAGCATCACGACATGGATCAGCCACCCGAAAGGGCCATTTGACGCAGAAAAGTAAGGGTGATTGGAGCGGGTAGACGGAATCGAACCGACATAGCCTGCTTGGAAGGCAGGGGCTTTACCATTAAGCTATACCCGCAAATGGTTTGCGTTGGTTAAGTCATGCACAGGTGCGCGTCAAGCAAGAAGTGGCAAATTTTGTGCCACCGTTTTTGCACCAAAGCGCTTAATCAGATTCGACCGTTCAATCCTGATTGCGGAATAGCCGGGTTGACGAAAAAAACTGCTCCAGTTCCTCGATCCGTTCCTTACTTTCCTCCCACCGGGCCTCTTGCACTTCTGCAATCAAGGTTTCCGAAATCAGCTGCAGCGCTATCGTCGAATCCCAGCTTGAAGGGGCCTCGACCAAGGCGTGGAAGGTGTAATTTGCGGTCTTTCCGATCGGTGAGCCCCACTGGTCGGTAAACAGAACAACTGTGACGCCTCGGCTCGAGGCAACCTGGGCCAGCTTTTCCAGATGCGCCTCGTATCGCCGAATGTCGAAGATCACCAGGACCGAGGACGCGTCCATGTCCAAAAGGTACTGCGGCCAAACATTGGCTGAATTGCCCAGCATGGTCACGTTTGGACGGATGATTTGCATGTGATTGAACAGATAATCCGCGTTGGATCGGGTGATGCGGCCACCCACCACATAAAGATGCCGGTCCGTTTCAGCCAATAGCTGGGCGACGGTGTCAAACATCTCTTTGTCCAGACGCTCCAGCGTGTGGCGCATGTTTGTCCAGACGGCCTGCGCAAAGCGCGTTGTCGGGTGTTCGGCCTCGTCATCGACAACCCAGGCATCCCGTTTCGAGATCGGTTTCTTGATCTGCGCTGCCACTTCTTCGCGCAGGGCATCCTGCAGGTCCGGAAACCCATCGAACCCAAGCTTGCGGGCCATACGGATAACGGTCGGGGTCGAGACCTGCGCAGCAGCTGCCAGCTTGGTGATCGATTGCAGCCCTGCCATCGGATAATCCTGCAACAGGATAGACGCCAACTGGCGCTCTGATCGAGTCAGATCGTCCAGTTCATCCTGAATCCGCTGTTTGACAAGTTTCACAACGGTGGCCATCGGCACCCTCGTTTCTTATGTTTGTTACAGAATATTCTCACCTGTAATTTTGTCTACAGTAATTTTCTTGACAGTTGGGAAGCTGCTGTAACAAATGCTACCTATGCATCACGATTCCGAGTCATCCCTATTACAAACCGTCGAGGCACCGGCTGCACGTCTGCTCAATGCACGGGGCAGCGCCAATGCGGTTTTGGTGTGCGAACACGCCAGCCGCTTTGTCCCCGCCGCTTTGCACGGCCTCGGTCTGGATGAGAGTGCGGCCCGGTCCCATGCTGCATGGGATATTGGCGCAATGGAGCTTTCGGTTGAGTTGATGGGGGCGCTGGACGCGCCATTGGTCCATTCTCGGGTCAGTCGGCTTGTCTATGATTGCAACCGCCCGCCGGAACGTGAAGACGCCATGCCTCAACTCAGCGAAGTGTTTTCAGTTCCCGGAAACACGAATCTGACGGCGGCACAGCGCACCCAGCGCGTGCGGGATGTGTATGACCCATTCCGAAACCTTTTGTCGTCCACCTTGAACGCAAGAAACGAGCCGCCCGTGGTCATCACGATCCACAGCTTCACCCCGATCTACAAGGGACAGACGCGCTCGGTTGAGCTGGGTATATTGCATGACAAAGACGACCGCGCGGCCCGGATCATGTTGCAACAGGCGCAAGGCACCGGACTAAAGGTCGCGCTGAACGAACCCTACTCGGCCACTGACGGCGTCACGCACACGTTGCAGGAACACGCAATCAAACGCGGGTTGCCCAATGTCATGATCGAGGTGCGCAATGACCTGATCGACACTCCTGCGGGTGTGAACCGAATGGCAGGGCAGCTCGCGCCGATCCTGCAATCCGTCATTTCTGCCTTTTCGAACACCGAGGCTACAGCATGACAGAGGCAATATCTCAATGAAATTCATGCGGGGATATGTGGCGGTCATTGATCGCGCGAACCGCTGGATCGGGCGTGTGGTCATGTATGGCATCTTTGTCATGATGGGCATTCTGCTCTGGTCCTCGATCTCGAAGACGTTCTTTTTGCCATCTCTCTGGACCCTTGAGATGGCCCAGTTTGCGATGGTGGCCTATTATGTGCTCGGCGGCCCCTATTCCATTCAGATGGGATCGAACGTCCGTATGGATCTGCTGTATAGTGAATGGTCGAATCGTCGGCGGGCCTGGACCGATGCGATCACGGTGTTCTTCCTGATCGTCTATCTGGGTGTGATGATCTATGGCGGCTACGACTCGCTGAGTTATTCGCTGCAATATGGCGAGCGCAGTCCCACCGCGTGGCGTCCTTACCTGTGGCCAATCAAGGTGATCATGGTTGTGGGGCTGTTCCTGATGTTGCTTCAAGCCATCTCGGAACTCTTCAAAGATATACTACGCCTCAAGGGCGATGACATCCCGCGCGAGGTGATCTGATGTCATACGAGATGATCGCCATCCTGATGTTTTCGACCATGATGCTGATGTTGCTGACAGGGCAGCGCGTTTTTGGAGCCATCGGCTTTGTCGCCGTTATGGCAGCGCTGTTTCTTTGGGGGGATCGTGGCGGTTACGACATTGGCTTTTCCGCCGCCATGAAGCTGATGAAATGGTACCCGCTGCTGACGCTGCCGATGTTCATCTTCATGGGCTATGTGCTGGCCGAATCCAAAATCGCAGACGACTTGTACAAGATGTTCCACGTCTGGATGGGCGGGCTGAACGGCGGTCTGGCCATTGGCACAATTGGTCTGATGGTTCTGATCTCGGCCATGAACGGTCTAAGCGTTGCAGGTATGGCCATCGGCGCAACGATTGCGCTGCCTGAATTGCTGAAACGTGGGTACGACAAGAAGATGGTGACGGGGGTGATACAAGCCGGATCGTCTCTGGGCATCCTTGTGCCGCCCTCGGTGGTCTTGGTTCTTTACGCAATGATCGCCCGTCAACCGGTTGGTCAGCTTTGGTTGGCGGGGCTACTGCCCGGACTGATGATGGCTGCGATGTTCATCCTTTACATCGTGATCCGCTGCCGGATTAACCCAACTTTGGGGCCTGCTTTATCAGCGGAAGAACGTGATGTTCCCATGGCGGAAAAACTGCGTCTCTTGCGTGCCGGTCTTTTGCCGCTGGGCATTTTTGCCGCGATGATGGTGCCATTTGTGAACGGCTGGACCTCGCTGGTTGAAAGCTCGGCCATTGGCGCTTTGACGGCGTTTGTCGCTGCGGTGCTGAAGGGCCGGATGACCCGCGAGGTTTTCGAAACCTCGGTGCGCTCAACACTGGGCATCACCTGCATGTTCATGTGGATCATCCTTGCAGCACTGGCCTTTGGCGCTGTGTTCGATGGGCTGGGTGCGGTGCGCGCGATCGAGAATCTGTTTACCGAACGTTTGGGCCTGAACCCCTGGGTGATCCTGATCTTCATGCAGCTCAGCTTTATCCTGATGGGTACGTTCCTGGACGATACCGCCATGCTGGTCATCGTTGCCCCCCTATACGTGCCGCTGGTGGGGGCATTGGGTTTCGACCTGATCTGGTATGGCGTGCTGTACACGATCACGACTCAGATCGCGTATATGACACCGCCCTTCGGCTATAATCTGTTCCTGATGCGCGCGATGGCGCCACCAGAGATTTCACTGCGTGACATTTACGGGTCGATCCTGCCCTTCGTGATGGTGATGACGCTTGCACTGGCCATTATCATGACCTTCCCGCAGATCGCGCTGTGGTTACCAGAATACGTTTACAACAAATGATCCCGGACCAAACCGGGGCATCGCGGGCATCCCCCGCATTGCTGAAACTGACCAACGGAGAGAGAGAATGACAAACAGACGTACATTTCTGAAAGGCGCAGCAGCCGCGCCCGCAGCAGCGCTGGCGACACCTGCACTGGCGCAATCAACGATCAGGTGGCGGATGCAGACCTATGCAGGCCCGGCGCTGGCCGAACACGTGATCGATCCGGCCATCAAGATGTTCAACACCATCGCCGGTGATCGGATGCAGATTGAGCTGTTCTATGCAGACCAGCTGGTCCCGACGGGCGAGCTATTCCGCGCCATGCAGCGCGGCACGATCGATGCAGTGCAGTCGGATGACGACTCGATGGCGTCGCCGACCGAAGTCACCGTGTTCGGCGGTTACTTCCCGTTTGCCTCGCGCTACTCGCTGGACGTGCCGGTTCTGTTCAATCAATACGGGCTGAACGAAATCTGGGACGCCGAGTATTCTAAAGTTGGCGTCAAGCACATCTCGGCAGGTGCCTGGGACCCGTGCCATTTCGCGACCAAAGACCCGATCAACAGCCTCGCTGACCTTCAGGGCAAGCGTGTCTTTACCTTCCCGACAGCGGGCCGCTTCCTGAGCCAGTTTGGCGTCGTGCCGGTGACACTGCCGTGGGAAGACATCGAAGTTGCGGTGCAAACCGGCGAGCTGGACGGTATCGCGTGGTCAGGGATCACCGAAGACTACACCGTGGGTTGGGCGGATGTGACCAACTACTTCCTGACCAACAACATCTCGGGCGCATGGGCGGGTTCATTCTTCGCCAATATGGACCGCTGGAATGAGCTGCCGGAAGACCTGCAAACCTTGTTCCGCGTCTGCACCGATCAGTCGCACTATTACCGCCAGTGGTGGTATTGGGGTGGCGAGGCCAGCCTGCGCGTCAACGGCGACAAGATGCAGCTGACGTCAATTCCGGACGAAGAATGGGCAACTGTCGAAGCGGCGGCCGTTGCATTCTGGGACGAGATCGCAGCCGAGTCCGAGACGAAAGCGAAGGTCGTTGAAATCTTCAAGCAATACAACGCCGACATGCTCAAGGCTGGACGGCCTTATCGCTACGGCTAACTTGCTGCAAACCTGACCTGCCCCTTAAGGGGCGGGTCAATCACGACGAATAGCCGAAAGTTAAACCCGGCAAAGAAAAAGGTGGCACATGCTCTCGTTCGAACATCTGAAGACGCAAGTCTCTGAAGGTACGGTGGATACGGTATTGGTCTGCATGGTCGACATGCAAGGACGATTGATGGGCAAACGCTTTCATGCGGGTCACTTTGTGGCGAGCGCATGGGAAGAAACGCATTGCTGCAACTACCTTTTGGCCACTGATCTGGAAATGGCCACGCCGGACGGCTATGCGTCGACCAGTTGGGAACGCGGCTATGGCGACTATGTCATGAAGCCCGATCTGAGCACGCTGCGCCCAGTTCCGTGGCTTGAGGGCACAGTCATGGTGATGTGCGATGTGCTGGATCACCACACACATGAAGAAGTGCCGCACGCACCGCGCTCGATCCTGAAACGTCAGGTCAATCGCCTGAAGGCCAAGGGTTATGACGCGATGTGTGCCACCGAGCTGGAGTTTTTCCTGTTCGAAAAAAGCTTTGACCAGATCCGCAAGGAAGGGTTCCGCGATCTGGAGCCGATCTCGGGCTACAACGAAGATTACCACATTCTTCAAACCACCAAAGAAGAACACGTGATGCGCCCGATCCGCAATCACTTGTGGGACGCGGGCATTCCGGTCGAAAACACCAAGGGCGAAGCCGAGACCGGACAGGAAGAGTTGAACATCAAATACGCGCCTGCGATGGACACGGCCGAGTATCATTCGATCGCCAAGAATGCTGTGAAAGAAATCGCCTGGCAGCATGGCCATGCCGCGACATTCCTGCCGAAATGGCACCATGAGAAGGTCGGCAGTTCCAGCCACGTCCATCAATCGCTTTGGTCAGATGGAACGCCTGCGTTTTATGACGCAGCAGATGACTTGGGTATGTCCGCTCTGATGAAGAGCTACATGGCAGGTTTGTTGAAATATGCTGCCGACTACACCTATTTCATGGCCCCTTACATCAACAGCTACAAGCGCTTCATGAAGGGCACATTCGCACCAACGCGGATCATTTGGTCAGTGGACAATCGCACCGCCGGTTTCCGACTGTGCGGGGATGGTACTAAGGCTGTGCGTGTGGAATGCCGGATCCCGGGTTCGGACATGAACCCTTACCTGGCAATGGCCGGGATGTTGGCCGCCGGGATCGCAGGCATTGAGGAAGGGTTGGAATTGCAAGCGCCCACCACGGGCGACGTGTATCAGGGTGAAACCGGTATGATCCCAGGCAACTTGCGTGCCGCACGGGATGCGTTGCACGGCTCGGCCATGTTGCGGGCGGCCATGGGAGATGAAGTCGTCGACCACTATACACGTGCCGCTGAAGTCGAGATCGAGGAATTCGAGCGCGTGGTAACTGACTGGGAAGTCGCACGCGGATTCGAGCGCGCTTAGGGGGCTGGCTGGGGGCTCTGCCCCCAGACCCCCGAGGTATTTTTGGCCAGATGAAGCAGGGATCCTGCATTCTTTCTATACGGAGTGAACATGGGGCAGATGTTGAAATGTGTCTCGCCGATTGATGGATCGGTTTTTGCGGAACGAGACGTGTTGTCTCGGGATGCGGCATTTGAGGTTGCAGGCCGGGCGCGCGCCGCTCAGGCAAATTGGGCGGCGCGTCCGCTGCAGGAACGGATTGATCTTGTCATGGCAGGGGTGGCCGCTGTTGGCGCGATGAATGATGAGATCGTGCCAGAATTGGCGCATATGATGGGCCGCCCAGTGCGTTATGGTGGTGAGTTCGGCGGCTTCAACGAACGTGCCGGCCATATGGCAGAGATTGCAGAAACATCTCTGGCTGATATCGCGGTAGGCGAGGACGAAACGTTCCGGCGTTACATCAAGCGCATTCCGCACGGGGTCGTGTTTGTTGTGGCCCCCTGGAACTATCCCTACATGACAGCGATCAACACTGTCGCACCTGCACTGATCGCGGGCAATACGGTGATCCTGAAGCACGCCACGCAGACCCTGCTGGTGGGGGCGCGTATGGCGCAAGCCTTCCATGCAGCCGGTGTGCCTGAAGATGTGTTCCAGAACGTGTTCCTCAGCCATGACGTCACCAATGACCTGATCGCGGGCAACGCGTTTGACTTCGTGAACTTCACCGGCTCGGTCGGTGGCGGCCAGGCGATGGAGCGCGCGGCGGCGGGCACCTTTACCGGCGTCGGCACCGAACTGGGCGGCAAGGATCCGGGCTATGTCATGGAAGATGCCGATCTGGATGCCGCCGTCGATACATTGATTGATGGCGCGATGTTCAACTCGGGCCAGTGCTGCTGTGGGATCGAGCGCATTTACGTGCACGAAAGCCTTTATGACGATTTTGTCGCCAAGGCGGTGGAGATCGTGAAGGGATACAAACTGGGTAACCCGCTGGACGCTGAGACGACCATCGGACCCATGGCCAACGTGCGTTTCGCCGATGAAGTGCGCGCACAAATTGCCGAGGCGGTTGAAGCAGGCGCGGTTGCGCATATCGAAACCTTCCCTGAGGATGATGGCGGCGCTTATCTGTCCCCTCAGATATTGACCAATGTGACCCACGACATGCGCGTTATGCGGGATGAGAGCTTTGGACCGGTTGTGGGCATCATGAAGGTCTCGTCGGATGACGAAGCAATCGCGCTGATGAATGACAGTGAATTTGGCCTGACCGCCAGCCTCTGGACGCGTGATGTAGATCGCGCAGCGCGAGTGGGCGACCAGATCGAGACCGGCACGGTGTTCATGAACCGTGCGGATTATCTGGACCCTGGCCTGTGCTGGACCGGATGCAAGAATACCGGGCGCGGCGGCGGTCTGTCGGTCATTGGGTATCACAACCTCACCCGTCCCAAATCCTACCACCTTAAGAAGGTCACAGGCTAAAGACGACGGCCTGCTCGGGTCTTACCCCCTCGCCCGGGCAGGTTGCACATTACAAAGGAAACCTAACATGTCACTTGTTGGAAACTGGTCTTATCCGACCGCAATCAAATTCGGTGCCGGACGCATCAAGGAATTGCCCGAAGCCTGTGCTGCAGCCGGTATGAAAAAACCTCTGCTGGTCACAGATAAGGGCTTGGCCGATCTGCCGATCACCTCGGCAACGCTGGATATTATGGAAGCTGCCGGTTTGGGCCGTGGGCTGTTCAGCGACGTCGATCCCAACCCGAACGAAAAGAACCTTGAGGCAGGTGTCGCAGCGTATAACGCGGGCGGCCATGACGGGGTGATCGCCTTTGGCGGGGGGTCTGGTCTGGACCTTGGCAAAATGGTTGCCTTTATGGCGGGCCAAACCCGCCCTGTATGGGATTTTGAGGATATCGGCGACTGGTGGACCCGTGCAGACGCGGACGTGATCGCGCCAATCATTGCGGTTCCGACCACCGCCGGAACGGGATCAGAAGTGGGGCGTGCCAGCGTCATCACCAACTCGGAAACCCACGCCAAGAAAATCATCTTCCATCCCAAAGTGCTTCCGGCTGTGGTGATCTGCGACCCCGAGCTTACTGTGGGGATGCCCAAATTCATCACCGCAGGTACCGGTCTGGATGCATTTGCGCACTGCGTTGAAGCCTTTTCCAGCCCGCATTATCACCCGATGAGTCAAGGCATTGCTTTGGAAGGGATGCGGCTGGTGAAAGAGTACCTACCGCGCGCCTATACCGACGGCACCGATATCGAAGCCCGCGCCCAGATGATGAGCGCAGCAGCCATGGGGGCAACTGCCTTCCAGAAAGGTCTGGGTGCCATCCACGCGATGAGCCACCCGATCGGTGCGGTGTTCAACACTCATCACGGCACGACCAACGCGGTGTGTATGCCGGCTGTGTTGGAGTTCAACGCTCCCGCCATCGCCGACAGGTTCCAGCAGGCAGCGGCTTATCTGGGCATTGATGGTGGCTTTGATGGCTTCCGCGCTTTTGTGCAGAAATTCAACGACAGCCTCGGCATCCCGCGCACTCTTTCCGATCTGGGCGTCACCGAAGTGTCGATCCCCGAGCTGGTAGAAGGCGCGATCATTGACCCCTCTTGCGGGGGCAACCCGATTGGGTTGACGAAAGAAAACCTGACGCAGCTGTTCAAAGCAGCGCTTTAAAGTCAAAGGGCCCGGCAAAACTGCCGGGCCCTTTGCGTTTGGGTTACCTAAACCGGATCAATGCCCGGTCAGAACCAGAGTATTCACCGGCATCAGGATCAGACGCAAACGCAGACCGGCCGCGTGAACGACACCGATCGTGTCCACCACATGCAAAAATGCGGCCTCCCAAAATCCGAGGTCCTCATGCTCCAACCGCTCATGGTTGTCGGTGTAAACATTGGCCAGACAGTTGCTGCCCGGAGGGATGTCATCGGCCATACCTTTGTAAAGCGGTTCCATGTACACCAGAATCGAGCCGGGATTGTTGTTGGCCTGCACATCCCTGAGTTCGTCCGAGGGACGGATCTGGCCGGAAGGAATGACATCCTGCACTTCGACCACGACCGTAGGGATAACAGTGAACGGCTTGGTCATGCAGCCCAACTCGCCGATCATACCGGGCTTGATAACCTGAGCAGACAGCTGGTTGAATGCAGCCTGAAAGCGGTCATGCCCGGTATGGGACGGCACCAGAATACCGGCGGGGCGCAGCAACGGGCTGACATAGTCGCCGACCTGCAAGCTAAACTGTTCCACCCGTCCGGTCACACCGGCAAGTATCACTGTTTTGTCCAGTTCGATCTGCGCAGCGTCCAATTGCGCAATGGCACTGGCCAGCTGCGCCGGAATCAGTTCTTCGATTTGCTGTTCGACCGCTGCGCGTTTGGCTTCTGCGGCAACAACCTGGGCCTCACGCTCGGCGACAAGGTTTTCCAGGCGCTCGATCTCGGCCAGCCGTACCGCACTTGACCCTTCGTCCCGCAAGGTTGTGTTGCGTTCCAAATCCTCGAGCGCCTGCGCAAGAGCTGCCTTGGACCCAGCAATACCTGCGTCAGCTTCGGCCAGGTCGGTTTCTGCAACCTTAAGCGAGGCTTGAACCTGAGCAATCTGAGCATTTGCCGCCTGAACCTGCGCGGTCTGACTGAAATCCTCAATCCGGAAAACCGGCTGGCCCGCCGTAACTAGTTCGTTGTTCCGGACAAATACTTCCGACACACGACCGCCCAGTTGGGGCAGGATCGTCACGGTACGAAAATAAGATGCGGCCGTTTTGCTGGCCGGGTGAAAATAGAACAGCGTGGTGATCACGGTCAGCGCCAGAATGGCACATGTCGTCAAACCCCAACGCAGTTCGTACCACATGGTAAACAAGGTGATCTCGTGACCGATACGTTTGCCTTGAACAAACCGGCGAAACAGATAGTCGGGCAGCACCGTAATCAAGGCGCAGAGCATAGTCTCGATCATTTGCTGTGCTCCTGCGCTTCGCCTGTTTCTGACGCGGGTGGCGTCGGTTCCGTCACTTCGGGCAAAGGTTCGGGCGCTGGGATCCGAGCAAGCGAACGAATGGCGTCAGCAATGTTTCGGAGCGGAGTGGCAAAATCCGGAAATTGAAATCCTGCGACCAGTATGGCGGCAACCCAGAAAAGGCCATTATGTGTAAACAATGCGAGCAGCGCGAGAATACCCACCAACTGGAATTGTGGGTGATTGTTTTCGTGGGCCATTTTCTCGGGAACGGAATGAAGCGTCAGATAACCAACACCGATCAGCACCACCAGAACGACAAAGAAAACAACCATCGCTGAGAATAGGTAGTCGCTTCCGTCAGCTGCGACGACGTATCGGGGAATATGCCCTGTCGCCATTGGATGAAGGTCCGCAGCAGTCACATTACACTCCTGTTTATTTTGGTACGTCTTTGACCGGGTTGAAGCATAAATTCAAGGCTGCTTATAGTCCGGAAAGCCAAACGCAAAACGAACCAGAGGCGCGCGGGCAAATGTGCTCTCCCAGAAAACCGGCCTGTCTCTGATCTGTAGGGTTAACAAGAAATGATTGATTTCCTGATCATCGGAGGCGGCATCGCCGGACTTAGTGCGGGCGCACGTCTTTCGACGCACGGAAAAGTGATGGTACTCGAAGCCGAAGACGCCTTGGGCTATCACGCATCCGGGCGATCTGCGGCATTGTTTGAAGAAAGCTATGGACCACCTTCAGTGGTCGCTTTGAACAAAGCCGGGGGTGACTTTCTGCACACACAGAATGGTGGCTATCTGACCCCACGGGGTTTGATGCTGGTCGGTGCACAAGACCAATCTCAGCAGTTCGATGCCGATTCCAACGAGCTGAACATGGCCCAGATATCGGTAGATGAGGCCATCGCGCGCGTTCCGATCCTGAACCCCGAACAGGTCGGTTTTGCAGCAGTCAGCGAGGCCGCATTTGACATCGACACGGATCGTTTGTTGCAGGACTTCGCCAGGACCATCCGGCACAACGGCGGGACGGTTTCACCCAAGCACAAAGTCACAGCCATCTGCAAAGACACACATTGGATCGTCACCGCCGGTCAGAGTTTTGAAGCACGCAATTTGGTTAATGCTGCAGGGGCCTGGGTCGACGAAATCGCCAGACTTGCTGACCTTCCACCTATCGGTATCACGCCTCGCCGCCGGTCTATGGCCCGACTGCCCGCCCCCGGAGGCCATGATGTGTCGTGCTGGCCCATGATGCTTGGCGTGGGTGAAACGTGGTACGCCAAACCCGATGCCGGGAAACTGTTGGTCTCGCCATCCGAAGCAGACCCAATTCCACCTCAGGATGCCTATGCCGACGATTTGGTTCTGGCAGAAGGTTTGGCACGCTACGAAGCCCTGATGACCGAAGTAGTCAAACGTGTCGAAACAACTTGGGCCGGCCTGCGCAGTTTTGCCCCAGACGGGACTTTGGTGCTTGGACCAGACCCTCACGACCCAACATTCATCTGGAGCGCGGGCCAAGGCGGATATGGTTTCCAAACGGCACCGGCTGCCTCTCAGCTGCTTTGCGATTTGGTGGTCGGAACCCCCCCTGCCCTTGATGCCAAGAGTGTAGCCATGCTGACCCCGGAAAGGTTGAAGCGATGACCAAACGCAAGCTTCCCCCCTCTGCCAGCGTCGCCAATACAGCCAAGGGCGGCAAAATGGTGGCCCCTGCGGCATCGCGAAACTCTGACGTCTTATGCGCATTGCTGCGCGACTGGGCTCCGTCACAAGGACAGGCGCTGGAGATTGCCAGTGGGACCGGTCAGCATATGGCGGCTTTTGCGGCCCAGTTACCCGACTTGGAGTGGCAGCCAACGGAAATCGACCCAGATCGGCGGGCCAGTATCGATGCATACGTGCGTGAGTTTCCGAATGTCGCCTTGGCCGAAGAACTGGATGCGACCGCCGCAGGCTGGCATGCCCGGTTCGCCGGACAAAACATGATCGTGTTGATCAACCTGATACACTTGATCAGTTGGCAGGAAACACGAACTATTGTCGCAGAGGTCGCCAAGGCACTCGCACCATCCGGGCGGTTTGTTCTTTATGGACCATTTATGCGGTCGGGACTGCTCACCAGTGATGGAGACAAGAGATTTCACCAAGCTCTGACGGAACAAGACCCTGACATTGGGTACAAAAATGACACCGAAATACTTGCGTTGTTTGAAGAATTTGGTCTCAACGTACTGAAGACTGTTGATATGCCCGCCAACAACCTTGCATTTATCTCATCGCGACCAGCGGACTGATCGAGATCAAAGTCAGAGCCCTACTATCCGCCTCATATTCTGATTACGTTATATGAAAAGGCGGCTGCAATGGACTGGCAAGAAAAACTCACAGAAACGCGCAAGAGCCTCCGCAATCTCAACGGGTCCATCCCGGAAACCACGCGCGCTTTCGGGGCGCTTGGGAAGGTTGTGAAGGAAGGCGGAACACTTGACTACAAGACAAAGGAATTCATCGCTTTGGGCATGTCGGTTACGCTCCGATGCGAGCCCTGTATCTCCCTACACACAGAAGCTTTGGTCAAAGTTGGCGCGAAAAGAGATGAAGTGTCGGACGTCTTGGCCATGGCCATTCAAATGGGTGGTGGACCAGCCATGATGTATGCTGCCAAAGCGTTGGAGTGTTTCGACGAATTGAATACCCTATAGTCTCTAAACCTCCCCAAAAGCCTGCTGACGCAGGCTTGCCTCCGGCGGAGGTATTTTTGAACAGAAGAAGTAACGGATCGTTAACTCTGAACGGGAATGATGGTTTTGCGGTACAGGCGGAGGCGCCGATGACCGCAACAGGAGAAGGCCCCCTTGCAAAAAAGCAGGGGGGCTGGTTCTTGAAAACAGCCCCCTCTTCTTCTGTTTTTAAATACCTCCGCCGGAGGCATGTGCCGCCATAGGCGGCGCATTTATTGCACAGCTGATGCCATTGACTGCGGCTTATCCGTCTTTGCGGATAACCTCGTTCTTCGGATCGTAGGGGCTGTCGCATGTGACAACTGCATCCCACAGCTTGTCCTGCATTTTGACTTTCAACTTGGTACCTTCGACCGCCAGCTCTGGCTTAACGTAACCCATGCCGATGGACTTCTCAAAAGCCACCGAATACCCGCCCGAAGTCAGACGACCCACACGCTCACCCTCCGGTGTATATAGCACCTCACGGCCCCACGGGTCGGCATCGTCTGGCCCGTCGATCAGCAGGGTACAACACTTCACGCGCACACCGGTCTCTTCCAGCTTGGCCTTGCCGTAGAACTCCTTGGACAGGTCCACAAAGCGCGGTAAATCGGCCTCAAGCGGAGTTGCATCTCGTCCCAGTTCGGTACCGAAAGCGCGATAGGATTTCTCCTGGCGCAGCCAGTTCTGAGCACGGGCACCGACCAGCTTCATACCGTGCTTTTCACCGGCCTTTTCCAGCAGGTCGAACAGGTAGTTCTGCATCTCGATCGGGTGATGCAGTTCCCAACCCAACTCACCAGTGTAAGCCACACGGATCGCGTTGACCGGGCACATGCCCAGTTCGATCTGACGGGCAGACAGCCACGGGAAGCGCTTGTTGGACAAAGCGGTTTCCGGATCGGCATCTTTGATGACCTCTTTCAGAACGTCGCGGGACTTGGGTCCGGCGATGGCAAAAACGCCCCACTGAGTGGTCACGTCCTGGATTTCGATGTAACCGAACTCCTCCATCTTGTCCTCGGCCGCCTTGCGCAGGTAATCGGCATCATACTCGGTCCAGGCACCGGCAGAGACGATGTAGTAGTTGTTCTCACCATTGCGGACGATGGTGTATTCCGTGCGGGTGGTGCCGTGCGAGGTCAGCGCGTAGGTCAGGTTGATACGACCGACCTTGGGCAGCTTGTTGCAGGTGAACCAATCCAGGAACTGGGTCGCTCCGGGGCCTTTGACGACATGCTTGGTGAAGGCCGATGCGTCGATCAGGCCAACGCCTTCACGGATCGCCTTGGCTTCTTCGACGGCATATTGCCACCAGCCACCACGGCGGAACGACCGGCTTTCCTTGTCGAAGTTGTCAGGTGCATCGACGGGGCCGAAATAGTTCGGACGTTCCCAGCCGTTGACCCAGCCGAACTGTGCGCCGCGTGCTTTCTGGCGGTCATAGGCCGGAACTGTGCGCAGCGGACGGCAGGCTTCACGCTCTTCATCGGGGTGGTGCAGGATGTAGACGTGTTCGTAGCACTCTTCGTTCTTGCGCGCCGCGAACTCGGTGGTCATCCAGTTGCTGCTGTAGCGTTTGGGGTCCAGCGAGGCCATGTCGATCTCGGCTTCTCCATCGACCATCATCTGCGCCAGATAATAACCGGTGCCGCCAGCGGCGGTGATACCGAAGCTGAAACCCTCGGCCAGCCACATGTTGCGCAGACCCGGAGCCGGGCCAACCAGCGGGTTGCCGTCGGGGGTATAGCAGATTGGGCCGTTGAAATCGTCTTTCAGGCCGGAGTCAGCGCAGGACGGCACGCGTTCAGCCATAGCCATATACTGATCCGCGATACGATCGATGTCCAATGGGAACAGGTCGGCACGGAAGCTGTCCGGCACGCCGTATTCGAAGCGCGCAGGCGCGCCGTGCTCGTAGATACCCAGAATCCAGCCGCCGCGCTCTTCGCGCGCGTAGGATTCGTTGTCGGCGTCGCGCACAACGGGGTGCTCGGGGTTGCCGGCTTCACGCCATTTGACCAGCTCTGGGTCTTTGTCCATGACGATGAAGGTATGCTCGACCGGGATTGCCGGCATCTTGATGCCCAGCATCTTGGCGGTGCGCTGCGCATGGTTGCCCGATGCAGTCACAACGTGTTCGGTCGTGATGACGACCTGCTCGTCGGATGGGACAAGGTTGCCGCCCTGTTCGACCATCTTGGTGCAGGTGACTTCCCAATGGGTACCGTTCCAGTGGAAAGCATCAGCCTGCATTTTGCGGACGATATCCACGCCGCGCTGGCGGGCACCCTTGGCCATGGCCTGCGTGACGTCTGCGGGGTTAATATAGCCGTCCTCGGTGTGATAGATCGCACCTTTCAGATCGCCGGTTTCAATCAAAGGCCAGCGCTCTTTGATCTGATCCGGGGTCAGCCATTCGTATTTGACGTCACATGTCTCGGCCGTGGAGGCATAGAGCATGTATTCATCCATGCGATCCTGCGTCTGCGCCATGCGCAGGTTGCCGACCACCGCGAAGCCCGCGTTCAGGCCGGTTTCCTCTTCCAGCGTCTTGTAGAAGTCGACCGAGTATTTGTGGATATGGGTGGTTGCGTAAGACATGTTGAACAGCGGCAAAAGGCCAGCTGCGTGCCAGGTCGAGCCAGAGGTCAACTCGTCCCGTTCGATCAGCATCACGTCATCCCAGCCAGCCTTGGCCAGATGATAGGCAATCGAGGTTCCGATGGCGCCACCGCCAACGACCAGTGCTTTGACTTGGGTTTTCATAACCGGGCGTCTCCCCTTGAATTCAGCTGACACCATATGGCGCAGTTAAGGGGCGGCGCGCGACATTCATCCGACCAGTGATAGGAAAAAAACGACCCGAATAACAAATGCAGGTCGCAGATCGATCATTCAGCCGCCGATTTCAGCCACTGGAACTGCAGCGTTTGCTGGTTCCGACCGTGGTGCAAACCAGCCTGCCGCCCTCGTCTGAAGGTTTCTGAGCTGCTGGTTCCTGTGGTTGGGTTACCGGTGCCTCTGCCTTAGCATGGCTGTCTGTGAACCCGGCACGCGCAGATACCGAGGTTAGGTAGCTTTTGATGCTTATGCCGTCTTCCGATGCCTTGGCTTGCTGGTAAAAATCCAGCCCAGCAACAGCCAATCCGCAGATTGTAACAAAGCCTGCCAGATATTTTGCACTCATGTCGACCACCTGTCTGTCTTTGCGCCTTTCAGATCAAAACATGTGGACGATTTAAGGGCACAAAACGGACCAGATCGCGAAACCGCTAGGGCTGATCAGACAGAATTTTGCCGGGGTTCATAATGTTGAGGGGATCCAGCGCGGCCTTGATTGCGGCCATATACTGTGTGGCGACCCCAAGCTCTTTCTCAAGGTAAGGTCGCTTGCCCTGCCCTATGCCATGTTCCCCCGTGCAGGTGCCCTCCATCGAGATCGCAAGATCGTTGAGCCAGCCAACAAAGGCGTCCGCCTTGGCGACCTCTTCAGCATTTTCCATGTCGATCAGCAGCAGCGTGTGGAAATTGCCATCCCCGACATGGCCAACCACCGGAGCAAGCAAGCCAAGTTCGGCTGCCTTTCTTTGGGTCTGGGTCACACATTCGGCCAAACATGAGATCGGTACACAGACATCCGTAGAAATACCGCGTGCGCCGGGGCGCAGTTGCAGACACGCCCAATACATATCATGCCGAGCCTGCCACAGCTTGTTCCGTTCCTCGGTGGTCGTGGTCGCGGCAAAATCGGTACCGCCGAATTCTTCTGCGATCTGGCCAAAGGTTTCAGCCTGTTCAACCGCGCCGCTTTCCGAGCCGTGAAATTCCAGCAGCAATAACGGCGTTTCCGGCAGGCTTAGCCCGGAATAGGCGTTAGCGGCTTGCACCGACATTTCGTCCAATAGCTCGATCCGGGCGACCGGGATACCATATTGGATCGTCATCATCACCGCGCGGCAGGCCGCGTCCACCGTTGGAAACGAACATCGCGCTGAACTGATTGCTTCGGGGATACCCTGCAGCCGCAGGGTCAGTTCCGTGATGATCCCAAGCGTACCTTCGGCCCCGACCAATAGACGGGCCAAATCATACCCGGCCGAGGATTTCTTGGCCCTTTGTCCTGTGCGGATGATCTGGCCATCAGGCATGACCGCCTCGAGGCTGAGAACATTGTCCTTCATCGTGCCGTATCGCACTGCATTGGTGCCCGAAGCGCGCGTAGCGGCCATGCCGCCCAGCGACGCATTGGCCCCGGGGTCAATCGGAAAGAACAAACCCTGATCGCGTAAATGCGTATTCAGCGCCTCGCGGGTCACGCCGGGTTGCACAACGCAGTCCAGGTCTTCGGCATGAACCGCCAGCACCTTGTCCATTTGCGTCAGATCGACCGAGATGCCGCCTGCCGGCGCATTCACATGCCCCTCCAGCGATGTGCCAGTGCCGAAGGGGATAACCGGTACTCGGTGCGCCGCGCAGGTTTTGACAATGTCTGAAACTTCCTGCGTTGTATGCGGGAAAACCACGGCATCCGGGCTTTGGTTTTCAATCCAGGTCGTGGTGTGGCCGTGCTGTTCCCGGATCGCTGCGCTTGTTTGCAGCCTGTCGCCGAAACGTTGTTTGAGAATGCTGATCGCGGTTTCTATGCCTGTTTCATTTCTAGGAAACGCCTTAGCTTGTACCATCGTCATCCTCCCCTGCCCCAACACACTGCGGGCCCTTCAGCCAATGACTAAAAGGCCCGCAAAGTTTGGGCAATACCCACTTATTCCAAGGGGCTACTCGCCCAGTGCAATCCCTTCACGGCGCGGGTCGGCGCCCCCGCTCAGCCCGTCACCGATTTCAATAGCGTGCAAACCCGATGTCAGATCGCGTGGGTTGACCTCAAAACCTTGCAGCACCAGCGCGTCCGTGAACCCTTCTGCTGCGGTGCCTGCCTCGACGTCATAGGTTCCGAAGCGATTGACCAAGTGTGGCAAGGACACCGCCTGCTGTACATCCATTCCCCAATCGGCCCAAGCAATGATCGACTTCGCGACATAGCCGATGATGCGGCTGCCACCCGGCGACCCGATGGCCAGAACCGGAGCGCCGTCCTGCATCACGATAGTCGGGCTCATGGAGGAACGCGGGCGTTTTCCGGGCTCTAACCGGTTGGCAATCGGCACACCGTCGCTATGGGTTTTGAACGAGAAGTCCGTCAGCTCGTTGTTCAAAAGGAACCCGTTCGTCATCAGACGCGAACCAAAGCCGTTTTCGATCGTCGTTGTCATCGACAGCACGTTGCCATAGCTGTCCACAATCGAGATATGCGAGGTCGAGGGCAGCTCGAGCGACACATCATCCGCCCAGTTCAGCGCATGGTCGAATTCGGGTTGCCCCGGCGCGATTTCGGCAAGCGCTCCTTCCGTGTCCAACAAAGCCGCGCGCTGCGCAAGGTAATCCGGATCAACCAACCCATTTGTCGGCATGGGAACAAAATCACTGTCGGCCATGTAACGACCCCGATCCGCAAAAGCGAGGCGAGAGGCGTCTCCGATCAGCCGCCAGGCTTCGGCGCTTTCGGGGCCCATCGCTGCCAGATCATAGCTGTTCAGCATCCCGAGAATCTGCCCCACGGTCAGCGCACCAGAGGATGGCGGCCCCATGCCGCAGACTTCGTATGCGCGGTATGCAGCACAAACCGGTTCGCGTTCGATCACCTGATACAGCGCCAAATCAACGCCGGACAGAACACCGGGATTGCCCGGTGCATTGCGAACCGTGCGGACAATATCCGCAGCAATCTCACCGCCATAAAACCCTGCGGCCCCGTCACTGGCCAATACACGCAAGGTATCAGCATAGGCCGGATTGGTCAGCCGTTGCCCTTGTTGCAAAGGCTCTCCGCCCGGCAGAAAGTAAGCGGCCGTTTCGGGAAAGCGCGACAGGCGTTCGGCGTCGTTTTCAACAAGGCTGGCCAAGCGCGGCGAGACCAGGAAACCTTCATCCGCCAACCGGATGCCATCGGTGAACAGACCAGGCCAAGAGGATCGGCCCCAACGGCGATGCGCCTCTTCCAGCAAGGCTGGCGTGCCCGGAGTTCCCACCGACAATCCCCCGACAACCGCATCGAAGAACTTCAGCGGCTCACCATTTTCGTCCTGAAACAGCGTCGGTGTGGCTGCCTGTGGGGCGGTTTCGCGCCCGTCCAGTGTTGTCATCTGCCCATTTGCTGCGTCATACCAAACCAAAAACGCACCACCACCCAAGCCCGAGGATTGCGGCTCGACCAGACCCAGCACGACTTGTACGGCCACTATCGCATCCGCAGCGGACCCGCCTGCGCGCAATACTTTCGCCCCGGCTTCAACGGCCAGTGGGTTGGCTGCGGCCACCATCCAGTTCTCGGATGTGACCGGAACACCGTCCAGCTTGGCCTCGAGCGCAGCGATGACCTCTTCAGTCAGGGCCTGCACCTGCCCTTCCGTGGCGGTTTCTGGCGCAACGGCATCGGCCGCCTCCTGAGCCAGGACCGGCGTAGAAAGCGCATACGCCGAAAGTAACAAAGCGGAAACACATCTCATCTGATCAAATCCTCCAATACTTCTTTTTGTTTCAAACCTGTAAGCAATGACCGCGCTCTGCAATGGTTTGCTGTACAGGCGTGATTCAACAGCAAGGTTTCGCCTCGCCATCTAGGGCGCGGCATCGTCCCGATTCTAGTCAAACCGCTTCATTCCAGTGAACTCGGGCAACCAGTCTTCGCGCCGCGAGGCCCAGCATTCATAGGTTGGCGTCAATTGGTTGGGCTCGTCGAGACATCCCAGATGCACCTCGACCTCAGAACCGCTGCGCGCAAAGACCGGAGAACCACAGGTTGGGCAAAAAAATCGATCCGCATAGCCCTGTGACGGGCCGGAAATCTCGACGGCATCGCTGGGAAATATTGCTGCCGCATAAAACAACGCTCCATGATGCTTACGACAGTCCAGGCAATGACAAATCCCAACCCGAAGAGGACGGTCCGAAGCCGTAATGCGCAAACGTCCACAGCGGCACCCCCCTTCAAACCGGTCCATGAAGGCTCCTTTCCGGTGACTTACAGCATCGAGGGCACAACCTGGTCTGGCGGACGGTGGCCATCTTCGAAGGTCTTGATGTTGATGATGACCTTCTCACCCATTTCGATCCGCCCTTCCAAAGTGGCCGATCCCATATGCGGCAACAGCACAACGTTGGGCAGCTGCCGCAGTCGAGGGTTCACATCGGTGCCTTGCTCGTAAACGTCTAGCCCTGCACCTGCGATTTCTCCCGCTCGGATCATCCGCGTCAGGGCGTTTTCGTCGACAACTTCACCGCGTGACGTGTTAACAATCACGGCTGACGGCTTCATCAGCTTCAGTCGGCGTGCGTTCATTAGGTGGAATGTCGATGGGGTCGATGGGCAGTTGACCGAGATCACATCCATTCGCGCGACCATCTGATCCAGACTTTCCCAATAGGTCGCCTCTAACTCTTGCTCGGTCTCGGGACGCAGCCGGCGACGGTTATGATAGTGCACTTGCATTCCAAACGCACTTGCCCGCCGCGCAACGGCCTGCCCGATCCGGCCCATGCCCAGAATACCTAAACGCCGCCCCCCGATGCGCCCGCCCAAAAAGGCGGTTGGGGCCCAGCCGGTCCAGTCACCCTGTTGCATCACGCCCAATCCTTCGGGAATGCGGCGCGTTACGGCCAGGATCAACGCCATTGTCATGTCGGCAGTGTCATCAGTCAGTACACCCGGCGTGTTCGAAACCAGAATGCCGCGCTGTCGGGCTGTGGACACATCAATATTGTCGACACCCGCCCCATAATTGGCGATCAGCCTAAGGTTTTCACCCGCCTGCCCCAGCAGGCCGCCGTCGATCGTGTCGGTCACCGTAGGCACCAGCACATCGGCTTCCTGAACCGCGGCCACCAGCTCATCTCTTGTCATCGGCGTGTCGTCATCGCGCAGGCGCACATCGAACAACTCGCTCAACCGGGTTTCAACTGCTTCGGGCAACCGTCGCGTAACGACAACACTCAGACGTTCTCTTGGCACCTTGGCCCTCCCACTGCTTTGCAAACAGACGCGCGCCATGGCATCGTGGCGCAGGATAAGGCGGGGCACAAGAACCCCAGTGGCATTGAGTCGACCTTTTTTCGAAACCGGATCAACAGGCATAAGAGCAGGCAGTCAGTGAGTGGTATTCGACCGGTAAAACGCCAATGTCTGGCGGCAATATCTGTATTTCTAGTCATGTTCAGCTCTTGGGCTGCGCATGCCGAGGACAAGCGTGGATCCGTCACCAACCTGCCCCTACCCCGCTATGTGTCAATGAAGGCCGCCGAAGGGAACGTTCGGCGCGGGCCGTCGCTGAGCCATCGAATCGACTGGGTCTTCAAACGGCGCGGTATGCCGCTGCAGGTGACGGCAGAATATGGCAACTGGCGCAAAGTTCAGGACCGAGACGGGGCTGGTGGCTGGGTTCACTATGCTCTGTTGTCAGGTGTGCGCACGGTACTGATCGAATCTGACATGCTGCCCGTCTATACCCGCCCCGACCCCAACTCGCCCGTAAATGCACATTTCGAGACCGGCGTCGTGGCCCGCCTTGGCACGTGTTCGCTGGACTGGTGCCGGATCACGGCGGGTGGTTATCGGGGCTGGACTTTGAAAGCGAATCTTTGGGGTGTCGACCCTTCAGAGATCCGCGAATAAGACGCCCGCCCAGGGTTGCGCTGATCACCTTTTGCAAAAGGTTTGAATTCACCGTCGGTTTAAGTTGTAACTGGGGCAAACGGAGGATTCCATGCGCGCAGTTACTTATTCCGCTTTCGGAAACGCAGCCGAAGTCTTGCATCTTCAAGACCTTCCTCCGGTTCGTCCCGGTCCGGGTGAAGTTACTGTCGAGTTGGCATTTTCAGGCGTCAACCCATCCGACATAAAAGCCCGCGCCGGAACCCGACCGGGCGTGACGGAACCTCCTTTCCCTTTGATCATCCCCCATAGCGACGGCTCTGGCGTGATTACAGCTGTCGGCGACGGCGTCCCCGCATCCCGGATCGGGCAGCGCGTGTGGATCTGGAACGGGCAATGGCAACGCGCATTTGGGACAGCCGCCAGCCACATCACCTTGCCCAGCGATCAAGCCGTCCACTTACCAGATTCGGTGTCACTCGAGACTGGTGCGGTTCTGGGTATTCCGGGACTGACGGCTTGCCACGCTGTGTTCTCAGGGGGCACTCCCAAAGGGCATACGATTCTGATTCACGGTGGTGCTGGTACGGTCGGGTATCTGGCCGTTCAGCTTGCAAAATGGGCGGGCGCACGCGTCATCGCAACGGCCAGCCGCCGTAACTTCGACCGGGTGAAATCGGCTGGCGCGGATGTGGTGCTTGACTACAACAGCCCAGATCTTGCTGATCAGATATTGGGCGCAAATGACGGTCGCACAATCAGCCGCGTCATCGATGTCGAATTCGGAGCAAATATCGAAACGAACACCGCCGTAATTGCCGAAAACGGCCGCATCAACGCCTACGGCTCAGCGCAAAACATGGCACCGATTTTTCCTTTTGGACCAATGATGTTCAAGGCCGTAACGCTCGAGATGATCCTGATCTATCTCTTGCCAGCAAGTTTACGCTCTGCCGCCATTGAGACCCTTCACAATGCACTGACCGCAGGTGCCTTGGCCTGTCCTGTACAGAGCGCCTTTGCACTAGAAGACTGCGCAGCCGCTCATGACATGGTTCAGGATGGGAACCGTGTCGGAGCAGTGTTGGTCGCCACCAAATGACCCCGCCAAAAATTTTTCCGGCCGTCACGTTTTTTTGCCAAATAGCTCTTGAACCCCGACAACAACAATCGTAGACAGCCGCTCACCGTTGGGGTGTAGCCAAGTGGTAAGGCAGCGGTTTTTGGTACCGTGTATCGTAGGTTCGAATCCTACCACCCCAGCCATAATTTTCCGAAAGAGAAACCATATAAGGGGAATTTCGACCCTTCAAGCCGACATGTATGCCGTGCCGCCTTTGAGGGTAGGTTACAATGCCGGATACAAGCTCGTGACTCCAAGCTCGGATCCCGACCCACGGGACGCGCTCGCGTCGACCCTAATTCATACGTTGCGGTCGCACCTTCTACTTCATGAAGCACCTACCCCCCCAAAAAAATCCACGGCACATCAAACCGATTTCTGCGTTTCTCACTAAAGACAGACCTCCCGCTCGACGACGTAGTGCGGGCTGGATGCCTGCTCGCGGTTTACGAGCAGAAAGAACCGGAAACTGTGAATGCACTGAACAAAAAAGAGATAACACCTGAAGAGGCAATTGCCTTGCTGAGAATGAAGCCCCTCACCAAGTAGAGGTCAATTTTAACCTCGAGTACAACTACGCCCTCAAAAACCAGTCGTTCGTATGATACGAGCTTTGCGATCAATCTGGCAGCGAGCCAGCTTCAGCGGTTTGAACAATGAAGGCAGTTACCTGATCATTCGCTTATGCATGCTTTAGTTACCGCTAAGCGGACAAAGCGAGAAAACTCAGTGACATGTTTTGTACGACACGAAGCTCAAACACCCAAACTGATTGAGAATTTCTTAATGCGGTTTATTCATCGTGATGCGCAAGCCTGCCGTCCCATTCTTCTGTCGAAACCTTGGGTTCCGGCGGGTCTGCTATGTAAGACGGTGTCATTATCTGTGTTCCGTTTTCATTAAACACATCGACAATATTCTCACGCAAATCGGACAAAATCTTAGGCAAGCTCGATCAGCGCGAAGTGTATGCGTTTATTTCATAATTGATTGCATAATCAGCCAACTGCGTCCAAAGGACAAAAGGTTCGGGGCTCTTTCTTAACCCTTGGGTTCGGTGAGCAGCTTCTATCAACATCGCTTTAATCTTCTTTGGTGGCTCCTCGTATCCGATCCCTACTGTCGTGTGGACCAACAGCCCTCGGCCATCCACTTTGCGCGAATAGTTTACGACCTCGGAGTTAAGCAGTTGTGCATTTGGAATGCTTATCATCTCGTTCTTTATCGACTTAATGAGTGTTTCCATTAACTTGATCTCTGTTACGTCTCCGATCTTGTCGCCAACCTGAATGCGATCACCGACGTTGGTACTGCGTCTGTAGATGACAAACAGGCCGGCCATCATATTTGAAACAACTGTGTTTGAGCCAAGCGAAACCATGATACCCGCCAGTATTGTCAAACCCTGAAAGGCTCGGGAGTCTGATCCGGGAATATAGGGGTAGGCAAACACAAGCGCGACCACGATGACCAACGCTCTGAACAACATGTTGGTGGGAGCGATCCAATGCTCTTCAAAGTCTTTGAGTTCGAAAGCACCATTCTCAATGTTTTCAAAGAACAGGTCGAGCCCGCGAATTGCCAACCGTGTTACAGCTGCGATGATTGCGAGCATGATCAAGTTGGGAACGTATCCAACAATTGCCAAAACGACAGTTACGAGCGGCTCGCTGACGTACTTCAAAAGGATCTGGGCTATGCCTTGCGTTTCAGCAAAGGAGAGCAGCACCAATGAAAGGTAGCAATAGAAAAAGAACAGAAACAGGACCCACATCAATATGTGGATAGTATAGACGATAAGCGACGCAATTGCCCTGCTTCTCAAGATCGATTTTGTGGCTTCCTCGACGCCTTCTGCTCTCTTTTCCAAGTTTATTCTGATGTATTCTAGTAGGCTTCGCCGCTTCGCAAAAAACGCATACGAAGCGAGGGCAAAGACTGCCGTCCAAGCAAATGCGGCCATCGCACTATCTACTCTGCCCTCATTGGATCGAGCGTCTCGGTAATTAAGGATTTCTGTCTCAATCGCCTCGGCTTGAAGTCCAGCCAACACGTCAATAGCCATTTGTTCGTGCTCGGCGTCAGCTTGGGTGGTTATCGTAACCATTTGCCCGTCGACGCGGATCATTTTCCCAAATTCAGCGTCCGAAACCTGAACCTGAACCGAAGCCCTCTTCGAAGCATCAGCAACTTGAGCAATCCGTTCTTCGATCTTTCTCGCTCGTTCGGTAGCGGGCAACGCACTTGAGCCGCGAACCAAGAACAACTCTTTGCCATCCACAATCACTGGCGCAATAAACTCGGGATCAACTCTCTCTTCAGTCGGTGCGAGAATTTCTTCTGACTGAGCAAACGCGACGCCGCAGGCGAACAGAAGTGGCAGGAGGCATAACGTAAGAGCCCTCATGATCTTGCTCCTTCTGCGGGGATTATATGCACATCGCGTTGAGGGAACGGAATAGATATACCTTCTTCATCAAACCTCTCTTTTGCTTGACCAGTGAGGTCCCAAAAGACGGTCCAATAGTCATCGGACTTGGACCATGGGCGGCAGAAGATGTTGACCGAGTTGTCCCCCAACTCACCCACAAAAATTTCTGGTTCCGGTGTTTTCAGACAAAGTCGGTGACGCGCAACCAAGTCCTTAAGGACTTCAATTGCTTGGGCAGCGTTGTCCGAATAAGCGATGCCAAAGACCAGATCGACCCGACGTTCCTCGGACGCGCTCACATTAGTAATGACATCCCCCCAAATCTTGCTGTTCGGAACTATGATAATCTGATTGTCAAATGTTCTGATCTTGGTTGAAACCACCGACATCTCATCAACAAACCCTGAAGAGCTGCCAACCTGAATATAGTCGCCAGTGTCGAATGGCTTGAGAACCATGATCATCAAGCCGCTTGCGAGGTTTCCCAGCGTTTCCTGCAATGCGAAACCTAGGATGAACGACAAACCGCCAAGCACGGCAAAAAGCGGTGTAACGTTAACTCCGAACAAAGCTAAAACGACGAGTATGCCAAGGACGAAGACGGCCCAGTAAACCGTGGTGGCAATGAAGCGTTTCAGCATTCTGGAGATAGTTGGAATTTTGTTCAAACCCCTTTCAGTGACCCGGCGCACCATTCGTGCGACGAACATCATGGCCCAAACTGCCAGTAAAACGCCCATGCCAGCCATCAGCAGGCCGACGCCCCCATCCCATGAAAACAGCCACGCCCAAGCGTTTTGAAAAAGTGTTTGAATATCGGTTGTCTTTAGGGCTCCCGTTTTCAATGCGAGAATATAGTCAGTATGCGATTCCAGATCTTCCGCCTTTGCGCCTTTCAGGGTCCATGCCTCGAGCACCAGTCGATAGTTGTTGAGAATGTCTGACCCAGAGTCGTTCAAGGAGGACAACTGAGACCGCAAGCTGTCTTCCCGAGTTCCACTCGCCGACCGAAGTTGCAAGTTTACTTGCGCTACTTCTTCGAGCCGAGTGCGCACATAACTCTGCCAAGTACCAGCAATCTGGGAAAGCTCTTCTGCAGTTAAAGGAACAAGTAGGATCTCGAGATCGTCGGCCGCGATCATCTCATCTACGACTGCATTTATAAGATCGTCAGTCTCGACTTCCACAGCCTCTTGGTCCGCCTCAGTTTCTTGCGCGCCGGCAGGAAAAGTACTCGATAACGACGTGAACCAAAGGAACGACCAAATCGTCAACGTTTTCAGTGCTCGTCTCATCTATCTGTCCCCTACTTCTTTAACGGTCGAAGAGAGCACACACAGACGCAACAAATCCAGACTTATGTTTATGTTTGAATATTTCGCCGGGACGAGCACGGCAGGTTTTTGACTCGCGTACGAAATAGTAACTCTCTCAAATTAGCGGAACCACGGTTCTGCGAACGAAACTGAAAATTGCGAGTAGGGTTCATCGATTTGCTGTGCACCCCGAATTTCGACCTTTTTGGATATGTCCACTAAACCAAACAGAATTGCCTCTTGGAGACGCCATTCACTTACCTTTTCAGGATTTTTATTTTGCAACAATCCTGAGGCAGTACGTTCGCTTCGGGCTCAGCGCGGTCTTTGGTTAAAATTTGTCGAATTTCCAGATTTGCTAAAAAACTGATTTCAAAGGAAAACACCGTATTCCTACAGCCAAACAGCTAGTCGCACAGATCTAAAATGCTATTGCAATAGCCAAACTTTTCGGGGGCCAGATGATTGATTGATACTGAAGCTACACATTGAACAATCAACCCGCTTTGAAAGCGGATTCTTGATTAGTGACACGTATCTCAGCATGATCCAAAGATGTCAGTTGAAATAGACCAGTGGTTACAAGATCTCGAACTGAGCCAGTACGCAGACGCATTTGCGGAGAACGATATTGATGCGCGTGTTCTGCCACTACTGTCTGGCGACGACTTAAAAGAGCTTGGAGTAAGTCTGGGTCACCGGAAAATCATGCTCGCTGCAATTTACAAGCTAGTCAGCCTGCAGCAGGCAACTTCGTCGCCACAAGCAACTCGTGAACAAGCGCCCACTTCGGACATAGCGAGAAATGACGATCTGCTCAAAAGGAAGCATAGTGAATCGGCTACTGCAGAGAGGCGTCACGTAACAGTCTTGTTTGCCGATCTAGTTGGTTCCACCGAACTTACTAATCGCTTTGATCCTGAAGATATGCGGGAATTGCTGCAAAACTACCAAGATGCTGTGGCTGGAGCCGTAAGTCGATACGGTGGCTACGTTGCGAAATACTTGGGAGACGGCCTTCTCGTGTTTTTTGGCTGGCCGCGGGCTTACGAAGATCACGCAATTCGGGCGATAAATGCCGGTCTCGAGGCCGTTCGTCGTGTCAAAGAGCTCAAAACTCCAGACGAAGAGTGTTTGTCGGTGAGACTGGGCGTTGCAAGCGGCGATGTCGTGGTTGGCGACACCATCGGTGAAAACACATATGAGGAAGGGGCCATGACCGGTCCGGTTGTCAATCTTGCGGCGAGGATACAAGAACATGCAGAACCAAACTCGGTCGTTTTACCGGCGGAGGAAACCGAGACAGCCCTGCATAGGATATTTGAGTACAAATCCCTTGGAAAGAAAGAGTTAAAGGGTTTTGCTGAACCGCGTACTCTGTTGAAAGTGGTATCGGAACGCAATGCGGAAAGCCGGTTTCGAGCTTCACATCGCGATGATGCTGCCAGCGCGATGATTGGCCGCGACTACGAAAAGGGGATACTACTGCAATCATGGCAACGTGCTCAGAATGGTCACGGAGAGGTTGTTCTGCTGTCCGGTGAAGCCGGGATTGGAAAATCGCGACTTACAGAGGAATTTCTTGCTGACATCGCCGTAAACGACCAAGCCGATGTCATAAGACTGAACTGTTCCCCTTACCTCAGCAGTAGCCCATTTCATCCGGTTGCCCAACGAATTTCCCAAGACGCTGGGGTCGAACCGGACTTCGACGACAATCTGATCCTCGAACATGTCAGGAAGATGCTTGAAGCGCGGCCCGGGCTGGACTGGAAACAAGCTCTGCCTGTCTTTGCAGCGCTGGTCGCACCCCGAAGCGCGCTCGCCCGAACGGTGCTCGAGATGTCACCGCAGGAGCAACGCGACATAACAATCCAAACTTTGATCCATACCGTGCAAGTGCGATCAAACGTACGCCCGGTTATTCTGTGCGTCGAAGATGCTCATTGGATCGATCCTTCCACCCAAGCCTTGTTGGAGCGGTTTAAGTCGATATGCACCGATCTTCCTCTGATGATCCTGATAACCCACAGGCCCGGGTGGGAATTGGCCCGAGACGATGGGGACACGCACGTTCAGTCTCTGGTATTGCGTCGGTTCGATTCTGCGCATGTTTCATACCTTGTCGAAAACATAACCGGGAAAAAACCAGACGATGCCCTGATTGCTACAATCATTGAAAAGACCGACGGCGTACCTTTGTTCGTGGAAGAATTAACCCGGGCGATTGTCGAGGCGGGAGAGCACGGGCAAATCCACATACCCTCGTCTTTGAAAGGCGCGTTGATGGCGCGTCTCGATGCGGTTTCGCCCAAGGCAAAACAGGTCGCGCTCACGGGTTCTGTTATTGGCCGAGAGTTTGAGCCGAGCATATTGAATGCAGCGATGCGTCTTGCAGATTCTGATATCAACAAATGCCTCGAAGAGCTTTCTCGAACCGGCATAATCTTCGAAAGCGGACACAATCGTGGGCATTTTGTATTCCGGCACGCCCTGATCCGCGATACCGCCTATCAGTCCATGCTGAGCTCGACTAGGAAAAGGCAACACGCAGACGTGGCGCGTGCGTTGATACGGACACGGTCCGCTGAGATAGAGCGTCGTCCCGAACTGATCGCTCGCCACCTTTCAGAAGCTGAGGATTGGAGGGCAGCGTTTGAAAAGTGGCAGATTGCGACAGAAATGGCCTTGGCGCGATCTGCCAGCCAGGAGGCGATGACCAACGCCAAGGAAACTCTACGAGCTGCTGAAAACCTGGGCTCAGACTCCGATTCAGAATTGATCAAAAGCAAGATCCTGGTTGGCCGAAGCCATGACAGCCTAGGCCAATTGCCTGAAGGGATAGCGGTTCTGAAGGACGCTTCAAACGCGGCCCGGGCAGTGCACAATGTGGAGTTAGCCGCCGATGCAGCCAACCACTTCGCTGACTCATGTATGATGTCTAGCGAGAGGCACGGTGAAGCAATCGATCTCTGCAATAATGCGCTGAAGGATTTGCCTGATGATGATGAAGTCCGCCGGTGTAGATTGATGAGCCAACTTGCGCGCGCCCACATGTTCGTCGGTCAGTTCTCCGAAGGTGCACGTTTCGGCCAGAAGTCCATGGAACTGGCCGCAAAACTGGGTGATTATAAATCCCAGTTCTCGGTAATGATGATGCATTTCGGGGCCCCGTTCGTAGCGCGGAACGGAAGAGAAGCCCACCATTGGCGCGAAAATCTGGAGGCTATGCATGGTGTGGCCGAGCATCTTGGTAGTATCGATCAAGGGCGGGATCGCACTCTGAGCTTGTTTGTAGGCGCCGAGATGGCAGACCGCGAGTTGATGGACCATTCTTTGAGATTGCTTACCGAGATTTCGGAAAAGGACAATCATCTGCAGCTCTATTGGGTTCAGAAACACGCACGCGCGATGGTTGCAATTATGGACGGCGATTTTGATCAAGCTGAAAAACACGCCACCGAAGCGGTGAAAATTGGTCGAAAGACCCATGGGGAACATGTTGAGGGCGTCTTTGGAGTTCAGATGTTCACCATTCGCCGCGAGCAAAACCGACTGCACGAGGTTGCGCCTGTGATTAAGCAACTGATGACAGACAGCCCCGAAGACATTTCATGGAAGCCCGGTTTTGGTCTTATCGCTGCTGAGCTTGGATACAAAGAACCCGCCGAACGAATACTGAATGAAATGGCTGCCAATGGCTTCGATCTTCCACCAGACGCCATGTATTCAACGACTTTGTCCTATCTGGCCGACATATGTGTCGCCATTCAGCATCAAGAACACGCCAAGACGCTCTATAAAATGCTTGCTCCTTACCAAGAACTGACGATCACCGCTGGGGCCACGACAGTATGCACTGGCGCAGCTGCGCGACGCCTCGGAAGTCTGGGTACGGTTCTGAAGGACTGGGATGTGGCTGAGACGATGTTCCAGAAGGCAATAGAAATTGACACGCGCATGAAATGCCCTCCTTGGGTCGCGCACAGCAAGACGGCATATGCTACTGCACTAAGACAACGCGGCCGCCCGGCTGATGTGGAACAGGCGTTTCAACTGGAAGGGGAAGCGTTGGCAATTTCACAGAAATTGAGTATGGTTTCCCTAAGGTCAAAGCTCGAAGGAGTAGCGAGTTAAGGTAAAAAATCTGGTCTGGGGGACTTCATGCCAAGGTACATAATTGAAAGAAATTTTGCCGAGCAACTAAACGTTACAGACGATGACAAAATTCACATCAAAGAGATCAATGACGAAGTCGGCGTCGAGTGGATTTTCTCGTTTCTCAGTGCAGACAAGCGCAAAACGTACTGCTTGTACGAAGCCCCGGATGAGGAAAGCCTGAGAAAGGCGGCCGAACGCCTGAATATTCCCGCCGACGTGATAACACCTGTGGATCGCATCGACCCGGGAATTTTTGCCTGACCTGCAACATTATTTTCCCAATTCAGTGAAACGCCTTCGCGGGACCACGCGACGGAAACAAATCGACTGAGGCAGCGCTGCAAGAAGCCCGACCTAACAATAGGGAGGCTTACGCATGTTTGATCTGAAAACACTCGACGGTGGTACGGCAACAGTGGAGCAAGACGCGTTGGGCGCTCTTGATGCATCGCTTCGTGGCGGGGTCTATCAGAAGGGCTCCCCTGAATATGAGGATGCAAGAACAACTTGGAACAGCATGTTCGAACGTTACCCAGGCTTCGTAATCCGCGCGCTGGGGGCCAGTGACGTGCAGAAGGCCGTGAACTTTGTTCGGGACGCCGGCCTCGTTATGTCTGTTCGCTCTGGTGGACATCAGATTGCCGGTCACGCTGTTGCAGATGAAACGGTCATGCTTGATCTGTCGCAGATGCGGTCGGTTCACGTCGATCCTGTCAAAAAGACCGCTCGGGTTGCGCCGGGAGCGCTGTTGGCAGACGTAGATCGCGAAACTCAAGCACATGCACTTGCCGTTCCCGTTGGCATCAATTCGACTACGGGTATCGCAGGCCTCACGCTTGGCGGCGGCTTTGGATGGACCACTCGGAAATTTGGTATGACGATCGATAACCTGCTCTCAGCGGAGGTCGTGACTGCGGACGGTGCGATTGTAACCGCCTCGCCCGCAAGCCACCCGGAACTTTTCTGGGCCATTCGCGGTGGGGGTGGGAACTTCGGTGTTGTGACCTCATTCGAGTTCCAACTGCATGAACTCGGACCTGATGTCTTGTCTGGTCTTATTGTTCACCCGATAGAAAATGCGCCAGAACTTCTGGTCGAATTCGCCTCTATTGCGGATAATTCCCCGGATGAGTTGACGGTCTGGAGCGTGATGCGAAAAGCGCCTCCTCTGCCTTTCCTGCCGGCTGAGTGGCATGGGCGCGAGGTGTTGATCTTTGCAGCCTGCTACAGCGGGCCGATGGACGAAGGTGAAAAAGCCATGACAGCATTGCGCGCGCTTGGCGAACCAATTGTCGATGTGATCTCGCCCCATAAGTTCGTAGACTGGCAGGCCGCTTTCGACCCGTTGTTGACACCCGGTGCCCGGAATTACTGGAAAAGTCACGATTTCGATGCACTTTCATCGAGTGCAATCTCGGGACTTCTGGAAGCGATTTCCAGCCTTCCTGACCCGGCGTGTGAAGTTTTTATTGCCCATGTGGGAGGAGCAATGGCGCGCGTCGCGGCCGGTTCGACCGCTTATCCCCAAAGATCTGCTCACTTCATCATGAATGTTCACACGCGTTGGGAGGATCCCAGCAAGGATGCCGATTGTATTGCTTGGGCGCGAGATCTTTACGACCAGATGCAACCGCACGCGACCGGAAGCGCATATGTCAACTTCATGCCTGCAGACGAAGCGGACCACATGACCGGTGCATACGGCGATAATGGTGAACAGCTCTCTAGGATCAAGGGCACATATGACCCGACCAATTTGTTCCGAGTAAACCACAATATTTTGCCCGCTTGATGGAACTCAGAACTCCAAAAACTGGTCCAGGTTGATGTTGAGAGTTCTTCGTTGACGACCAGCGGATCTTTTGTGTTGGCCAATTGTCAAGCTAAGTAGCATTTCAAAGCGGTTAGGCCATTGGTGGTCGTGCACGCAATTGGCGCCAGGAACAGTAAACGACGTTTGGGGGACTCTATTGACGCGTACGTCAGCTTTCTTTCTAGCTGCAACCTAAAATGTACCGAAGTTGCTAAGGAAGCAGCAAATGAGCTTTCATTTGCGATAGACTCTTAGTCTGCGGTGGGCTCGTTGCAGACGTTTGTCAAAATATCGAGAAGGACCGCATCGCGGGACAAAGCTGCGGATAAATCAGTTCGTTAGATTTTTTGTGATAACGGCCCAAACCTGCCGTTGAGTAAGCTGCGCGCGGTGCACTACGGCTTCACCAAAGCGGTCACTCAACAGTCAACCGGAATACAGCAGGGGCAATCCACCATCCAGAACTTCGCTGCAGGCGCGCATTTCTTACGCTGCAAGAGGTTAGGCGCGCCTGTACGTTGGATAACTTATTGGTTTTTCCATCCTTCAATCAGCCCGACCGCCGCCTCGGCGTAGCTCTGCGGAAACTGATCTGAGGTTCGAGCTTTCATGATCGTATGAAGGCCCAGCAAAAGACCGATCAGCACCCGTGCGGCCTCATCCGGATCGGTCTCGGAACGGATGGCCCCGTCATCCTTTGCCTGGCTCAGTATCGCCGCAAACCGCCCCTCCAGTGCGGTCAGGTACCGCTCGATTCGTGCGTTAACCTCGAGATCAGAGCGGTCGAATGAACTAATCGAATTAAAGGCAAGGCACCCAGCATCCTCAATCTTTGGCATCCGCTCCGTTGACGTGATGCCCCGGAACCAACCAGCCAGATCATCCAGCGAATAGGTGTCGGGGTCGGGAAAGTGTTGGGCCTCGGCATTGTTCAGATAAGTATCCAAAGTTTTTAGGAAAAACTTTTCTTTCCCGCCATAGGTGGTTTGCAATGTAAACCGGGTCAGCCCCGTCTCCTGCTCAAGCTCCCGCGTGCTGGCACCGTGGTATCCTCGCCGCCAGAACAGGTCCAGCGCACCTGCCACGGCACTGTCGTGATCCGTCTTGCGTTTTCGCGCCACAGATTTCTCCTTGCATTTTCTATCCGCTTGGATAGTAATCAATTACTATCCACATGGATAGCATTGTGAGCGCGCGGCTGCAAACGCCGTTTGGCCCAACTGAAACGGAGACCTGATGTGACCGCCATAGACCAAACAACCGGGGCCTCAAAGCCCATCGCACTGCGCGTGATCTTCATTCTGAACGCGTTGAAGATCCTGCTGGCCTTTGGCTTCTTCGCCGCGTTCAAGTTCTACGGGCTACAGGTCGGAGAGCTGGTCGGCCCGCAGGCCGCCAACCTGATGCTCTATACGATGCTGGGGTACATGGTGACATTTTCCAGCATCGTTGCGTCCATCCTAAAACGCAGCCTATTCGGCATCCGCGCTGCGATTGCCATTGATTTTCTGGTCTCAATCCCGGCCACCGCGGTCATCGGCTTTGTCATCGCGATCATCAGCATGGGCCTGACCTTCACCGCATCTGTCCGCGCGTATTTTGCGTATCGCGGCTAAGATGAACCCTTCGATGGTTCACCCGAACAAGATCGAGGCGCAATGTATCTGCAGCGCAGTGCGCTATCGGGTGCAAGACAACATGGCCGCCTTCAAACTCTGCTATTGCAGCTTTTGCCAAAGGGCCTCAGGCTCGGCCCATGTTGCGAATGCGTTCACCACGCCCGATCAGATCGAGTGGCTGGAAGGCAAAGACATACTGACCACCTGTGACGTGCCCAATTCCCAAGTTCGTCGGGCGTTTTGCCGAAACTGCGGGACGACGCTGCCATTCGAGACACGGAACGGCAAGTTTCTGGTTGTCCTCGTTGGCAGCCTATTACGCCCGCCGACCCAACCCGTTAACGCGATTGTCGGCTGGGCGTCTCGCCCCACTTGGTATGATGAGGCGCTGGGTTTGATCGAAGAAACGCACAATTCTGAAAGGGCGGCTCAATGAGTACCGAACAAGAGATCTCACCCGACTTCCCGTTTGAATCGAAGTATGTCGAGGTGGATGGGCAGCGCATCCACTATGTTGACGAAGGCGAAGGCGCACCGGTTCTATTTCTACACGGCAATCCGACCTCATCCTATCTTTGGCGCAACATCATCCCCTATGCCGCCCGGCAAAACCGCGCTATCGCAATGGATCTGATCGGTATGGGCAAGTCGGATAAGCCGGATATTCCCTACCGCTTCGTCGATCACGTCCCCTACGTTGACGGATTCATCAAGGCGCTGGGACTGAAGGACGTGACGCTCGTCATTCACGATTGGGGCTCGGCACTGGGGTTCCACCATGCGCACCGGCATCCGGAGAACATACGCGGCATCGCCTTCATGGAAGGCGTCGTGCGTCCAATGACCTGGGCCGGATTTCCGCCAGATTTCCGCGTCGGGTTTCGCTTGATGCGGACGCCCGGTCTGGGTTGGATGATGATCTCGGGGCTGAATTTGTTCGTCGAAAAAATTCTGCCAAGCGCCATTGTGCGTGATTTGACCCCGCAAGAAATGTCGCAATATCGTGCGCCTTTTCCCACAGCACGAAGTCGCAAGCCAGTTCGGGTGTGGCCTTGTGAAATACCGATCGACGACGCACCTTCGGACGTTCATGAGATCGTCGGCGCCTACAGCCATTGGCTGAGAGAAACGCAAACCCCGATGCTGATGTTCCATGCAACGCCCGGAGGCACCATCGGGCCTAAAGAGGTCGAATGGTGCCGTCAGACCATCCAGAATCTAGAAGTGGTGGATATCGGGAAAGGTATTCATTTTCTGCAGGAGGATAACCCCCATCTGATCGGAGAAAAACTGGAGGAGTGGTTGGCACGACTGCCCGCATAAACCAATGCTGCCAAGTTTAGCGGTTGAGCCGTATACATAAATCAGATTTCCTGATTGTATACTTTGACTATTATCCAGCGTGTTCAAAGGCCAAGCACCGGAGGGAAACACTGTTGAATCTGATGATCCCGATACCCTTGATACTGGCGGCTGTACTGCCCGCCTTTCTGGACCGGTGCTCCGGATCCGATTCCAGCGTGGCTTTGGGCGTGCTGGCGCGCGACCGGGTGGCTCTGACCGCGACAGCCAGCGAAATCGTCGTCGATTTGCCTATTGCCGAAGGCGCCGTGGTCAGGGCAGGCGACACGCTGGTTCAGCTTGACCCCACACTGCAAAGCGCAAAGCTGGCGCTGGCGCAGGCTGAACTGGAAAAGGCACAGGCCACGCTTCTGAAACTGCAGGTGGGGCCGCGCGAGGAAGAGATTGCGATAGCCGAAGCCAAAGTCGCGGGCGCTGTTGCGCGCCTTTCCGATGCCGAAGCCATTTATGACCGAAACGCCAGACTGGTCGAGAACTCCGTCGTGACCGAAGCGCAGGTGGCAAATGATCTGGCCCTGCGCGATTCTGCGCGGGCAGAACTGGCCAGCGCTCAGCAATCGCTGAAAGAGCTGCAGAACGGCACCCGCCCCGAAGACCTTGCGGTTGCCGAAGCCAACGTACGGGCCGCCGAAGCGTTGGTTTCCGCCGAGCAAACCGTTTTGGACGACTTGACGGTTACGGCCACCCGCGACGGCGTGCTGGATTCCCTACCGTGGAATTTGGGTGAACGAGTAACATCCGGCAGCCCGGTTGCCGTGATGGTCACGGGCCAGACGCCTTACGCGCGCGTCTATTTGCCTGCGCCGCATCGCGTCAGTCTGAAACCCGGCGACACGCTGGAAGTGCGCGTTGATGGGTTGGCCGATCCGTTGGAAGGCGTGATCCGGTGGATCAGCGACGACTCGTCCTTCACCCCCTATTACGGACTGAACAAGGACGACCGAACCCGGCTTGTCTATTTGGCTGAAATTGACCTGCCCACCGCATCCCCGGACCTGCCCGCCGGAGTACCCGTGCAGGTCCCTATGCCATGAGTGATGTCGTTGTTTCGACGCAGGGTCTGACCCGCCAGTTCGGAGAAAACATCGCCGTTAACAATCTGGACCTTGAGATCAGAAAGGGCCAGATTTACGGGTTTCTCGGCCCCAACGGCTGCGGCAAGACAACGACCATGCGCATGCTGACCGGCCTGCTAACCCCCAGCAGTGGAGCGATCTCGGTTTTGGATCGGTCGATGCCCGAGGCGGCTGAGCCGCTAAAGAACGAGATCGGGTATATGACTCAAATTTTCTCGTACTACCGCGACCTGACAGTGCTGGAAAACCTCCGGTTCGCGGCGGATATCTATGGCATTCCAGCGAAGTCGGCAGCAGGCCGGATCGACGAGCTGCTTCATACTTACGACCTGACGGCCAACGTTCATCAGCTCAGTGGCAGCATGAGCGGCGGACAACGACAAAAACTCGCCCTTGCGGCGACAGTCTTGCACGGACCGAAACTGCTGTTTCTGGACGAACCGACCTCGGCTGTGGACCCCGAAACCCGTCGAACGTTCTGGGAGCAGCTATTTGACCTTGTAGATCAGGGTGCAACAATGATCGTGTCGACCCATTTTATGGACGAGGCCGAGCGCTGTCACCAACTGGCGATTCTACAACACGGTGTGAAAAAGGCAGACGGGTCTCCGCGCCAGCTTATGGATGATCTGCAGGCTGATGTTGTCGAGGTTGAAGGACCGGACCTGCGCAAGGTCAAACGTGCGTTGGACAGCCAGTCCAAGATCCTGTCGACCGCTCAAGTCGGATCGCGGCTGCGAGTGCTGGTAGATAAATCCGAACCTCAGCCGGTGGAAATGTTGCTCGGCCGACTTACTGCGTTTCCCAACCTGTCGCTGACCCCGCAGCGACCAAATCTGGAAGACGTGTTCGTCAGCGCCACACGGGGGCCAGAACAGTGATCTCGCCACGCCGCATCACTGCTGTCCTGAAGAAAGAGCTGCTGCAACTGCGACGAGACCGGATGACGTTCGCCATGGTCATCATGATCCCGCTGATCCAACTGCTGCTGTTTGGCTATGCGATCAACACCAACCTTCGGCACGTGCCCGTGGCGCTGGTGGATGAGTCCAGAACCGAGCTGTCGCGTACGCTGGCACAGATCGTTCAGGCCACGCAAGTCGTAACCATCACCGAAGAGCTGACCACCCCACAGCAGGCCGAGCGCGCGATCACCGAGTCCCGCGTGCGTGCCGCGCTGATCATCCCTAGGGACGTTAGCCAACGCCTTGCCCGCAGCCCGTCCGTCGGGCTGGGCTTGGCCAACGCAACCGACCAAACAAGCAGCCGACCGGTTGCACATTGGATCGTCGATGGCTCGGACACTATGGTGGCCAGCGCAATCAAATCCCTGCGCATGATGCCTTTAACAGAACTTCTGAAACAAGCACCAAATCGGCAGGTGCCGACGTTCGAGGTAACGCTTTACTTCAACCCCGAGCAGCGGTCGGCGGTCAATATCGTGCCGGGTCTTGTCGGCGTTATCCTGACCATGACAATGATCCTGTTCACCTCAGCGGCCATCGTCCGCGAACGCGAGCGGGGTAATATGGAGATGCTGATCAACACCCCAATCAAGTCGATCGAACTGATGATCGGCAAGATTATCCCCTACATTTTCCTCGGCCTGATACAGGTCGCAATCATCCTCGGCCTCGGGCACGTCCTGTTCGATGTCCCGATAAACGGCGGATTGGGCACTTTACTTGTGGTGACCTTGTTGTTCATCATCGCCAGCCTGTCGCTTGGACTGGTGATTTCCACGCTCGCGCAGAACCAATTGCAGTCGATGCAGATGACCATCTTCGTCCTATTGCCCTCGATCCTAATGTCGGGCTTCATGTTCCCCTTCGACGGTATGCCACAACCCGTCCAAATGATCGCACAGGTCCTGCCGGCAACCCACTTCATGGACATGATCCGCGGCGTGGTCCTGCGTGACGCCTCGCTATACGAGTTGCGCTGGGGAATTCTCTGGATGATCGGATTTGCGGCATTCGGGTTGCTGGCGGCGACTCTAAGATTCAAGAAACGGTTGGGTTGAAGACGGCAAGGTCCGGAATACTGAAAAAAAACTTCTGTTACGACCTGTACCCAAGACATTGCAAAGTCAGCTTTCTGCGCTCTGTTGCGATTGGGGCATCACGCTGCATCGCTCAAAGTGGGCTCGGAGCAGTCGTTCCTTGAATTCAACTAAACGTCCGCTTGAGCCTCCCCATTTGAACTGGTCCACCGCTATGTTTAGGAAACGGAGGACCAAG